>SVAY01000008.1 GCA_015059185.1 Erysipelotrichaceae bacterium
TCTCAGGTCGGCTACGCATCCTCGCCTTGGTGGGCTGTTATCTCACCAACTAGCTAATGCGCCGCAGGTCCATCTTTAAGTGACCCATACGGGCCTTTTAAATAGAAGAGATGCCTCTTCCATTGTTATCCGGTATTAGCCAAAGTTTCCTCTGGGTATCCCAAGCTTAAAGGCAGGTTACCTACGTGTTACTCACCCGTTCGCCACTAGGGTGCAAGCACCCTCGTTCGACTTGCATGTGTTAGGCACGCCGCCAGCGTTCATCCTGAGCCAGGATCAAACTCTCAATGTTTGTATTCTAGTTCAAAATAATTATCTGGTTTTGTAATTTAAAATAAATTGACGTTTAATTGTTCGTACATCTGTTTAGTTTTCAAAGATCAGTTGCGCTTTATTCTATTACTTTAGTAATATCTATGACCTCTCTCGAGGCAGCGCTTAATTAGATTAGCACTAATAAATTATCAATGTCAATGACTTTTTTAAAAATTTTTATATATTTTATGTTACACATTAAAAAAGGCTCTTTTTTATATAAAAATATTAATGATTTACTCTATATCTTATAAATATGTGCGTTACGTGCGCGAGCGGCTTTCACAAATGGGATGATGAACCCCACTACCGCACTAATAAAGAGCATTGAAGCACTAATAATATTTAAAATTGTTAAAAAATCGCTCTCTTTTAAAAGAAGTGAATAATAAGAAATAAAGAAAAGTTGTCCAAACATTGTTAAAGCACATGTGTTTTGTTTCTTTTTAAAGGATAAGGCGGTTGTGTTTATCAAAGTTCCAAATACAGGCAAATACGAAACAGGACTATCATAAGAAAAATGAAGAAAGGCTACCATAAGCGCGCATAAAACAATTGTCCAATATAAACGATGTTCTTTTTTATCGCTTGTGATAAAAACAATGTCTCTCACTGCTCCAACTGTATTAGAAGCTATACCAATAAACACTGCATAGCTTTTCGTTGCAAAGAAAATGAATAACATCTGGGCGATATAAGCGATGTCGAATAATAATTTAATAAATAAATGGCTATTTTTTTTCGGCAATAAAAACATCATTAAAGAATAAATAATGATGATAATTCCTAGAATAAAGGCTATTACATAGAAAGGATTAGTCCACATAGCCAAATTATTCTATATCATTTATTTATAAATAAAAAGGCACAATATGGAATAAGCGTTATGAGAACGATACAGCTCTCTCGTTGTATCTCCAATAAACATAATCATAGATATTGTATTCAATATTATTTTCTTCGAAATAGTTAATTAGAAAATCAGGCCTTATCGAAATAGAGGTAACATCAAATATAAATTGATTATTATTTGCTCTCGATGGGCCAAAACTTATATTGCTTTGAAACTTATCTCCTAAATCGATTTTTTTGCCATCGCGCTTTAATATAGGATCTTTCACCAACACTTCTTGAGGATTTGGTGAATATATTTCCTTGCTATAGAAACTATAATCTCCATATGTACATTCCATATGGTAATCGTATATATAGAGTTTTTCTCCTTTTTGATTAGTGTATTCTCCAAATAAATAGTCATCTTTAAAGAATTCGCTATATTCTGCATTAATAACGCTTAAACTTGGTGTTACACCATCATAACAATACAATAATGATGCCTTTACTAACCCTCCACCACTTTCAATTTTATATAATGTGGTAGGATGGCCATCATACATTTCAGCTCTTGGGCCTTGTGTCTTTATTTTTCCACTAATATCTTCGCCTTTTCTTACCTCTATCTTATGAGAAACCAAGCCATCTTCCCCTATTGTCGAAACATTACATTTTAATTGTACCGGTTCATAAGAAATTGAATCATCTTGGCAATCACAACTAAATGAGTCAATTTGACTGAATTCTGGTCTTGTTGAACTACAGCCTAAACAAGAAAAACTAATTATGGATAGGAATAACAGGTTTCTTTTTTTCATCTCTTATCTCCTCTTTAGTTATCTCAATTATATAGCAGGGCAAAAACAAGACTAGTGAATAACAAAATAATCACATTTTTCACAAAAGGAAATCAATCAATATTATCTAATTCAATATCAAGAACAATAGAAATATCTTTTAATAAATTATCATTAGCAAGATACGAACCACTTTCAATCTTCGCTATCAAGGTTCTAGAAACAAACACTTTATCTGCTAGGGCTTGCTGAGTTAGCCCTTTCTCTATTCTTCTATCTTTTATCTTTTGGCCAAGCTCATTTAATTCTTGTCTCTTATTGATTAATAAAGCACTATCTTTTATGCTTCTTTGATGGTCTAAATAATAGTCAATAATAAATAGCGATGTAGTGAGTGTAAATGAAATTGTTGAAAAAATAGAAATATAAGATAAAGTTACTATCCCTAAGATATGAGATAAAGCACATATCAATAGCCATATTTTTGTATTCCTTTTATCAGCTAACAGGATGTAAATAATCGTTATAAAACTCGTCACATAAAAAGCAATCATTCCGAAAGCACAAATAAATGATACGACTGTACCTGACTCAATCGAAGAGATAAGATATGAATAATAAGTCTGAACTTGAGTCTCGTAAAGCGGTATTCTCCTATCTTCTAAGCCTACATAAACACTGATAGGAAGAATTGGTAAGATAGATAAAAACAGAATAAGAAAAAGTATTAATAGAGTAACTAGATAGTGAATTTCATATTTGTTTCTAATCAATGCTTTATTCATATTATTCTTCTTTATTAACATCTATTTTTTCGTCCTTTAAAACATTAATATTCAATGCATTGCTAATGATATCAATTTGTCTTTTAGTAGGAACAATCGCTCCAGTTTCAATTTTCGCGATTAAAGAACGCGATATATTTGTGGAATTTGATAAGTCTTGTTGGGTGAGATGTAGCTCTTTTCTCTTATTTCTAATAATGATGCCAACCTCATCACTCTTTTTATTATCACTAACGTTAGATGAATTCTTTTTAATTTGATAATCAAGCAATATGTTTAAAACTACTAAAAATAAGGTCACAATAAAACCAATAAATGCAAACGATGAAACCTTGCTATCAGATATACTAACAATAAAAAAGAAAATAGAGTCAATTAATAATGATATTTTAGCAATGAAATATTTTTGAATCACTATAACCACAAGAGGAATACCTAACATAATGTATGTTCCAAAAAAACTAATAGTATATAGAAAATCTAATGGGCTAAGTGGTTTTGAATAGATATTAAATCCTTCATAATATGCGTGATACTTTAATATATTGATAACCCTATGTCTCTCATCAATGCCAGCGTAGGTCCATATAGGTAATATTGGGAGAAATGATAAAAGCAATATCGTTACAATGAGAGCGATAGTTAATAAATAATGAAATGAATATTTATTAAACAAATATCTCATATAAATATTTATATCACTAAACAATGGGGATACGTTGTGATTTTTGTGATTATCACATTTTTCACAAAACAAAAAGACCCACGAAGGGTCTTAATGTTATAAATAAATGGTTAACGACTTTTACCGTACGCGATTGCGAGGTAATAGACAATCTTAATAAAGATATATACAAAGTCAGTATATAAGGTTAATGCACAGTAGAGAGTGAGGTTTCTACTCATTTCTCCGTTTTTGCAAATCTTATTAATTTGATGCATGTCAACAATGACAAGAAGGAGCATCGCACCAAAGATGACAAAGTCTAATATCCATAAGAAGGTGACATTAACTGGGAGGAAGAGGGAGAATAGCCAAGTTCCTAAACTCACGATTAATGATCCAAATAAGAGCATGAATCCCACCATCGCGATTGGTCTCACGTTTCTTGCTAAGAAACCAATGAGGGCTAATACTCCAAATATTGCGCTAGTAAGTCCTAAGGCAACACCGAGGATTTGCCAATCGATGAATAAGGTGAATGTAGACATAAGTACGCCCATACATAAGACGTATAAGCTACTTAAGACAAGCATTCCCTTATCACGACGTAATGCCCAGAGTTGAATAACAAATGTGAGCACTAAGAGAGTGATACCACTTACTACTAATATGGCCATAATGCCACGAGCAGCAACTGGATTTGGATCACTAGCACTTCCTAACCAACGAGCGAATAAATATCCGCCAAGGAAAGCAATGCCAGCTGTAACTAGGAGCCAGATGAACATGATTCCGAAGACCTTACCTAAATTTAAGGTATGAGAACTTACGGATGATGAGTTATGTTCTTCTTCATAATGGATATTATTAGGACCGCTGGTCCCATAATTTCTTCCATTAATTGCCATTATTTAATATTCCTTAATAATTCGGTATAAGATTCAATCTTTAAAGAAGCACCGCCGACGAGAGCACCATCAACATCTGGGCAGGATAAATATGCTTTGATATTTTCTGGCTTCACACTACCGCCATAAAGGATTCTAATCTTGTTAGCAGATTTGCCAACGCATTCTTTTAAGACTGTTCTAATGAAGTGACAGACATCTTGAGCAATTTCAGTAGAGGCATTCTTACCTGTACCGATGCTCCAGACTGGTTCATAAGCGACGACTAAGTTCTTAGCGTCTTCTTCACTTAAACCTTCTAAACCTTTACGAACTTGTTCGCCGACGACTTCTTTAGTTCTACCAGCTTCAAATTCAGCTAAGGTTTCGCCAACACAATATAGTGGAACCATATCATTGGCGATTAAAGCTTTGATCTTAGCGTTACATTTTTCGCTTGTCTCATTATCATATGCTCTTCTTTCAGAGTGACCGAGAATAACCCAGTTAATTCCAAATTCCTTGAGCATTGGGATAGAAACTTCACCGGTATATGCGCCAGATTCTTTAAAGTGGCAGTTTTGAGCAGCCACAATCATGGTCTTAGCAGCATATTTACGGGTAGTGGCTAAAGAAAGATAAGTAGGAGCAACACCGAGATCAACATGGGCTGCACGAGCTTCTTTAGCGAGTGGTTTAGCAGCAACTGCGAATTCCTTCGCTTCCGCGGAAGTCTTGTTCATTTTCCAGTTGCCCATTAATAATTTACGTCTTGCCATAATAATTATCCTAAAACATCAATGCCTGGGAGATGGCCATCGTTTTCAATCATTTCTAAGGAAGCACCGCCACCTGTAGAAACGTGAGAGAAGTACTTCACATAACCAAATTGCTTAATAGCAGCAGCACTATCACCACCACCACAAACAGTGAAGGCATCTGGAATTGCTTTAATAGCTTCACAGATTGCTAAGGTACCAGCTTGATAAGCATCTTGTTCGAACACTCCCATTGGACCATTCCAGAAGACCATCTTAGCTTTAGCAATAGCTTCAGCGTATAACTTACGGGTTTCTGGACCAATATCTAAGCCTTGGAAACCAGCTGGGGTTTCATTGACTTTGCAAACTTTCACTTGGGTTGGGTTTTCGAAAGCATCAGCGACAACACTATCGATTGGGAGTAAGATTTTGCCTTCTGCTTCTTCTAAACATTTCTTAGCATAGTCTAAATAATCATCTTCGACTGGGGAATCACCAGTTGGGAGTCCCATTGCTTTAAAGAATGTATAAGCCATCGCACCACCGATGATGACGCGATCACATTTCTTGAGTAAGGAATCGATAACTTTAATCTTACTAGAAACTTTTAAGCCACCTAAGATAGCGACATATGGTCTATCTTTAGCTTCGACTTTGACACAGCGTGATAAGTTTTCAACTTCTTTTTGGACTAAGTAGCCAACAGCGACTGGCTTACCTTCAGCCTTTAAGATTTCTGGGATACCATAGGTAGAAGCATGTGCACGGTGAGCGCTACCAAAAGCGTCCATAACATAAGCATCACCTAATGAAGCCCAAATCTTAGCGAGTTCTGGATCATTCTTTTCTTCGCCCTTTTCATAACGAGTATTTTGGACTAAAAGAACTTCGCCATTTCCTAACTTAGCAACAGCTTCTTCAAGTTCAGGACCTCTAGTGACTGGGCAGAAAGCAACTTTCTTACCGAGTAATTCGCCTAAACGAACAGCGACTGGAGCTAAATTGTTCTTTTTCTTTTGTTCTTCGACTACTTCTGGAGCTTCTTTATGTTTTACCTTTCCTAAGTGGGAGAATAAAACGACACGAGCACCCTTTTCGAGTAAGTCTTTAATTGTTGGGAGAGCAGCAACGACACGGTTATCGTCTCTGATTTCTCCACCCTTTAAAGGAACGTTGAAGTCAACACGGACTAACACTCTTTTTCCTTCAATGTTTTTTAATTCTTTGACAGTTAACATTTTTGTCTCCTTAAATTTTATAAATAAAGCGCCCAAATAGATGGGCGCTAAATTCGTCTTTGATACGGGTAATAGCTACCCCTACAGTTACTTTTTAGTTAATTAGCAGTTTTCTGCGAAGTATTTGATGGTTCTGACCATTTGAGAAGTATAGGAGTTCTCATTGTCATACCAAGCAACAACTTGGACTTGATATCTGCCACCACCAATTGGGGTAACCATTGTTTGTGTAGCATCGAATAAGGAACCATAGGTCATACCGATGACATCGCTAGAAACTAATTCTTCTTCAGTATAGCCAAAGGATTGGTTAGCAGCTCTCTTCATAGCGGCATTGATGGCTTCTTTTGTAACTTCTTTCTTAGTCTTAACGACTGCGACTAAGATAGTTGTAGAACCGGTGCAAACTGGAACACGTTGAGCAGAACCGATTAATTTACCATTTAATTCTGGGATAACGAGTCCGATAGCTTTAGCAGCACCTGTGCTGTTTGGAACGATGTTGCAAGCAGCAGCTCTGGCTCTTCTTAAGTCACCTTTACGGTGTGGTCCATCAAGAACCATTTGGTCACCAGTATAGGCGTGAACTGTGGTCATGATACCACTTTCAATCTTAGCAAATTTGTTTAAAGCGTTAGCCATTGGTGCTAAGCAGTTGGTTGTACAGCTAGCAGCACTGATGACTTGGTCGTCTTTTGTTAAGGTCTTATGGTTAACATTGAAGACGATGGTCTTTAAATCTTTTCCAGCTGGAGCAGAAATAACGACTTTTCTAGCACCGGCATTGATGTGGGCCATTGATTTTTCCTTAGAAGTATAGAAACCTGTACATTCTAAGACAACATCAACTCCTAATTGACCCCATGGGCAATTGGCGGCGTCTTTTTCGGCATAAATAGTAATTCTCTTACCTTTGACTTCGATCCATCCTGGAACTTCACCATCAGCAGAGCATTTGACTGAGTCTGCATACTTGTAGGTACGTTGGGCTGAATCATACTTTAATAAGTGGGCTAACATTTTTGGGCTGGTGAGATCGTTAATAGCAACGACTTCATAACCTTTCGCATCGAACATTTGACGGAAGGCTAATCTACCAATACGTCCAAATCCGTTAATTGCAATTTTTACTGACATATAAATCTCCTTTAATTAACTGCATTTTCTAGTTTATATCATTAATTTATTAAATTAAAGAGGAATTAATAAAAAATATGGGGTTAATGATACTTCTAGATATAAAAAGAGGTTAATCACCCCTCCAAAAGTGTCTTTTCTAGGCTTTTGATGATTGTTTTATCCTCAAGTTTCACAACTGCAGAAAAATGCGCCCCTACTCGGTTAAGCGAACTGCCTAATAAAAAATGTTCACTATCATCGATAGATAAAAATCTATCATGAAAAGGTTTGGCTATATGAATATTTATTTCACCATACTGATCTTGATACTTGTTAAGGTCCTCTATAGTGATTTTGCATCTATGCGTAGTGATGATGTGAGCTTTTACTTCTCTCTTTTTATTTTTGAGGATTGATAGAGCAACTTCATCTATATATGGATCAATTAACAATAATGTACCATTTGCCTTATGCACCAAATGGCAGAAAAAGTCGTAAGCATCAAACACTTCTCCTTCATAGAACACTATTTCCTTCTCACTTGAATTCTTATAGTTATCCTCAATAGCCTTCATCCTTTTTTCAACCCTTTTTACATCATCTTTAAGAGTTAAATAAGATTCTTCTAATAATGCGATTCTTCTTTCATCGGTTGAATAACCCTTTATCATGTATTGGGATAGCGTTTTAATTGCCCACCTTCTAAAAATAATTCCTCTATTCGATGTTACTCTAAACCCAACAGAGATGATGACATCCAAATTATAGTAAGTGATAGTTCTAGTAACTGTCCTTTTGCCTTCAATTTGAACTGTTGCATTTTTTGCAGTAGTTCGATTTTCCTCTAGCTCTTTTTCTTTATAAATATCAGCGATATGACCTGATATAACTGTCTTATCTCTATCAAAAAGAATAGACATCTGATTTAGGCTTAACCACACCGTATATTGTTGAGGTGATACCCTAACATCTAAAACAACATTATCTTCCTCAAATCTAATTATATTAGATTGAATCGGTAGTAATTGACTTTTATCCTTTTCAAGTTCTTCCTTGCACCAGTTAATGAAGTATTCAGTTAATGATGGATCAATTCTATAACCAACTTCTTTGATAATAGCTAAGTTGTAATGATCAATCTTTCTCGGTTTACCGGCAATTTCAACTGTAAAGTTTCGCTTTACTATTAACTGGTTAGAAGTGTTATTTCCAAGAATGTTTTTTATATGTAGAGATATATTCATCTTGGATCGTTTGAATAAAATAGTCATGTCCTTTTGGCTCATCCATACAGTATCTTCTTCAGGTGAAAAATTGACATCTAAAGTTATGTCGTTATGTTTAAAATTGAGAATCTTCATATAATTTCCCTCCTATATATTTAATAAGACGGATAAAAATACGAAAATGTTGAAATATTTTATAATTTTTTAAAAAGAAGCGATTCCTTTAGTGAGCTCGCCGAGCGATATTCCAAATGCGATAGCGATTTTTTCCATCACCACTAAAGTAGGGTTGCGTCTCCCTCTTTCTAAATCAGATATATAGTTTTTATTAATACCACTATTAAGGGCGAGTTCTTCCTGGCTCCAACCTTTTAATCCGCGGAGATATTTAATCCTCATCCCAAACTGTATTTTAATGTCCATATTATTTCTTTTCTTTTAAATATAATTCATGAATTCTTCTAAAGATATGATTGATATTACTTTTAGTAACTTCTTCATTTAATTCTTTAGAAACCATGCTTGCTATCTCTTCTAAAGGTTTAGATATATAATCCACTCTTATTGAGGCTACTAACTGGGTCTTTTTGTTACCAATGTTTTCTAAACCAATATGTTTAATAAGATATTTAATCTCATGAGCTTGACGCTTTCCTGCTTCTACCGTTTTAGACATGTTAGCAGTATCGAGGTTAGTGAGCCTATTTGCATTATTCATATAATCTCTATCAATACGGTAGTTTTCAAAATCCATTGCGCTACTCATCGCTCCAATCATCACTAAGAAATCAGCAATTTGGTCACCTTTTTTAAAATATAAAACATATTTATTCCTACGCTCAATGATGCGAGGTTCAATCTTATTATTCTTATATCTAAGGAAAAGATGAGATAACCACTTTGCATAGTTCTCACTATTGACGGCAAGTTCAAGGTGATAATTACTCGTTTCTGGAGAATTGATGCTACCGCAAGCTAAAAAAGCTCCTGCTAAATAGCCAGAAATCGTTTCATCACTATAAACAATATCTTTAGATATCTTTCCTTCAAGATAATTGACTTTTAACTCATCCAATATATCTTCAACATTATTTGATACAACTATTGTATATGTTGTTTTAGTGTTCCCTTTCTTTTGAAAGGAAATTGATACATTACTAGGATAGATATCTAAAATTAATGAATAGATAAATTTAATTGTTTTTGCGTTCTCGTTGCTTAAGGTTAAAATGGAATGCTTATTACGAATAACCACCACTCCGTTAATACGGATATAGGCACTTAAAAGCGCTTTCTTCACTTCTAAAGATTCATATGAGTTATGACATAATTCTTCTTTAACATGAAGAGCAAAAGAACGACGGGCCATATTATTTTAGATAATCTTTAACTCTTTCCACTACTTTATTCGCGTCAATCACAGCTAAATAGATTTGCTTTAATTCGCGAGAGATGATATCCCCAATCGCATATAGACCTGGAACATTAGTTTCATAATCTCTATTCACTTTAACAAATCCATCTGCATCGAGTAGAGACTTATCTAAATATTGAGTGTTAGGAATATAACCGAGTAAAGGGAAGATTGCTCTAGACTCTAATTCATTACCATCATCTAAAATAATGCTTGATAATGGATTACCTCTAAGTTCTTTAACTTTATGGTTATAAACATATTTTACATTAGAAAAAGTCTTTAGTTCATCTGATGAACGAGTAGTTCCCTTAAGCGTATCACGAGAAGTAACAACTATTACTTCTTTACATAACGAAGCGAGATAGATTGCTTCATTAATTGCATAACGGTCTTCTGCAATAACAGTAGCAGTCTCTCCTTTAAAGAAATGCCCATCACAAATTGCACAATAACTTAAACCATGGCCTAATAATTCTTTTTCATTAGGTAGACCTAATTTCTTCTCATCAGTCCCACTAGCTAAAATAACTGCTTTAGCTTCATATATTCCACGAGGAGTTTCAAGTTTAAAATTATCTCCTTTAGTTAATTTATTAACTTTAGTAGAAATCATTTCCACATGCGCTTCATTCATCTTTTTAAAGAATTCAAAAGCGAGATCTGGTCCACTTATCTTTGTGTAACCCGGATAATTATCAACGCGAGGGGCGATATTCACTTTCCCTCCAGGCATATAGCCTTCTAATATTGCAACATTATAACCGAGTTTTTTAAGTTCAATAGCACTTGTGATACCTGCCGGTCCTGCTCCAATAATTAATACATCATAAATCATAGAAGAATATCCCCCATTTCTTTATAGGAATGTATCACATAATTACATTTAGACAAAACGTTAAGCATTCTTGGACCCCAAGCGCAGATCATCGAATCAACATTAGCGTTAGCGGCCGTCTCATAATCAATATCATTATCTCCCACATATAAGCATTCTTCTTTACTAGCATTTAAGCGAGATAAAGCAAGTTCGATACCTTCTGGATGAGGCTTGTTGTTTTTTGTATCACCATTACCAATAACAAATTCAAAGAGATGGTCAATCTTCAGTAACCTTAAAACATATTCTGCCATATCATGGCCTTTATTGGTCACCACTGCGAGTTTATAACCTTTTTCTTTTAACTTTGTTAAGACTTCTATTTCATCCTCAAAAGGTGTGACATATAAGTCGTAATAAGGTTTAGAGATACGGATGAATTCGTTATACATAAAGTTGAAGTCTTGATTAGGGAATTCAACAGGTAAGGTCTTACTTAATGGTGGTCCACTGAAATAGATGAGTTGGTCCTTTTCTTTTCTAGCGCTTGGATTATATAAGTCATATAAATCATAAAAGGTATGGAAAATCATCTCATCGGTATAAGCGATAGTCCCATCCATATCAAATAATATGACTTTATATTTAGGCATCTAATGCTTCACTTTCCTTATTTCTTTTGATATTTAAAATGAGTTCAGTCACTGCACTAGCGTCGAGTAATAAGAAACTGATTCCGGTCACTAAACAGATAACACCAATGTTAAATTGATTTAACGCAATCGCGAGTCCACCGGTACTCATGCCCATATTAACCGCACCACTAATGATTAAGCCAATAGCTAAAAGAGATAAAACTGATACTGCTATAGAATTAGCCTTAATAGAAAAGTCATGAGCCTTACCTTCTTTATAATCTTTAAGGAATCTAATAATGTGGTTAATAGCAATTAATAAAGTACCTGCTCCGACAAATATTAAGCTCCAGAGCCAGCTCCAATAACCGTCTTGCCCCATATTAAAGGCACTATCTCTAAGAGGTTCCATAAAGACACGGGTAAAGCCATACCAAATAATATAGCCAAATGCTAAATCGCCTGGGGCAGTAATATGCTTAAGTTTAATACCAAATAAATGGGCTAAAACAAAGTAGCCGAATAAATTCACTAAAAATTCAATAAAGAATAATGGGGCATAGATATACCCTTCTTTTGCCCAACCATTTCCCACTGCACTAGAATAATGAGCGTTATTAAATATCACTTTAGGAAGCCATCCCCAATAAGCTTCAGGAACGAGTCCACCATGTACTTCACAGTTAAAGAAATTGCCCCATCTACCAATCGCTTGAGCAATAAGTATGGTCGGAACAATAATATCAACCGCTCTAAAGATAGAACGGCCTTTATTTGTTTTCATATAAACTAATACACCAACAATGATACCAGCAATTGCTCCACCTAAAATGGTTAAGCCACCTTCCCAGATAGCAATTATGCTCCACCACTCGCCACGCGCAACTCGAACATCAAACCCATCAAGTTTCCAGTTACCAATAACATAAGCGATACGAGCACCGATAATACCAGCAGGGAACGCTACTAAGAATGTTGCATCAATTGTCCCGTGTTTACCATATTCCAGATATAATTTATGGTCGCATAAGAAATAAACAAATACGGCACCTAGTAAAATACAGATTGCGTAGAAAGCAATATTTGGACGTCCACTTTGATCAGGGCGGACAAAGCCTTCTGTAAAACTTAAGCCATTAGGAAGTAAGAAATGTTCTCCTCCTAATCCAATTAAACCATCAGTATAAAGGAATAAAGATAAGACGCTTAAAGGAATCGCGGCCATCAAGGAATAGAAAAGCACTTTATCAAGCTTCTCTGGTAGTCCTTTTTTATAATAATGAATGATAAATGCATTAATGCCAATTCCTAAAGAAGCGCTGAAGAATAATCCTCCAAAAATTACTTGAAGATATTCATACCACGCAGCATTATATTGGTTCCAAATATATACGGATAATGTACCTAATATAAATAAAACACTAAAAACAGCTAATAAAGCGATAATATGTTTAAGATATTTTTTATAATCAATTGTTTGTCTTCTATCCTTAACTAGATTGACAGCTTTATAAATACTAAATCCAAGAGCTCCAAAGCCAATCACCATCGCGGCAATGAAATAGACCATACCAGAAATTTGAATACCTGTCATAATTACTCCTTCGTGTAATGTCCTTTTGCTAATACATCCTTTAAATAAGCGCCTGTATAACTACGTTTAACTTCAGTAATCTCTTCTGGAGTGCCGGTCGCCACAATATTGCCACCCTTATCTCCTCCTTCAGGTCCTAAATCAATCACGTAGTCAGCAACTTTAATGACATCTAAATTATGTTCAATCACGATGACAGTGTCCCCGTGATTAACAATTCTATTTAATACATTGATTAAGCGTTTCACATCATCTGAATGTAAGCCGGTTGTAGGTTCATCTAAAACATAAACTGTCTTACCGGTTGGACGACGTTGTAATTCGTTAGCGAGTTTCACTCTTTGAGCTTCACCGCCTGATAGGGTAGTTGCACTTTGTCCAAGTTTAATATAGCCTAATCCTACGTCATATAAGACCTGAATCTTTTTCTTAATGGAAGGACGATTCTCAAAGAAATTAAGCGCATCTTCTACTGTCATTTCTAAAACATCATAGATATTTTTGCCTTTATAGGTGACTTGAAGAGTTTCTTCGTTATATCTTTTCCCATTACACGCTTCACACTTAACATAAACATCAGGTAAGAAGTTCATTGGAATACGGGTCACTCCCGCACCTTCACAGTTCTCACATCTTCCTCCTGGCACATTAAATGAGAATCTTCCTTTATCATAGCCACGTGATTTAGCGTCAATCGTTTCAGAGAATAAATCACGAATATCATCAAATAATTTAATATAGGTCGCTGGGTTACTACGTGGAGTCCTACCAATTGGTTCTTGTGAGATATGAACAACTTTATCAACATTTTCAAAACCTTCAATTGAACTCACTTCTCCTGGGAATGTTTCTTCTTTTGAGAAATATTTCTTTAAATGTAAATATAAAGTTTGATTAACTAGAGATGATTTTCCACTGCCACTGACACCAGTCACTGCAGTAAAAGTACCAAGAGGGAATTTTACATTCACCTTATTTAAATTATTAATCTTTGCTCCTTTAATGGTGATATATTTACCGTTTCCTTTTCTACGTTTAGAAGGGATTGGAATAAATTCTCTACCAGAAAGATATTTACCAGTTAATGTATCGCTTTTAAGTAATCCCGCAACATCACCTTGATAGGTAACTTCTCCACCATGCACTCCAGCGCGTGGACCAATATCAACAACATAATCCGCACTTCTAATTGTTTCTTCATCGTGTTCAACAACGATTAAGGTGTTACCTAAATCTCTCATTGAACGCATGGTTTTGATTAATCTTTCATCATCTTTTTGATGTAAACCGATACTTGGTTCATCCATGACATATAAAACACCGGTAAGTTTACTACCCACTTGTGTTGCAAGTCTAATACGTTGAGATTCGCCTCCAGAAAGAGTCATCGCCATACGAGATAAAGTTAAATAATCTAAACCAACATCATTTAAGAATGTTGTTCTATTATCAATTTCTTGAAGGACTAAAGAAGCGATATTGTTTTGAGATTCGCTGAGTTTAGATGGTAAATCTTTAATCCATTTGTTGAGTTTACCGATTTGGAGAGTGGTGACTTCATAGATATTAAGTCCATCAATACGGACAGAGAGAGCTTGTTGATTGAGTCTTGCACCTTTACATGTAGTACAAACACTATCACGCATAAATTTCTCGTAATAATCTCTCATCCAATCACTACTGGTCTCACGATATAATCTTTCAAGTTTAACTTTGACACCTTCAATATAGCCAAGACGATTCATCGTATTACCACTGCTACTCTTGAGTTGATATTTATGAACTTCAGGAGAGCCATAGAAAATAATATGTTTTTGATCTTCACTTAATTCTTTCCAAGGTTTATCTAAAGGAATCTTATAAAGTTCACATAAAAGTTTAAATTCTTGCCATTCAAGATTTAATGTACCAACCATATGACGGTAATATTCAATACAACCTTGGTTGATACTTAATGTTTCATCAGGGACGATAAGTTTAGGATCAGCTTCACGTTTAATACCTAAACCGTTACAGTCAGGGCAGAATCCTTGAGGGGAATTAAACGAGAATAAACGTGGTTCAAGTTTAGGAACGGAGAAACCACATATTGGACATGTATGTCTATCACTTAATAATTTCTCTTCAAAATCAGTATATATAACAAGTAAACCATGACTCCAATCTAAGACTGTTTCAATGGATTCATAGATTCTACTTCTTGCTTCTGGTTTAGTAATAATACGATCAACAACAATATCGATACGATGCTTTTTAGTCTTTTCAAGTTCTTTCACTTCATCGATACTAATGAATTCGCCATCCACTCTTAAACGGGTGAAACCCTGTGCTCTAATACGGTCAAGTACATCCTTATGGGTACCTTTTTCATCATGGATTACAGGTGATAATAGTTGGACTTTTGTGCCTTCTGGATAACTTAAAACGATATCAGTCATACGAGAAGCACTGAAAGAGATGATTGGTTCATTGTGACGTGGGCAATATGGAACACCAACACGAGAAAAGAGTAATCTTAGATAATCATATATTTCCGTCACTGTACCAACCGTACTTCTTGGGTTATGGGAAGTTGATTTTTGATCAATGGCAATGGTAGGAGATAAGCCTTCAATTGAATCAACATCTGGTTTATCGTAGTTACCAAGGAATTGTCTAGCATAGCTAGAAAGAGATTCCATATATCTTCTTTGGCCTTCGGCAAAGATCGTGTCAAATGCTAAGGTAGATTTACCACTTCCGCTTAAACCAGTAAAAACAATAAGTGAGTTTTTTGGTAAAGTAACATCACAGTTTTTTAAATTATTTTCCCTAGCGCCTTTAACGATAATATTATGATTCATAGCAAATAGATTTTATCAAAATACCTGTAATAAGAAAATCAATACTTATATTGAGATTCTAATTAAGGTTTTCTCTACTCCCTTCTTGATAAGTGATGGAATTTGTTCTTCTTTCATAAACATATGGGGTGGCATAAGTATCAAATACTTTCTTGCTCTTACTCTTAAAGAAGATGAGATAAACGATAATACAAATTGTCCAAGAAATTGGATAAGTAGCAAATAACCAATATAAGTTATGGAAGAAATCGAGTTGAAATAAAGTATAAATAAATGCGATTCTAAAGCCCACAATTGAGACCAAAGTAACAAATGTTGGGAAGAAGGAATATTTAAGTCCACGATAATATGCGGATAAAGATTCATTAAACCCACAGATGAAATAAGTTAATGAGATAATGATGATACGTTGATAGCCATACTCAAGGATCTCTTCAAACCCTTCTTCAGATTCACTAACCATAATCATCATTAGAGGTCTTCTAAGTAAAAAGATACCGATACCGATAATACTAGGAATGATTAATTGAAGTAAGAAAGCATATTTAAGTCCTTTAAGAACATTATCTTTCTTCCTCGCTCCATTATTTTGTGCGATGAATGTCATCGTTGCACTGGATAAAGAGTTAATCACTAAATATTGATATCCTTCAATGGTACTAGAAGCACTACTACCAGCTGTGGCTAAAGGACCAAATGTATTAATGGAAGCTTGAATAATCACGTTAGTAATATTAAAAACAACTGATTGAAGACCAGCACTGATACCAAGTTTTAAGATATCTAAAGTCTCACTTTTATATAACTTAAGTTTAGAAAAACGGAAATTCACATATATCCTTTTATCGTGATGAAGGAAATAGATAACAGCAGCGGCTCCTACTCCTTGAGAGAGGACTGTGCCTAATGCAACACCAAAAACATCCCAGTTAAAAACGATAACGAATAATAAGTTAAGACCAATATTAACAACACCAGAAACGATTAAAGCATATAAAGGTCGACGGGAATCGCCATACGCTCTAAGGATGGCAGCACCAAAGTTATAGATCAAGATAATTGGGGCGCCAGCTAAATAAATTCTAAGATATGTTGTCGCGTCTTTAAGTAAAGATTCGTCACAATGCATAGCAATCAAAATAGGCTCAGCAACGAACCAACCAACAAAAGAAATGATTAAACCGGCAATAAGAGCAAGAACCATTGCTGATTCCGTTGTTCTAAAGGCTCTAACTCTATCTCCGATACCTTTTGCATTAGCAGCAACAATATTGGCTCCTGTTCCAAGTCCTAGAAATAAACCGATTAATAAATTAATAGAACTATTGTTAGTGCCGATTGCAGCCATTGATTTTGCTCCACCACCAAACCAGGAGACAGTTAATAAATCAACGGTAGTAAAAAGCATGCTAAGAATGGAAGTTAGCATGATCGGTAAAGAATAAAGGACTAGTTTTTTAAATAGATTACCAGTCGTTAAATCATGTCTATCCGCTTCAATAACTTTTTGCATGCTATATATTGTATATATATTTATATATAAATCAAATAATTTGCTTATATAATATTATTAACGGGACGTAGCGCAGCTTGGTAGCGCACTACCTTGGGGTGGTAGGGGTCACGAGTTCAAATCTCGCCGTTCCGACCAAACTAAAGAAAAAGGAGTATTTATACTCCTTTTATTATTAAAATACAGCTTAGCTTTATATAGTTGGATTATTTTGGTTACAACCACAATAGCACTCATAGTCAATAATATAATTATTTGCATGATAATGATCTAAATTTCCATAGTCCAGAGCAGCAACATAGTAGATTGCACTATACGTGGAATTAAATAGACTATTGTGCGTAGTTGATGAGTTGTAACCAAAGTTAGCGTATATGGTATCTCCACTATAATCATACGCAACCACCGAATGTCTATTAAGACCCGAGGTGCTTCTTATGTGGACAACAACCGGTTTTCCGTTATCAATATAATTTTTAATGTATCCTTTCATTTGGCTTTGAGTGTATGTGTTGTAAGAATTATCTATTTCCATTACAGTAACGACGTTTGAACTACCATAAAATGAATTCAATAATGCTTGATAATCCCATCCTCCAATTTCAGCAACAAAAGAACTAGAGTTATTTGTATTATTGAGGGTATTGTGAATAACAGTTAATTTACTTTCTAAATTATTATTTTGTGTCGAATTGCAAAAATCATAATAAGAAGAATAAACAGAATTACTATAATCCTGCCTTACAACGCCAGGAGAATTAGAGTTCGCCTGTGATAGAGATGTATTATTTAGAGGTCCGTCATCATAAACTTCCGGAATAATGTAGTCATTGTAAAATGTGTCATAATAAGACATCAACTGTATCAATGACACGTACCCACACGTCCCAGTTGCAGTGTTCATGGGTGAATAATTGTATAAATATTTAAAATAAGATATCCTGTTAAAATTTGTGTAAGCAAGATAATCTGGATTACTTCCACTTTCATTGCCTTCACCGTCCCCGATATGACGAGGCATCAATTCACTAGAATGAATAATGCTTTTTCCAATGTTATCTCGCGGCACAACCATAGTTCGATTAATGGTAATGAGCGATAATGATAAACCAATTGTTAATAATATAGACACCATAAACAAATCCTCCCTTATTTGTTAAATATAATTCTAAAATCTTCAGTGGTTACTATCTCATAATTCTTATTTTGGAATGAAAATAATTTTGAAGAATATATTATAATATTTTCTCCATATCCTTCTACTCGGTATTTTTCTTCTCCTACTTCACCCTCATATAAAACAAAACCAACCTTAAAGAAGTTATCAATGTTATATTTCTTTTCATCAATCACACTGATAGCGGTAATATCAGCTTCTATAGGATTGAAATAATAAAGCAAATTAAAACTATCACTAGGATATATAAGTTTGTTACTTAATAAATAATAATCTTCTCTGTTTATTAAATAATCTCCATAGAAATCTAATTTATAAACCTTATCACCAATTATGTACTCTATTTTTATTTCTTCTTTTCCAGGTTCAATCATTCTTTTATTAGTTTTAATAAAGGTATTGTCTAATAAAGATAAGTAGTCATTAATAATGCTTTTATCGACGGAGTAATATGATTTATATAGATCATAGTCTTTACTAATGTTAATAATGTCATATTCTATTCTTTCAACAGTTTCTTTATTAAAATTATCCCATTTATAAATATCTTTATAAGTATACCTATAGGAATTCCAACTAGAAGAAGTATCATCAATTATAAACTTAATTTGTTTTTTAAAACCGCCGACTTCATATTCTAGGGTGTAGCGACCATTATTTATAAAAGAAATAAGATATATTGATTCATCATTATAATTTTGGTAATAAATCTTTGCGAATGATTGCTCATCAAATGTTACAACGTTA
Source organism: Erysipelotrichaceae bacterium (assembly GCA_015059185.1). Lineage (GTDB taxonomy): Bacteria > Bacillota_I > Bacilli_A > RFN20 > CAG-826 > SIG220. The sequence goes on from SVAY01000008.1 coordinate 19,370, forward strand.
CCAGTATAACTAATCTTCGCATCACTCGCTTTTTTACCATAAAAACTGAGTTCAAAATCTAAATATGTATTAGCGGGATAATACCCTTCGCTAGTTATAGATAATTTATTCTTTTCTCCCCTAATAGAAAAATCACTATCAACATCAATAATAGGAGAATTATCTTTTTGAAGAACCACTACTAAAGTTATTCCTATCGTCCCTAAAATTAATAAAGATGATAAAGAAATAATTAAAGGCAAAATAAACCCTTTCTTCTTTTTATATTTATCGATCAATAATTCAGATTCATCAATATGAAAATAGTCCGCTATAGCCTTAGAAGTTTCTTTAGATGGTATTCCTAGACCCGCCTCATATTTAGCAATCGCACTTCTTGAGATGTGTAAATCTTTAGCAAGTGCTTCTTGAGAAATATTCGCTTCACTCCTTAATCTTTTTAAAACGTCTTTAAAATCCATATTTCTATCTTACTATGATAAATATGAAAATGATTGTTACTTTTTGTTACTTTGTTTTTGGAATAATAAAAAACTGCTAAGATAATTCCCCTTAGCAGTTATTAGTTAACAATGGCTATTTATTAGTCTTGGCCGTCGCCTTCGTATCTAGTGACTTCTTTACCATAGCAGAATGCTGCGATGGTGGCTGGTCCACAGGTGGTACCAATGATTGGTCCCATTTTACAAATGGTGATGTTTTTAGTGCCGAGTTCTTCTTCAAATCTCTTCTTTAAGATTTCGACTCTTTCTGGACATAAAGCGTGGGTGATCCACACTCTATCATCTTTAGATAAGTCGATTGCATCTTTAATCATATTGAAGATGGTATCTAATGAACCCTTTGTACCTTTAGCCTTAGTGACAACTAAGTTATTTCCTTTACGGTCTGAGATGAAGATTGGCTTCACACCCATTAAATTACCAAAGAAAGCTTTTCCTGCCTTAATACGGCCGTTCTCCTTAAGATAAGTTAAGGTATCAACGGTACAGAATTGGTTATAGAAGAAACGACGATCTTCCACTACTTTGATCGCTTCATCTAATGATGCACCAGCATCTCTAGCCTTACAAACGTCTTCAATTAACATTGCTAAGCCACAGCTAGCTAAGAAAGTTGAAGCGCTTTCCATTCTTCTACCTGGGTATTTTTCTAATAATTCTTCTTTTGCTAAATTATAGGAATTAATAGAAGCAGTTAAAGCGGTTGAACAACCTAAATAAAGAATGTCATATCCTTCTTTAAGATATTTTTCAGAAACTTTAGTAACTGTTTCTACAGAAATTAAAGAGGTCTTCACTTTATGGTGATCTTTTAATAATTGATAGAATTCTTCAATAGTGAATTCTTTCCAGTCAAGATCAGCGATGGTATCTCTTCCATCAATGACTAAACCCATTGGGTAATAATCAACGTCGTATTTTTTTCTCATTTCAGCATCTAAATCTGAACATGAATCGGTAATAATCTTATATTTTGCCATAGTAAACTCCTTTTACCGTGTTATATTCTACAAAAATAAAAGGCGTTTATCAATCCAATTGTTACACGTGTAACATTTAGTAACTAAATATCATTTTTTGCATGAAAAAAGGATGGAATAAACCATCCTTATATTTTCTTTAGAAATTAAGCGTTATGCTTTTTTTCCATTTTTTGTTTGATTTCGTAGAGGGTACGGTCATGACCTTCGATATATCTATCGGTCACTTCTTGCATTGCGCTTTCAACGGAGAATGAATCCACTACTTTTTCAGCTTCTTCATCACTTAATAAGCCTCTACCAGCTGGGATAAGACGTCCAGTAATGACGTTTTCCTTTAAGCCGTGTAAGTAATCAGTCTTACCTTTAATAGCAGCATCTGTTAAGACTCTGGTTGTTTCTTGGAAGGAAGCAGCACTTAAGAAGGAGTCAGTTTCAAGAGCAGCCTTAGTAATACCTAAGATAAGTGGTGAGAAGACAGCTGGACGTTTACCTTCTAATATGGCTTGTTGGTTCTTAGCGGTGAAGGTATTGATGCTGACTCTTGTACCAGCGAGCATATCGGTGTCACCACCATCGATGATGAACACTTTCTTAAGCATTTGCTTAACGATAACTTCGATGTGCTTATCACTAATACCGATGTCTTGCGCACTATACACCTTTTGAACTTCTTTTAAGATGTAACGTTCAACTTCAGTGACATCACTGACTTCGAGTAATTTCTTAGGAGAAATTGCACCTTCAGTAATCTTACCACCGTTTTTCACGGTATCACCCTTCTTGACACGTAAACGTGCGCCATAAGGAGTGGTATAGACTTTTTCTTCTAAGTCATTAGCAACAGTGACTTGGAAACATTCGCCTTTTGGTTCAATGTTCTTCACTGTACCAGTAATTTCAGAGATGAGAGCTTCACCTTTTGGATTACGGGCTTCGAATAATTCTTGAACACGAGGGAGACCTTGAGTAATATCGCTACCAGCAACACCACCGGTATGGAAGGTTCTCATGGTTAATTGAGTACCAGGTTCACCAATGGATTGAGCAGCCATAATACCAACGGCTTCACCAACCTCAACTTCTCTACCTGTGGCAAGGTTACGTCCATAACAGTGAGCACAGACGCCATCTTTAGTTTGACAGGTGAATAAGCTACGGATATCAACGTCTTTGATACCAGCATCAACAATGCGTTGAGCGGTTTCTTCGTTGATCATGGTGTTACCCTTACATAGTAATTCGCCAGTTTCAGGGTGATAGATATCATTTAATGCATATCTACCAACTAAACGGTCATATAATTTAACGATAATGGCATTACGAGATGTATCTCTAATTTCTTTAACGTTATAACCTTGGTCACTACCACAGTCGATTTCTCTAACAATAACGTCTTGAGAAACGTCAACTAATCTTCTAGTTAAGTAACCTGAGTCAGCGGTCTTAAGAGCGGTATCAGCACCACCCTTACGAGCACCGTGGGTCGCAATAAAGAATTCAGACACGCTCATACCTTCACGGAAACAGTTTTTAACTGGGAGTTCGATAGTACCACCAGAGGTGTTACCCATAAGACCTCTCATACCAGCTAATTGAGTAATGTTAGAGATATTACCACGAGCACCGGAATCACTCATCATATAGATTGGATTCTTGTTATCGAGTTTCCATTCAGCTTGTAAACGGTCACGAACGGTCTTAAGGACATCGTTCCAAACCTTACAAACTTGGAGGTGTCTTTCGTTATCGGTTAATAAACCGAGAGCGAACATTTCTTTGATTTCTTCGACCTTCTTATCACCTTCTGCTAAGATTTCTTTCTTACCAGAGACGACTGGAACGTCACTAATGGAGACGGTAAATCCAGCAACAGTCGCGTATTGGAAACCAATATCTTTCATCTTATCAAGGACGGATGAAGTCTTTGGATTACCTTTACGATCATAACGTTGGAAGATTTCGTTAATAATCTTACCTAAATCCTTTTTCTTGAATGGTTCATATAAAGGTTGGTTAGCGATGTATTCCTTGATATTGGTACCCATTGGTACAAAGTAAGAAGGAATATTCTTTTCTAAGTTTTCTTTATTCACGACATTTAAGAATGGGAAATCGTTAGGGAAGATTTGGTTAAAGATGATTTTACCAACAGAAGTGATTAAATAGCCATCACTCATATCTTGAGATAAGCCTTCCTTATGGATGTGTTTACCTCTGATTGCAATTCTATTGTGTAAATGGATTTGTTTGGTTTGATAAGCAAGTAAGACGTGATTAACGTGTTTGAAGACTTTACCTTCACTAGCCGCGTATAATTCATATCTTTCTGCTTCTTCCTCTTCGCCACGGGCTCTAAGGACCTTGGCTTTTTCAAGGAATTCATCTTTGGTTTCTTCAATGGTTAAGTAGTAGTTACCTAAAACCATGTCTTGGGATGGGGTAACGATTGGTTTTCCATCTTTAGGACCTAAGATGTTATTAGAAGCTAACATTAAGTGTAAAGCTTCTTCTTGTGCTGCTTTACTTAGTGGGACGTGAACCGCCATTTGGTCACCATCGAAGTCAGCGTTAAAACCGGTACAAACGAGTGGGTGTAAACGGATGGCTCTACCATCAACTAAGCGTGGTTGGAAGGCTTGGATACCAAGTCTATGTAAAGTAGGAGCACGGTTAAGTAAGACTGGGTGCTTACTGATGATTCTTTCAATGATATCAAAGACACAGTCTTCATATCTATCGATGATCTTATCAGCTTGTTTATGAGCAGTAGCCTTTTTATCTTTAAGTAATTCACAGGCGATGAATGGTCTTAAGAGTTGAATGGCCATTTCTCTTGGGAGTCCACATTCATACATCTTTAAGGTTGGTCCGACAGCGATAACTGAACGACCAGAGTAGTCAACACGCTTACCAAGTAAGTTTTGTCTGAATCTACCTTGTTTACCTTTAAGTCCACTACTTAAGCTCTTGAGAGCTCTTCCACCTGGACCAGTAACTGGTTTATTTCTTCTACCGTTATCGATTAAAGCGTCAACAGCTTCTTGAAGCATACGCTTTTCGTTAATAAGAATAACGGTTGGGGAATTCATATCGATTAATTTCTTTAAACGATTGTTTCTTGAAATAACTCTACGATATAAATCATTTAAGTCACTAGAAGCGTATCTACCTCCATCGAGTTGGAGCATTGGTCTAAGATCTGGTGGAATGACTGGAATAACATCAAGTACCATCCATTCAGGTCTATTTTTACTAGTTCTAAAGGCTTCGATGACTTCAAGTTGCTTTGTATATTTTGCTCTTTGAAGTGGGGAAGTATCTTTAATCTTGCTAGCAATTTCTTCGGCTTCTTTATCTAAGTCGACTTCTTGGAGTAAACGCTTAATGGCGCTTGCACCTTCAGAGAATTCACATCCAGCATATTTATGAGCGAAATAGCTCACAGAGAAGAAGTCAAAGACTTCATATGGGTTTCTAAGTCTAGAAAGTAATTCTTCACTTCTAAGATAATCATCGCTTCCTGGAACAAGACCGAATGAATCAGCGTTCTTTTGAATTTCTTCGATGATATCGATGAAGATTTCTCTACCATTTCTTTCAGAAATGACTTTACGGTAGCTCACTTTTGTGCTCTTACCTGGATTTAAACAGATATGAGCGGCATAGTAAGTCACTTCTTCGAGTTCTTTTGGTGAGATACCTAAGAGTAAACCGATACGGGATGGAATACCTTTTAAATACCAAATATGTGTACATGGAGAAGCGAGTTGGATATGACCCATTCTTTCTCTACGGACATCTTTAGTTGTAATTTCAACGCCACACTTTTCACAAGTAAGACCAGCATATCTAATCTTCTTATATTTACCACAGTGACATTCATAATCTTTAGATGGACCAAAGATTTTTTCGCAGCAAAGACCATCCATTTCAGGTTTTTGGCTACGATAGTTAACAGTCTCAGGTTTAGTAACTTCACCATGAGACCAGCTTCTAATCGTTTCTGGAGAAGCTAAGCCCACTTGAATAGCGGCTAATTTCTTTACGTCAAACATTATTCATTCCTCCCTTCAATTAAAAGCTATCTTTATCGGAGAAAGTTGTTGTTAAATCAGCTTCTTCGACACCGTTTTCAACTTCTCCTTCACCAGTAAGTTTACGGATGGAGTCGTTGGTACGTTTTTCTTCTTTTTGGACTTCTTTAGCAAGAGCGACCATATCGATTGGTTCACCAGTATTGTCAATTAAGTTGACATCCATGGCTAAGCCTTGCATTTCTTTGATTAAGACCTTGAAGGCCTCTGGGATACCTGGTTTTGGTAAGGCATTACCCTTAATGATGGCTTCATATGTCTTTCTTCTACCAACACGGTCATCAGATTTGACAGTGATGATTTCTTGAAGGACGTGAGCAGCACCATAAGCTTCAAGGGCCCAAACTTCCATTTCACCGAATCTTTGACCACCGTTTTGGGCTTTACCACCAAGAGGTTGTTGAGTAACAAGTGAATATGGACCAGTGGCACGAGCATGTAATTTATCATCGACCATGTGGACGAGTTTAATCATGTACATGACACCGACTGTAATTCTTTCATCGAATCTTTCACCAGTTCTTCCATCATAAAGTACTGTTTTGCCGTCTGGAGCCATCTCTGCTTGTTTCATTAAATCAAAGATTTCTTCATTGGTAATACCATCGAAAACTGGGGTCGCAACTCGATAGCCAAGTTTCTTAAGAGCCATACCTAAATGGACTTCTAAGATTTGACCGATATTCATACGAGATGGAACACCGAGTGGGTTGAGCATGATGTCAACTGGGGTACCATCTGGAAGGAATGGCATATCTTGGACTGGTAAGATACGGGAGATAACACCCTTATTACCGTGACGTCCAGACATCTTATCACCTTCACTGATTTTTCTCTTTTGAACGATATAAACTCTTACGACTTCGTTCACACCTGGTGGAAGTTCGTTCTCGTTATTCTTGCCTTCACGTTTGAGGACTTTAACATCAAGAACAATACCAGCACCACCGTGAGGAACACGTAAGGATGCATCTTTACCTTCTTTTGGATTCTTACCAAAGATGGCCATTAAGAGTTTTTCTTCTGGGGTTGGTTCAGTTTGACCCTTTGGTGTCACTTTACCAACTAAGATATCGCCTTCTTTCACTTCACTACCAATAGTGACGATACCTCTTTCGTCTAAGTGAGCTTTTGCTTCCGCACTGACGTTAGGGATATCAGCGGTGATTTCTTCATCACCGAGTTTATTAATAGAACGACATTCTAATTCATATTTTTCAATATGGATACTTGTATAAGTATCATCTTTCACAAGTCTTTCGCTCATGATGACAGCGTCTTCATAGTTATAACCGTTCCATGTCATGAAGGCGATGGTCACGTTTTGACCTAAGGCGAGGTCACCATTTTGCATAGCAGGTCCATCAGCGATGATTTGTCCACGTTTGACTTCATCACCAGCTTTGACGATGCTCACTTGGTTAATACATGTACCTTGGTTACTTCTTTCGAATTTTTGAAGTTGATAGGTACGTGGTTCTTTACTACCTTTTTCCTTAATTTTAATCACGCGTGAATCGGTATAGGTGACTAAACCATCTTCGCTAGCGACGACAGCGAGACCACTATCACGAGCGATTTGATGTTCAAGACCAGTACCAACGAGTGGAGCGTGTGGTTGGAGTAAAGGTAAGGCTTGACGTTGCATGTTAGCACCCATAAGAGCACGAGTAGTATCGTCGTTCTCTAAGAATGGAATACATCCAGCAGCGATAGAAACGATTTGCTTTGGAGAAACGTCAACGTAATCGACATCTTCTCTAGCGGCTAAAACGTTTTCACCTTTATATCTAGCGATAACTTGTTCATCAAGAATTTCTCCGTTAGGACCGAGATTGATGTTCGCTTCAGCGATGACATAATCCCATTCTTGATCAGCACTAAGATATTCACTATCTTCAGCTTTGTTTAAAACTCTATGAGTTGCTTTATCAACTCTTCTATATGGAGTTTCAATAAAGCCATATTTATTGACCTTAGCATAGCTAGCTAAGTTGTTGATTAAACCGATGTTTTGACCTTCAGGTGTTTCAATAGGACAAATTCTACCATAGTGGGAGACATGAACGTCACGGACTTCAGTAGAAGCTCTATCTCTAGTTAAACCACCAGGACCTAAAGCGGATAATCTACGTTTATTGGTTAATTCTGCAAGTGGGTTAGTTTGATCCATGAACTGGCTCAATTGTGAGCTAGCAAAGAATTCACGAATGCTTGCAGTTAATGGTCTGATGTTGATTAAAGCCTTTGGCTTCACATTTCCAGTATCAGAAATGGACATCTTTTGTTGGACGGTCTTAACCATCTTGGCTAAACCGACACGGAATTGGTTTTGAATTAATTCACCAACACATCTAACTCTTCTATTACCTAAGTGGTCGATATCATCAGTAGTACCGATACCATCTTGGATGTTTAAGAAATAGGAGAAGATAGCGAAGATATCAGAAATAGTGACATGGATACAGGTGCTATTTAAGTTAGTACCAACGATCACACACTTCTTTTCTTTCTTTTCGTTAGCGTAGACTTTAACTACGTTGACAGTGCCATCGTTATCTAAACGTTCGTTGACTTTAAGATGTTTGGTGTGGGCTCCTTTTTCAAAGAACTCTTCGTTTCTTAAAGCATCGACATCTTCAACGGTTAATAAATGATCTTTTTCAAATCTAATTTCACCTTCACTGTCGACTAAATTTTCCGCTAAGACACAGCCTGGTAAACGTTGATAGATACCAAGTTTCTTAATGAATTTGAATCTACCAGCACGACCTAAGTCATATCTCTTAGCATCGAAGAATTTTTGATATAAGAAGTTATAGATACCATCATCAGTAACAGGTTCACCACTCTTCATCTTCTTGAAGATATCGACTAAAGCGGCTTTGCTGCTCTTGATTTTAGCGTCTTCGTCTTTTTCTAATGTATTAGAAAGGGCTTCACTACGGCCAAACAAACCAATGATATCATCACTGGTTTCGAGTCCTAAGGCTCTAATTAAGGTTGTAGCGTGGATCTTTCTTTGACGGTCAATACGGACAGATAAGACATCTTTGCTATCAGTTTCGAATTGTAACCAAGTACCTCTACCTGGGATTAAATCGGCTTCATAGAATAATTTACCTGCGCGATTTTCCTTACTCATATAAGCGCCTGGGGAACGCACGAGTTGTGAAACGATAACTCTTTCAGCACCATTGACGATGAATGTACCAGAATTAGTCATCATTGGGAATTCACCCATATAAACTTCACTCTCTTGAATTTCACCAGTATCTTTGTGAATTAATTGTAATTTAGCGTAGATAGATACACTATAAGTGGTATCTCTAGCCTTACATTCTAAGAATGTATGTTTTGGTTCTTCAAGTCTACAGCTCACATAATCAATTGATAATGTTCCACTATAGTTGACGATTGGGAAAGCTTCTCTAAAGACTTCATCCAATCCTTTTTCCTTGAATTCCTTATATGAACTTGTTTGGATTTCAACAAGGTTAGGAAGTGAAAGTTCACCACTGATCTTGCTATAGTCCTTACGTCCATTATTAAGTTCTTTTAATGTTTTAATGTCTCGTGGCATTTATTGGCCTCCTTTTGATACGGTTGCTTCATTCGTAGCTTTATAAATGTGGTAACCCTTCTTACGGGCTAAGAGAGTAATGTTTCCAAATACTTCTTTGACGTATTGAGAAGCACTACTTGCCCCCTGGGCTTTCCTAATTACAAAGTAGAATTGGCCTCCACCTACTAAATGCTCTTTTGCTTCCTTATACATAGTATAAGTAACTTTCTTACCCGCACGTATTGGCGGATTAAGAATGATTGCATCGAATTTCCCTTCAATACTGGAATAGATGTCACTTTGAAGGCATGTGACTCTACTACTTAAGTTTAATAGTTCCGCGTTTTTAGCGCATAACGTGACTGCGCGCGGATTAATATCTGCAAGCACGAGGCTTGCACTAGGTGAATATAAACCAATACTTAAGCCAATTGGTCCATACCCACATCCTAAGTCGAGTATCCTCCCAGTTAGACCTAGAGGGAGTAGGGTTTCAATTAAGATTCTACTCCCTTCATCTAACTTGCTTTTGGAAAATACCCCGTTATCGGTATAAAGAGCAATTTTACGCCCTGAAATTACGAATTCTATGAGTCGTTCTTTAGATTCTAAAGAAGGATCCAAATCGTAATAATGGGCCATACTCCCCCTCAATAACTAGGTGTTTAAGTTTATTACTTAATTTCGACTTCAGCACCAGCAGCAACAAGAGCTTTCTTGTGTTCTTCAGCTTCGACTGGTGAGATTTTTTCTTTGATGTTGCATGGAGCACCATCAACGAGTTTCTTAGCATCCATTAAGCCTAAGCCAGTGATAGCTTGGACAGCCTTGATGACTTGGACTTTGGTTGGGCCAGCGGCCTTTAATACTAAGTTGACTTCGGTTGGTCCGGCAGCAACTTCTTCTTCAGCTGGAGCAGCAGCGGCAGCAGCAACTGGAGCAGCAGCGGTAACACCGAATTCTTCTTCGACAGCCTTAACGAGTTCGTTTAATTCGACAACTGTCATTTCTTTTAATGAAGCGATAATTTCTTCTTTAGTTAATTTAGCCATTGTTATTTCCTCCTAATTGGCATTATTTTGCATCCGCAACAGCTTTAACAGCGCAAGCAAATTGACGGACAGGTGCTTGTAAGCACGATAAGAACATTGCTAAGAGACCTTCCTTGCTTGGTAACTTTGCAACTTCGTTAATGGTCTTTGCATCAACAACTTTACCTTCAACGACGCCGCCCTTAACCTTAAGGGTATCTCCGAATCTTTTGGCGTATTTAGCGATAACTTTTGGTCCATTGCTCACCTCTTTACTGAAGAAGATAGCGTTTGGTCCACTTAAGTATTCTTCTAAACCAGCATAACCGAGTTCTTTAGAAGCTCTTTCCACTAAAGAATTTTTGTAGACATACATACATGCTTCTTCAGCACGTAAAGCACGTCTTAATTCTTGGATTTGAGCAACGGTTAAACCACGATATTCAGCAACGACAAGAGTTTGACTTCCTTGTGCTCTGGTTTTAATTTCATTGACTACTTCTTGTTTCGCCTTTAAAACTTCTTGATTCACAGTTCTTGACCTCCTTTTCTTGTTTGTTTAAGGATCCAATATACTTGAGTATTAGGAATGTATTTCCACACCTCGGTAACATTATTAAGACTACACGTCCGTTACGGTCTACGGTATATTAGAATCTTTTGAGATTAACGACCTTCAAATGTGAAGTGAATGGCTGGTCCCATGGTCGTATGAAGGACTGCATTCTTGATATATGTACCTTTGACGCTTGCTGGTCTAGCTTTGATAAGGGCTTCACATAGAGCCTTTAAGTTATCAGCAATCTTCTTGTCGTCGAATGAGACACGAGCGATAGAGACATGCATATTTGCTTCTTTATCAACACGGTATTCAACTTTACCAGCTTTGATGTCTTTGATAGCCTTAGCAATATCCATAGAAACAGTACCAGTCTTTGGGTTTGGCATTAATCCTTTTGGACCTAAGGTTCTGGCTGCTTTACCGATTTCACCCATCATGTTTGGGGTAGCGACGATAACATCAAATTCGAACCAGTTTTCTTTTAAGATCTTTTCGATCATTTCTTTGCCACCTACGAAGTCAGCACCGGCTTCTTTAGCTTCTTCCACTTTGTCGGTGATAGCTAAGACTTTCTTGGTCTTACCGTTACCATGTGGGAGGACTAATGTGCCTCTAACTTGTTGGTCAGCAGCTTTTGGGTCAACGTTGAGATTGAAACTTGCTTCTACAGTTGCGTCAAACTTGACTGTAGATGTTTCTTTGACTAATTTTGAAACTTCTTCGATACTGTAGAGTTTAGTAGCATCAACCTTTTTAGCGGCTTCTTGATATTTCTTTCCACGTTTCATATCGATTGTCCTTCTTATTCATCAATGGTGATGCCCATATTACGAGCACTACCTTCTACGACTTTCATAGCTGCCTCAACGTCATTGCAGTTTAAGTCTGGGAGTTTATACTCAGCGATTTGGCGGAGTTGGGCTTTGCTAATGTGGCCAACTTTAGTGGTCTTAGAGTTAGCGGAACCCTTTTGGATACCAGCAGCCTTGAGTAATAATGGGGCAACTGGGGAAGTTTTGATGACAAAATCGAATGTCTTGTCTTCATAGGCAGTGATGATAACTGGAACGATTTCACCCTTTCTATCAGCTGTCTTTGCATTAAAGTCGGTACAGAACTTTGGCATGACAACACCGGCAGAAGCGAGTTTTGGTCCTGGTTTAGCTTCGCCACCAGGGAGTTCCATCTTCACTACTTTAGCGATTTTTTTGCTCACGTGATTTTCCTCCTTTTCTTCTTGGAATTTCCGTGCCGTGGTGTGATGAGTGATCGCCACTCTCCCACGGAACGCTACACAGCATTACATATCCGTAAATGCGACGTGCTTGAAAATCATATCAAATATATGCGTGTGAGTGCAAGTGTTTTTTTATAAAAAAGCATAATATAGGTGATTAACTATGTTAAAATCCACCATTACATATAGCTAAACAGTTTATCTTAAGACTACATAAAATTCGACACAAAAATCATTAATCTTGTCAGCCATAAAATATTGCTTTTTAATATGATAATTACCACTTTTGTTTTTAAAAGTTTTACGTGTATATTATAAATAATATTTGAATTGATTATTGCTTATTTATATTTATTTGTTTGATGATTATTTTTTCATTTATAAATCCTAGTTATTTCTCTTTTGATTTTTATCGTAAATATAGCAATAATTTCCTTAACTTATACCATTATAACAGTGGGTATTGTGGAAAAATAAATTGTGTTGTGTTAATGTATCTAGGTAGGCTTGGTCAATGACCTTGTCTATTGAAAGATATACAGATTAAATGTATATTTATTCCATTCCTTAATAGGAGGAAACTTATGGCTAAAGAATCATACGCTGTTATCGGATTAGGTCAATTTGGTATTAGTATCGTTAACGAACTTATCGCTTTAGGTAAAGATGTTCTTGCTATCGATAATGATCCAGATCAAGTAAAAAGGATTAGTGACGTCCTTCCAACAGCTTTCGTTTGTGACTCCACTGATGAAGTTGCCCTTAATCAAGTTGAGATTAGAGATGCCGAATATGTCGTCATCGCTTATGGTGATAACCTTGAAGCCACTATTCTTACTACTGTCTTACTTAAAGATATGGGTGTCAAACACTTAATTGTCCGTGTTGATAATCCACAATATATCAATATTATTAAAAAGCTCGGTGCAGAAGAGATCATCTCTCCTCAACAAGCCGCAGGCATTGCTTTAGCGAACCGTATTGGTAACGAAGACTATAAAGACTTCTATAAACTTGATAAGAAGTTCTCTATTGTTTCTATTGAAGTTAATCAAGACTTCTCTCCTCGTCCTCTTCAAGAAATGAACACCAAAAACTTATTCGGTGTTTCCTTGGTTCTTGTTAAAAGAGAAAATACAAGCTTTGTCCCTAGTGGTAAAGATAACATTCTTCCTGGTGATAACTTATTCGTTGTCGGCACTAGAAAAGAAGTTAGAGCCTTTAGAGAAGCCCTTAACGGTAAAAAACGTATTTGGTAATTATTGTTTACAATAAGAAGATAGATGGAGATAACAATCCATCTTTTTCTTTAAAAAAATAAATTAAATCGCTTGCGACTTATTTTTTCTTTATATATAATATAGGCAGTTGAAAGGAGAAATCAAACATGAGTATTTATGATTTCACAGTCAAGGACTACAAAGGAAATGAAGTTAGCCTTGAACAATATAGAGGTAAAACCTTATTAATCGTCAACACCGCTACTAAATGCGGATTCACACCACAATATGATGCCTTAGAAGCAATGTATGCTAAATATAAAGATAAGGGATTTGAAATCTTAGACTTCCCTTGCAATCAATTCTTCAAGCAAGCTCCAGGCACCAGCGAAGAAATCCACGATGCATGCGTATTAAGATTTATGATTGCCTTCCCACAATTTGAAAAGATTGATGTTAACGGCAAAAATGAACACCCATTATACACATACTTAAAAGAAAACGCTCCAAAAGGAAAACAAGGACGTATAAAATGGAACTTCACCAAATTCTTAGTGAATAAAGACGGTGTCATCGTTGATAGATTTGGTCCAGCCGAAAAGCCAGAAAGCTTTGAAGATAAAGTGGCCGCTATCCTGTGAACTTACTCGGTAATTGAATTACCAAGTATCTGGGTTACATATTGGCGGATAATATCTTCCAATATATATCCATCTGGGTAGTTCCTACCCGATATCCCTACGTTACCAGCTTTCGCGTTCCAATTAATGTAATCTTCATTTAAAAACTGATCCGTTACAGGAATATATTCTCTATTTGGATTTGATAATCCCTTAAGAGGTATAGGGAAATAATAACGAGCTTCTTGTCGATATATTCTCATAATGTTATATGCACCTACCGCGTCAGCATTATAGATATCATGACGGTCTTTAAATAAGCCACGATGTTTTCTTTGTGATTTATCATAATAATCTTTTGATACCGATAATGACTTAGGAGAACATCCTGAAGAATATGCTTCATCAACCATAATAAATTCAATGCCTTCTATGGTGAGTTTATAAGATAGGTAATCATATATTCTTTTAAAACAGATGGCTCTTAGATTTTGGTTGAAGCGATGCTTATCTTTGGCTGAATTAAACTCCTTCTTTTGATGAAGGATACCAGAAACATCTCCAATAATCACTTTAGAGATATCGTGGTTATTGCAGTAATCGACAATATATCTAGAAGCTCGATGGAGGATAAGATTAATCCTCTTGTTTTTAAGTTCATATAAATGTTTGATCCTATTAGTAGAGACTCCTTTCTTATGATTAGGAAAACATTTATCAAACTTAGACTGATAATAAGCAATTCTTTTAGAGAAATAGTAAGATGTATTTTGGATAGAAGTTCCTGAGACAACAAATGAAGTTCCGTTATTGTCATAAACTGTTAGCAGGTTCTTTGTTCCAATATCAATGCTTATATAGTGCTTATTATCTTCTTTTTTATTTTTTATATCTTCTTCATAGATGACATAGACCTTATATCTATTTTTATTGATATATGAAAATTCAATTTGTTTAATCATAGAAAAAGTTCTTTTTAAGGGAATATATAAGAAATCTTTCTCTATGTTATATTTCTCTTTTAGATGCTCCTTTAATCTTTTAGGTATCATTAAACGAACCTTGTTATCAACTATCTTAAATGAGTTTTGTAGATACTTAAAATTAGTGTGAGATCCATCTTTTTTATAATAAGGAGAGTGTGGTTCCCCTTCATATTCTTTTAAATGGCTTTTCTCTTTTTTATAATCATATTTACTTTTAAGAACAAAATAGCTTTTCCAAGCTTCATCAAGCCTAGCTAAGACATCTTGACTTGTTTGAGCAGGTAAAGATTTATACCAAATATCATCTTTTAATCTTTTCTTTTGATCATACCAATCTGGCATAGAATCAAAACCAAGAGTTTTATATTCTTTTCTTTCATAATTACCAACATTAAATAACTTACTCGCAGCGTAAGAGAGATGTCCTAGTATAATAGACATCGTCTCATTTACTTTTAATTCAAATTGGTAAGTTAGTAGCATATTATCTTCCTATTTATATTATATCACATAAGTGGAGTTTACTCCACTTAATATTTTTATTATTTTCTTGTATTTATTTTGCATATAGTCAATACATTAACTTAATAAATAAGGCTCATTTTCATCTCGGCAGTTGAACAACCGAGGATTCCCATTCGTTATCCTAAAAAGATCTTCCCTCATAGAGGGATTTTCTTTTGCTTAATATTTATATATGATTAATCTATGCATATTAGAAAAGCGACATATGATGATTTAGTGGCTATTAAAGATATTTTTATTGCTGCTAAAGACAAAATGAAAAAAGATGGCAACTTAAAACAATGGGAAAAGATTGATTATCCATTTTGTTACACAAAAGAAGATATAGATAAAGGGCAATGTTTTGTTATTGAAAATGATAAGAAAGAATTAGTTGCAACATTTGTATATATCGTAGGAATAGATCCAACATATAACTATATCGAAGGAAAATGGCTAAACGATCATCCTTATGGTACGATTCATCGTATTGCGTCTAACGGGAAAGAGCCTCATATCTTTGAAGAAGTTCTTAAATATATAAATAGTTTCCATATTGATACAAGGATTGATACCCATAGTGATAATCTTCGTATGAAGCATCTCATTAAGAAAAATGGATTCACTTACTGTGGCACAATCTATGTAAGAGACGGCACCCCACGAGAAGCATATCAAAAAGTAAGTAGATAACTAGAATATAATAACGATTCTTGTATAATAGATTAGGTTAGGAGAAGAAATATGGTAGTAGCAATTACATTTGATAAAGGACGTGTTGGTCAACATTTTGGTCACACTGAAGAATTTAAAATCTACGACGTAAAAGAAAAAGAGAAAGTCGTTGAATATTATTATGTGAAAACTCAAGGTAACGGTTGCTCTGCTCTTGTTCCTATCTTAAAAGCGAATAAAGTTAATGTTCTAGTGTGTGGCGGATTAGGTGGAGGTGCTTATAACCACTTAACTGAAGCTGGCATAATTGTCGTTCCAGGAGTTGAAGGCGAAGTCGATGAAGTATTCGGTCAACTTATGGAAGGTACATTAAAGTATGATGAAGGACCTAATTGTGATCATCATCATGAAGATGGTCATGAATGTCACCATGAAGACGGACACGAATGTCATCATGATGATGATAAAGACCATAAGTGTTGCCACTAATTAATCGTTATTATAAGCGAGTTTAAAAATATCTAACACTTCTTGAAAACCAAGAGGTTTATAACCAGGAATAGTCCTGGTTTTATTTTTGCTAGTCATTAAAGCAAGTGTTTCTAAATCACTCTCTTTCACTCCTAACTCCTTTAAACCAATTGGCATATTGATTTCTTGATAGAACTTCTCTTGTAAATAGATGGCTTTAAGTATTGCTTCTTCTGGGTCATTAGGATCAACATCAAGCCCCCAGATACTACTAGAATATTGGCTCCATCTAGCAATATTAGATTTATAAACATATCTAGCCCATGAACACCATAAGGCTGCTAGCCCAGCACCATGAGCAACATTAGGATATAAAGCACTAACTGCGTGTTCTAATTGGTGAACAGTTAATAAGAATCCTTTTCCACAATGAGTGAGTCCATTATGCGATAAACTAGAGCACCACATGATTTGAGCACGAGCGTTATAATCATTAGGATTTAAATAAGACAATTTACCATATTTAAAACTAATACGAATAATCGCTTCAGCAATCTCATCAGTTAGTTCAGTTTCATTACCAATAGCAAAATATCTTTCTATTGTATGCATACCAATATCGACAGCCCCACATGCAGTTTGATATGGGGAAACTGTATAAGTTAGTTCCGGATTACAAATAGCAAAGTCTAATCTATTAAAATCATGGTTATATCCACTCTTAGAATGAGTCTTAGTATTAGTTAATACACTGGAGTCACTCATCTCACTTCCTGCAGCAGAAAGAGTGAGAATTGCACCTTTTTTAAGTGTTTTGCTTGGTTTTTTCTTTTTTAAATGATAATCCCAAAGATCATCTTCTGGATTTGCAATACCATTAGCAATTCCTTTAGCAGTGTCAATTGCAGATCCTCCTCCAATAGCGAGAACAAAGTCGATTCCTTCTTTTTTACCTAACTCGATTCCCTTATAGGCAAAATCAAGTTCTGGGTTAGGAGTTACGCCACCAAATTCGATATATTCTAATCCTTCTTCTTTTAATAACTTTTCGACTTTATCAAGTAGTCCACTTCTTTTAACTGAACCACTGCCAAAAACTAATAAAATTTTATGTACATTATAAGCTTTAATTATCTTTCCAACCTTATCTTCTTCACCTTTTCCAAAGTATATTTTAGTAGGTGTATAATAAATAAAATTTTCCATGTGTTTCACTCCTATCTGTTACGTTATTCCTATTGTAACTCGATAATGTTTACATAAGTAACATTTTTTATTTATAATAAATACAATAGGAGAAATTTAAAATGTTAGAATTTCGTTATGATACTCAATTATTAATTGAAGGCAAGGATCTCGATGACATGGAACTTACAGATTGGATTGTCAACAATATGAAAGGCGATTCTTTAATCTGTGTTGGTGATGATGAATTAATCAAAATCCACTTCCACACTAACGAACCATGGGACCTACTTGCCCACTGCCGCACACTTGGAGAAATATTTGACATCGTGGTCGAAGATATGGATCGTCAATCACGTGGTCTTAAAGGATAATCATGAAAGTCATCATGCTTGCTGCCGGTAAAGGCACAAGAATCTCTAGAAAGATTAGAGAAGTACCGAAATCAACATTACCAATTGATGGAATACCATTAATTAGACTTAACGCTGAAGCATATTTGAAGCGTGGTTTTGAAGTGGTCGTTGTGGCAGGATATAAGCACGAACTTATCTTAGATGCTTTAAAAGGATTAAACGTCAAATATTACTTCAACCCATTCTACGCTGTAACCAACTCTATTGGTTCTATTTGGGTTGCTAGAAATGAACTTGATGACGACTGCATCATTATGAACGCTGATGTTTACTATGATCCAGAAATTTTAAATAAACTTTTAGACTCTAAAGAAGATGTCGTGATGGTCAGTGACTCTAGTCGTATTGAAGTTGGAGATTATTTCTTTGGTACAGACTCAGAAGGTCACATCACTAAATATGGTAAAGGCTTACCACTTGAAGAAAGAAGTTCTGAATATGTTGGCCTTGCCTTGGTAAGGAAAGGCTTTATTGATGTATTTAAAAAAGAAACAGATCGACTAGTCTGGGATGAACATTATGATTATTGGTGGGAAAATGCCTTATATTCTTTAGCGGATAAAGGTAATAAGATTCCTACTATCGATGTCAGTGGTTATTTCTGGAGTGAAATCGATTACTTTGATGACTACATGAGGATACTTAATTATGTTAGGAAGAAAAGCTAGGGACTATATTTTATATACTGTTGGTCCTGTTGAGATGTTTGATAGAACTTTAAAAGTAAGGAGTAGACCTATTCCTTATTTTAGAAACCAAGCATTCTCAAATGAAATGTTTAAATTAGATAAAGGTCTTAAAGAGTTGCTCCATACTTCTCAGGACACTGAAATCATCTATTTAACCGCAAGCGGCACAGACGCGATGGATGCGACTGTTGTTAATCTATTTAATAAAGATAGTAAGTTATTTATCATAAACGGCGGTTCCTTTGGAAAAAGATTTATGGAAATCGCTTCTTTCTACAACATTCCTTTCGACACGGTTAATGTACCTGAAGAAAGAGATCTATTGAAAGATGATTTTGTTCCATTTGAGAACAATAAATATGATGGAGTGCTTGTAAATATTGACGAAACATCTATTGCAAAGCTCTATGACATCAATATCATTGAAGATTTTGCTGTTAGACATAATGCTTTACTTGTTGTAGATGCGATTTCATCATTCTTATGTGACGAATACGAGATGGACAAACACCACATAGATGTTACTATCTTCTCAAGCCAAAAAGGCTTATGTATTTCTCCCGGCTTAGCGTTCGTTGCTTTAAGTAAAAAAGCACAGGAGAAGTTATTAGAGCATCCTGCTACTTATTATTCAAATTTCCACGACTATATCTTAAATATGAAAAGGGGTCAAACTCCTTTCACTCCTGCTGTTGGAACAATATTTGAAGCCATTGATATGGTTGAATATATTCAAAATGTATCATTAGGAAGTTGGCTTAAAAGAATTAATGATAACGCTTCTTTTTTTAGGAGTGAATTAACTAAAAGAGGTTTTGAATTACCTAAATTCACAATGAGTAACGCGGTCACTATGTTCTTTACCCCAAATAATTCTGCTCATGACTTAAAAGAATATTTAGCTTCTAAAGGTTTATTCATCAATCCTAGCAGTGGTAAATGGGCTGATTCTGCAGTAAGAGTAGCTCATATTGGTGATTTAAATAAAGAAGACTACGATTTACTCTTAAAAGAGATTGATAATTATTATAAGAAATAAAATATGAATCCAACCCAAGAAAGATTATTAGTACTTTTAAAGGAATTCATCAGAGTGTGCAATAAACATAACCTCCGTTATTTTGTTGATGGAGGAACTTTACTTGGTGCGATGAGACATAAAGGTTTCATCCCTTGGGATGATGATATTGATGTCTCTATGCCTCGTGAAGACTATGATAAATATGTGAAATTACAATATGAATATGACGGGACTCCATATTTTATTCAAACTTGGAGAACTGATCCCCACTACACATATTGCTTTGCTAAATTAAGAGATAGTTCCACTACATTCATAGAGAACTTCTATGTTAATCACCGTATTAATCATGGAGTATGGATTGATATCTTTCCACTTGATGGCATGAGTTATAAAGATAAACCACGTGAGAAATGTGCACCTCGTATACGCTTTGTCTGGTGGATGAATTATATGAGTTATCTACCTCAGTTAACTCGTAAATTTCATAAAGAAACATTCTTTAAAGATTTAGGATTAAACATTATTGGTTGCTTATTCTATATCATGGATCCATTCCATATTAGAAATAGAATTGTTGAACATCACTTACGTCATTATAAACTTGATAAAGCCGTTTTAGCGGGTAACTATTATGACTTTAAGCCAAAGCAACAAGCAATGCCGATTTCTTTATTTAAAGAGTTCATTGAAGTGCCATTTGAAGATATTATGGTCACCGCTCCTAAAGAATATGATAAATATCTCACCATGTCTTATGGCGATTGGAGAACACCTCCACCAAAAGAAAAACAAATTGGTATGCACTTTGATAAGGGTTTCTCCCTTACTCAAGGATATAAAGAATATATGAAAGAGCATCGAATTTAATCGATGCCTTTTACTTATAAACCTTAATAACTACAAAGCCTTTTGGTTCTATTTCTTTATTAATGTTATATCGATTCTTAAGAACAATATTCCCATCCATACTAACAGGATAATCACTCATATTAGTAACTAGAGCAAGCCCACTTCCCTGATAGAATCTTTTAATCACTAATAAGTTATCTTGATGATAGATAGTAATATCTCCTTCTTTAAGTATTGGATCGTTTCTTAATCTAATTAATTCTTTAAACAATAGATGCTCATTAGAATCAAATTCTTTACTATCCCATTCCATCCCTCGTCTATTATCTGGATCGCCTTCTCCATACATGAATATTTCTTCTCCATAATAGATTAAAGGATAACCGAGATAAAACATCATGATTGCGTGACCTAATAAGCTTAAATCTTTATCACTATTACAAAGGGTAAAGAAACGTTGAATATCATGACTTGCCAAGATGTTCATCATCATACGATTATGTCCATCTTTATATCTCATAAGAAGTGACTCAAATGCTTCTGCACTCTCTTTAGCATCAGTCGCTTTACAAATATATCCACTCACCGCACTCAAGAAAGGATAATTCATCACTCCATCAAATTGAGCGTTACCTAAATATGACTCACTGTTGAACCAGTTTTCACCAATAACAAGCATATCTTTTTTCTCTTGTTTAACAGTTAATTTAAACTTAGTCCAGAAGTCATGAGACACTCCTTCACTAACATCTAAACGATATCCATCAATATCAAATTCATGAATGTAATATTTAGCTACATCTAAGAGATATCTTTGTACTTCAATATTATTTGTATTGAGCTTTGGCATATGCGAAAAAGCGCTAAAACAAAGATAATTTAATGGGAATTTACGTGGTTTTTCACCATTTATGAAGAACCAATCATAATATTTAGATGCTCTCCCTTTATTTAAAACATCTAAGAATATTGGGTTATGTTCTGACATATGATTAAAGACCATATCAAGCATAATTTTGATATCTCTTTTGTGAGCTTCAGTCACTAATTCTTTAAACGCTTCTTTCCCGCCAAAATCAGGATCAATTTCAAAATAATCAACGATATCGTATTTATGATTAGAATGACTCGTTTGAATTGGAGTAAGATAAATTGCTCCTATCCCTAATTCTTTTAGATAATCTAGTTTTTCAATGATGCCATAGAGGTCTCCACCTAACATTGCTCCACGATTATTTCTTAAATCTTTACAGTTCCAATCACAGTTCACATAATCTTTATTAAGCTTGTTGCTTTTGTTAAATCTCTCTGGGAATATTTGATAGATTACTCGACCCTTCCATGAAGGATTATCGATTACAATATCGTTAATGTTTTCTCCAATAAATTGGAAGGCACTAATAAATGCTAAATCAAAGATGTATTGGTTAGACACACCTGATTCACAAAAATAATAATCTTCATTATTTTCCCTAATATAAAAGACATACATTAATCTCATTGGATAAAGCTCAATAACAGTTTCATAATAGTTAAACGCTTCGTCCTGATGTTTCAGTTCTAAAGCTTGGTATTTATGATGACGATTAAATGACCATGGGTCTCCATAAATGATTTCAACTTTCTCAACTTCTGTTAGTCGAGAAATTGCAATACGGATAAGGGCGTGTTTTTCGTCCAAAGAAAAACAATAACGTGAATCACTTTGATGTCTTAATAGTGATAGATCCATATATTTAATATAATTGAGAATTGTAAAAGAAAAAAATGTTTTTTATTGAAGAAACTTTTGCTTAATGCAAAAATATGTGCGAGGGTTTAACTATGGAAGAAATCAACAACTTTATTAAAACAATCATGGAAAAGGATTTAGAAGAAGGAAGAGTAAAACAAATCGTTACTCGTTTTCCTCCTGAACCTAATGCCTATCTTCACATTGGTCATGCGAGAGCCATTGTCAATGACTTTGAACTCGCTAAAGCATTTAATGGCTACACCAATTTAAGATTTGATGACACTAATCCAGTCAATGAAGGAGCGGAATATGTCGATGCCATTATCGAAGATTTAAAATGGCTTGGTTACACTCCTAAAAACATCTTCTTTGGTAGTGATTATTTTGAAAAAACTTATGAAAAGGCCGCCCTCTTAATCAAAAAGGGTTTAGCCTATGTTGATGATCTTTCTCCTGAAGAAATGACTGCGTATCGTGGTACTTTAACCGAACCTGGTAAAGAATCACCATGCCGTAATAGAAGTGTTGAAGAAAACCTTAAACTATTTGAAG
Organism: Erysipelotrichaceae bacterium; assembly: GCA_015059185.1. Taxonomy (GTDB): domain Bacteria; phylum Bacillota_I; class Bacilli_A; order RFN20; family CAG-826; genus SIG220. The sequence goes on from SVAY01000008.1 coordinate 42,271, forward strand.
AGATGAGGGCGGGTAAATACGCAAACGGAGAAAAAACTTTAAGAGCAAAAATTGATATGGCTTCTCCTAATATTAATATGAGAGATCCTGTCATGTATCGTATACTTCACGTTACCCACCACCGCCAAGGTGATAAATGGTGCATCTATCCAATGTATGACTTTGCTCATCCACTTCAAGATGCTTTTGAAGGAGTCACCCACTCCTTATGTTCTCTTGAATATGATAACCATAGAGTGCTTTATGATTGGTTCATTGAAAAATGTGAAATGGAACATGTTCCACATCAATATGAATGGGGTAGACTAAATATCACTAATACAGTGATGTCAAAACGTTATCTCCGTCAACTCGTCGAAGAAGGTCACGTTACTGGATATGATGATCCTCGTATGCCTACTCTTGTCGGCTTAAGAAGAAAAGGCTTTACCGCTGAATCAATTAAAAACTTTATCGTTTATACTGGCTTAAGTAGAATCAATTCCACTACTGAAGCTGATAACTTAGATAACTTCCTTAGAGAAGAACAAAAGTTAATCGCTCCACGTCCAATGGCAGTCCTTAATCCACTTAAAGTTGTCATCGATAACTACCCAGAAGGTGAAATCGAATACGTTGATGCACTTAACAACATGGAAAACGAAGCACTCGGTTCTCGTAAATTAGCATTTGGTAAATATCTATATATTGAACGCGAAGACTTCGTTGAAGAAAAACCAAATAGAAAATGGAAACGTTTATCTCTTGGTGATGAAGTAAGACTCATGTTTGCCTATTTCATTAAAGCTAATTCGGTAATAAAGGATGACAATGGTAATATCATTGAAGTCCACTGCACATATGACCCAGAAACTAAATCTGGAAGTGGATTTGAAGGTCGTAAGCCTAATGGCACTATTCATTATGTAGAAGCTACTACCGCTTTGAAAGCCACCTTCAATCACTATGAACCATTAGTCTTTGATGAAACAGAAGAAACCAAAGGAAAACCCTTCATAGAAAGGCTTAATCCAAATTCATGGGTAAAGCTTGAAGGATATGTAGAAAACGGCTTAAAAGACACAAAACCATTAGATAGATATCAATTTATTAGAAACGGTTATTACTGCACTGATAAAGAAAGTAAAGAAGGACATTTGGTCTTTAATAGAACATGTCCACTTAAATCTTCATTCAATAAGTAACTATTAATTAAAATCCCACCGGCTTTATTGGTGGGATTTATTTTATAACTTGATTCTCACTATTGTGATTGATTTTTCATCCTCATATTTATAATCATAAGATGATGCTAAATCTTTAATGATGGATAACCCAAATCCTCCTTCATCCATCTCGGGATCAAAAGATTCTACATATTTTTCTTGATGATTGATAAACGGGTTATAATCGTTACCATTAGAACTAATAACAATTTCTAATACATCTTTACCAAGATTAAAATCAACATCAATCTTTAAATCTAATCTTGTTTCATATGAAACTAAATTATTAATTAATTCATCAATAACAACACCCGCTGCCGCTTTAGTTTCACTTCCTAAATAAGAATAATATTCATTAAATCTATCAACAATATCAGAGATAATCTCATATTCTTTTTTATCATATGACAGATGTAATTTATGATCGTTATTTTTAACAACAAGCATCGTAACATCATCAAATTGTTCAACATCACCCACGAACTCTTCGAGTTTATTATTCATCACGTCAATAATGTTATCGATCGCTAAATCTCTATTATCATATAAAGTCTTCTCAATACGTTCATAAGAGAATTCTTCTCTAGTGTGATTAATCGATTCATTTAATCCATCAGTAAATAAGAAGATATAATCTCCCTTCTTAAATGGATGAGATTCTTGTTTATAAATAAAGTCAGCTTCTCCACCCATTACAAAATTTGATTCGCCGTCTAATTTAGTGACCTTATCTTTAGAAACGATATATGGCTTTTCATGTCCAGCGTTAACATAGGCAATAACATTCTTCTTAAAGTCAATAATACCAATGAAGGAAGTCACAAATAGGCTTTCTTTATCACTATTAACAAGAGTGTCGTTCACTATTTTAGCAACTTCTTCAAGATTGTCATATGAACGGATTGTCGATTTAATTAATTCCTTACTCTTCATCATAAATAAAGCCGCAGGAATACCTTTACCGCTGACATCAGAAATAACAACGGCAAGCCTATTATCATCTAAATAGAAATAATCATAGAAATCACCGCCAATTTGTTTAGCAGATTTGATAAATGCACGAATATTTACATTTTTATCATCATAAATATGACTTGGTAACGCGCCGAGTTGAATACTATTAGCAACATTTAATTCTGCATTATCTTTCTCTTTTTCGTATGCTTCTTTTTGAATAACATCAATATATTTAATAATATCTTCTTCTAATGAAACAAATGATTCAGATAAGAGGCTGATTTCATCACGTGATTTAACATGAGGGTCTTTCTTTTCTAATGGTTTTCCTTCTTTTAAATCATTAGAGAAGGAAGCTGCAGATTTAGTTAATTTACTAACATTTCTAATAAGCAAAAAATGCGCTCCTAAAGCATAAGCAATAATCATCACAATTGAGCTAATTGATAAAACTATAATCTCTGTTTTTAATAATGAATTAGCGTCTGAATCCACCTCAACAAAATCATATTGAATAAAAAGATAAGCAATATTATTTCCATCTGTATCATTAATAACCATCACACGGTTAAGCTTATTATTATAATTGCAATCATAATAATCGCCATTTAATGTAAATACACCATCAAAACCATGATATTGTGAGCCAGGGAAACGCGCCTCTTCTTTAAAAGCCTTACCCTTTTTATAAGAATATTCATCCCCTATAATCATTAAAGTGTCATCATTAAGAAGATAGGCGATATAAGCGGATGAAGCCTTTGTTGCCGACTTAGTATCACTTAAAGAATAAGCAAGTTCTTCATAATCGCTTCTAAACTGCATTTCTTCTGGTGTTTGATAATGCATTGCAATACCTTCGATTGGATATAACCAATTGAAATAAGTTTTATAGAAATTCTTTTTCTCTTCAAATGTGAAATCTTCTGGAGGATCATCAGGATATGAAGCATAACATTCTTCAATATAACTACGAGTTTTTATTAAAGTTGGATAAAAACCATCATCATCTTGAGTAGAATAATCTTCCTTCATTCCACTAAGCCAATTATCAATATTATTTAATTCATTTTCCCTACCACGACGTCGATATTCTTGGTCAGCAAAAACTATTGCCACAGTAGTGACTAATATTGAAAGGACTGCTCCCAAAGCGACTATCTTAAATTTGATAGGGAATTTCATAATTATTTAATAGTTAATACGTTTTTAAAACCTGTGACTTTAAATACTTCTAAACAAATGTTGTTTAAATTATGGATTTCTAGCTGTTTTTGTTTAGCTACTAACTCCTTTTTAATAGCTAAAAGTGCCCTTAGGCCAGCAGAAGAAATATATTCAAGTTCTTTCATATCAAAAACCACTAATTCTTCTACTATTTCTTCTTTTTCAAAAGAAGCTAACAATTCTTTAGAAGTAGTTGTATCTAATCTACCTACTAAAGTAAAGACTAATTCATTTCCGTGTTTAACATTAATTTCCATCAACCATTCCTCCTAGTATTGATTTCAAATATTGTATTGTTGAGACTTAATACACGCATATAAGTCATTTTATCGGTTAAGCTACTAATTAATTGTATACCACTTGTCGAATAATTTTCATCATTATCATATTCGTATTTAGTTGGATCAAAAGGCATGCCATCATCCCTAATTCTCAGTACCAATACATCATTCACTTTCTTTAGAGAAACATCAATATAATTCTTATGATTATGTTTATAACCATAGGTGATGATGTTACCCACTATTTCTTCTGCTGCTAAACCAACGATTTGACTCTCTCTTTCTTCTACCCCATGATTACGGGCAAAGTCAGTTAATTCTTGCGAGATCTTAGAAGCATTATCAATATTGTTATCTAAAGATGCATCAAATGATTCAACATCACCTTTTTCAAACATAAAGATACCATACGTCTTTTTCCTCTTATTATATATAAGGATAAAGCCATAAGTGATTAAGACTGTTGCAGTTTCAGTTATCGCACAGGCAATACAATATCCCATGATGCCGTTAGTAAATAAAAGCACTAAGGTGACTGGTAAAACAATAATTGCTTCTCTTAGGAACACGGTGATTAAAGAAGGCAAGTTCTTGTCGATAGATGGGTAATAATTCATTGAGAACTTATTAATCTCATATGGTAAGAAGGAAATGAGATAAATCCTAATGAGTAAGGCAATATGCTCCATATCAGTCTGTTCGGTATAACCAAAGACATAACTATAAACATTAGGAAGCGCTAATATCACCGCTGTAATAATTAAAGTCGTTATCACGTTAATGAGGTATATCTTCCTAGTTACTGATTTAAGTGAGTATAAATCTTTCTCCCCATAGAAGATACCAATAATATTAGGAATAACGTTAATAATTCCGCCGCAGAATAAATCAAAAACAAAGACCACATTTGAGATAAGTCCAAAGGCAAGTAAATCAACAGGATCAGTAATAAGTTTTCCTAAAAAGATATTAACGATTAACATCTGGGTGGCAGTTAAGACCATATTGATACCACTTGTTGAAGAGGACTTAATAATATTAAAGATCTTTGAATCGCGTACCTTAAAGGTGAACTTTAACATACGTTTACTACTCCTAAAATAGAAAGGTAGTATTATAAACGCCACTACAAATCCTGCAGCGGTAGATAAGGCCGCTCCATACATTCCCCATAAATGGATAAATAATACTTCTAATCCAACCTTAGCAACGTTAGAGATAATAAAGAATAATGAAGATAATTTAGGATTATTATCAACCGCCATAAACGAACCAAGTAGTAAGGCTAAAGCAATAATTGGATTGGTTAATAAATACATATAGATATATGGGTAAGAATCCTCATATGAAGCTTCACCAAACAACTTCGCTAAAGGAGAAGATACAAAGAATGATATAAGAGCAAAGACCATGGAGATAGCAACCCCAATGATAATAGAAATAGAAAACGCTTTTTTCGCTCCTTCAATATCTCTTTTACCAAGTTTATTTGCCACCACTATTGAGCCACCTACTCCTAAAGCAAAGCCTGGTGCTTGAATAACGTATAAGATTGGCATGACTAATGAGGTAGCAGCAAGAGCTTGATTAGAAATCATGTTACCAATCAAGATACCATCGAGTAAGGATGAAAACTGCATTGCAAAAATCATCAAGATTGATGGAATGAGATAATAAAGAAACTTACGGTTAACTAATTTACTGTTTCTTTCCATGATCAGTCTGTCCTTTCAAAGAAGTCTAGTGTTTGTAATGAGATGATGGCGTTCTTGAGATATTCATAATCAGTAATTGGCCATTTATATGATAAGTGATATAAGGCTTTATTAGTGAATTCATTATCACTACCAATAAAGGAGTGAGTGTGCATATCACTACTAGAATAAGAGATAAGAGAAGAAACAAGCATACTCTTGGTCTCATCCATCATCATACGTTTCATACTTTCTAAGAAGTCTTTATCAGGGACAACTTTAATATCAAATCCTAATTCATTTAAGACATAGATAATGTCTCCCATTTCAACCATATGAGAGTTCGCCGAATGGAAAACAGTGAATTTTTGAGGGGTTTTTGCTAATAATATGATAGTTTTAGCCACTTCATCGATTGGAGAGAAGTCGACGGTCGCATCCATCGAATTCACTGGGAATTCATGAAGTGTCGCATATCCTTTAAGATCCCTCATAAAGCCATTAGTAATAGAGTTAGCTTGGAATTCACCATCTCTTTGACGGCTCATCAAGTTACCAACACGGATGATCTTACCATCTACTCCGTCTTTATCAACAGCTTCTAAAATTGCTTTCTCAGCATTGAACTTAGAATGCACATATTTATTTGAGACATCTTGACCAAAGTCGAGCATATCTTCTTTGATTTTGAATGATGGGGCGAACTTATTATCAATATTTTCTCCCGCAACTGAGAGAGTAGAGATTTGAATAATTCTAGCATTCTTCTTTTTCGCAATTTCAATTAAGTTTTTGACCCCACCAACATTCACTCTTTCAATGATATCGTTGTTAGCAAAATGCTTCACTATCGCAGCAGAGTTGATAATAATATTAAAGTCATAATCTTTGAGTTTATCGTATAAGTCTTTATCAGTGACGTCTCCATCCACTACTTCGACATATTTATCAATCTCTTCATCGCGAGGAGAATCAAAATAATACGCCATTAAGGCAAGGAGTCTTTCTTTCGCGGTTAGTTCACCCTTTCTCACTAATACAACAACATGATTTTCTTGTTTAATTAATTCGTCTAAGATATGAATTCCTAAGAATCCAGTCGCACCGGTTAATAAGACTTTCTTAAATGAGAAATCAATCTTGATATCATCTACTTCTTCGACCACATTATGTTTAAGGGAAGCGAATTCATATTTCTCTTCTTTTTCTTCCTTCTTACTAACTTCGCCATTGATGGAATTAATATGTTCTTCAAGTTTTAGGACCGTTGGATATTCAAAGACATCACCATAAGCGATTGGTAAGCCTTCATTAAGTGCAAGCATTGCAACTTTAGATACACTTAATGATGTGCCACCTAATGTAAAGAAGTCGTCATCAATACCAACATTATTATTGCCTAAAGCTTTTTGGAATAAGGTCACAAGTTTCTTTTGTAGTTCGTTACTTGCTGCTTTTACTTCTTTCTTTTCTTCCGTTACTTGAATGCTTGGAAGATTCTTTTTATCAACTTTACCGTTCGCAGTAAGAGGTAATTTATCTAACTGCATCATTGCTTTAGGTATCATATAAGGAGCAAGTGATTTAGAAATATGCGCAGTTAAGTCATCTTTATTAACAAGAGTTGAGGCAACGAAGTACGCTACTAAATAATCACCCTCAGGAGCGTTCTTCACAATGACGATACTAGTAGAAATACCTGGATAAGTATTAATCACCTTTTCAATCTCATCGAGTTCAACACGAAGTCCTCTCAGTTTCACTTGGTTATCAAGTCGACCAAAGAATTCGATGTTGCCGTCTCCATTAATACGAGCTAAGTCTCCGCTTCGATATGCAGGTAGACCATTAATGTTTATAAATGCGGCTTTAGTTTTTTCAATATTACCTAAATAGCCCATACCGACGGATTCACCAGCAAGAGTTAAATCACCAATCGCGTTAATTGGTAAGATGTGTCCAGCTTTATCTAAGATATAAGCTTTTGTATTACCAACTGGTCGACCAATCGTCATATATTCATCTTTCACCGTACTATAGGTTGCAGTGATCGTTGTTTCGGTAGGACCATAGCCGTTATTTATTTGTGCGTTCACTCCAAGTCCTCTAAGTTTTTGACATAATTCAATTGGCACTGCTTCTGCCCCCATATCAAGAACTTTGAAGTTTCTTAATGCGTCGACAAATTCTGGAATGTCTAATAAGTTAGAAACATAGCTAGGAGTCATAAACATGATGTTCACGTTATGTTTCTTTAAGGTCTTTGCAAGGAGCATTGGGTTATTAATCTCTTCCTCACTTGCAATGACTGCGGTATAGCCATGCGTTAAAGGCACGAATTCTTCTTGTAAGGATGCGTCAAATGATAATGAAGCAAATGAGCAAGATACACATTCATCCCCAATCAAACGATATTCACCAGTTGTTGGGTTAGTACCATCAAGCACATAGTTAAGTAAATTACGATGAGAAATCATCACGCCTTTTGGTTTACCAGTTGAGCCAGAAGTATAAATGACATAGCAAAGATCTTTTTGATCAATCTTCTCTTTAGGATTATCACTCTTATTTGATTTAGCAATTTCACTAACAAGGAATACTTTAACATCTAAGGAAGATAATAATTCTTTCTTCTCTTCATACACTTCTTTAGTGGTCACCACAAATTGAGTATGAGAATCAGTGATAATATAACTTACACGGTCATCAGGATATTTAGGATCGATTGGAAGGAATGCTCCACCAGATTTCACAATACCTTGTCTAACTGCATACGCTTCTTTAATACGTGGCATGAGCATGACAACAGTTTGATTCTTGCTCACTTTATTATCAATTAAGGTATGTGCTACTTTATTGGCTAAAGCATTGAGTTCGGTGTATGTGAATTCACTACTACTATCAATGACAGCCACTTTATCTTTATGTAATGCCGCTTGTTTTTCAAATAAGAGATTAACCGTAACATCGTTAGGAACCTCAACATCCGTATCATTAGTGATCTCGTATAATTTCTTATCTTGTTCAGTTAATAAGCGGATATCTTTAATATTCTTCTTCACCAATAATTCGTTAAGAACGAGTTCGAATAATCTATTAAATGAAGCAATGGTATTCTCATTATATAAAGAAACATCATATTCAAAGTGGGCGCGATATTTCCCATCTTCAAGGAAGATATCTAAACCGAATGGAGTTTTTGCAGTATCGCTTTCTAAAAGCACACTTTCAACTGGATAGCCTCCAATTTCTTTAAATGTAAAGTCATCACCTTGATAGGCAAACATCACATCAGCACTGATATCATAGTCATTAACAATATCGGCAAATGAATAGATATCATTCTCTTCAAGGCCGCTTAATTCTTCTTTCATGAAGTTAATCTTTTTAATCACTTCATCATCTTCTTCATAAGATAAATAGACTGGAAGAGTTTTAACTAACATCGAAGTGGTATTAAATAATTTAGAAGACTTTCTACCATTATAAATGGTTACATATAAGGCATCTTTACGATAGATGAATTTTGATAAGGTAAAGCCAAAAGCAAAATTGAATAAAGCGTTATTCGTTAACTTATTATTCTTGATGAATTCATTAACTTTATCCTTATCAAGATTAAGTGAATAATCAATGGAAGCTAGTTTACTTTCCTTTTGGACTTTTAAGTCTTTCTTCATGATGTATTCACCATCAATATCTTTTAAGACATCATGATAATATTCTTTTGCTTTAGTAAGCTTATCACTCGCTAAATCTTCTTTCTCTTTAAGGGCAACTTCAAAGCCAGTGAATTCTTCTTTCACAAGTTCTTCATCTTTATAAGCTTTTGATAAATCAGAAAGGAAGATTGCTTCACTAGTACCATCACAGATAATATGATGGAAATCTAAATAAAGATAATTCTCTTTTCCTTCATATATTTCAATACGATATAAAGGAGAATTTAGTATCTTAAATGGTCTAATTAATTTTGTTTTATCAATATCTTCTTTGATAATGCTCACAATACTTGGTATATCTTCTCTTAAAGCTAAGATATCCCCATTTTCATTCATCTTTAAAGTGGTCTTTAAATATGGGTGATTATCAAGCGCTTTAACTAAAGATTCCTTAAGTTTAGCTAAATCAATCTTCTTATCAAGCTTAAATAAGAATGGAATGTTATAGGTTGTCGAATCTGCTTTAGAAGCACATTCCACAAATATGCCTTCTTGGGTTTTGCTAATAGGATATTCTTTAATGATCTCATAAGTCTTTTCTTCGCTCTTTCCCACTAAAAATGCTGCTAAATCACGAATATTTGGATGAGATTTTAAATCTTCGTTCTCTACAGGTTTATTAAATTTCTTACTCAAAAGAATAGTAAATCTAATAGAAGAAACAGATGTTAAACCAACATTATATATATCGCTAGTAACTCCAAATTGATCATGGCCTAAAACATCTTTAAGGATATCAAAGATCACTTGTTCATTCTCATTACTTGGAGGAACGATTTCTTCTGTTTTAATCTCCACTTCTGGGAGAGCGCGTTTATTGACTTTTTGATTCTGGTTAAGTGGAATTTTATCTATTTGCATAGTATAGGCTGGGACCATATAAGGTGGCTTCTTAGATAAGATATATTTATTAAGTGCGTCGACATCAACCTTACTATCGCTCACTACATAAGCGACGATATATTTCACTCCACTTGGATCGGTGAAATCTTTGATGGTCGCATCTTTAATACCTGGGAATTCTCTTATCACACCTTCAACCTCTGAAAGCTCAATACGGAATCCTCTAATCTTCACCTGACCATCCTTACGACCAATAAAATCAATCGTGCCATCACTAAGCATTCTTACAATATCACCGGTTTTATATAAATTGTGGTAGCCTTCTTCATTAGTAAATGGGTTAGTTAAGAAAGCTTCTTTATTTTCTTTTTCTCGATTTAAATAGCCTCTTGCCACTTGCGGGCCAGAGATATAAAGTTCGCCGCTCACTAAAGTTGGTAATCTCTTCTTATTCTTATCAAGTACATACATCTTATAAGTTGGTAAAGGTTTACCAATAGGAATACGATAATATAATTTATCAACGAGTTGTAAGGTACAGTATACTGTTCCTTCGGTTGGACCATATAAGTTATAGAATTTATAACCCTCAGGTGGATTCATTGGAACGAGCTTCTCACCACCAACTGCAAAGTATTTAAGCGAATCACATTTAATCTCGCTTGCGAATTGTCTACCAACTTGGGTCGTGATAAAACTGTGAGTAATTTGATTCTTATTAAAATATTCACCGAGTTCGACGAGGTTAAGCCTCATCTCATCTGGAATAACATATAATGTTGCCCCACTAGTAAGGGTTGGATATAAGTCCATCATATCCGCATCAAAACCATATGAAGCATACGCGCTCGCGTGAGAATGTTCATCAAAATGTTGAACGTTTCTATGGAACATTGTGAAAGTATGGATGTTACCATGTTCAAGCATGACGCCTTTTGGTACACCGGTCGAACCTGATGTATAAAGCATGATGAATAAATCTTTCGCGCTTGGTCGAGTCTTAATTGGAGTATCATCTTTAAATGAAAGAAGGGTACTGGTTAATAATTCTGTTCCTTTGAAGTCATGAATGATATTTCCTAAATCATCATCTCTAATTAAGATAATTGCACTACTATCCTTGACCATAAAGTTAAGTCTATCTTCTGGATAAGTTGGGTCTAAAGGTTGATAAGCTGAACCTGACTTAATAACTGCTAAAGAAGCAAGAACAATAAATTCCGATTTATGGATTAAGATAGAGACAACTTTCTCTCTTCCTGCTCCATGCTTAATTAATTCATTAGCAATCCTTGTAGTGATAACATCAACTTCTTTATAAGTATATTTTTTATCTTTAAAGACTACTGCAATATTATCTGGATATTTTTCTACACAATCTAAGAAATCATCAAGTACGGTGCGAGATTGATCTAAATATTGAGGATCAGTTTTATTAAATGAATCTAATAATTTTAGTTCCTCTTCACTAATAAGGTTGATATCTATAAGTTTCCCCAATCTAGTGAATTCATTTAAGATCACATCAAATAGCTTGATAAATTGACGGATAGTACTTTCGTAATAGATATCACCACGATATTCAACCCAAAGAACAAATTCATCATTAATTCTATGAAGTTCAATGGCGAGTTTCTCTTTTCCATCTTTTCTTTCTAGTTGGTTAACAGTAACAGTCTTACCTTTATAAATGCCGTTATAGAAATAATCGCCTTGATAAGCAAAGATGATATCACTAGATACTCCATAATCCTTCACTAAAGAAGAATATGGATAAAGATTATGTTTAATATTATTAATGTTTTCTTCGTTAACAAACTTTAATAAACCTTCAACATCAGGGATATTTTCAAAATTGATATATAAAGGATATGTTTTCACATAACTACCAAAACTATGCTTAACTTCCTCTGTTCTTGCATTATTAACAGTGAGGAATAAAGCCGCGTTATCCATATTAAATTTTGCTAATAAATAAGAGAAAGCTGCTAAGAAATAAGTAGAAGTTTTAACACCTAACTTAGAAGTCACTTCTTTCACTTTCTTATTAGATATACTTAATTTCTCTTTAAACGCCTCGTAAGAAATCGCATCATCTTTTTTATCTTCCACTAAAGAAGAATCAACTTCAACATCCCCTACAAGCTTTTCGTAATAACTTTTAGCGTCTTGATAAGCGTCAGTATTAGATTCTTCCACTTCTTTAAGAGCGTATTCATTTGCATCACTCTTTTCTTTAAGAAGTTCTTTTCCTTCTAAAGCAAGGAAGAAATCATCAATAAAGATCTTGATTGAGGTACCATCCATAATAAGGTGATAGAAATCAAAATAGAGAATATATTCGCCTTTAACATTAAATAATTTGAAGCGATATAAAGGAGAATCAAGTAATTCATAAGGCAATGATTCGATATGAAGTTCATCTACCTCTTCATAAGAAAGATTAATCTCAGTCTCCTTAATGCTTTTAACCACTCTTCCTTCTTCATCATTACTTAATACGGTGAAGATATAAGGATGAGCTTCGCATACTTTGTTTAATGCTTTTAGAACTTCTTCCTTATTAACATTTTTTCCAAGTGAAACGGTGTGAGCAAGATTATAAGCATCTCCTCCATTAATTGAAGATATGTAAATACCTTCTTCACTTTTACTTAAAGGGAATGATTTAGCCATATTATATGACCTCCTTAATGATTTCTATTTCGTAATCATTAACATCTTCTTTTGATGTCGTAATGATTAAAACATCATATCTAATAGTCTTGTTGAAGTAATTTTTATTATTATACACTACTATACCGTTTAACGGTAAACCTGGTATAGAGTTTGGTTTATTCCTAATTCCAGTGCCGCTTGCTTTCACTAATGCTTCTTTATTAGTCCAGATTTCAAAGAATGAAACATTGTCATGAATATAATTTCTCTCTTCAACGTTAGAGATATAATCCATTAAGTCACTATCAACATCACGAATCTTTTCTATATCGATTCCAATATTAACGGTGTCCATCACTAAAGCAATATAGCCGTGACTATGACTAATATTAAAATATTTATCTTTGCTTAAGGGTTTACCATATTCGTTTAGATAATAATCACCGATATATTTACGTTTTAAGATAGTAGAAACAATCTTCTCTTTTTTGACGCTATCAACTGTGTATTTATTAAATGACTCTTTATCGAGGGAAGTTAAATAACTTGAACCAAGCAAATAATCCAACGAAAGGAGGGAATAATCTAGTAAATATATTTTTAATTTCACTAAAAATATAATAAACCAACAGACAATTCACTGTTAAGTTAAAATCATAGATAATAAGCAAGCAAAATAAAAAGCCCTTATAAATAAGGGCTAATAAACTAAGCGAATCGTTAATCGCGATGCTTTCCTTCCATAGTAAGGAAGATAACACCGAGCGAGAAGCCAATTGGCATTAAGTAAGTTAAGATTAAGTTGAAGATACTTTTGAAATTGATCTCCGTTCCACTCTTGGTGAATTGGATTGTACGATAAACAACGATTGCCACTAAGATAGCAGCAATAATGAATGAAATGAAAGTTGATTTTCCTCTTAACGCTAAGAAGATGGAATATAAACCACCTAAAGCATAGAAGATTTGAGTCAAGAGTTGTAAGACAGCGTTAAGGGTATCTTTGGAAAAGATATTTTCCCATCCTTGAGCTTGGATTGCTTGGACACTAGTGATGATTGATGAAATTGATAAATATAGGAGCACTCCTCCTACAGCAAGTAATATAATTCTTCCTAAAAGCTTCATATATTTTTACCTCTTATAAAATATACTTATTTCTTGTAGAAAAAACCACCATTTTTATTGGTGGTTAATTATCTAATTAAATTATTGATTAACTTGTGGTTCGTTTTCTGGAACTTCAAGATTGTTATCTTTAGTAAGATTGAGATCTTTTTCATCTTCGTTAGAGATATCTAATAAGTCTTCACCAAGTTCAACATCATTCTTGAGTTTGTTTTGGAAATTGACTTGGTCTAAATCAATAACATTTGGTTCTTGTTTTTCAAGTTCTTCAAAGTTATATTCTTTGAGCTTACTTGTTTCTAATAATGCATGGAACTTATCATCAACCTTATGTTGTTGTTGCACTGCATCGAACACGCTAGTAGCGAACTTATATTTAGCTTGTTCAGTTTTATTAAGCTTGCCTAAAGCGTTTTCTGGAAGAGGTTGTTGAGGATTCCAATTTGGGAATTTATGTTGGATGTAATGAATTGATGCGTTATATAAATTGTCATAATCACCGGATTTTTCATTATTTGGATTATGAAAATCTTGGTAGGCTTCTTGTAATTCATTCCATTGTTTAGAATTGCCTTTAAATAAAGAGAAGAACCAATTTGATTTAGTGGCCTTAAGATTATCTTCTAATCCTTTTCTACCACCGAAACTTGTTTCCACTCTTGATCTCACACCGATAGATTTGGATATTTTATCAACTTCGGCTACTTCAGCGTTGAATTCTCCATTCATGCTTTCAACAATTCTTTTGCAGTTTTCCCTTAATATTTCTTGTTCATTGGTGGTCACTCCAGAGCCATCAATTTCTTTTATCACTTTATTAGCTTCGCCTTTGATAACCATTTCTGGATCTGCTAAAAGAGCCTTAATTCTTTCATTTGTTTTATCTTGAGGATTATTACTAGCAAGTTCAGCAAGTTTCATACGAGCAATAGTAACAATACCGCTTAAAGAATAATCATGAGCCATACTCATATCGTGGCTAAGGATATATCTAGTCGCATAACGTAATTTATCATCTAAAGAATCATATTTATCGATACCCTTATAAAAATCTGCGGCAGAGACATACTTGATTTTATTTAAATCTTTCTTTTGTAATTTTCCCATAATCTTAGCTCCTTTAATCTAATTAATGATAACCTCTTTTCTTAGGTTACGAAAGTATTCTATCACCTTGATAGCAACATAAGTGCCACAAAAATAAAATATTTTAATATTTTTAAGTATTTATTGTGGATATACGAAAATAGAATACTATTCTTTACGTCTATCTATACCAGTAGTTTTATAATATTTAGCTTTATCTTGATACATCATCTTATCAGATATTTTCACCATATCTTCAAGCGTCTCTTTATCGCTAGAAGAATAACAATATCCAACAGAGCAACTATATTTAGTTTCACTAACATTAGTTTTGATATCATCCACTAATTCGATTAATTCTTTTTCACTTGTCTTACGACAGACGATGATAAACTCATCTCCACCAATACGATAGACAAGGCGACGTCCACTGATGGACTTCTTGAAGCAGTCAGCGAGAGTGATTAAAGCTTGGTCACCTGCGATATGCCCTTCATTATCATTAATTGTTTTAAGCCCATTCATATCAATAGATACAACGCCGGTAATATCTTTCTTATGATTCTTAATTGCAGCGTAGTAAGCTTGACGATTAAGTAGTCCGGTTAATGGATCTTTCTTCGTTAGTTGTAAAATCAAGAACACGTAATAAACAAATATTGCGACCGCAACTGTTGGACAGAATACTTTTGAATATTCTTTACCCATAAGGAAAGGAAGGATGAGTCCTGATCCAAAGGCAAAGGCTAAAAACGCAATTGGAATTATTTCAGTCGCTAATTTATTACTTTGTCTAACTAAGACATAAACAAGAGCAACAGAATATAAACCAGCGGCAATATAAGGTAAATAGCCTAAAGGACCTCTTACCATCTCTCCATCATCACCAATGCTAAACACGATACCAGTAAAGATAGAGATGAAATTAAACACCGCAAATATAGCGGCTGGAATAAGAACGTACCAACGAGCGCGATGAACAAGAGTATATAAAATGAAAGCAATGATAAGTGGGGTAGCACTATATCTAATTGCAATTATTGTTGCACGTGCTGTATTATATCCACCAATTTCTACTAAGTAGAACTCAATAAAGACGATGATGGATAAAACAAACACTGCAGCGGCTAATATATATAAGCGTCGAATAGTTTTTTTATCAAGGAATATAGTTATTTTTAATACGATGACAAAAGCAAGCAAGATTAAGATCAATACCCAGTTAAATGTCATGTAACTTGTAAATACTTCCATAAATTGTCAAACCCATTCACTGCTAGTGAACTTATATTAAATATAACCCTTTAAATTTATTTAACAACCTTTAAATTGTTTACACTATTATCAACTATCATTAATTGATTATAGTTACGTCGTGCTTTATGATTTTTACAAAAATATATTTCAAAAGTCTAGCTTTAAGATTGTTATAAAAGAAAAATACTCCCCACTATGAAGGAAAGGAGTATTGTTCTAGATACCTCTATTATTGGTTTTTGATTTCGTTTTCGATATTGTTTTCAATATTGTTATTTAATTCATTTTCAATAATGTTGTTATTGTTATGATTATCAACAGCAACTTCTTCTTCATCCAAGAATGGTTCTTTATAAACTGGAAGGAAACTGCTGAGTTCTCTATCGGCTTGCGCTTCTAATTGGGCTTCCTTATCAAGCGCTTCCTTAGTTGCTAAACACATTGTCGCTCTAGCTAAAGCAGTACCGCTTAAGTTAGCTAAATCCTCTCTAGAATGAACGCCTTTATGGGTTAAGTAATACTCGGCATTTTCCCTAAGAGCTTGTTTATCTAAGTAACCATTAGCCTTTGGATTATTATATTCTTCAAAAGCATTGATAAAATCTTTCCATTGTTGGCTGGTGTTACGTCTAATATATCTTTCCCAAATACCACCTTTAAGTTGGCCTCTCACCGTATGGTAGTCAAAATCGCCTTGTCTACCACGTCCTCTATTAACTTCTTTTCTCCATAAGCTTAAATAGGTTTCTTCACCGACCCTATTTACGCATCTAAGTCTAAATGGGCCAGGACCATTTTTAGTTCCAACTTTAAGTACTAAGTCTTCATCTCTAAATACATTGCATAAGTCTTTAAAAGTATAATTTATACCAAGTTCTGGGCCTTGATGGTTTTCTTCATAGAGTACTTGAGTAGTAAGGAACTTACTATTAACTTTGCCCTTAGCTTCTTCAATATTAGTAAAGTAGTTTTTAGGCATATAGGTAGTAGCGTTAGTTTCATCCACACTATCAAGGATGTATTGATTAAGGGCTTCACTATAATTTTGAGGATTATTATCGTTATAATTCTTAATTGCTTCCGCTTGTTCTTTATATAAGTCTGGGAAAGCAAAATGTTCTGGATCACCAGCAACTCTAGCAAGTCTAGCTGGGTAAGCAATAATCTTTAACGGTTCTCTTAAATCATTATCAAATGCCATCGCAAATTCATCATTTTGATTTATCATGGCTGCTGATCTTCTAAACTGCTCTACTGAATCTGCTAAATCAATGATTTCATGATTGTTCTTATAATATTCTAAGATGGCTTTTTTATCATCACCGACTGATGCAAGTTGCTTTGGATCATAGTTAAGAACTTTCTTATAAAGCATTGCTATAACCTTATTAGGATTAGATTGGAATTCTTGATATAACCTCTTATTATATGCTCTAGCATATGCAGTATCATCAGTCTTAAAGGCTTTAGCCACCAAGAATGAAGCATCGTTATTTACTACTGGACCGTGCGCTTGAGTAAGTTCAGTTAAGATTTCTTGTTGTCTATTATGTATATCTTTAATCTCGTTAGCTAAACGATAAACAGCAACTTCTTCTTCGTTATCCATTTTTTCAAAAAGACTATTATCGAATTCTAAATACGGAACTGGTTGATCTCCTGATTGTGCTGCAAGAGAAGAACGACTTACGTCTTGACTAATGATGTCGTTAAATTTATCAACATACTCTTGATGTTTCTTTAATAACGCTTGTTTTTCTTCTTTAGTTAATGGCTGATATTTCTTTGGCATAACTATTTCCCCCTATCTAACCTAGATACATTCTATAACACTATATGTCACAAAAGTGCCACAAATGTAAAAATATTAATAACATATATTCTTTATTACAAAGTAATATAGAAAAACGCCTATGAAACCACAGGCGTTATTATTCTTTTTTGTTGATTATTTAGAAACAGCCGCTTCTTCTTCAACAGGAGCTTGGTCTTTTACTTGCTCTTTTTCTTTAACCACTTTATCTTCTTGAATAGCGTTATTGAATGGTTCTACATCTTTAATATCGTTTTCAATCTTATTAGCAAATTCTTCTTGGTCTAAGTCGATAACTTTATTTTGCGCTGGAAGATCTTCATATTTGATATTTAATGCTTTACTAGTATCCACTAAGTTATGGAAAGCAGCATCTAATCTGTTTTGTTCATTAGCAGCTTTTAACACACTGATAGCAAAGCTAACTTTAGCTTTTTCAGAAGTATTGAGTTTATCAAATGCATTTTCTGGAAGTTCAACATCTTTTCCCCAACCTGGGAATTTGTGTTGGAAGTAGTCAAGTGCTGCGCCAGCTAAGTTTCTAAAATCACAATATTTTTCATTGTGTGGGTTTTGGAAATCTTCATATGCTGCCTCTAAAGCCTTCCATTCTTTAGAAGAAGAGGAGAAGATCGCATACCATTTATGAGTTTTAGCAGTTTTAAGAGTATCTTCTAATGCTTTTCTACCACCTAAACTAGCTTCCACTCTAGCTTTGACACCGATAGCTTTAGAAATCTCATCGACTCCATTTACATCAATTGCAAATTCATCGTTCATACACTTAGCGATTTCTTTACAGTTTTCTTTTAAGTGTTCTTGATCTTTGATAGTGAAATCTGCTTTCTCAAGTTGATCAGCAAGCTTATTAGCTTCACCTTTAATGTATTCGGTTGGATTACCTAAGAACATTTGAGCGGCTAAGCTTGGTTTTTCTTTTGGATTATTCTTGATAGCTTCTGCAATCTTTGCACGGGCAAGATGAACGGCACCAGAAAGAGAATAATCTTTAGTTGTACTCATATCATGATTCAAAATGTATCTAGTAGCATAGGCTAATTTACCATCGATGGACTTAATCTCATCGAGGTTATTATACATATCAGCGACGGATACATATTTGACTTGGTTTAGGTTTTTCTTAATCTTTGGCATAACTGGTTTCTCCTTTGTTACGAAACTATCTTACAACACATGGTGCCACAAAGTTGCCACAATAAATAAAAAATTTTAAAAATATTTTTCTACTGTTATCAAAGAAATAATCTTAATGAATTGTTATAACGGATTATCTCTATCTAAAATACATTTGATTTCTTCTTTCACGTAAGTGAGGTCACTATTAGATAGAAGAGGGATAATCTTTTGGATTTTTTCTGTAGTTTTATTCCACCACTCTAACTTTTCTAATAATTCAATCATTTCATCATCAAATCTTTTTCTAATAACTCTTGCTGGATTACCAACCACAATAGAATAAGGTGGTATATCTGAACCAACAACAGCGTTAGCGCCAATAATGCAGCCATCCCCAACATGCACGCCTGGAAGGAATGTGACGTTCTGTCCAATCCAAACATCATTACCAATCACCGTGTCGCCTTTATAAGGCAAATCTTCTTTTTTAGGTGGATCCTGTTTCCAACCATTAAATATATAGAAAGGGTAAGTCGATACCGAATTCATTTGATGATTCGCGCCGTTCATAATGAATTCTACACCTCTTCCTATTTGACAAAATTTGCCTATGATTAATTTATCGCCGATAAAATCATAATGATGGGTGACATGCCTTTGGAAGTTTTGGCCATCGAAATATGTATATTCACCGACAATGATATTAGGATTATCTATAATTGTTGGTTTAACATATACAACACTTTCATCTCGCGATTTTAACGGATGTATTTTTCTATAATCAGGCTTATCAGCTTTATCTGCCTTATTCATTATTTCAGCCGCTTCACTTAAAGACATATCTAAAAATTCATTCGCATTCACCTTGAAAGTTAAAATTAACATAATGACTTTATCAAAAGAGATGTCTGTTTGACCTGTCTCTATCTTATTAATCATTGATTTATGGGTGTAACCTAAAGCTTCTGCAAATTCTTGCTGAGTCATATTGTTTTCTAAACGAATCTTCTTGATTCTATCACCTAATACTTTATATGCCATATCTTCTCCTTTTTAACCGGGTCGAATTCGACCCCTTTAAACCTTCGAAATCGAGGGGTTTATTTCTTTTCAATCCTCTTTACTGGTTTGACATTATTCTTGTTAAATAATTCTTTTTCTCTATTTGCCTCTTTGTTAAGAAGGACTAGTCTTTCTTGCTGCGATAGCTTTTGAGTAATCAACATTGAGTTTAAATATTCAAGGTTGCTAAGAATCGCTAACTCAATAGTATTTGCATAATCTCGTATATTGCCTTCTTTGCCTACGTTCGTATCTCTCCACTCTTTTGCAGTTTTACCAAACAGGGCAACATTCAAAAGGTCTGCTTCACTAGCATAAATAAAATTCTTTTGTTCGTTTGATAATTCAACAGGTACTAAATATTCCTTAACGGCATCCGTATGAATAAGGTAATTTAACTTAGTTAACAATCTCTTACCGTGCCACTCAAGCTGTTCAGATTCTTGTGCCTTTAATCTTTGGAATTCCTTAATAATATATAGTTTTACTTCCGCAGAAATCCAAGACGCAAATTCTAATGCAATATCACGATGGGCAAAAGTGCCACCGCCATATTTGCCAGATTTAGTTTTGAACCCAATTGCATTAGTATTTTTTACCCATTTGGTAGGAGTCATTACAAAGTAATTATGGCCAGATTCATTTTTAAACTGGTCGAATTCGACCATGTTAAAATCTGGGTTATTTATTTGCTCCCAGATGCCAATAAATTCAATAGTCGCTCTCAATCTCATCCAGTTTTTAATTACATCTGCAGGAAATTCTTGATTTTTAATTTTTGCCATATCGGTCAGACTAACATAATCATCATCACCAATACCTGTGACATTAATATCAATATTTTTAATAGTGATTTTGTTCATAAAGCGATTCTCCTTTTATCAATATTATTCTACCATATTTATAATATATGTTCTACCAATGCATAAGAAAAAATCCTGAAATTGTTTCAGGACATTTTTTATCAATTTGGTGGATCTGACCGGGATCGAACCGGCTACCTCCTCCATGCCATGGAGGCGCTCTCCCAGGTGAGCTACAGACCCAAGATAATTGCTAGCGTTAATTACCAGCGTTATTTATCATAATAAAGTTTTACTTTACTTGCAACATTTTTTGGCGTCCATGAGACGATTCGAACGTCCGACCCCTTCCTTAGGAGGGAAGTGCTCTATCCAGCTGAGCTACATGGACATATGGCTTTCTAAAATGTTGCCACATCATTATACTATTATTTTTTATTTAGTTAAATAAAAGTGAAAACCAAGATAAAAGGGCTGAATTAACAGCCCTTCCACTATCGATTTAAGTATTACTTATTGAGGAATACTAACATTGTTTGATAAACAGAAGCTTTATCAACTTCGTTTAAGATTTCATGCCTCATTCCTTTAAAGGTTGCTACTTCGAAGTTTTTAAATCCAGCCTTTTCTAAGACCTTCTTACTATTAGCGCGACCTTTTTCTCCAGCGGTACATGGGTCATCTTCACCACCCGCTAATAAGAATGGTAATTCTTCATTCGCATTGACGTATTTACCGGCTTTACCCATTGCATTTAAGAGATGGAATAAAGCACTGAAGCTACCATTAGTGAATGGGAATCCACATAATGGGTCTTTAATATAGTTTTGGACATTCTCTTCGTTAGCACTTAACCAGTCTAAGTCAGTTTTCCTATTCTTCACTGCTTTAGTATATGGGCCAAGAGCGAGGTTCGCTAATAATTTAGAGAACTTTCTTTTGCCAAATGATTTCACGATATTACCAAGTAATACAGCGACTGGGCTTGCTGGGTTAGGCGCAACATAGCCAGAGAGAATTACTTTTTGATAATTCTTAGAATGTTCTTGGAGTAAGACGCGGCTAATGATTGAGCCCATGGAGTGACCAAATAAATAAACTGGGATACCTTTAAAGTTCTCTTTGATGTATTGATAGATTCTATTTTGGTCATCGATAAGAATCTTTTCACCTTTCTTATCAGCAATATGACCTAATAATGGAGCGTCTTCACCATGTCCTCTCATGTCAGAGATGACAACCGCGTAGCCGTTCTTATTTAAATATTCGATGAAAGGATAATATCTTTCTTTATGCTCTTGCATACCATGTATCATTTGAAGAACCGCTTTTGGTTTTTCAACTGGGAACACTGCTAAAGATAAAGAATACCCTTCACTAGCTTCTAAAAACAATTTTTCCATTAGGGATTATTACTCCTCGTATCCATTTGGATTGTGGCTTTGCCAATTCCAGCTATCTTTACAAGCATCAACGATATCTCTTTCAGTCTTCCAACCCATTTCTCTTAAGGCTTTAGAAGCGTCTGCATAGTTTTCATCAACGTCACCTGGACGACGATCACAAATCTTGTATTCAATCTTGATGTTGTTAGCTTTTTCAAATGCATGAACAAGTTCTAAGACGGATGTGCCTTTACCGGTACCTAAGTTATAAATAACCAATCCTGGTTTAGCTTCTAATCTTCTTAAAGCACATAAGTGACCAATCGCTAAGTCAACGACATGGATATAGTCTCTGACACCAGTTCCATCAACTGTCTTATAATCACTACCATAAACATTTAAGTATGGGCGTTTTCCAACAGCGACTTGGGTGATATATGGCATTAAGTTATTTGGGATACCAGTTGGGTCTTCACCAATTCTACCACTCTTATGAGCACCGATTGGGTTGAAGTATCTTAAGATGGCAACATTTGCTGAAGGGACTTCTTTACAGAAATCTTTAAGTAAATATTCAATATCTAATTTGGTTTGACCATATGGGTTAGTACAACCACCAACTTTATCATCTTCCTTAAGTGGAACATGATCTGGTACACCATAAACTGTCGCACTAGATGAGAAGACGAGATTATTCACGCCATATTCTTTCATAAGGCGTAAGATAACTTTGGTTCCACCGACGTTATTCTTTTCATAAAGTTCTGGGAACTTCACACTTTCAGCGACTGACTTTAATCCAGCGAAGTGGATAATATCAGTAATTTTTTCAGCTTCGAAGACTTTTCTCATTGCTGCTTCATCTTGAATATCAGCAAAATAGAATCTTGGTCTCTTACCTGTGATTTCCTCAATTCTATCCAAGACAATTGGTTTTGAGTTGGAATAGTTGTCTAAAATAGCGACATCATATCCTGCGTTAAGTAATTCCACTACTGTGTGGCTACCGATGTAACCTGTGCCGCCTGTTACTAAAATGGCCATGTTTTATCTCCTTATAATTTCCTCGTGGACAAGTTTAGTAGTGACCTTAGGGTTAGCCTGACCCTTACTACGTTTTAACACTTCTCCAACGATATATCCTAAAGCCCGATCTTTCCCGGCTTTAAAATCAATGATTGTTTGAGGATTAGAATCTAGTATTTCATTTACTAACTTTCTAATCTCATTTTCGTTCGAAATTAAAGAAACATTCATTGTTTCGATAATTTCTTTACTAGTTTTTTCTTCTTTTATTATTCTAGCAAATATTTCACGCGCTTGTTTATTAGAAACTTCCTCTTTTTCAATATAACGGAGTAAATCAGCTAAATCTGTTGCAAAAAGAGGAAAGTGTTTAATATCTATGCTTTGCTTATTTAAATAAGATCGCACCTCTTCATTCATCCAGTTCGCCGCTAATTTATAGTTGATCCCTTCTTTAATTAATAAATCATAATAATCACTGATATCTTTATCCATCACCAATAAAGAAGCATCATATTCTTTTAAGCCATATGATAAATAACGATTATATCTAGCCTCCGCTAATTCACTAGAAGTAGCAATCACTTCATTAATAAAATCTGCACTTAACTTAATTGGAATGATATTAGGATCGGGGAAATATTTATAATCTATTGCATCAACTTTAATTCTTAAAAATGTTGTTTCTTTTTTATTTTCATCATAACGCCTAGTTTCTTGCTTTATTTCTTCGCCATGAAGAAGTAGTTCTTTTTGTCTTTTAATTTCATAATTAATTGCCTTTTCCATATTGGATAAAGAATTAAGGTTTTTAATCTCAACTTTGTTATTAAGGGTCTCACTATTAACATCTTTAAGAGAAATATTAACATCGCATCTTAGAGAACCTTCTTCCATCTTCCCGTCACTCACATCTAAATAAGAAACAATACTTCTAATCTTTTCTAATACTGCTACTGCTTCTTTTGCACTCCTTATATCAGGGAGAGTAACGATTTCTAATAGCGGTATACCGGCACGATTAAAGTCTAAATAAGAATGTTCATCAGTATGAGTTTGTTTACAAGTATCTTCTTCGATGTGTAATCTTTTAATACGGATTTGTTTATCTTTTATATTTATATAACCATCTCTACCTAGTGGTCTCTCTTCTTGAGTGATTTGATATCCTTTAGGAAGATCACTATAGAAATAATTCTTACGGTCAAAATGTAATTCGTGTTCAAGACTCATATTTAAGGCATGCGCTACTCTAAGAGCGTGAATTACTGCTTCTTTATTAACAGTAGGCATCGTTCCAGGAAACGCAAAATCTAAAGGAGAAGTCATGGTGTTAGGAGTTAGTCCATAGGTATTAGGAGCACTAGAAAACATCTTTGACTTAGTCTTCATCTGAATATGGATTTCAAGCCCAATAATAGGAATTAATTCCATTATTCTTCCTCCTTAGCGAGTAAATTCTTCAACCCAATAATACGTTCAACATTACTTGCTATTGATAAAAGATTAACTTCATCAAATATTTTACTAGTGAGATTTGCTCCAATAGGAAGCCCATCAATAAAGCCTAATGGTAAAGTGATACTTGGTAAGCCAGCAAAGTTTGCATACGCCATAAAGTTATCAGCGATGAGATATTCATCACTCAATTTATCAACGTTATCTATATCTTTAAAATATGGAGCGACACTACTAGAAGCTGGTAGATAAATCGCGTCACACTTTTTAAGCGCTTCATTAAATGCATCAACAATCATTCTTCGAGATTTCTTTGCTCGGATGAATAATTCTTCTCTATTTTCTTTTAATAAGGAATATGAACCAATAACAAATCTTCTTTTAATTCTTTCTGAGAATCCTTGAGTACGGGTATTAATCACCACATCTTCATAGGCGTCACCTTCAATACGATTGCCAAATTTAATGCCATCTAAGGATGCAGTATTACTCGTCGCTTCACAAGATGAGATGATGTAATAAGTTGGTAAGATAGATAAGAGCAAGTTCTTATCAATATCTTCATATATTATTTCTGCTCCGGCTTCTTTTAATTTATCTAATTGAGTAAGGAATAAATTCTTCACCTTTTCATTACTAAATGAATCCAATATGCCACTAATAACGCAGATCTTTTTCCCTTTAATCGTATCGAATAATTTAGATGTATAATCTTCTACTTCTTTACTAGACGAAGCCATATCTTTATTATCTCTACCTGCTAAGACATTTAAACTAATAGCAGCGTCATATACGTTACGAGTGAAATAGGCAACAGTATCTAAACTAGGTGCAAAAGGAAATAAACCAAAACGCGAGATTCTACCCCAAGTTGGTTTAAAGCCGATAGACCCAACATAACTTGCTGGCTTACGAACACTATCGCCAGTATCACTACCTAAAGCGAATGGAGTCACTCCACTAGCAATACTAGAAGCACAGCCTGAGCTACTGCCTCCCACCATTCTTTCCGCATCCCACGGATTAGTTTGTTTACCTAAGTGACCTGTCGTTCCTGTTCCACCCATGGCAAGTTCGTCCATTGTTGTTTTTCCTATGATGATGGCGCCAGCTTCTTTAAGTCTTGTCACTACTTCTGCATCAAACACCGGGATATAGCCTTTTAAGATATTGCTACTCGCTGTTGTTTCTATATCTTTGGTAGAATAGTTATCTTTAATAACAATTGGAATACCATAAAAGATATTGTTCTTATCTTTAGATGCTAAGTTATTAACTGCTTCTAAAGCCTCATCATCTAAGATGCATTCAAAAGAATTATGCTTATCATTATGTGCACGTTCTAAAGCTTCTTTCACAAGTTCAATTGGAGTGACCTCATGATTAAGAATCGCTTCATGAATATCTTTGATGGATAAATCTAAATAACTCATCTATTTAATACCTTTGGTAATTCGATTTGATTATCTTTAACGTCTTTAGCGTTCTTTAAAGCATCTTTAATATCTAAAGGCGCTTCCACTTCATCAATACGTAAATAATTTGTACTTATTTCATAAGGAAAAGTCATTGGAGTGGCTTCATCTACTCCTTTGATATTAGCGATAAGATCCATCTGCTTAATGATTAAATCAAAATCGCTGAGGAGGGTGTCATATTCCTCTTCCTTCATCGTGAACATTAATCTCGATGCGGTATCGCGTAAAACTTCCTTAGTTACCTTTTTCATTTCTCTTATTTTACATTAATCGTGACAATTATTAAAAACATTATAGTTTTTATATAAATGGTATAGCACTTAAAAAATAAAATCGTTACAATATACATAGTGTTTAACACGTATTTTTATTAAGAAAGGATTTTTTATGGCGGAACAATTTAAAGAAGTCACTATTAAAGATAATTTCTATCAATCTAGCTCATTTTTCCCAATGCCATTAACTTTAATTGGCACCTTAAATGAAGATAAAACTATCACTAGTTTTGGTAGTTATTCTTTAATCTTCCCTTACTATATTGCTGGAAAAGAGTATTATGCGATGTTACTTGAATGTCGTAATTCTTCTAACACTGCTAAAGGTTTACTGAGACACGGAAGATGTACAATTAACTTCCTTCCATATTCTAAAAAAGATTTTAAAGGACATGTTGATATGGGCTTCCCAGGAGATACTCCTGAAGAGAAACTCAAGAACTTTAAGTTCCATCCAGTAAATTCTTTATCTCAACAACAAGACCCAACAAAAATCTACCCAAAAATTGTCAAAGAAGCCGCTCAGGTATTTGAATGCACTTGGATGAAAGAACTCGACCACGCGGAAAAAGATAAAGTCCAAGAAGAATATAATGGTCCTTATCACGACTTTAATGGCATCACTTCTAAATACGGCGCTCACTTCATTCTTAGAATTGATCATATCTTAGTAAAAGATAAATATTATAACGCTATCGTTAATGGAGCGAACCGTAAAAACTTCTGCCCACTACCAACGAACTGGGGATATCGCGATTCTGCCTTCTTCTGGTGTTCACCATATCGTAAACCAGATAAAGTTGGTATTCCTGATCGTGAAGTTGATATCTCAAGCGTTAAATACGCGATTGATCGATTAAATGATAATCCTCGTAACGTTACCTTCACCGAAGGAGCGATGAAGATGCTCGCTAAAATACCACGTCCATTCTTAAAAATCGTTTTAACAGGCTGTATTAAATGGGCAAATGAAAACGAAGTACAAGTTATTGATGAGCCAGAAATGAAACTCATCAATGAGGCAAGAAAGAAAGCACCAAAAAAGGCGTAAATCCAATTACGCCTTTTCTTTTAAGATAACCAAACTTTAGTAGGGAAACATATGGTATCCAAAGTTAAGTAGGGTTTTTATAACTAACCAAAGTTAAGTA
>SVAY01000009.1 GCA_015059185.1 Erysipelotrichaceae bacterium
TCCTAAGAAATGACGATTTTTATCCCTACTTAACTTTGGGTTTATCTAGGTTACCCCCTACTAAAATTTGGCTAACCTTCTTTTATAGATGTTATCTATTATTTCTTTACTACTTCTGCGATTGCTGTTGCGGTGCTCGCAAGGTTTTGAATATCGCTTGGAACGATAATCTTTGTCGCTTGTCCTTCACCAAGTTTAACAAGGGCTTCATAGCTTCTAAGTTTTAAGACAGCTTCATCAGCTCCTGCTTCTTTCATAAGTTTTAAGCCATTTGCTTCTGCTTCTCTTACTCTAAGAATACCTTCAGCTTCTGCAGTCTTTAATTTAATTAATGCTTCTGATTCGCCTTCTGCCTTTTTAATAGCGGCTTGTTTATCAGCTTCGGCGTTAAGAATCATTGATTCTTTTCTACCTTCAGCCCCTAAAATCGCGGATTGCTTTTCACCTTCCGCGAGAAGGATCTTTTCACGCTTTTCTCTTTCGGCACGCATTTGACGTTCCATGGCTTCTCTAATATCTTTAGGAGGGAGAATGTTTTTCACTTCCACACGGTTCACTTTAATGCCCCATGGGTCAGTTGCCTCATCTAAGATGGTTCTCATCTTGGTATTAATGACGTCACGTGAAGTTAATGTTTCATCTAAATCAAGTTCACCAATAATATTTCTTAAGGTTGTCGCGGATAAGTTTTCAATGGCCAACACTGGGTTTTCAATACCATAACTATAGAGTTTAGGATCGGTGACGCAGTAGAAGACGACAGTGTCAATCTTCATAGTGACATTATCTTTAGTAATCACGTCTTGAGGATCAAAGTCTTTAATTTGTTCCTTCATTGAGATACGGTAAGCCACTCTATCGATAAATGGGACTAACATATGGATACCGACATCCCAAGTCTTTCGATATCCACCAAGTCTTTCGACAATCACTTTTTGAGCTTGTCTAACAATCTTAATGGAGCTAATTAAAATGACTAATAATAATACTCCAATAATTGATAACGCAATAATTAATCCAATCATGTTATTTTTCTACCTTTCTAACAACTAATTTGTTTCCTGAAATTGCAACAACTTCAGCTTTATCATTTTCTTTTAACTGCTCTTCTTCATCAACAGTTGTTACTCTCCAAACAAGTCCGTTTACTTTGGCTTCGTAAAGATTATCTTTATTTAAATCTAATATCGTAATCTTCTTACCAATTAATTCATCGACATTAGTGTTTCTCTTCTCTTTATTAAAATATTTATGAACCAGTGGCCTTAATCCTAATAAAGAAGCACCAGAAACGACGATAAAGACGATTAATTGAATCCACCAGCTCGCTCCTGGAATGAATGAGATGATAAGAGCAATAATACTACCGAAACAGAAGAATATTGAGACTAACTCTGTTGTCGTTGCTTCAATGATAATGGCTACTACAAATATTGCTAGCCAAACAATCCACATATATTGTTCCATTATTTCTCTCCTCCAAAACAAATCACTAATGAATTCTCTTTTTCATCCCACTTACTAATACCTCTAAGTCCTGCTTTAGGAATCTCAACGTGGATGATAGAAGCGATTTGGCTAATATTTTTCGTATTACCAAATCTCATAAAACTTTTTTGAATGTTGAATTTAATTTTTAAACTTGATTGATACTTCACATCATTATCTTCGTCTAATGATAATGGTTTAAGATAAATCGTATCTGTTTCATCATCTAAACCCACTAGCACGCTATATTTATCAATAAACTTATCAACGAATTGCTTATTTGTTTGAATATAGTTTTGATATATTGTTGCAGTGCCTGTCGTATCAATCTTACTAATCCATTTTACACTCATAATGACCTCCTACAACAATATTATACATACTTATACAATTTTATACAATATTTATCAAACAAATAACAAAGGATAATAAAAACCCTCGATTTCTCGAGGGTAGTTATCAGTTACTATAACTAAATTATTTAATAATTTCGTTAACAGTACCAGCACCAACGGTTCTACCACCTTCACGGATGGAGAATTTGGTACCTTTTTCAAGAGCGATTGGGTGAATTAATTCAACGTTTAATTCAACGTTATCGCCTGGCATAACCATTTCGACACCAGCTGGGAGGGTGATAACACCGGTAACGTCAGTGGTACGGAAGTAGAATTGTGGTCTATAGTTGCTTAAGAAAGCTGTATGACGGCCACCTTCTTCTTTGGTTAAGACGTAGACAGAAGCCTTGAATGTGGTATGTGGAGTAACACTACCTGGTTTAGCAAGGACTTGACCACGTTGGACTTGGTCACGGTTGATACCTCTTAAAAGGACACCAACGTTATCACCAGCTTGGACAAAGTCACAAGTTTTTCTGAATGATTCAAGACCTGTAATAACGGATTTTTGAGTTGGTCTGATACCGACGATTTCAACTTCGTCACCGAGTTTAGCACTACCTCTTTCAACACGGCCTGTAACAACAGTACCACGGCCAGAGATGGTCATAACGTCTTCGATAGCGAGTAAGAATGGTTTGGCATCATCACGAACTGGATCTGGGATGTAAGCATCAACAGCATCCATTAAAGCTAAGATTTGCTTTTCAGCTTCTGGATCGCCATCGAGGGCTAATCTAGCAGAACCACGAATCACTGGGACTTCATCACCTGGGAAGCCGTAGCTATTGAGTAAGTCACGGACGTCCATTTCGACTAAGTCTAATAATTCTGGATCGTCAACAAGGTCGGTCTTGTTAATGAAGACGACGATGTATGGAACACCAACTTGACGAGCAAGTAAGATGTGTTCACGAGTTTGTGGCATAACGCCATCAGTACCAGCAACAACGAGGATAGCACCATCCATTTGAGCAGCACCAGTAATCATGTTCTTGACATAGTCAGCGTGCCCTGGGCAGTCAACGTGAGCATAGTGTCTCTTAGCTGTTTGGTATTCGATATGGGCTGTGTTAATTGTAATACCACGAGCCTTTTCTTCTGGTGCAGAGTCAATTTGAGCATAGTCTTGTTTGACTGCTCCACCTTTTTTTGCTAAGACAGCGGTAATAGCAGCGGTTAATGTGGTCTTACCATGGTCAACGTGTCCGATGGTACCAATGTTAACGTGAGTCTTACTTCTGTCAAACTTTTCTTTTGCCATTGTTTGAATCTCCTTTCAATTTAAATGCGAATTCAACGGTTTAATAATATAGCAATCTTTTTTTATAATCAACACCTAACGGTGTAATTATTGATTTTAGCGGGCCATTCCGCTCTTTTTGATGATTTCTTCTTGGACGAATCTTGGGCATTCACCGTAGTGATCGAATTGCATCACGTAGTTACCTCTACCTTGAGTCATACTACGTAAGTCGGTAACGTATCCGAACATTTCGGATAATGGTACTTCAGCTTCGATGATTTTGGCGTTTGCTCTTTGAGATTCACCAGTAGTTTGTCCTCTACGTCTAGCGATATCACCTAAGACATCACCATAATATTGTTCAGGGACAGTGACTTCGATTTTCATAATTGGCTCTAAGATGACTGGGTTACATTTCTTAGCAGCTTCTTTGAGAGCTAAGCTAGCAGCAATCTTATAGGCAGCTTCACTAGAGTCAACATCATGGTAACTACCATCGAATAATGTAGCTTTGATATCCATGACTTTGAATCCGGCTAACATACCTCTATCAAGAGCGTCAATTAATCCATCTTGAGTTGGTTTGATGTATTCACGTGGAACGGCACCACCAACGATCGCGTCAACGAATTCAAATCCTTTGCCTGGGTTTGGTTCGAATTTGATCCAAACGTGACCATATTGACCTCTACCACCAGATTGACGGATATATTTGCCTTCACATTCAGCGGCAGATTTAATTGTTTCACGATATTCAACTTGAGGAGCACCAACGTTAACTTGAACGTTAAATTCTCTCTTCATACGGTCAACAATAATGTCTAAGTGTAATTCACCAACACCAGCGATAATGGTTTGACCAGTTTCTGGGTTAGTTCTCACTCTGAAGGTTGGATCTTCTTCAGCGAGTTTTTGTAAAGCAATTGACATCTTTTCTTGGTCAGCTTTAGTCTTTGGTTCAACGGCTTCTTCGATAACTGGATCTGGGAATTCCATCTTTTCTAAGATGACTTCATGATTTTCATCACATAATGTGTCACCTGTTGTGGTATTCTTAAGTCCAACGACAGCACCGATATCACCAGCGTGTAATTCTTCAACTTCTTCTCTATGGTTACTGTGCATTAAGACTAAACGGGAAATTCTTTCCTTTTGTCCTTTTGTACTATTTAACACATAGCTACCAGATTTAAGAACACCGCTATAGATACGGACATAAGCGAGACGACCAACAAATGGGTCAGTAGCAATCTTGAATGCTAATGCACCGAGAGGTTCATTGTCATCAGGTTTGCAAACGATTTCATTACCACTTTCATCGGTGCCCTTAGCAGGTGGGATATCAAGTGGAGATGGTAAGTAATCGATAACACCATCAAGGAGTAATTGGATGTTCTTGTTCTTATAAGCAGATCCACAGAAGACTGGGTGGAATTCACCAGTTAAAACAGCTTTACGGATAGCAGCTTTAGCAGTTGGAACATCTGGTTCTTGACCTTCAAGGACCATCATTAAGATATCTTCATCATAGTTAGCAAGAGCTTCGAATAATTTTCCTCTTAATTCCACAACCTTATCAGCATATTCTGCTGGGATTGGTTCTTCGTGTGGTGGTTCATGTGGATCGTTACCATAAACCCAAGCTTTTTGTTCTAAGATGTCGATAGCACCTTTTAATGTGGATTCAATTCCGATTGGGTATTGGACAGCGGCAGCATTAGCACCGAGTCTTTCGTGAAGGGAACGAACACACATTTCGAAGTCCGCACCGATAGCGTCAAGTTTGTTGACGAAGACGATACGTGGAACTCCATATTTTGAACCTTGTCTCCAAACTGTTTCAGTTTGTGGTTCAACACCGTTTTTGCCATCGAGGACGGTAACAGCACCATCTAAGACACGGAGTGAACGTTCAACTTCAACGGTGAAGTCGACGTGCCCTGGAGTGTCGATAATGTTTACTCTATTACCTTTCCAGAAGGCGGTAGTAGCAGCAGAGGTAATGGTAATACCTCTTTCTTGTTCTTGGGCCATCCAGTCCATAGTAGCTTGTCCATCATGGACTTCACCAATCTTATGGGTCTTTCCGGTGAAGAATAAGATACGTTCAGTGGTAGTTGTTTTACCAGCATCGATGTGGGCCATAATCCCGATGTTACGGGTATGGGCTAAATCATATTCACGTGCAGCCATAACTTACTTCCTTACCACTTATAGTGGGCGTAAGCCTTATTAGCTTCAGCCATCTTATGGACGTCATCTCTCTTCTTGACAGATGCACCAGTTCCGTTAGCAGCATCGATAATCTCATTAGCGAGACGTTCTTCCATGCTCTTTTCGTTTCTAAGACGGGAATAGTTGACTAACCATCTTAAGCCTAAAGTGACTTTTCTTTCTGGAGAAACTTCGACTGGTACTTGATAGTTAGCAGCACCAATTCTTCTCACTTTTAATTCAACTTCTGGCATGATGTTGTTGATTGCGGTAGCAAAGACATCCATGGCAGGTTGATTGGTCTTCTCTTCTACTTTCTTGAAGGCGGTATAGAGAATCTTTTGGGCAGTGCCCCTTTTACCATCAATCATAATCTTGTTAATTAAACGAGTAACTAACTTTGAATTATAGATTGGATCAGGTAATACATCACGTTTCGCGACTTTTCCTTTTCTTGGCATAATCTCTTCTCCTTTCCTTACTTAGCAGCTTTTGGTTTCTTAGAACCATAAAGTGAGCGGCCTTGTCTTCTTTTTTCAATACCGGCGCAGTCTAAGGTACCACGGATAATGTGATATCTAACACCTGGTAAATCTTTAACACGTCCGCCACGAATCATAACGGTACTGTGTTCTTGTAAGTTGTGTCCTTCTCCACCGATGTAAGCAGTGACTTCGTATCCGTTAGATAAACGTACACGGGCGTACTTTCTTAAAGCAGAGTTTGGTTTCTTAGGAGTCATGGTACCGACACGAGTACAGACACCTCTTTTTTGTGAGGAGGCTTGGTTCATCTCTTTTTTCTTTAAAGAGTTCCATCTCTTACCTAAAGCTGGAGCCTTAGATTTGACGACGGCTGTTCTTCTACCTTCTCTGACTAATTGGTTGATTGTAGGCATTAATCTTTCCTTTCATCGATACATCCACGTTTCCGGGTGTATCATTATTTCCTTTAAAAAATGACCATAAGGTCTGATGTGTTCACGAGAAACACACGCTTATATAATATATAGAGGAATAATAATACGTGCAAGAAAAAATTTAAAAAACATGAAAATTTGTTAATTATATGAGCATAAACACAACTATTTATTGTTCTCATCCTTGAATTAGTTAATGTCACTAAACAACTTTTTTTCTTAATAAAATTTGCACCTTGCTTTATTGTTAAGTGCATTTTTTGCACCTAAGTAAATTACATAGTGCACTTCTATTCATATCTGGGTTTTAAAAAGTTCATATGCCTCCTATATATATTTAAAAGACGGAACAAATTACAAAAATGTTGAAAAAATATGAAAAAATCTATGAACAACAACCGCTAATCACTATTTGTATTTCATTTATCGCGCAAGAAATATAGAATCTAACTATGAACATTTCTCAATATAAAAAAGAAGATTTAGAATTCATTTCTATTAAAAATGATCTCGGCTTTGAAGTCATCTTTTGTTCTTTAGGTGCATCAATATTTGCTATTAAAGATGGAGATAGATATTTAACTCAAACTCCCGTGGATTTATCAACCTATAAACTCACTCCAATCTATCATGGCAAGACCATTGGTAGAATCTGTAATCGTGTTAGTTATGGCGAAGTTATTATTAATAATAAAACATATAAAATGGATTTAAATGAGCCTCATGCTTCTTTACACGGAGGAAGAGAGGGCTTATCAACAAAAATATTCTCCTATGAGATTAAAGAAGATAATGATGAAGTAAAGCTCATATTCAATTATTTATCCAAAGATTTAGAAGAAGGTTTACCTGGTAATGTTAACCTTAAAGTGACATATGTTTTATATAATTATAAAAACGAAATTTTACTCGAATATTCTGCTTCTAGCGATAAAGATACTGTTCTCGCTTTAACTAATCATACTTACTTCACGTTAGGATCAAAAAATCTTGATGATTTATCACTAATGATAAACGCTGATAAATTTCTTCATCCTAATAAAGAAGATTTGTTGCCACTAGAAATAAGAAATGTCACTCCAGCAATGGACTTTCGTATAAGTAAAAAAATCGCAAAAGATATTAATGATAATTATTTAAAGAACTCTCGTACTTATGGATATGACCACCACTACTTCTTTATTGAATCAAACCAACTAATTCCTCAAGTTAAATTGAGTAATAATGAATATGAATTAAATATCTATACCAATTATTCAGGTGTCCAAATATATACAGATAACTACCCAGATAACATTAAATGGGAACAGCTAACTGATAAAAGACGCCGTTCTATTGCTATTGAGCCACAGGACTCAACATTGTCTCGAGAGATATTAAAAGGAAATGCCCTCTATGAGCGTTTCATAAAATACTGCTTTATAAAGAGATAAGGTCAAACTTAGTATTTTTTGTTAATTATATAATTCTCAATTTTTTCCATTGGGTAGAAACATACAAATTCCTTATATGTCTTTTCAAATCCCATTAGTTCATAAAAACCTATTGATTCTGGCTTCGACTCAACCACTATACCAAAGGAAGCAGAGTAAAAAGATGATTCGTACACTATTTGGATTATATTTTGGATGAGAAATCTGCCTATGTGTTTTCTTTGATGATTAATATCTACAGCTAGTCTAGCCAATAAAACAACTGGAATTGGATATCTTGGTAGTGTTTTATTTATTGATAATGATTCTCTTTTGATAGAGCCATTCGCTAAAGTAAAGAAACCAATAACTTTATCATCTTCTAAACATAAGTATGTTTTTCCAATGTTGTCTAAATCATTTTTCAGCGCATAACTCTTAAGATATTTATTTAGAAGCTCAACACCACAATCAAAATCGTTTAAAACCTCTTTACAGGTCAAGTTTCTTATCGAAATCAATTTCATCTAATAGTTTCTTTTGATATTCGGTAAGTTCTGAAGGATGATTAATTATTTCATAAAAGCGCAGCGCCTCTTCGTCGTTCAAATAGATAGTTTTGTTCTTAACCAAATCTATTTTAGCTTGTTTGAGTGCTAAAGAAATAAGATAAGACGAAATGGATAATCTTGATTCAGCAGCTGCTTTTTCAATTAATTGTTTTTCTTCTTTTGTTACCCTAATATCAATTCTTTCCTTTCTAGTTTGGACGGCCATAATTAATTCTCCTTTCAATTACTTTATACAAATATGTACGGCATTTGTCCACACATTTTTATTGTGTTGGGTTAATTCTTGTGAAATTTCCCCTATATATATTTAAAAGACGGTTGAAAAAGCAAAAATGTTGAATTTTTTTAAAATATTTCAAATTTCTTCTTATATATAAATATAGAAAAACATAATAACTTGCCTTATACTAAAATTAATAACTTAAAGGAGTTACATATATGTTTTCAATAGGTGTTGACATCGGTGGTATGTCGATGAAATGTGGCCTTGTTAATGAAAAAGGACAAGTTTTAGATACCGTTATCGTTCCTACTACATGTGGAGATCCATATGAAAAGACAATTAACGATTTAATTTATGGCATCAAGAATTTATTAAATAAGAATAAATTATATCCAGACGATGTTAATGGCATTGGAATCGGTGTTCCTGGTGTCGTTAACGTAAGAAAAGGTACTGTTGATAGCAGCGCCAATCTCAAATGGGAAAACGTTCCTCTTAGAGATATGGTGCAAGAAGGTACAGGCCTTCAAGTGAGACTTACTAACGATGCGAATGCCGCAGCGTTAGGTGAAGCACGCTTCGGCTTTAAATGGAAATATCCTAATGTTGTAATGATTACCTTAGGTACCGGCGTTGGAGGTGGCCTCATACTTGACGGCAAACTCTTTGAAGGTAATGAAGGTAAAGGTGCTGAACTTGGTCATATCACCCTTATTATGAACGGTGAATTATGTGGCTGTGGTAGAAGAGGATGCGCTGAAGCATATGCCTCTGCTAGTGCTCTTATTAGACAAACTAAAGAAGCAATGAACTTAAATAAAGATTCACTCCTATGGAAACTATGTAAGGGTGACATTGAAAATGTTAACGGCAAAACTCCATTCGATGCTGCTCAAAAAGGTGATAAGGTCGGAGAAGAAGTTATTAATAACTATATTAAGTATTTAGGTGAAACAATCCTTAACTATAACAACATCTTCCGTCCAAATGCCTTCATCCTAAGCGGTGGTATTGCTAAACAAGGCGATTACTTAATTGATAAACTTAAAGCCTATTGTGCTCTATATGACTGGGGTTATAAAAATACACCAGTACCTGAATTATTAATTGCAACACTCGGTTATGAATCAGGTATCATCGGAGCAGCAAGCTTATATCTATAATATATTGATAGTAAACTGGAGAGGGGATAAATCCTCTCTCTTTTTTATCTTTATTTTAGGACATTATAATGTTATATTTTAGTTATGAAAAAGACTCTCGCATTGTTCCATGGTTCTGATCATATTGTGAAAAAACCAATGTATGGTTTAGGAAGTAAATATAACGACTACGGTTGTGGTTTTTATTGTACTGAAGATGTTGAATTAGGAAAAGAATGGGCGTGTAAGGATTTAAATACTAATGCATATGTAAATAAATATGAACTCCAAACAGAAGGTTTGAAAATATTATATTTAGACAAGGCATCTACAGTATTAAATTGGATTACTATCTTAATACAAAACAGAACCTTTAATCTAAAAAATAACATCGCTAAAAATGCAGTTAAATATTTAAAAGCAAATTATTCTATCGATATCTCCCAATATGATGTCGTAATTGGTTATAGAGCTGATGACTCATATTTTACTTTTGCAAAAGATTTTCTCAGTAACACACTATCGCTAGAATCATTATCCTCAGCACTAAGATATGGCAAACTCGGAGAACAAATAGTTCTTATTTCAGAAAAAGCATTTGAAAAGATACAGTTTGTTAACAGTGAGAAAGTTGATGTTAGTGAATATTACTACAAAAGAAAGAATAGAAATGCTGAAGCCAACCAGAAATATAAAAACTTATCAGATAATCAAGATGTAGAGAAAGAAACATTCATAATGGATTTAATAAGAGGGATTAAAAAATGATTCATCCATATACAGAAGATAAACTTGATTTAACAATGGGTGCTCTAGGAGAGATGTTTGAGTTAGCAGTAATGAATCTCAAAATGGACATAGATTATTTTGCCATAATGTTTGCAAATTCCAAAATAAGTGAATCATTTGAAAAATGCGACTATATAAATATATATGGAAAGTCTTCTAATGAACTACTTGCTTTAGTGATTGGTAAAGAACCACAATACTTTGATCAACCAGAATACGCTACTCCAGCATATTGGGTGGGCTATATGCTTGCATATAATCAATGGTATTATAATTGCACATTTGCAGATTTACTATTTCATGTTCCTGCATCTAAATTACTATTGAATTATTTTCCTTATCATGAAATGGATATAACGAAGTCAACTGAAATATTTAAAAAAGAACTAGCAATCAAAAATAAACTAAAACTATTAAGGCTGAAGAAAAACTTTTCACAAAGCGAACTTGCTTTTATAAGCGGTGTTCCATTAAGAAATATCAAAGCGTATGAGCGTGGGCAAATTGAACTATCAAAAGCGTCAGGCGAAACACTCTATCAACTCGCTACTGCGTTAAACTGTACGATAGAGCAACTTATTGTTTAAAAGCCCTTGTCTTTACCGTCTATATCAATAACAACAGTTTTTGTAACGCTTCCTGAAGTTCCACTATTGTAATTACAAGAAAATACATCTCTATCTACATATTCGTTACAATTGAAATAAGTCATTGTCATTCCAGTTGTAGCTAATGGCCTTGCAATTCTTACACTATTAACATAATTATAGTCAGTGTATTCGACCTCACTATATTGAATCCTGAATGTTTGAGTGTATCCAACATATTCGCTATATGCAGCAGCTTTTGGATTATAGATCATTTTTACGGTTGCAATCCTAGTATCATCCTCGACACTAACTCTCACTATAATCTCACAGTCCTTAGTAAACTCAAGCATAGCGTTATAGAACGAAGTATCTGAAGATAAGTTTGTAGTATGTCCTAAAGAATCTGAAGCACCCAAATTAGTAAAACCATTACTATTATTATTAACGGTAGAAGTTAAATTAGGATACATAAGTGCATAAGACTTACCAGAATGCCATGATATGTTGTAATAATAACTGTTATCAATCTTAATAAACAACAAGTCGGCTAGTGATGATACTTCGTTACCATGGGTTATATTAAGGACAAGAGTGGTATCATATGGGTTACCATAAACGCTTCCAGTGTTCGAGAAGTGAATATTTAAATCTCCACACTTTTGATTAGCAGTTCTTTGATTTGCAAGCTCAGAAATAGTCGAGGCTGCAGTATACAAGGTAGTTGTTTTATTTGAAGAATCATCTCTTGTATCAAGTTCTACATCACCTATATGTGTGAAGTCACTTTGGCATACCTTTCCTTTATCAACGGATTTAGAACCAGATTGCCAAACATAATATTTATCTGTTGAATAATCATGTTCTGTTGCAGGAATATCTTCAACCACAATCGATTGAATCTCAAACCCTTCAGTTGTAAACGAATTAGAAGTATATGTATGTTTTCCCTTAGTTAGACATGTTGGTTCAAGTGTTATAGTTGATGTAGCAGAGACAGTTTCTTCTATTTCATATCCACACTTTGTGCAGGTTTTAGTGGCAGTAACAGAGGTATGAGTCTTATTCCATTCGTATGTATACTCATAACTATGTCCTAATTTTCCAATCACAGTATCAGATTCTGATATTACTGATGCATATTTATTATCTTCGAAATATTGTTTGCAAACTTCACAATACCAATACTCGATATTACCATCTTTAGTACATGTTGGATCATTAGCCATAACATGTTTTGTTGTATGTGGAACCACAGGAAGTGTTTCCCTTTGCTCAGCGCCACAGTCAGCACAAACTCTAACTTTACTTCCGGTAGTAGTACATGTTGGTGTAGTTTCCTCTTCCCATTCTCCGTAATTATGGCTAGTCATTGGAATTATAATATCTGATTCTGATATTACCGTGGTTGCTGTCGAGTTACTGTAATAATTATCGCAGCCTGAGCAGTACCAATATTCGATAGTACCCGTTTCAGTACATGATGCACTTACTGCTGCGTGTTGTTGTAAATCACTATGGTTATTCGGGTTAATAGGAATAATCAAAGAATTGCTATCAACTGCAACATATTGATTACCATTTTTGATAAATAATGTACCGCAATTATTACACTCATAATGATCTTTGGTGCCTGTAGAACTACAAGTAGCTGCACTACCAGTAATCAAATCACTATAATCGTGATGAGCTGCAATGATAATAAAGGATTGATCAATTTGATTGCTTGCACCTGCATCAGAGAAGTATTTGTCGCAACCTGAACAATACCAATATTCGATATTACCTGTTTCAGTGCAAGACGCTTCAACTCTATCATAGTGAGTCAAAGAGTGTGTATGGCCTGTAGCATATTCAGCAACATAACCACAAACCTTACAATATTTATTTTCAGTTTCACTGGCTGAAGCACGATTGAAATCATGTTCGACTTTAGCACTTAATTCACCGCACACTTTACAAGTTTGCCAATGGTGTGTTGAATCGTATAAATATGGTTGACCTGCAAAACTATGATCAACCATAGGTATTTCATGGTAAGTTGAATATTCTCCACAAACACATGTGTCATATTCATCCCATCCAACTTGATAACATGTAGCCTCTTGTGCATCATGGTGTATTAAATGAGTGTGATTGTTTGAATTAATTGGTATAACTAAAGCTGAATCTTCAACAAGAGTCCAGACATCCTCTATTTCAATTATTTTATTTCCACAATTTTCACAAACATAATATTCCTTTATGCCAGTTTCTTGGCAGTTTGCAGGTTTTTCATTAATCTTAGTTGCTGGCGTATGGCCAGTAGCAGGAATGACGGTATCTTCTAAAGCAATCTCATTTTCCGCATTCTCATCACTATAATATTTATGATCTACGCTACATTCATAATACAAGGTATTACCGGCAGCTTCACAAGTAGCATCGTGAGCATCATGAATAACTAAATGTAATTTACATAAGTGACCTGTAGCTGTTTCAGCTATATAACCACATACTGTACAATACTTATTTTCATCTTCAGTTGCATGATCCAAGTTGAAAGTATGTGGAATTTTTTCCTCTGACGCACCACATTTAGTACATGCGTGCCAATGGAATGTTGCATCTTTTGTCCATGCTTCTGAATAATTATGATCCTCTTTAGCAATTACTGTGCTTGATTGGGTTATTTGAGTGGTACATGCCGCATCACTAAAATATTTATCACATACATTACAATGCCAATACTCAATATTGCCAGGCATATTACAATTTGCCACAACTGCTTCAACATGGGTAGTGTTATGAGACGCATAATCAAGAACAATAGCGCTTGGATCAGTTATTTCATTTGTAGCTGCTAAGTCATAATACATCTTATGACAGGTACATTCGTAATATTGAATATGGCCTTTAGTTTGACAGGTGGATGGAACTGCATTCACTAAAGCAACTCTATCAGCACAGACGTGTTCAGTTGGTGGAACCATTTCATATCCACATTCAGTACAAACAACTGGTATTGTTTCTGTTGGTGCTTCTCTATCAGGGGTATGTGTCACTAATGTATCGGCAAGAACTTCATTACATTTAGTACAAATGTGATAATGTCCACTACTATTTGAGTACCATTTAGTGCTTGGGGTATGGGCTAACTTAGGTGTTTCAATATAATCAATCTTCGCACCACAAGCCGTACATACTTCGTGAGCATTATAACCAACATGGCTACATGTCGCTTCCACCGCTAATTGAGATTCAGTACGAATGTGATTATATGGATCTAATTCTAAAGGAATTGAGCTTTCCAATATTTCGTGTTCCGCTAATGGGTCGGAGAAGAATTTATCACATCCTCCAATACATTCATAGTAGACATTATTACCATGACTCACACAGGTAGATGCAACCGCATTATGTTTCTTTAATGTATGGTGCGCAGGTACATTTTTTAATGTGGTTTGAACTTCAAACGAAGAATTTGGTCCAAAAGATGCAGAAGTATATTTAACTGTACCGTTATTAATACAACTGGCTTCTTCAATAACTTCCTCTTTTACAATACCAACAGTCTTAGTCTCTAAAACGAGTTCACCCTCAACACTACAAGTTCTCTTCTTAGTAGCAGTTACTTTACGATTAACGAGGTCCCATTTATAAGTAATAACTTCATCTCCAGTCCAATCATGGCCGGTTGTTTTAGTTACTAATCTTTCTATTTCATCACAACGGACACATTTCTTTTCTTTGATGCCATCGTGTGTACAATCTTCTACTTGGATAACTGTCCAATCTTCTGGGAAAGAGTGGCCAAAAGGAGCAACACGTTTTCCAGAATTGCCACTAGACTCTTCTACAGTTCCTTCAGGTTGAGTAGAGAAACTACGTCCACAGACTTCGCAGAACCAGCCTTCTTCATAGCCATTTTCTAAACATGTAGGAGCAACTGGGGCGTAATGAAGGAGGGTATGCCCATTTGCACAAGGGTCAACAACGACTGAACTATCTTCGCTTGAGGTTTCTTCACTTTCACTGGTATCACTATGATCATGGCTATGATCGTGTTCACTAGTGTCTTCACTTGTTTCTTCACTACTTAGTACAACTTTTCTCGTTGAAGAATTGTCATTTGTGGTGATTCCACACGAAGTTAAAAAAGCGCTCAAAAGCACAAAGATAAAAGCAGTTCGTTTTTTCATAATAAGTTTTCCTATCCTTATATATTTTATATAAAAAACACCACTTTGTTATAGTGGCGTTTCATTATACATATGAGCGAATATGTATCACTTTATAAAAGATAGATATGATATTTTTCGAATTCTTCAATGTCTTCTTTTTCCCAGAAGGATGATTGAACTTCACCGATGTGAGCCTTGTTTAAGAAATATAAGCAGAGACGTGATTGACCTATACCACCACCGATAGTGAGAGGTAATTCATCATTTAGGATTTGTTTATGATAATCATATTCAAGTTTATATTCTTCTCTTTTTAATGCGGTTTGACTCATTAAAGAAGCCTTGTCAACTCTAATGCCCATACTAGAAATTTCTAAAGCAATACCCAAGGTATCGTGCCAGACTAAGAAGTCGCCGTTAAGATTCCAATCATCATAGTCAGCAGCACGACTATCATGAATTGATCCATCGCTTAATGCCGAACCAATACCAATGATAAATACGGCTTTATATTCTTTAGTAATCGCGTTCTCTCTTGCTTTTGAATCAAGAGTTGGATAACGATCTAATAATTCTTGAGTAGTAAAGAAGGTAATGTCGTTTGGTAAATCATGTTTGAGTGAAGGGTAAAGCTCACTGATATATTCTTCCGTTTTTAAGAAGGCTTTATAGATGTTTCTTACAGTCTCTTTTAGATAAGCGACATTTCGTTCTTCTTTTGTGATAACTTTTTCCCAGTCCCATTGGTCAACATATAAAGAATGAAGATTGTCGAGTTCTTCATTTGGTCTAATCGCGTTCATATCTGTATATAAGCCAGTAAGGTTATATTTTTTTAATGCGTAACGTTTCCATTTTGCTAAAGATTGAACGATTTCTAAGTCTTGTCCATTAATGAGTTTAAAACCAATAGCTTTTTCTTTTCCGCTTAAG
This sequence comes from Erysipelotrichaceae bacterium, assembly GCA_015059185.1. GTDB lineage: Bacteria > Bacillota_I > Bacilli_A > RFN20 > CAG-826 > SIG220. The sequence goes on from SVAY01000009.1 coordinate 16,087, forward strand.
TTATCGTTAAGTCCGGTTTTTGGATCAACGAATAAAGGGGCGCTGACTCTCGCTAGACCAAGCGCTTTAGAAAGGTTCTTTTCAAAGTTATTCTTGATAAGTTTAATAGCTTTTTGAGTCTCAACTATATCAAGAGCAGAATGATAATCCTTAACGAAAATATTATTTTTCATAACGTGATATATTCTATAGATTTAGTTATTAAATGTCTATTTATTTAATTAATGATAAGAAGGTCGCTTCATCTAAGACGGTAATTCCTAAAGCATTAGCCTTATCAAGTTTAGAACCAGCTTCCACTCCTGCAACCACAACATCAGTTGCTTTAGAAACGCTTCCAGTCACTTTTGCACCTAAGTTCTCAAGTAGTTCAGTCGCTTCTTTTCTACCCATGCTGGATAAGGTTCCAGTTAATACCACGGTCTTACCAGAGAAATATGAATTGGCAGCTTGCACAGTTTGACCTAAATAATTAAAGTTCACACCCGCATATTTAAGTTCATTTATCTTATTGATGTTGTTTTCATCTTGGAAGAAAGTGACAATACTTCTAGCAACAATTGGTCCAACGTCATCAATTTCCAATAATTCTTCTTCAGTTGTAGCAATCAAAGCGTCGATATTTAAATATTTCCTTGCTAAAGTCTTAGCCATCTTAGCACCCACTTCTTTAATGCCAAGTCCAAATAACACTCTTTCTAAAGATTGGGATTTAGATTTTTCAATCGCTGTTAAAAGGTTATCAATAGATTTTTCTTTCCAACCATCAAGAGCGATAATCTCTTCACGATGATTAACAAGGTTATATATTTCAGGAATAGATTTAAAGAATCCTTGGTTGAAGAATTGTTCAGCAACTTTTTCTCCAAGTCCTTCAATATCCATCGCGTCTTTACTAGCATAATGGATAATGCCTTCAATTTGACGAGCCTCACAGTGAGGATTAACACAGAAATGCATCGCGTCTTTTCTAATTAAAGGAGAACCACAGACAGGACAATTAGTAATCATGTGAATTGGTCTTTCGAGTCCAGTACGTTTTTCTACTACTGGTCTTACCACTTCCGGAATGACGTCTCCAGCTTTTCTAAGGACAACATAGTCACCAATCATAAGGCCTTTTTCCATCATGAAGTCTTCGTTATGTAGGGTTGCTCTTTGAACGAGCGATCCTGCTACTCTTACTGGTTCAAGAACGGCGTTAGGAGTAATCTTTCCAGTTCTACCTACTGTATAGATAACATCTTCAAGTTTAGTAATCACTTCTTCTGGTGGGAATTTATAAGCAATTGCCCAACGAGGAGTTTTAGCGGTATAACCAAGTTTATCATATAAATTCATATCATCAACTTTAATGACAATACCATCAATATCATATTCTAAGTTAGGACGCTTCTCGGTATATTCATCGATATATTCAAGAACCTTATCAATACCGATACATAATCTTCTTTCATGATTAGTTTTAAATCCTAATTCATCAGCTTTATTAAGCGCCTCTGAGTGATAACGGATATTAAAATCTTTGGCGTTCACAAAATAATACCAGAAGGCGTCAAGCTTACGTGAGGCAGCAATACTGCTATCAAGTTGACGAATGCTTCCAGCCGCCGCATTTCTAGCGTTCGCAAATAAAGGTTCACCAGTTTTTTGACGTATTTCGTTAAGATTTTGCAAGGATTTTTTAGGCATAAAGACTTCGCCTCTAATCTCAAAATCTCCTTCAAGATCAATGTGAGAAGGTATGGATTTAATGGTTACAACATTGCTTGTCACATCTTCTCCAACTGAACCATCACCTCTAGTTGCCGCATAAATTAAATTCTTATTATAGACAAGAGACATTCCTAATCCATCAATCTTAAGTTCACACATATAAGTGACTTTATCTAGACCAGTAATTTCTCTCACTTTACGATCAAAATCTCTTAAGTCATCTTCGTTAAAAGCATTAGCTAAAGAAAGCATCATTCTTGTATGAGTAACCTTCTTAAATTCATCTTGTACTTTGCCGCCCACTCTTTGGGTTGGAGAAAGAGGATTAACCAATTCAGGATGTTCCTTTTCTAAGAGGATTAATTCCTGCATTAAGCGATCATATTCAGCATCGCTCACGCTAGGATTGTCCAAAACATAATATTCGTAATTATATCTTTCTAATGTTTCTGTGATTTCTTTAGCTCTTGCTTTATAGTCCATACATTACCCCTTCCTCACCGCTGGGTGATTGGCTAATATTTTCTTCCTACCTTGCTCTTCAAATTCCACTTCGATGATGTCATCACCGTTAAGTGCAACAACAACACCTTCACCGAGTTTTCTATGAATGACTTTATCTCCGACTTTCCAATCAGTTACTCCGTTAGTCTCGTCACTGAAGTCTTGCTTAACTGGCACATCACTAGTGAATCCAGCATTAGGACCATCGTTAAAACTAAACGACTCAACTGATGGCTTATGGAAACTCTTAAATGGATTATAATCTGGCACTTCTTGAGCAATTAAATTGCCGCTTTCTTTATAAAATTGAGAAGGAAGGAGATAACCACCAATAACATAGTTATATCCACCTGCACATGATAAATATAGTCTTTCTTTCGCTCTAGTCATCGCAACATAAGCAAGACGTCTTTCTTCTTCTAAACCTTTAAAACCAGATTCATCTCGACTTCTCGCGCTTGGGAAAACTCCATCATTAAATCTCACAACAAAGACAACAGGGAACTCTAATCCTTTTGCAGTATGAACAGTCATCAAGTTAACAAATTCACCATCCACAAGTTCATCCTGTCCACTGACAAGAGCAACATTTTGTAGATATTCATCAAATGAAGATTCAGGATTATTCTTTAAATAGAATCTTAATTGAGAGAATAAAGCTTTAACGTTATCAACACGATCATCGCCATCATCCTCTTTTAATAAATACTCATAATAATTAAAACTAGCTAACATATCTTCTAAGATTTTAGAGAAGACCTCTTCGTTCTTATTGATATCGGCTTTAGTTTTTTCAATCACCACAACCATGCGTTTTAAAGCGTTGATGGCTTTAGGTGGTAATTCACTATCTTCTGCTTCACAACTTAAAACATAATTATATAAAGATTGATTAGCGTTCTTTGCTTCTCTTGTTAATACATCAAAACTAGTATCACCCACTCCACGACGAGGAACGTTATAGATACGCTTAAAAGAAACATCGTCATTAGGATTAGAAATTAATCTAAAGTAAGCGAGCACATCTTTGATTTCAGCACGTTGATAGAACTTCTGTCCACCAAAGATACGATAAGGTATTTGATGGTTCATTAAAGCAGCTTCAAAATCTACTGTTACGTAGTTACTTCTATATAATAAAACTATATCATTGTAGGGTATTCTATCCACTGTATGAAGCTTTTGAATTTCTCTTGCAACATACTCAGCTTCTTGATTTGTTGAACTAGATGATTTAACCGTGATAGATTGTCCAACATTATTCTCTGTATATAAGTTTTTAGGAACTCTAAATTTATTATGAGAAATTAGTTTATTTGCACTATTAAGAATAGTTTGAGTGCTACGATAATTTCTATCAAGGATTGTAGTCTTAATTCCTTTATAGTCTCTTTCTAGATTAAGGATAATATCTTGATTCGCACCACGCCATGTGTAAATGGTTTGATCAGGATCGCCCACAACATAAAGGCTAGTAGCAGGTGAAGTTAATAGTTTGACTAGTTTATATTCAACATCGTTTGTATCTTGGAATTCATCAATTAAAATATGTTGGATTTTATTTTGCCATCTTAATCTAATATCAGGAAAATCAGTGAGAATTTGATTAGTTTTTAAAAGCAAATCATCAAAATCTAAAGCAAACATCTTATTTTTTTGTTCTTCATAACGAGTGTAGATTTCTAAACAATCTTTTTCTCCTTCAAAGAATTCATTTTTAATCGTGATGTCATCTGGATATAAGCTCTTTAATTTTTTAGAACCAATATAGTTGATGGCTTTTTTAACAATAGGATCACTCTTCTTATAACCCATTTCTCCCGCAATATCTTTAATTAAGGAGAGTTGGTCATCTTCATCAAAGATTGTAAAAGAAGAAGGGAAGTTTAAGACAGATATTTCAATACGTAAAAAATAAGCGGCAAATGAGTGGAATGTTCGAATAGTAATATCTTTTTCTACATATGGTAAAAGTTTAATAACTCTATTACGCATTTCATTAGCAACTTTATTAGTAAAAGTAATGGCTAAAATATTCCAAGGTTTAATCTTGAATTCATCAATTAAATAAGCGATACGGTAGGTTAATACCCTAGTCTTACCGCTTCCCGCCCCGGCAATGACTCTATTATATTTCTCATCACTACTAACAGCTTCAAATTGTTCTTGGTTTAATTCTTTTTCCCATTCCATATATTGCTTTGCAATATATTATCATAAACTGCCTTATTTATCAATGAGATTAATAACCTCATCCTCACCAATATAAGTTTCAGCAATATATCCATTTACAACAATCGATAATTGCGGCGTCATTAAAGCAAAAGCTTTATATGGATTATTTGTCCCAATAGTGTCTTCTTTACATCTAGACAAGAAACCATAATCTTTATCTACTTCGATAAAAAAGAATGGTTCACTTATGGTTAATGAATAGTAAATAACTTTTGATTTAATACCATGACAGTGATAACAATCAACTTGATAATAGTAAATGAAATATTTAGCCTCCTTGCATTTAAAAGCATCGAGATAACTGATTTGTTTATCCTCCACTTCTGAATAGTCATAAAATCTCGATGAAGAAGCACTCATTTGACCTGTTGAACACCCAGTTAATATGGGTAAAAGTAATAAAAAGCGTAAAAATGTCCTCATACTTATATATAGACTGTAAAAAATTTCAAAATGTTTAAAATATTTGAAAATTTTTTTATCATAGTGATATGAGTATCTTCCAAAAAAGAGAATCACCCATCCAAAATATCGCTTATATGGGTATTATGGCAGCAATCAATGTCATCGCTATTGTGATGATGAATTATGTATTACCTGTGCTCTTTTTACCATTTGCTTTATTCATGCCTTTAACTAGTACAGTTGTGACACTTCTTTGTAAGAAAAGATTTTTTCCTATCTACGCCATTGCGACTATCGGATTATGCTTTTTAGTTTCAATCAACAATATCAGTGACACACTCTTTTATGTGATTCCTAGTATCATAAGCGGATTTGCTTTTGGCATGTTAATTGAATATAGAATGCCTTCTCCAATATCTATTTTTGTAACTGGCTTAATCTATACCGGATTATCCTATGCCTCCATTCCATTAATTGAAGCGATATATGGACAAAACATGATCGTTATTGTGGCCACTATATTTGGACTAGGTGATTATCAGTATCTATATTATGTCGTTCCAAGTTTCATATTCGTTATTGGTTTAATTCAAGCAACAGTGACTTATGGATTAATCGTTAGTCAGCTTCCAAAAATTGGTATGGAAAAAGAAGAGCGAGACATTCCTTATCTATATGAAGGAATTGGTTTACTCGGATCTTTATTATCTTTATTCGCATACTTCTTTTTTAAGGAATTTTGCTTGTTTTTCTTAATATTTGCAGTCTTTTTTGGAATTTATGAAGCCACCAAAGCTGGATTCAATAAAGAAAAAATCCCACTCATTTTAATGGGAATATCTTTATTAGTGTTTATCTTGTTATTTGCGTTATTATATCAATATCCAGTTAAACCACTTAACTTAGTTTTACTAAATATTCTCTTTGATATGTTTTTAATTATCGGATTAGTTTATAATATTTTATCGAAAAGAAAGATATCTATAGAATAGAAGATATGGCCGCGTTACTTAAAACATTTGGAAAAGGTTGTTTATACATCTTAGTGCTTCCGGTGCTACTAGTGATTTTGGCTGTCTACGCCGTCCTTGGTGTTGTGATGTTTATCTATATTTTAATTAGAGGGGCGATTTTATATTTCACCGGCCGTAACTTTGGAGAGTTAGCGGAAGATATTAAAGCTCGCGCAATCTTAGAAGGAAGGATGGATGAAAAGCCACTAGTTGAAGAAAAAGTAGATGCGCCAACTGAGCCACAAGTTAATAATAATGATTATGCTTCTCATTTCTACGTTCCAGTTGATCAATTCCTTGGTACACCAAAGTCCGAAGATTTAATTAAGGAAGCAGAAGATAATAATCCTAATAATGATAATAATGAAGGAGGTAATGTATGATACCACGTCTACTTATCTCTCTTAGTGAAAAAGATAAAAGAGTTATACTTATATTTTTCCTTCTAATTATTGTCGCGATTGCTTTCATTGCTATTATCGGAGCGATTATCACCCGTGTGATGAAATGGCAAGGCAAGAGAATGGATGATTTAACTCATGATGTCGTTGTCACTAATGTCATTGATAATAAAAAAGATTTCCTTAGGTACGCTCGTATTAAAAACTGGTATACATTCTTTAAGCAAGCTTGGAAGCCTTTATTAATATTATTAGCAACTTCTTTAATTATTATTATTCATAACGGAGCCACGAATAACTGGCAATACGATATGTTAGATTATGAGAAGACTGGTTTTAATACCTTATTCTTCATTTGGGATTTTAACGATCCAAATATCTATCACTCCTTCTTTGGTATCAAAATGATATGTGATTGGCCAACAATCATTAATTACCCACACTTCTCTCTTGAGGCATGGGCAAGTTATTTATTCTTCTTTGGTATGATAATTGGAGGAGCATGGTATTTAGTTGCTCTTCAATGTGTCATTGCTAGAACCATAAGAATGTATAAATTATCTTACGATCTCTACCGTAAGAGTTTAGATGGCTATAATAAATATCAAGCTGATCAACAGCAATTAAAATAATTGTAATAATTGATACACAATAACGCCGAACACAGCAAAATCTAAAATCACAAATAAAACACATAGACGCGAGGTCATCTTGGCCTTGCGTTTTTGTTCATCTACTATTGGAATCGCTACTTTCTCGCTCATTAGTATTTAATTGTATTACTTGTTCTTGGGAATGGTTGAACGTCACGGATGTTTTGCATACCAGTCACATACATGAGTAAACGATCAAATCCAATACCAAATCCAGAGTGTTTACAACCTCCGTATTTACGTGTATCAAGGTACCACTCTAGACCTTCTGTGATTCCCATAAAATCCATCTTGGCTTTGAGTAAATCATATCTCTCTTCTCTTTGGCTACCACCAACGAGTTCACCAACAGCAGGGACGAGTAAGTCACATGCTGCAACAGTCTTTCCATCATCATTTTGACGCATATAGAATGCCTTAATATCTTTAGGATAATCAGTTAAAAATAATGGGCCTTTCACTACTTGTTCTGTTAAATAACGTTCATGTTCGCTTTGAAGATCCATACCCCAGAAAATGTCTTTATTTTCGAAATTAAAGCCATCTTTAACGGCTTTTTGGAGTAATTCCACACCTTCAGTATAAGTCATTCTCTTGAATTCAGAGTTAGCAACATGATGTAATCTATCAATTAATGTTTTATCAATCATGGAGTTAAAGAAGTTGATTTCATCTGGACATGCTTCAAGAACATAGTTGATGCAATATTTAATGCAGTCTTCAATAACTTGCATATTATCATTTAAATCGCAGAACGCCATTTCTGGTTCAACCATCCAGAATTCACTTGCGTGTCTGACAGTATTAGAATGTTCCGCTCTAAAAGTTGGGCCAAAAGTATAAACATCTCTAAAAGCTAAGGCAAATGGTTCAACATGTAATTGACCAGTAACAGTTAAGTTCACTCTATGTCCATAGAAATCTTCTGGATTTTTAGAGTCGTGGGCGATTACATCAAAGACGTTACCAGCACCTTCACCATCGTTAGTAGTAATTAATGGAGTGTGGATATACAAGAATCCTCTTTCTTGGAAGAATTCATGAATAGCAAATGCTAAAACACTTCTTACTCTGAAAACGGCTTGGAATGTATTAGCACGTGGACGTAAGTGAGCGATTTCTCTAAGGAATTCAAATGAGTGACGTTTCTTTTGTAAAGGATAGTCATCAGCAACATCGCCTTCAAGTTCACAACTAATAACTTCCACTTCAAATGGTTGTTTATTTTCTGGAGTTAATTTTACTTTACCAGTTATCTTAATAGCAGCGCCTGTTCTTAAGCTTGCTAATAAGTCATGGTCTTTACATTCTTTTAAATAAACGAGTTGGACGTTTTTAAAATATGTACCATCATTAAATTCAATAAAACCGATAGAACCATTATCACGGTTAGTTCTCACCCAACCTTCAAGTTCTACTTCGTTGACATTTGCTTTTTCCGTTTCATCGCCAAAGACGATAATGTCATATAAATCAAAATTTGTTGTTTTTACTGGTGCCATATTTCTTACCTCCAAAGTATTATCTCAAATTTATGATATGAAATCTACTTGATTTCAATATTTGTCGTAGTCACTTATCTCCCAGTTAGGATCCACTCCTAAGTCTAAAGAGGCAAACATTTTTCTTTCATATAGTTTTTCTGCAACTTTTGCAATCATTGCCGCGTTATCAGTGGTACACCATAAAGGCGGAATATTAATCTTTACATTAAGTGGTTTTAGTTTATCTACAATTTCACTACGTAAATAAGAGTTAGCACTCACACCACCTGCTAAAATCACTTCTTTCACATTATATTTTTTAACAACTTTAATTGTACGGTCAATGACTAACCCAACAGCGACATCTTGGAAACTCTTACACATATCAGGAACATTCACTTTTTCACCTTTTTGTTCAAGGTGATGAACAAGATTAATAATGTTAGTTTTTAATCCAGAGAATGATAAATCTAATGTATCTTCACCTTTAAGTGGAGTTGGTAATTGATAAGTATGTTTACCTTCTTTTGCTAATCTATCAATTGGAATACCACCTGGATAAGGGAGCCCTAATACTCTCGCGACCTTATCATAACATTCTCCAATCGCGTCATCTCTAGTAGACGCCACAACTTCAAAATTAAGATGATCTTTCATAATCACGAATTCGGTATTGCCTCCTGATACCACTACCGCAAGAAGAGGGAAATTAAATTCATCAACATATTCATTCGCATAAATATGACCCGCTAAATGGTGAACAGGAATAAGTGGTTTCTTATAAAGCATCGCTAAAGTTTTAGCAGCTTGAAGTCCGACGTGAAGTGCACCAATTAAACCTGGTCCACGAGTCACTGCAAAGGCATCAATATCTTCTAATTTAGTGTTGGATTTTTCTAAAGCTTCTTTAATCACAACACCAATATTTTCGCAGTGAAGTCGAGAAGCAATTTCAGGCATCACACCACCATATTTTGCGTGCACTTCTATTTGAGTTGAGATGACATTGCAAAGGAGGTTGCCGTTATCAATAATAGCAACAGCAGTTTCATCACAGCTAGATTCAATTGCAAGTATCTTTGCCATCAGTTTAACTCCTTTATCATATAGTAAGCATCATCACCATTAGAGTAATATTTCTCTTTTGTTAAAACTGTCTTAAAACCGTATTTTTGATAGAGATTTACAGCTTTTTCGTTATTTTTACGGACTTCTAACGTGATATTTCGAATCTTTTTCGCGTGGCATTCTTTGATGATTTCATTTAATAAAGTTTCACCGAGATGCTGCCTTCTATAAAGTGGATCGACCGCAATTTGAGCAATGGTCGCGCTATCAAATGTTTCCCAATAATCATAGAAACCAACAATGTAATTATCGTTAGTAATCACTGCTAAATGGGAGAACTTATTTTCATTTAATTCATAAAGCATTTCCTCTTTATTCCAAGGAGCAACAAAAGAGTTAGATTCAATTTCCATAACGCGTTTTAAATCACTTTGTTCCATGTCTCTAATCTCAATCATTTTTAGTCCTTTAGATAAACTGGTTTGACGCCTAACGAATCGTCATATTTAGTTGCTTTACCTTTTAATAAATTCATCTCTTCAATGATGTTGTTTTTGTGTCCTTCAATTCCTAAATAAGTTGTCTCACCACATATAACGTAATTAGGATGGGAAGCAATATAGGCTTTAACTTCATCATTAGTCATTACTTGATCAGCCATGATAACTTCATCGCTATATACACCGATATAACTTCTATTACTTCTTGCATTCATTAAACAGATTGAAGGTTCTAACCCTTTCTGTAACGCTCTTAAAGAAGACAAAGCATATAAAGGAATATTAAGTGCTAAACACATCACTTTCGCAATTGTTAAAGAGATACGGATGCCAGTATAAGAACCTGGCCCAATATTAACAATTACTCCACTGATGTCTTGACGAGTTATATTGTGCTTAGTTAAAAGCTTATCAATCTCTTGAATCATATATTCAGATTGGCATTGCCAAGCTTCGTAAGAAGTATAGTCAAATACCTTGCCGTCTTTAGCCAAACCAACTGAAAGATCAATATTAGAAGAGTCGAGTAATAAATCTATCATAAAGAAATACCTTCTATATTAATTTCTCTATCATCGTTACCAATATTTTTAATATTGATAATAATTGCGTTATCTGGGATTAAATTTTTAATATAATCAGGCCATTCGATAAAAGTAAAACCTCTGTCGATACCAATAAATTCGTCTAAACCAATATCAACGTTATGGTCTTCAAGTCGATATGCATCGATATGGACTAATGGTTTACTTCCTTTAAGATATAACTTCATGATATTAAAAGTTGGAGAAGTAATCTTTTCAGTGATACCAAGAGCTTCCGCTACACCCCTTACAAGAGTAGTTTTGCCCGCTCCTAAATCACCCTTTAAAAGGACAACGCTTCCATTAGGTAATAAAGCGGCCAACTTGTGACCGACTTCTCTAGTTTCATCTTGATTATGTGTTATACAAGTATCAGCCATTATTTAGCCTTTCTAAAAAGTCAGAATAATATTCATTAATCCTTTTATCATCAAATGGATATTTTCTTTCTTTCATCATTTCAACAATCTGTTGAATTTGATAATGGAGAACGGTATCTAAATCATCTCCATAACCGAACGATTTTTTATGGTTATCGTATTCTTTTTCATCAAGAACACGGATAGAGCCGTCAGGGAACAATTTCGCATCTAAATCATAGTCGATATATTTAATATATGACTTATCAATAATGGTTGGAGAAGCAATATTACAGTAGTAGCAAATGCCCTCACGCTTAAACATACAGATAACATTCCACCATTCTTTTTTAGAAAAGATTGTGACAGCTGGTTCTCTAGTATACCATCTTCTACCATTACTTTCAGTAACCTTAGCTTTTTTAGTAGCAACCACGATGAAATCGTCGTTGTTTTCCACGACTAAACCACGGTCCCACCAACGGTGAATGGAGCCATCGTGTTTATAAGATTGTATGGCTAACCACTTTCCTTCTAAATGCATATTTATTTTTCCAATGTTGCGAGTTCTAATGCCGCCACTAAATCGGCTTTATATTTATCTTGGGCATTAAGATTAAATGGATGTTCAAATGGTAAAACAGTCACTGAATCATCATAGCTCATATAGATTGCGGTATGGCCAGCCCAAAAGACCATCACAAAGTTAAGTAATTTATCATCAGTTCTAATTTCTTTAAGTTTAGAAATGAACTTGGTACCAAATATTTCCTTGATTGATTTATCGTTAGAAGAATAAACAACTAATCCTTCTTCTTCTAAAAGCACTTTGCAATCTTCTATATCATTTGGTTGATCCACTAGTTTCTCTGGATTACCTTTAAGGTTAAAGATGAATCTACCATCAAATTTCTTGTCATTTTCTAAAGAAACGTATTTGCCTAAGAAAACAACGCTTCTTTGATTCTTTCTTCCAGGAACATTGCTATATAAAACGTTCTCGGATATTTCAACATCCTTACCATCAAATTTTGCTTTGATAAAGTTTCTTGAGCCAATGTCATTAGAATTGCAATAAACTCTATCAACTTCTAAATCAGTTCTACTGAGTTTCTTGTCTGGGAAAGATCTTACTTCAGTAAAACGTGGGTCATCAAAGTCGTATTCATTAATAAGTCTTGTTACTTCTTTGATGTATTCCTTACTAGCGTTAGGGAATTTATTTTTGGAAACCATATAATAGATAACCATTGCAACAAGAACGACACCCGCTAAAGAATAGCCAATAATCTTTAAGACCATAAGATTATTAAAAATCATGATGATTGCTCCGATAACTGCAATCACTACAATTGTCATTAAGATACGAGAATATTTCTTGGTCTTGTTAAACATAGCTAAAAGACCTTGTCTCTTGCTTTCGATTTCTTCAGTAACTTCGGAGATGTTCTCTCTTCTTGCAATTAAGATTCCATCTTCTGGATTATTAACTGGTTTTTCTTCAACTGGAGCTTCTTGAGGAACCTCTTCTTTTACTTCTTCATTAGCAACAGTTTCTTGTTCATTTAATTTGGAGTTTTCTTCTTCTTGATACATAATATCGGTCTCCTACTCCGTTATAATATAACACATAATAACTCATATATGAGAATTATTTATGAAATAATTAGTAAATAACTAATTTAACTAAAGTATATCAATAAATAGATAAATACAAATAAAAAATACGTATTAAGAAAACACAATCTAAATAAAGAAATTATATAAATAAATTATTTTATATTATTAATTGCAAGCTCTTCGAATTGATCATCGCTGACAATTTCTTTTTCGGTGAAAAACACTCTTCTAGATAAAACGATTAAGCGAGCAGAATTCATGGCCTTCTTAGCTTGTTCATAATCATCAAAATTTTCAGATTTAATGGCTTTTAAATCATTATCCACTAATAGGACGAAATGGAATTTACCAAGCTCTCCTACTAATTGGAATTTTGGATAATTAACAAAGGCAATCCAATCTTGAGTCCTATCTTCTATAGCGGCGTTATAACCTTTTTGTCTACAGGCTTCAACCGCTTTTCTAACTTGTTCGATAGTAGCGTATTTAACGTTAGATTTAGCTACTGCATTCTTCTTATCATCATAAAGAATGAAGCAGTAATTATCTTTATCAGTTTTATGGATGACGTAGCAACCATGAGATCTTCTAGTTTTATTATCTCCTTGCATGACATCGGCAAGTATTCCTTTATCAAAGACAACAGATAAAACAGCCATCACAATAAGAGCAGAAAATACGGCGCAGAGGATAGTAAATATACATGTATGGATCGCTAAAATGATGACTGTGCCCACTGTTAAAACACTAGCCATCACATAGCCAACAACTTTCGCCGCCTTGCTCACTTTAAACCAAGCACAGAAAACCAAATAGAAGACAGTCAAAATGTTCAATAAGACAATAATCCAACTCAAACAATTTTCACTAGAACAGACGATACTAGATAAACCAGTCTCAGTAAATGCTAAGGTACTCATTCTTTATTTTCCTCCTTGATTTTCTTCCTTTTTCCTAAAAGAATCAAAACATATGACATTGTCGCTATCGCTAACAAAATAGGCATAATAACTAAAATAGCAGTTCTAGAAGACATTCCTCCATTAGAAGTGTCTTTTTCTCCAACAACTGACCATAAAGATAAATGGTCTGTTTCAAAACTTAATGTATCATCTTTTGTATTACTATCGTGTTGAGCAATTTCACCTTTATCGTTGATATATAGTAACTGCAAGGTTTTGCATTCTTTTTGAGAATTATTTAATTTAATTTCAACGTTTAAGATGCCTTCTGGCTCTACTTCTACATCCATTCCATCAATAACTCTTATTAATTCAATTTTATAAACAGCCATGATTTCGTTATTTTTGCCAGTTGCATCTTTCACAGCAGCATTTTCAATCTTATGAACTGATTGAGGAACGAGTGTGGCTTTAAGGACTGTATCTGAAGGCATACCGATATTACTTGTAACAGTAACTAAAGCATCATCTTCCACTCTTTTTTCCCATCTATAAATTTTACCTAATGGGATCTTCGCACCGACGATTTCAATGTCGGTATATCTAATACCTTGTTCACCATTTATATAAGTTGCATCGGTGTTACCAATTTTAAAGTCTACATCAAAAACACCTTTAGTTGATTCATTTACTATTTGGAATCTAAGAACGAGAAATACACCTGTCTCATAAGTGTTTTCTGAATGTTCATAGTAGAATTTAAAATTATCAACATCGGGTAAAGAATCAGTATGAGTAGTATCAAATTGCATTTCTTTAAATACATCGGTTTTTTGATAATTTACAAATTTCAAAGCATTTTTATCATAACTTAAAGTCAACACCATACCATTAAAGCCAGTATTTAAGGCCATGTCAGCGTAGACATTAATAAAATCTTTTCCATCTTCTTTATATGTGAGCTTTATCTTAGGGATTTGAGTTGTTCTAATATCATAAATAAAATATCCATATAATGATAAGTCTCTTGCTGGCATTATGGTTGCTTCAAAAGGTGTTTCAAACTTATCATCGATAAACCAGCCAGAGAAGATATATCTTCCTTTAATAGGAGTTTCAATTTCTAAATATGTACCAAACGCTACTTCTTCAGCTTTATAGAAATCATCAATTGTAATCACTCCATCAAATGAATCATTATTAACACCATCTACATAATAGAAAACATTATAAATTTGAGGAATATAAGTGTAATCTGCTTGATATTTAATGATATGAGGATCATCTGAAACAAGACCTTTCCATCCTTTAAAAACATAAGAATAATATTCATCTTCATTTCTTATAGGAGTCTCACCACCATAACTAGGAACATCTCCAGAGTTAAAATCTTTACGATATAATTCTCTATTATCCCAGTCATAGTAAATCGCTTCATATTCACCGCTTTGTAAAGTAACGATGCCGTTATTAATAGCTAGAGGAACTGGTACACCATATTCCTTGTTAGTGTTAGCACTATCATAGGTGAAATTAATTGGATAATCTCCAACAGCGGCTGTAGCAAAGCTTTCAAAAGTTAGAGTTAATAATTTACCGTTGCTACTATCAGGGTTATTTCCATCCCATAATAAGACAAATGGTCTAATATCAAAGTCAACCTCTGTTTGGCTATTAGTCATTGTGAAAGTTAATGAATCAAGTGCACCACCTTTTTCAACATTGGTAAGGCGCATTGCTTCACTATTATAATCTAAGGAAAGATATAAAGAGATTAAACCTTCATTATCTTTCAAATTAACATCAACTGTAAAAGTTTGACCACGGTGCACCACTTTATCTTCAACATCAATAACAGGTGTATAAGAAGAATCAGCTAATGCTTCATGATATTGATTGGTCATAGAGAAAAGGCCGCTAACGCCAAGCATTAGTGTGGATATAAATATACCTATGTTTCTTTTTATTTTACTTTTGTCCACGTCTTTTTGCCTTTTCTTCTTAAAAGTATAAATGTTAAGACTGCTCCCCCAATAATAAGCACGACTCCTCCGCTTATAAGAGATACTAATAAGACAATATTATTATTTTCATTATCAATATCTGGATTAGGAATCTTTTCTACATTAGGTTGTAACACATTGCCTTTTATCTCAACTTGAACACCACCAACTAGAACATTTCTAGTCTTAGTATCCTTTCCGTCGATATAGGTAGCAGACTTACCTCTTTCAGTAATTAATGTAATAGGATATACACCATCTTCTTTATTATCTTTAGCAAGGAATTCCATCGAGAATAATTTTCCTGTGCTTTTATCATTTTCATCCCCTGACCAATTGATCTTAAAAGGTAATATTGAATAGCCCTTATCTGTATCAGTATTGGTAGTTAGAAAATCAAGAGAACTAAGCGCTGATCCTTTATTAATATTAGAAAGGGTCATTACATTATTGTTATACGATAGTTCAACGGTAAGCCCATTTATTCCATCGTTTTTCATCATCACTGCATCGATGATAATTTTGTTTTCTTTAATTTCACCTGATAAAGCAATAACGATATTGCTATCTGTTTCAGCATGAGCAGTGTGATAAGTTTGAGTTTTACTTAATGAACATGCACCGACAAAAACCACCAAAAGAGATAATCCTAAATAAGTAAATATTCTTTTAATAGTATTCATCGGTAGCATGTCTAATTACATCAATTAAGCGTTAATTGTATAAACGTTATATTGACTATTGTTATTTAATACTGGAGTTCCACCTGGATAGTTAGCAGCATAGTCGATAACAAGTATTTCACCTGCTGGGAGAACTACTCTACTATCGCCAACTTTTCCTAAGGTGCCATCACCAGTGACATTGAAAGTTGCGCCGCTATTAACAGTAGTGTTGCCGCTCCTAGCTAAGATACCAACACCATTAGCGATATTGAATGTACCACCATTAACTACGACTGTATCGCTATTAGCAACATAGATACCACAAGCAACGTAACCCGCAGTAACGATGTTACCATTGAATGTACCACCGTTGATGGTGATTTCATTATTACCACGATTGGTAGAACCGTTAGTACCAACAACAAAGTTATCTTTAGAGGTATATGTACCACCATTAATAACAGCTTTAGATCCGTCTAAAACGAGTACACAAACTTCTTGAGCTTTAACATTACCGTTACCATTGATGGTTAAGGTTGCACCATTAGAAGCTGCTAAGGCACTACCATTGCCAGATTCAATTGTATAACCGTTTAAGAAAATGGTTGTATCTTTAGAAATACCTAATGTTCCATTGTATGAAATATTAGCTGTTAAAGCATAGTAGCCACCATTAGAAGCTGCTGCAACTAAATCATCAAGTGTAGCAACTTCATTTAAGGTATAGACACTATAATCAGTGTTGTTATTTAATACTGGATCACCACCTGGATAGTTAGCAGCATAGTCAACGACAACGTCTCTACCAGAAGGAACGGTGACTTTGCTGTCGCCAACTTTTCCGAGTGTGCCATTACCAGTAACGTTAAATGTAGCACCTTGGTTGATGGTGGTGTTACCGCTTCTAGCTAAGATACCAACACCATTAGTGATGTTGAATGTACCACCATTAACTACAACAGTGTCGTTATTAGCAACATAGATACCACAGGCAACATATCCAGCACTTTGGATGCCACCATTGAATGTACCACCATTAATAATGATTTCGTTACTACCACGACCGCTAGTACCATTAGTGCCTACAACAAAGTTGTCTTTAGCAGTATATGTTCCATCGTTTATTACAACTTTAGAACCATCAACAACAAGTACACAAACTTCTTGAGCTTTAACATTTCCTTCACCATTGATAGTTAAGGTTGCACCACCACTAACAGCTAAAGCACAATCATCGGTTGATTCAAGTGTGTGGCCTCTTAAGTCAATAATTGTATCTTTATTTACACTTAGTTGTCCTGCATAGGTAATGTCGCTTGTTAAATAAATAATTGAATTACCACGAGAGACAGCTTCATCAAATTGAGCTTCTGTTGCAACTGAAGCAGTTGTCCAAACACCGTAAGAAGTATGGTTATCAACTGATGGTGTACCACCTGGATAGTTAGCAGCTGGATCAGCTACGATTTCAAGGGTAGGAATATTAAATTTATTATCACCAACCCAACCATAATATCTTGGGTTATCGCTGTGAGTGAGGTTGAAGACAACACCATCGGCAACATAGGTTTGACCAGATCTTGCTAAGATGCCAACACCATCAACAACGTTGAATGTACCACCGTTGACTACGACAGTGTCGTTATTAGCAACATAAATACCACAAGCGATATATCCAGCACTTTGGATGCCGCCGTTGAATGTACCACCGTTAATAGTGATTTCATTATTACCACGACCGCTAGTACCGTTAGTGCCAACAACAAAGTTATCTTTAGAGGTATATGTACCACCGTTGATTACGACCTTTGAACCATCAAAAGCCATAACGCAAACTTCTTGAGCCTTAACTTCACCATTACCATTAATAGTGAGTGTTGCACCTTCCATAGCATATAATGCACTGCTATTAACTGATTCAAGTTTGTGTCCGTTTAAAATGATTGTTGTGTCTTTATAAATACCCAATGTTCCATTGTATGAAATATCGGCTGTTAAGACATAAGTGCCACCATTAGAAGCTGCTGCAACTAATTCACTGAGTGTAGAAATACTATTACCTATTCCACCTTCAACTACGATATCGATATTTGTGTTATTGTCGAGGACAATCGCGCTTGATTCAGAAGCAACAAAGTTTTCAGTAACAATAACTTTTTCAATGACAATATCTGTACCTTCTTCAATGACTAAGTGTGTATCTTTTTCGACATTGATAGGTGCAGGTGTGTTTTCTGCTTTATAGAATTTAACCACTTCTGCGAAGTGTAAACTGTTACTGGCAGCTTGGAGATCAACTTCTGCATCTCCAACATAGCCAATAAGGTTTTCTAATATAACGTTACCATTAGGAGCAGTGATAGTAATACCATCAGTTGTCACAATAGTACCATTTCTCACGTAAATAGTAGCGTTAATGCCGTTTGTATTTAAGCTGAATGATTTCACTGTGAGAGTCTTTCCGCCTAAATCGACATAGATGTTATTAGAAGTATCAGAAGAAATAGCGGTAGTTGTAGAAGTTACATCAGAATATAAACGTACTCTACCATAAGTATCTAAACCTTCTGAAACGTTTTCAATAGTAGTGACAGTCTTTGTTTTATTGATGTTATCTCCAGTGACGACTTCACCATTAGTGATATCCCAGTCATAACCGCCGACGATTGCCATACGGGTGATGGAGATATCTCTAATATCTTTACTTTGATCTTGGTTATTATCAGCAACACGTTTTAAGAAATATCTTGTGTTTGCATCATAATTCCCACCATTAACTAAATCCCATTCATTTCCACTTTCAACAACAGTCATGGTATAGCCACCAACGACCCATTGACGATAGAGAGTGATGTCATCAGTTGTAACGCTACCATCAGCATTTACATCACCTTGTCCGATATCGAACTTATATGTGCCGTAAACATCGATGTCATGGTTTGGCATTCTCACTGGAACTACTTCAGTTCTAGCTTCATTAGCGTACCAATAATCAGTGACGAACCAAGTGACATTAGCACCGGTATAGTCACGGTAGACGATTTCATTACCATATTGAACGGTTTGGACGTCTCCATATTGACTATAGTCTACTACACTCTCGTTATTAGAGAAGTGATAGGTAATGGTGAATGAATTATAGTTAGTGTTGAATACTGCAACAAATGTCATATCACCAGTGACTTTGAAGTTTTTGATGATGCTATTTTCTGCATTATATTCAACGTTATTTGTATCGGTCCATTTATTAGCGAATGTGTAATAAATACCTAGATCGGTTGAATCTTTAGTAGGATTAATCGCTAAGCTAGAATAATTAACTTCAGAGTTGAGATATAATCCTTCAATCTTGAATAAGTCTACATTTTCAGTACTAGATGTAGAAACATATTTTAAGGTAATTGTATATGTGATAGCGTCCCATTCAGCAACGATAACAACATCACCATTAATTGGGGTAGAGAAATCAAATTGATCATTTCCTACTTTCCAATATTTGAATGTACAACTATCAACAGTTGGGTTAGTGTCAGGTGCAATAGCTGTTTGACCTTCAAAGATATATTGAGTTGCAGGCATATTGCTAACTTCACCTGTTGGGTTACCACTATGATTACCTTCATTAAATGAAACTTCATAAGCTCTAACCATTAATGATTCGCTATTTAAGTAATTAGCATTAGATGCTACAGCAACTACTTTATATGTGGTTGATTCTGAAGCATTGAATAAGAGTGGGTCATTAGAAGCGATAGTAGCAACGAGGTTTTCACCATCATATACATGATATGTAACTGAGGTACCTTCTTTTAATGCTAATGGGTCAACACCAGCTTCATCACTAGTCTTACCAGTATCATTAGCAACTGCTGTCCAAGAAGCTTGACCATGGCTATAGCTAAATGTTACATCTTCGAGTTTTACTTTGAGGATTTCAAATACAACGATTTCTTCTGTGCCATAGTAGTTATCGGTTCCAGCAATAATGGCTTTAGCGTAATATGTGCCAGCATCGGTTGGAGTAACTTCTTGTGTACACGCGCTATCACTATAATATTTAATATCAACTAAAGAACTTAAATCTATAGTATTGACATTACCGCTTGCAGTAGCAGCTAAAGAACGATTGTAATAAACATCAGCAGCACTAGCAGTAACTTCAGCTTGTCCTTTAGTAACTTCATATGTGCCACTTTGTAAAGTGACAACATAGTTAGTATTGCTACTTACTGAAACTGTAATTTCATATTCTCCAACATCTGTACTAGCAGTGATTGGAGAAGCTGTAGAAGCAGAAATAGTTAATTCGTTATTATAATTAGTTCCTGATACGACAGAGCCAGAAAGTGCTTCAGGATTTTTACCATATTCACTGGTCTTATCATCTGCTTTGATTGTGATTGGAGCAGGATTAATTTTACCAGTTGTGGTGAAGTAAATTTTGGTTTGACCACCAGTATGGTTATCAGCATCTTCTTGAGTTAAGTTGATGGTGATTTCAATGGTATAACTTTCTTTAGCATCTTTTTGTAAGTTGCCAGAAACTGTGTAAGTCCACCATTCATCTTTAGCCTGTACTAATTCTAAAAGGTCTTGCTCAGCACCGTTATAGGTAAGTGTTTTGCCAGAGAAGAATGGCTCGAAATATGCAGTATCCTTACTTTGACTCACGATTGAGAAAATACCGTTTTCAAATGTAAAGTCATAGTTTGCTGGAGTCACGCTAAGTGATGGTGTTAATTCGTAAGAACCAACATTAACACCTGGCGCTTTAGTAATGACTACTTGAAGGGTTAATTCATAATCAACACCTTCAACTTTATATTGAGCTTGATCAACTGTTGGTTCGCTACCGGTATATTCTGCTTGTTGATCTAAAGCAATAACGGTAACTTGTTTTGGATTAATAGTATATTTAGCATCTTGTGTGAAGTTAAAGACATAACTACCAACAGTTCCGTTTGTTGAACCAGTGATACTATAATCACCTACTGGAGAAGTGTTTGTAGCGTCTGTAGAAAGAACGATACCAAAGTCATCACCTGCAAATGGTTGAACGCTTGTGGTATAAGTAAGTTCTTCTAAAGCTTCTTTATATTCACTTTGTTTATTATCGATAGTGACATCGACTGCTAAAGGTGAGATATGTACAAGAGCGAACACTTCTGCGGCTGCTCTATAAGCGATGCTTTCTGGAGCAGAAATACCGATGTAGTAATATCCAGCTTGCATAGGAACGTAACTTAATTCGTTAGCGGTCCTAACTGGTGTACTACCAGAGACATCTGCTTCATACCATTTGATAACTGGTGTAGCATCACCGTTATATGTGTATTCAACCTTATTACTATTAGGAGTGAAATCACTAACGAGTTGCACCCCTGTTTCAGTTTTGGAATATGTGAATTCATAACTAACAGGGTTATCTTCGGTAGTATTACGTCCGATTACAATCTCGGAATCTTGGACGGTGACTAATGTGAGAATTGGTTCGTTTGCAACGAGAGGAACTCTAGTTTGTTCACCTTTTTGTTCGCCATTAACAATGTAATAGGCAGCACTACAATTGTTATCACCTGTTGTATTGAGGTCGAAACCAAAATGATAATCACCAGGTGTAGCTGTTTTAAGTTCATATACGATAGTGAGGAAGGACTCATCTTCTCCATCAAGACCAGTGTATTTATCACCGGTGTTTTCTAAAAGAATCTTTTTAGTACCGCTTCCTTCGGAAATAGTGGCCGCTCCTAAAGCGGAATCATTTACAGTAACGCTTACAATATCAAAGACATTACTATCATATTGAGGGAGAAGTAAGATGGAGTTAAAGCCATCATTATGTGTGATTTTATAATTGACAGTATATGTCTTTCCGACACTATTATTATCAATATAATCAGTATAAGGAGGACAATCTGGGTTAGCACCATCAATAGTTGGTGTGAATTCAATATATTCGCCACCTTCTTGATATTGATCACTATAAACGATGACATATGTAGAGAATTTATCAGTTGAGAAACTAATCTTGCCATCACTAACTGTACTTTCTAAAGTTTCAGCAACGCCATTATGGACACGAACGATTTTGAATGTACGTGTTGCACCAAATGGAGCGTTAACGATATCTTCAGGAATATCAAGAGTGATATTGAAGGCATTAGCAGATTCATGGATGGCAACAGGTTCTGCTGCTGTTTCATCCTGCTTTTGAACTGTTTTATATAAGGATAAGTCTAAGAATGCACCTTCTTTTAAGCCATTTTCGGCTAAGAAAGTCTTACTAACATTCTTATCTAAGGCAGGGATCTTTAAATTATTGTCTTCAGTAGTAACTTTGAGGTCGATACTGACACTAGCACCATTAATATAATCTTGAATTTCTTCATCAGTTAATAAAGCTGTAGCAGTTTCACCATTGAGGTTACTAACTGTTGTCTCAGAAGTTTTGTCATCTAAAGTAACTTTCTTATCAAAACTAACTTCTAATTTCGCGATTGCGTAATTATATGAGACAAATTCGCTACCAACTGTTAATTTGACGCGATATTCGCCAAATGTAGTAGGAGCAGTTGTACCAAGTGAAGTAACTTGGTTATTTTCTATTTTTTCATAAGTTATATTATCTTTACTTACATTTAAGCCTGTAGCAGCATTAAATGCATTTAATTGAGTCTCATCGATAGTAGCTTCTGCACTACCTTGTCCTCTTTCTCTTTGAAGAGTTGGAGCAATAAGGGTAAGAGGATATATTACATCTTTTTCTTCACAGAAAGGACGTTCACATTTTGCATTTAATGTATGGGTAGATTGATCTGCAGTAACAGCAAAATCATGTGAGTGACGTAAAAGAGGATGATTTGGACCCATATACCAAATGTTTTCAAAATCAAAACCAACAAAGCTGCTTTCCATCTTCATTTGTTCCGCAGTTAATTCGGTTGCTGTTGCAGTTGTTGAAGGAGTATCGTAATAACCTATACCTTGTTTATAAGAACCTTTTAAATAATAAGCATTAGTAACAACACCTTCTCTTGGGTCAGCAGCAATACTTCCTCTACGAGTGTAAGGATATGTTGAGCCGTCTTTATTAGTAATTGAACCAGTATTAAAGACGTGATGAATATTTAATGGATAATTAGCAGAGCCACTTGAAGAATTGATACCAGCAGAAACATCAGTTTTTGGATCTGTTGCAGAGGTTGTACCAGTGTTATAACAGTTAGAAATTTCTAATCTGCTACCACCAGAAACTAAACCATTAGCTGTTTTGCCTTCAATAGTAGCAGTGTTATAACAGGCAAATACTTTTCCATAAGTAATACTTCCAGCGATACCACCATTTGTACCACCCTTAGTAATTATCTTTCCATCATTGCCACAGTATTCAACTAGAGCACGATCACTATTACTGGCATAAATATGACCTACTATACCGCCAGTTGTGGCAATACCATCACCATTGGATGTAATGATGCCTTTATTGTAACAACCTGAAATAACTGTTTTACCACTGGATGAACTAATGTATCCAGCAATACCAGCTGTATATTCTTGCGCTGTAACATTTCCATAGTTGACACAGTTTCTAATGGTTACAGGTTTCATTGAGTAACCAACGATACCACCCACATGAGAATATACACCAACATTAGCAGTGGTGACATTGCCTCTATTAACACAAGATCTAATAACGTTTCCGTTACCATTGACGTATCCAACGAGTCCACCACTATCGTTACCATTTGAAGCAGTACTTGTATAAGCGGAAGTAACATTACATTCGTTTGTACAATTATAAATTAAGTTGTTACCAGTAGAGTAACTTCCCATACCTGCAACAAGACCACCAACATCTCTTGAACCTGTGATTTGTCCAGCAATAGTAAGATTTTTAATAGTTGCGTTTGTTATTAACGTAAAGAAACCAATATAGCTATTACTTGGTTTGTTGATGTAAACACCACTTACCTTGTAACCGGAACCATCAAAAGTACCAGAATATGGTATGCTATATGTACCAATTTGATTCCACGGATTATCAGACGAACCGCCTAAATCAATGTTTGCAATCAGACGCGCACTAGCTGATGAGTTACGTGTTTGACCATTTTCACCGACTGTAATGTCACGGAATGTTTGAAGCTCAGCTTTAGTTCCAATAAGATATGGATTTTCAACTGTACCTTCACCAGATAAGGTAACATCAGATTCGGCTTCAGCCTTTTGGGCCAATTTAATTCTCCCAATTGTAGTTGGGGGAATACCACAGATGACAAATGCTGCGGTGAATAACGCGAGTCTTGCTCGCTTGAGTGATTTTCTTTTTGCCATAAAGATCCTCCTGTTCTGACTTAAAAGTACATACTTTTTTGTGGCGACTTCTCGCCAAGTCGCTTAATTTTAAAAAAAAAAAAAAACACATGTCAATTATTAATTATTAATAAAAAGTAAAGTCCATTAAGACAGAAGTTATTAGATAACTAGCAAAAAATCTAATTTTGTCTAATGTAAAACAAAAAACAATGTCGTTCAAATATTTTAGAAATTATAGCCAAAATTTATTTGAAAAACATTGTCTTTAGAAGACTTTTGGTTACGAAATATAATTACAGTTTTTGAGGTGGAAAACGTTTATTGATTTTAAGTAATGGACCATAAAGCGCCATTAAAATTGCTAAAGCAAGTCCACCACTAATAAAGACATAACCAACGTTATAAAGCATTGCAGCAGCTACGTCTAAATCGTAAAAAATCATACTAGAAATAGTGCCACCAACAAAGCGAATAAATGTCGCCCCGATTGCCCCAATTGCTAAATATAGTTCGCCTTTAAAATTGTAGTTATCTTTATCACTAGGAAGGATGCGAGTTGTGAAAAATCCTAAAAATGATGCTCCGCCAAAACCAAGAAGATAGTCAAATGGGAAATAAGCAAATCCCCAGCCATCAGTTAAACAAGATACTAACCCATAAACAATGCCACACCCAATGAAACCTTTAAGTGGTCCACGTCTAATGGCAAGAAGAAATAATGGGAGCATTTGTAGATTCACACTACCACCAGTTGGAGCAGGGAATAGACGGATAAAATTTAACCCAAGAGCAGCAGCAATTAATACACCGCTTTCTGTAATATCTCGAGTTGTGAATCCCACATCATTAATCGCAAAACTAAGCACACATGTAGAAAGGACAAAATAAGAAATTGTTGGAATAACTCCACAGAAGTATATTTTGTCAAAAGAACAGCTCGTTCCAAGCTTATTTTCAAGTAACGATACAAAAACATCTTTACTAACTATAGAAACGATCGCACTAAATAGAAGCAGGAACAAAGATACAAAAGCAAAATTCTTATGATATTTATTAAAAAATAGCAAAATTGCAGAAATAATTGGTAAAGCTAAATAATTTATCACATAGAAAAGAGTTAAAGAAATACCAACATCTTTACCTGCAATTAAATCATATAGATGATATATTACTTTTTCTTCTCCGGTTTCAACACGATAAAAATTGCCAATCATACTTAAGCCAATGGTTAAGCCTATAACTACTAAAATAAAGAATGGCAAAATTTTAACAAAAAGTTCTTTATATTTTTTGTTTTTTTCTTTAATTAATGCTTCATTATCCATAAAAAATCCTCCATATAAACGGAGGGGCGCTATTTAAAAACAG
Organism: Erysipelotrichaceae bacterium; assembly: GCA_015059185.1. Taxonomy (GTDB): domain Bacteria; phylum Bacillota_I; class Bacilli_A; order RFN20; family CAG-826; genus SIG220. Next base: position 41,883 of record SVAY01000009.1, read on the forward strand.
TCACCTCCGCCAGCATTACCTGGATCAGGCATGGTCGAACCGAATCAGGTTCCTCTCAGCCAGGTTCACCTAGCTCCCAAATCAATATTAGACTAATTATTAATAAATGTTTAGAGTTTTTTATATAACACATGGCAGAAAACCCATTTATCTTTAGTTTATGGGATGAAGGCCGTTAACCTTGATTTTCAATATACTTTCTTATGGTTTCTGGATTTACTTCTCCAATAGAACATACAAAATCATACATAGATTTGTTTATTATATAAACAAAAAATGATATAATATTAATAGAGGTAAAAGATGTATCTAACGATAAAACAACAACCTAAATTATCTAAGACTAACTATGATATTCTTTTAGAATTATCTAGATATGCAAAGAACCTTTTTAATGAAGCATTATATAGCTGTAGACAATATTACTTCAATGAAGGTAAGTATTTACGTTATGAAGATAATTATCATTTATTAAAATCGTCTGAGAACTATAGAATGCTTAACAGTAATATGGCAGAGCAGATATTAAAAGAAGTTGATGGATCGTTTAAATCTTTCTTTATGCTTCTAGCTAAGGCTAAGAAAGGTTCTTATTCCTATAAAGACATCAAACTACCTCAATATTTAAGAAAGGAGGGTTATTATCCTTTAACGATAGGGTTTGTAAGAGTATCTAATAACATACTAGTGTTACCAATGAGTAGCTCCTATCGTAAGGAACATAATAAGGTAGAAATAACCATACCACCTATGTTAGTAGGAAAGAAGATTAAGGAGATTAGAATTATTCCTAAATCAGATGGAAGGTTCTTTGAGATTCAATACACCTATGAAGCAGGTCAAGATATCAAAGAAGAGTTAGACTTTAACAAATCATTATCCATCGATGTTGGAGTGAATAATTTCGTTACTTCTATAACTAACGAAGGTGAGAGTTTCATTTTAGATGGAAGAAGACTTAAATCAATTAACCAATGGTTTAACAAAAATAATGCAAGGCTTCTTTCAATTAAAGATAAACAAAAGATAACTTTTAAAACTAAACAACAAGCATTATTAGAAAGAAAAAGGAATAACTCTATCAACGACTATATTTCTAAATGTGCAAGACACATTATTAATTATTCTTTAGACCATAACATTGGTAACATCGTTATCGGCTATAATCCTAAATTACAAAATGAAACTAATTTAGGTAAAAGAAATAACCAAACATTTGTAAACATTCCGTTTGGAAAGTTACAAAATAAACTCACCTACCTCTCTCAATATTATGGAATAAGATTAATTAAGCAAGAAGAAAGTTATACATCTAAAGCATCATTCTTTGATAAAGATGATATTCCTTCCTTTACCAACAGTGATGATAAAGAATATGTATTCTCTGGAAAAAGAATCAAAAGAGGATTATATAAAACTTCAACTGGCAAACTATTAAATGCAGATGTTAATGGAGCACTTAATATTTTGAAAAAAAGTAATGTTGTAGACTTGACAGTCTTATACAGTAGAGGCGAAGTGGATACGCCTTTAAGAATAAGGATAGCTTAAACTATCAACCTTCTTAAGAAGCCCGTAAGTCTTTAACTTATGGAAGATTCATTGCACCACTCTATTTCTTTTAAACCATTCTCTTTGAGATATTGATTACATGCTTTAAAGTGGCCGTTATTAAACCATCCACCTCTATTAGCAGCTAACGGGGAAGGATGCACACATTCTAAGATTAAATGAGTTGGGTTATTGAGATAATATTTAAGCTTTCTAGCCGGTCCGCCCCAAAGCATAAATACCATTGGACGATGTTGTTTATCTAATTCCGTTAATACATCTTCTAAAAAGAGATGATATTCTTTGATGTTATGGCTTAAAGGTTCATGTGCTCTAACAGATAATATAGAGTTAAGAAGTAACACACCTTGTTTTGCTAAATAGGTCAAGTCACCACTAAAATAGTCCATCTTTTGACCATATTCTAATTCAATCTCTTTATAGATATTCACTAATGAAGGTGGTACCTTCACTCCCTTAGGAACAGAAAAAGATAAACCCATGGCCTGTCCTGGTTCATGGTATGGATCTTGTCCAATAATCACCACTTTCACTTTATCTAAAGGGGTAAGCTTAAAAGCATTAAACAATTTTTCTCTCGGTGGATAAATAGTATAAGATGCATATTCAACATTTAAAAAATGATTAAGATATTCACTATAATCTTTCGCACTTACGCTTTTAAAAAACTCATTCCATGATTTGTGTGCTTGATACATAAAGTAATGATAACATTTTTCTACCAAAGTAGAAATAAGATAGTATAATGCTTTTATATATGAAAGTATTGATTGCCTTCCACCATCCAGCTCCATATAAAGTTAAACTTTTCAATGAGCTAGCAAAAACCATCGACCTTGATGTTATTTTTGAAATTAATAAGGCAAAGAATAGAACTGATAGCTTTTATAAATTTAATCAATATAATTTCAAAGTGATTCCTGTTAAGCTCCACCGTTTTCCATCTAAAAAGTTTCCAAGAAAAGATGAAAACATTTATGGAGGAGCACTCGCTAGATATATTAGAAAACACCATAAAGAATATGATCACATCATTATGAATGGTTATAGCAAGTTCTCTGAAATGAAAGCTATTCGAGTGATGAATAGGCTTCATGTTCCTTATATATTAATGATTAATGGCGGCATCATTCATAAAGAAAATAAAATTAAAAAAGCTATTAAAACACGTTATATATCGTCTGCTTCTATGTATTTCTCTCCAAACGTAGAATCGAATAAATATCTCACTTATTATGGAGCGGATGAATCAAAGATTCGTTTATATAAATATGCAAATATCAAGGAAAGTGAAATAGCTCATAAACCATTAGAAGAAGATGTTAAAACCCAAATATGTTTAAAATATCATCTTCCTTATGGAAAGATTTTCATTAATCCAGGACAATTTATTCCACGTAAAAACAACGAGGCTCTATTAAAAATATTCAAAGATAGAAAAGAAACTTTACTCCTTGTTGGTAGAGGACCTCTACAAAAGAAATATGAATCTTATATCAAAGATAACAATATTCACAATATCTTTATTATGGATTATTTAGATGAACATCAAATTAGAGAAGTGATGAAATGCGCGACTGCTTTAATCACTCTTTCTAAAGAAGATATATTTGGCCACACTGTTTTAGAAGCTCTTGCATCAGGCTTACCAGTTATCTCAAGTGACAAAGTCATCTCTGCTTTAGAAATGATCCATAATGGAGTCAACGGCTACATTGTATCTTTAGATAAGGAAGAGGAAATAATTGATGCAATTAATAATGTAAATAATTTAGAATATGATACAATCATCAATAGTCTCGATAATCACACTATTGAGCAAACTAGTAAAGATATCATTAAAGGTTTAGAGTAATGAATATTATCTACTTCACAACGGCACAGGATAAAACTGATTTTGCTAGCTACATCTCCTTATGGAATGTCCCAATCAATACTAGCAATCAGACTTTCCACAATAAATTAATTAGGTCAATTGCCATCAACAACCATGTTGATGTTGTTTCTATACGCCCATTTTCAAAAGGAAACTGTAATGTTGATTATCTTGAAAGCGCGGATACAATAAGCGATTCAATCCATTGGCACTATCCAAAGATTGCTCGTGGAAAACTCACATCCTTTAGATCCCTTAGAAGAGATATTAAGAACTTATTTGAACATTTCTATAGAAATTCATTAATCATTACTGACACTATTAATCCTACTGTTTTATATATGGCTACATATTTTGCTAAAAAATATAAAATGCCAATAATTGGGGTTTGTACTGACTCGCCAAGCAATATTGCAGGTACTAATAGAGCATATACAATGTTCCTTCTTAGACTTGCTAGATCACTTAACGGTTATATCTGCCTTACTCCAGGACTAAACGAGCTATTTAATGATCAGAATAAACCTGCCATTATCTTTGAAGGCATCGTTGAAAATGAAGAGCCAACAAAAGAAAAGAACCAATATGGTAAATATATTTTCTATTGTGGAGCATTAGCAGAGAAATATGGCATCTATAATTTCATTAAATTCTTCCAGGTATATATTAAGGGAGATGTAAAACTCGTTATCTGCGGCCACCACGCTGATGAACAAAGACTCAATGAAATAAATAGTAATGATAGTCGTATTGTTTATTTAGGAAACATCTTAAACGAAGAAGCGTTATCCTTAGAAGCGAGTGCTTGGTGTAACGTTAACCCGAGACCATTCAGCGAAGACCTTGATCGTTATTCAGTCCCAAGTAAAGTCTTAGAATATCTTAATAGCGGCACTCCAACAATCTCTGTTAAAAACACTAGATTACAAAAATATTTTAATGCTGACGCTATTTGGATTAAAAACAACACTGATGAAGATTTTGTTGAAGCATTCCAAAAGCTCAACACCTTTACAGATCAAGATAAAAATAGCATGGTCAATAGAGCAAAAGAACAAGTACAAAAATATTTCTCTATCGATGCAATTAACGCTAAACTTGATGGTTTCTTATATCTATTTACGAGAAAGAGAACTTAGTAATTTTTCAACAAATTTGTCAAGAGAATATTGATCGTCATATAGTTGACGATTTTTTATTCCTACTTTAAGTCTATCTTCTTTATTAACATTTAAGAATTTATTGATACCATTAACAAAATCAATAACAGATTCATTAACAATAATATTATCGTTAATTTGAAGGATTTCTCTTCCTTCACCTTCAATCATACCAATAATTGGTTTGCCATAATATAAAGCAGAAATAAGCTTATTTGGAATGGTTTTTCCAACAAATCCCACATTCTTTAACGAAACAATAATTGCGTCTGCATTATATAAATATCTTTTTGATTGTTTGTAATCAAAGTAACCATGATAGATAACATTTTTAATATTTCGACTTTTTATTTCTTTTTCTAATTCATCTAAATATGATCCTGTTCCTAAGATGTTAATGACTACATCTTTATTGTTAAGCGCTTCGACTAGAGGAACAATATAATCGACTAATTGGAGTTTAGATATATTTCCGCAGTACACTAAATTTGTCTTACTTGCGTCATAAGGATTTTCGTTATTGTCTTCTTCATAAACTAATCCTGGTTGAACAAGGTATTCAATCTTATTTTCTTCGATATTAAACTTATCAATTAAGTATTCTTTAAACGCTTTTGAACCGATATATAGTTTGTCTAATCCTTTATATTCTTTTTTACTCCACGCCAAGAGGAATTTATAGTAAAGAGATTTAGATTTTATATATCCAGCATCCACTACCGATTCAGGCCAGATATCTAATATGTGTGCAACGTGAGGGACGTGATGCTTTTTCTTATATAAATTACCAGCAGCTAAAGAAATAACTGGAGAAATAGAATAGGAATATATAAGGTCATAATGTTTTGAACATCTTCTTATCCATTTCTTTAATTCACGATGTAAGGAAAGATAATATCTAACTAGAGACTTTCTACTATTATTTCTTATTGATGTTTTAACTCTATATACGTTAACTCCATTTTCAAACGAATGATCTTTATTATATGCATCAATATATTCATTATTAGCAAAAGGAACAGTAGTGAGTACATCTACTTCGTTTCCACTTCTATTAAGCCTTTCTGCGATAAGGTTAATAGGAAAGGTATCAGGATAGTATTTAGATGTGACAATTAAGATCTTCATAATAATGGCCACCTTTTCATAAATAGACTAATAATAAAGAACACTCCAAGGATTATTATATTAATAATTAATGAAATGATAAATGGAAGTCGCTTATTTAATATTTTTTCTATTTCTTCTTCCGGAAGAGTAGGATGCATCTCTCCCACTTCTTTTTTATAACGTAGATATTCTAAGTCACCAAATAAATAAGCAAAGAAGCCATACAAAAATATAAAGATGAGCATAATAACATAATATGGAAAAGGATGTTCAGCCTTAAGCCAGATAGAGACCCCATACGCTAAGAAAGAAGCTCCAATACTAATAACAGTTAACATAAAAGAATATGTATACACTTTTATGTTTATTTTCTTTAAACTCATAGAAATTAATTTACCACACGTCTAGCAAAAGTGAAATGATTTGTCTATACTTTAAGTAATGTCACCTACCACTAAAAAGCACAATAAACTCACTAGGTTCATCTTTAAGCCTATTCGTTTTGTTATTAAAGCAATTAATCCTAAGGAATATGTTAAACTCGAATACCGATATGTAACAGGGCATAAATTAAACTTAAATAACCCAACTAGATATACAGAAAAATTACAATATCTACGTTTATTTGTTTACCCAAATAATAAAGAAGTGATTAAATGTGCTTCAAGAGACGGATTAAGGGAATACGCTAAAGAAATAGGATATGAAGAGAATCTAATTGAATGCTATGGAATATATGATAAATTCGAAGACATAGACTTTGAAAAATTACCTAATGCATTTGCTATTAAATGTACTCATGCCTGTGCTTTTAATGAGCTAGTATTTGATAAAAGTAAATTAGATATCAATAAGTTAAAAAAGAGATTTAACAAGTGGCTTAAAACTGACTACGGCAAAAAAACAGTCGAGCCACATTATTCTCATATCAAGCCACGTATCATTATTGAAAAGTTAATGCTTGATGAAGGTGAATTACCAATTGAATATAAGATCCATGTATTTAATGGAAAGGCTAAATATTTATACGTTGTAACTGGAAGAAATAAAGAGATACACTACAACAATTATTTAATAGATTGGACTGAGTTTGACGTAGCACAATTTAACCATTGGACGAAAACTAAAAATGAATTAAAAAAGCCTCAAAAATTTGAAAAATCCGTGCAAATTGCTGAAAAATTAGCAAAACCATTCCCTTTTGTAAGGGTTGATTTATATATTATTAAAGACAATATTTATATATCTGAAATGACCTTCACTCCGGCAAAAGGAACATTAACTTTTAAAGACGATAAAAGTGACTTTATAATCGGAAAATGGTTAACTATTGAAAAGTAGGGTTCTTAAATCCAAATTCATATAGAAGTAAGGCGTGAGAAATATCTATGCCTTTTTCTTTTATATATGAATCACTATCAAGCTTATATGATATAGAGAAGCTAGATGGATTATTTAAATCTAATCCTTCTAGCGAGAAGCCATAGAAAATATATGTTTCACCTTGGTTAGTTGGAACATCTTTAAGTGAATAGGAATAGGTAGTAGAACTATCGCTATTATAGAAAGAAATATTTATAGTAATATCACCAAGATGAGGTTCAACTTTATTGGACTTAAAATCAAGTGCACTTTTGAAGTTTAGGTATAAATAATCGGCGCTATTAAGCTTCTTGCCAAATGAACTAGAAAAGCCATTCTCGTTTATCTGCACTCTCGCTGCTTCATAATAGCCATGACAGAATAATTGACCATCAAATAACTTTGAAGCAACACCCTCTCTTATATAATTATTGTGACGAGATAATTTCATCACTGGACCATATCCAGCATCATCGTTAAAGTCATCATAATAACTTAAAGCCCCTTCTCCACTTGCAAGAGGTTCAAGCAATAAGAAGTTTTCATCACCATAAGAAGTAAATACTTTATTAATGTCTCTATCTAAAGCCACTACTTTATTAGTTAACGATAATAAGGAAGTATCGAAATAAGTGTAGTAATTGTCTTGCCAATTGGCGCTATGGTCCATATTAAATGCACCAAGCTTACTCACTTTTGTTCCACAGGAAGTTAATATAAGCACACCTAATAAAGGAATAAACTTAGTTTTCATCTTGTTTCTTATCCTCCTTATTAATTAATGAGAAATAATATCCAAAGATAAATAGAGATATATAGAAGAACGGACTTAAGTAATTAGCGAATACTAAACTATAGTCAAATAAATCGAAACTGTTTTGATCCATCATCATCGTAATAACAAAATATGATATGACGAATAATATAGGGCAGTACTTATAGACCTTATTATCAATATCTTCTTTTCTTAAGCGGATGAATAAATAAACAAACATTAAAATAAAGATAATAAAGAATAAGAAGCCAAATACTCCACCATACATAAATTGGTTAATTAAGATATTGATTGATGGAGCGCATAATAAGTTATAGTCATAATCAAAATAAATAGGGAAACCAATAAGCTTACCTTTACTAAATACTCCGTTGAGGATCACTCTTGCACCTTCCGAATATCTATTCGTGTTAAAGATATAATTAAGTAACCTATTAGAGCTAAATGCATTCCTAAATCCCACTAAAGAATATTGAGAGTTTAAGAAAAATAAAATAAAGAAAATAACGCCTAAGACAAGCACTGTATAAACAACATATTTAAATACTTTATGATATAACTTTTTATAAAGGATAAATAAAGAAACAACTCCGACAAATAATAGGTATAAAACAATGAAAATAAGTGATATTTTACTAATGACAAAAATGATAGAAATTAATGCAATAAAAACAAGGATGCAGGTGAATATAGTAACATACTTATCTTTCTTATTACTTAATAAATACATGAAGATGATAGTTAATAGTAGGAATGGGTAAAGTAGATAATATTCAATTGGAACTTGCTTCACATTAAACCCACATAAAGCATACGCAGTTGAAGCAGCATTAACTCGTGCTTCGCTTCCATCGTAATAACTAGAATAATTCGCTAATCGAAAACCATAGAATGGCCCAAAGTATACCATAGTAAAGATTAGATTAATTAAGCAAATAATGGCTAAAGAAAGGAAAATTCCTCTAAAAACCCATTCAAAATCAAATCCATCGATCTTTTTAGAAAAGTATCCACTGATAACAAATAACAAAATATTTATAGTCAGGAAAACTCTAGTTGAAACTGAATATAGAGCACTAGAAAAATAACTAAGTGACATGATTAATCCATAAGATAATAATGGAACAAGCACTATTCCTAACGCGTAATAATTTAAACCTTTAAGTGATTTATAAGATAATAAGACACTGATTCCTAAAACTAATAATCCAAGAACAAAAATGGCGATATTATTAAAACCAGTTAAAAAAGACAAAATAAAAAATATTACCGTTAACGATATAGAACATATTTTAAATAGTATATTCTTGTTTTCAGTAATATTATTATTCGACATTTTATTTATTGCCGTCGTTAAAGTATAAGATACCTAAGCACTTAGGACCACAGTGGCTAGAAATGGTTGCTCCAGCATATGTCTCAAGTATTTGTTTGAACCCTCTTCTTTGTAAGATTTCTCTTGCGGTTTCAACCATATCTGGAGAAGCGGCAGAGTGGGTGATAAAGATGAGACTCTTATCAGGGGTATCAAACTTCTTAAGAATGTCTAAACAATATTGTTCAACAACTTCTTTATTCTTACCACGGAATTTAGCACCACTACTCATCTTGCCGTCTTTACCAACTAAGATTTGTGGTTTGATTCTTAATAAGTTAACACCTAAACGTTGTAAGGATGAACATCTTCCACCTTTATATAAATATTCAACAGTATTTAAAACGAAGCTCACTTGAAGATGAGGAACTCTTTCAGTCACTTTCTTAGCAACTTCGCTTGCCTCTAAACCTTGGTCGACAAGATTTCTTGCGTAGATTGCAAGTAGAGCAATACCAGTTGATAAGCTCTTTGAATTGACGATATAGACATTTTTAAGTTTCTTAGAAACATTGGTAGCGTTTTGACATGAACTACTAATGCCATCACTTAATGAGATATGAACAATCGCATCATAATCTTTTAACAAACCTTTAAAATATTCCTCATATTGGAATTCATTAACAGCGCTTGTTCTAGGTAAGACACCTGTTCTATCGACATAGTCGAAAATCTCTGGAGGAGTGATTTCTCCATCAAGTCCAGCCTTTTCACCTAAAAGGACTGTAAAAGGAATAGTGTTGATTTTGTACTTTTCTAATAATTCTTTTGGGAGATCAATTGTAGACTCCGCACTAACTGCAATTTTCATATAATATATTCTAGCATATTGTTATATTTTTCAAAGAAAAAAGCCATTGCTGGCTATTTTTTTCTTATTTGGTGGAGCCGGCGGTGTCGAAACCGCGTCCGGGGATGTCTCTTCACTAATGCCTACAGTTTAGACGTTAGTTTAGATTTAACGTGTTTCGTACTAAGTCAAACTAAGCACGCGAGACAAACTAATTTTCATCTATTACGAGCATGCCTCCTGCAATAGACTATCCTTTTGGTATTGCGCCTGACCTTAGCGTGAAAGGAGAAAACCTAAGGGGACGCTCTGCCCTATCTAAAGAGACAGGACCCTATATCGGGGCTAATTAAGCAGCGCAGAGAACTTGAGAGCTTTGAGCTCTCATATAACTGTTGTCAGTTATTTTTGGTTTGGTTTATGGTTACCAACCACTGCCACTAGAGCCTAGCGCATCTCCGTCGAATCCATTCGACCCCATGTGTTAGTGATTATAATAACAAGATTTAAATAATACAAGCAAATATTGAATATTTGTAATTTAGGAGCAATTTTAGTAAATAATTATTTAATTATTATTTGATTAGTAGAGCAAATTAACATAGAATATTGACGTTATGAAAAAATTATCTAAAGAAACAGCATTTAACTTAAGAACTGGCTTTGGCACATTAGTTAGTAACCAAAGCTGTATTGAAGCAGGAAAATCTCTCCCATGGTGGATTGCAATTATTATTGGTTTAATTGCGACATTCATCCCAGTGATCCCTGTGATGACTAACATCTCAAGAACAAACGGTGATTCCTTTATCAACGGCACTTACAATTATTCATTTGATAAGAATGCGACAATCGCGAATGTCTTGATGAATAACGAAGGTATTGAATTCACTGTTGGTGAAGATCATTATCTCACCTATACCAAAAATGGCGAAGTCCAAACCCCAAGTAGAGGCGATACATTACTCGCTTCCTACACCAACCAAATTTCTAAACAATATGACATTAGAGCGTATTGGTTAACTGATTTCGAAGACAAAACAGTTAATGATTTCTATAAAGAGATTACTTCTGTTAAATATGTCCTTGGAACTACAACGCCTCGTCAAGATAGTGACCCTGAAGGCACCAAATACTACATTCCTAATTATTTATTCTATTATAAGGAAGGTAATGGTTTATATCTTGCTAAGGTCGATAGCGATGCCGCGGCTAGCCGTTTCACTGGTGACTTCATCAATGTCCCAGCCGGCACTAAGCTCGTTAATAGAATGTTAACAGTTACTGGAAAAGATATCCCAACTGATATTAACAAAATCGATAGTGTTTATATCGAAGGTGTATTTAATAACTATAAGGATTTTTATAACGAAAGTTATTTAGACATCAAATCTAAATCACTTGTCTATAGTACATTCATTTATTGGGGCATCTACTTAGGTTTAACTCTCTTCTTAGGTTTATTAATCTTCTTATTAACTAGAGGAAAGAGAAACTTCAATAATTACCTCAAGTGGTGGCAATGTTTATCCATTGCTGGATGGGCAAGCTTCACTCCAGGTGTACTCGCAATGATCCTTGGCTTCTTGATGACAAACTACGCCATCATGTTCTTCATTCTCTTAATGGGCGTAAGAACCATGTGGTTATCAATGAAACAATTATCACCAAATTACCAAGCTCAACGTTAACAAAAACAGGCTTCCAAATCGGAAGCCTTTTTAATAAACTTAATCGCCGTAATCACTACCACGTGATTTATCTTCAACAAATATTTGAAGAGGATCGGTAATATCATTTATCTCTAAGATGATAAAGTCATCAGAGGTAAGTGTTTGAGGGCATTCATAGTTACCAGTAAAGATGACTTTCTTATTCTTTTTAACGATTTCAATCATTCTTTCAATAATACGTGGAAATTCCTTTTCTCTTAAGTCTTTAAAACCCTTGAGATGGGTATAGAATACTGGCTCTATATAAAAGCATTCTCCACTATCTAAATAGTATAAATTTGAGAATGGATTCTCTTTATCTAATTCTTGTCTAAACTCACTAAATTCTGGATAAATCATTTATGGTATACTTCCCCTTTTAAAATCTTAAAAGAACGATATATTTGTTCTAGCAGTATCAGTCTACTCATTTGATGAGTGAAGGTCAAGTCGCTTAAAGAGAAGGAATAATCACTTCTATTTTTAAGTTCATCACTTAATCCGTAGCTTCCACCTATCACAAAACTAACACTTGAACCATTTTCAGTGAGTTTTTGCATTAAAAATGCTGCAAAATCTTCACTTTTATATTGCTTCTTATTTAAATCTAGAGCGATGAGATATTCGTTATTTTTAAGTAGTCTTAAAACACGATTACCTTCTTCATTTTTTGCTTTTTCTATTTCTTTAATGTTAGGGTTTTCTGGGATTGGTTCATCCTTAACTTCCACTATTTCAATTTGAGCATAAGGTTTAATCCGCGTGAGATATTCTTCTATACCAACACGTAAATAACTATCCTTTATTTTACCAATCGCATAGATTTTAATTTTCATCAACATGACCTCCTAATAATGGAGAATTTTGAGATGCACATCTCACTAAATATTTAGAGATATCTACTCCTTTATAAGAGAAGACTTTATGGTATGCTTCAAGCGCTACTTCAGGAGTGTTAGCTTCTTCACTTAAATGAGCAAGAACTATTTCTTTGGTCTTATCTCCAATGATATCTATAGCGGCAAAAGCAGAATCTTCATTACATAGGTGTCCTACTTCAGAAAGGATTCTTTGTTTTAAACTGAATGAACGATGTGTTCTCATTTCCATTTGAATATCGTGATTTGATTCAATAACAAGATAATCAGGGTTTTTAACATAAGGTAAAGCCTCATCTAAAAAGACGCCAGTATCGGTCATATAGACCAATTTATCTTCATCACTTTCTAAGATATAGCCACACGGATTAACTGCGTCATGACTAGTTGGAAAGGCAGTTATCTTTATATCCTTAATTATAAAAGGTTCGTATTTATTAATGACATTACTTAAACTACTTGGAAGCGTTCCTTTAAGCGCATACATCTTTTTAGGAGAAATACATTTTAAACCATTAAGATGATCAGAATGTTCATGCGTAAATAATGCTGCATCAATATCTTTTAAAGATAGATTTAAAGAAGCGAGGGCTTCATTAAGCCTCACTAGCGTTATTCCTAAATCTATTAATATCAAGGTATCTTTATGTTTAACTAAAGTGGCGTTGCCTTTTGAGCCACTGGCGATAATATCAAAATACATTATTGTTGAATGGTATTGCCTTTAAGTTTATCGTATGCTTCTCTCCAGTCACCTGTCGGTTCATCAAATCGGCAATATTTCTTTACAAAGAATAAGCCAACTTCACCAGTTTGGCCGTTTCTATTCTTTGCGACATTAAGTTCAACATAAGAAGCATTCCCTGGAATAGATAAGGCCACTTCTTTATCAATCTCTTTACGCTTTTGATATTCGTTAGAATAATTGTTTGTCTTTTTCTTTTCAGCTTCTGGACCATAATAGTCACCACGATACATAAGCCACACCATATCAGCGTCTTGTTCAATAGAACCAGAGTCTCTAAGGTCACTGAGCATCGGCTTCTTATTTTCTCTTTGTTCTGCAGTACGAGAAATTTGACATAAGACTAATAAAGGAATCTTAAGTTCCATCGCTAAACCTTTTAAGGCAGCGGAAATTTTTCTTACTTCATTATGTCTAGCATCTTCCCCTCTTCCGTTATTAACAACATTAATTAAACCGATATAGTCAATCACAATCAAACCAAGGTTAGGTTCTTTTTGCTGGAGACGACGACACTTTTGCATAATGTCATTAATTTTTGCTTGAGGAGTATCATCAATATAAATATTAGCTTGAGAGATCTTATTAATTGCACTTGCAACTTTAAGTCTTTCGTCATCCGTTACTCTATTCGCGTTAACTTTACTAAGTGGAACGCCACTTTCAAAAGATACTAAACGTTTAAAGAGAAGTTCACTACTCATTTCTAGTGAGAATATACCAACTGGAACTTTGGCTCTTGTGGCAGTACGATAGGCCACATTTAAAGCGAATGAAGTTTTACCAACAGAAGGACGAGCCGCTAAGATAGTAACTTCGCCTCTTCTCAGTCCTTGAGTCACTCTATCAAGTTCTTTATATCCAGTAGTAAAGCCGTTTAATGAGTCTCCAGTCGCGTTAGATACTTGAATTTCATTACTCACGAGTGGAGCAATATCTTTCACCGCTGTAAAGTCAGATATTCTTCTTCTTTCAATGGAGTCTTTAAAGACGTCCTCAGCAGCTGATATAAATTCGTTAATATTTTTAATATCCTTAGTCATGTAATCCTTATCGATATTACGAATAGTGATTAACATGTTTCTAAGAATCGCATTATCTTTCACAGAATGAATATAGAAATCAAGGGCTCCTAAAGAGACCATCGCATCACTACATTCTTTTAAATAATCAACACCACCAATGTTTTCAAATTCTTTCATGATGATAAGTTGATCAGTAATTGAAACAGTATCGATAACGGTATGTTGTTCGTTTTTAAGATATTCCATCGCTCTAAAAATGAGTTGATGTTTTCCTAAATAGAAATCTGTTTCTTCTAAACTAGCAAGAACGCTTAAGGCGGCATCATTAGAGATGAGAGCAGATCCTAAAACAGCTTTTTCTGCATCGATATTATATGGTAAATCGTTAACAGTTTTAGCCATCATTTCTCCTCCTCTAAATGCACTTTAACAACACCGATAACACCCTTATGTAATTCAATTTTAAGATTATAGTAACCGAGCATATCAAGTGGTCCTTTATCAATGAATTTTCTTTTATCAATATTGACGTTATATTTATTCTTAAATGCTTCTTCAACTTGCTTAAGAGAAATGCTACCGAAAGTCTTGCCTTCTTTACCAACTTTCATCTTAAAAGAGACTTCCATATTTTTAAGTTGCTCTGCTAATTCAATAGCGTTTTTACGAGCATTTTCTTCTGCAATTCTTGCATTTTCTTGTTGATTTGCAAGAATTTGGACACTAGTCTTACTCACTTTGACTGCAAGCTTACGTGGGAATAAGAAGTTATTTGCATAACCATCATTAACACTAACTGTTTGGTTCTTCTTACCAACACCTTTAACATCTTGTAATAATATAACTTCCATCTTATTCCATTTCCTTTCTGCTTTTCGCATCTGCTTGAGCTTCCGCTAAGCTTGTCTTAAGCATTCCTATTAATTCTTTTTCTACATCTTCAATGTTATCTTTTTCAAAGACAACAGCGGCACTTGTGAAGTGTCCGCCACCACCAAGTTTTTCCGCTAATAATTGAACGTTAATAATACCAGTACTACGACATGACATTCTCACCGTTCTTTGATTGACTTTAGCAAATACGAATGCTGCGTATACACCTTTCATTGTTAGAAGTGTGTTAGCAGCTTTAGCAATTGTTGCAGAGTCATAAAGTGTATTGTTATCACCCATCGCATAGACAACACCATATTCAGCAGTCATCATATTCTTAATGAGTTTATTCACTTCGAGATATTCTTCATAGTCATCTTTAAGTAAGTCATCAGCAGTTGAGTTATCCGCTCCATATTCCTTAAGGATGGTTGATGCTTCAAATGTTCTAACACCTGTTCTCTTATTCTTAAAGTAACCAGTATCGAGGAAGATACCAGAGAGCATGATAGTTGCAAATGTTTCTGGTAGTTCAATACGAGGAGACAAGGAACAGAATCTAATAAATTCAGTCACAATTTCACTCGCACTAGAAGCACTGGAGTCAATGTGGTTAAAGACTGGTGATTCAATATATTCTTCCGCTCTTCTATGGTGGTCGATAACAACAACCTTGCTACATAAATCGAGTAAGTGTGGGGCCATCGTCATATGAGGAATATGAACGTCCACAACAATTAATAATGTATCTGCTTCAATTAAATCTTCCGCAGCGCTTGGAGAGACGACCATCTTATCAAGTTCATCTTTAGAGAATTGAGAGATAAGAGCACTATGTGTTTTAGATTCAGTTGCTTTATAATCAACGACGATTCTACTTCTAATGCCTAAGCGTAAACATATTGCATGAACACCTAAAGATGCTCCTAAAGCATCCATATCCATTTGGGTATGACCCATAATAAGGACGTTTGAAGCGTTCTTAATTAATGACATCAAAGAGTCAGCAAGAACACGTGTCTTAACCCTATTTCTTTTTTCAGTCGCATCGGTCTTACCACCAATGAATTCCATTTCACTGCCGTACGCACTAATGACAGCTTGGTCACCACCACGGCTCATCGCAATATCAAGAGCGTTACTCGCCATTTCGTTTAATTTAATAACATCTGGAAAGTCATGAGCAATACCAATGGATAGGGTTAAAGGTGTCTCTTCATCTTTAGATATTTCTCTTGCTTTATCTAGGATGGAGAAGTTATCATCTTTCATCTTGCAGAAACTATCATAGTTACCAAGTAACAAATATGTGTCATCACGATGTTTTCTAAGTAAGATACCAAAGTCTTTTGAATAATTAAAAATCGCATTCTTAAGTCGCGTGATGACATCGTTAAAGTCATCTTCACCACGAGTCACATCTTCATAGTTATCAATGGAGATAAGTCCAACGACAGGGGCTTGCTCTTTAGAATAGGTAAAGATGTTTTCATATTCAGTAGTATCTTTAAAGATCCACAATCCTGCATCTTGAAGATATTTAACTTCGTAGTGACGGTTATTGACTGTAATCTTAGTCGCATCTTCATTATTGTTATTTGAATCCTTAATCGCAGATAAAGATGGTTGCCAGTTAAGGATGTTCTTATCGATGATATCAATATGTCTTTGACGGAACAAATCGTTAGTCCATAAGACGATATCATTCTTATCAGTAACCGCTAAACCAATCATTGCAAAGTTATATGCTTCTTGGACATCACTACCAATGATTTGAGCAGCGTGTAAGTCGGTTTTACTTCTTAAAGTTCCAACTCTTAATGTAAAGAGCCAGATAAATACACAGTCGATAAAGACAAGGATAAAACAGCTAAGGACAATCCACATCGCATAGTCTTCGTTTCTTAAATCAAATAAGTTATTGAAATAGAAAACAGAAAAAACTGCAATGGCAACAAGTTCCACTGCAATGGTGATGAAACCAATAATTCTAATGCGTCTTAAAAGTTTACCCATAAGTGCATATATTATATTAAATTATTATTAATTTATAAAGTCTAATTCGTAAGTATTACGACCACCGACTTATAGGGAATAATAAAAGAGGGTTAATGTTTCCCTCTACTAATTTATCTTACCATTTTACTCTTTTGTACTCAATTCATTTATAATGAATGCTTTTTTCTTTTTACATTTTACTTTCATTAGAGTTATCATTGATAAGGTTATGACTACAAGAAGGATAACAAAGAATGCGATACTTCTCGCCCTATTATGTGTAACAGGAATGTTTTCAATTCCACTTGGAGAAAACATCAAAGTCTCCCTTCAACTTTTAACAATCTTTTTAATCTTTGGAATCACTGATAAATTGGTTGATAAAATCATTATTCCTGCTCTATATTTGTTACTCGGATTAGTCGCTCCAATTTATGCTGGATTTCAGGTCGGAGTAACACCTACTTTTGGCTTTGTTATTTCATTTGTTGTCATCGCAGTTCCATTTCACTTTTTATATAGATATATAAAACTTAGATGGGTTTATCGCTACATCATCGCCTGTTTAGTCTCACTAGTAATCGTATATTTAATAGGCTCAATTTTCATGATGTTTTATTTAAATATTTCTTATACAAAATCATTAATGTTAAGCGTCGTTCCTTATATTGGTTTTGACATATTAAAAATCGCCATCTGTACGACAGCGATTCATTATTTACCAGAAAGTATCAAAACTGATCAACGTTTTGAACAACACGATCAGTAGAACTAGGTATATAAATATTATTTTTTCGACACGCTAGTAAGACTTTTTCACTTAGCTCATTATATAGTGACCAATACTCATCGAATTTTGTCCATAATCTTATTCTTACTCCGACCGCATATGGACCGAGTTCATATACATAAACGCTTAAGTCCTCATCCTTAAGCCTTCTAGTATCATCTTTTACTAAATCAGTTAATACTTTTTTAACTAAAGCGATATCACTGTTATAAGAAACTCCAACATCGTAGTCCATACGACGTTTCCCTAACCTAGTATAATTAGTGACAATTGCTTTTTGCATATTGTTATTTGGAATAGTAACTTCTTGTCCGTTAGGTGTTTTTAAATAAGTCATAAAGAAATGAATCTTTGTGACCGTTCCTTCAGCAGTTCCTAATCCGTTACTCACAGAAATATAATCACCTGTCACAATATGCTTTTGTTGAAGAATAACTATGCCACTAGCAAAGCATCCGATCAAATCTTGTAAAGATAAACCAATAGCGACCGTAATCGCACTAGTAACACCGGCAATACCAGTTGTATCAATTCTAAGAATCCAAACAACAATAAAGGCAACTCCAAGCCATAGAGCAATCTTAATGATGTTAACGATAAAAAATTTCGCACTGACATCTATTTCAGGTCCTTTTTTCTTAATTCCAAAGGCTTTCTTTAATAAAAAGCCAATAAATCTAATAAGAAGCCACCCTAAAACAATAATCGCAATTGCTATTAATATTCTAGTTAAATAATTAACTCCATAATCATCCTTAGCTAGGAAGAAATTTCCAACTGATGTCCAAAAATCAACCCAAGGATTATTTGTCTTTGTATCGTTCATATCTTCTCCTTTACTAACTATTTAAAACTAAAATTAACTTTATTAACATTATCTCCATAAATGGTCTTAAAATCATTTTTCATAGATATGATATTATATCCAGCCTTCTCCCAGTTAGCTTTACGCTTGGCTGTTTCAGTTAAATTTGCATGATCCCTAACATCATCATCTGCAATGAGCATGAAAACTGCATTTTTATATTTAGGATTGCTTAAGCAATAATTATGCATCGCAGAATCGCCACTACTATTACCAAAAGATAAGACAGGAACTTTACCAATTTCTTGAGCAATCTGTTTCACTTTATTGGTCTTTAAATTCTTAATAATGAGATTATTTGTGCGAACAATGTTTTCGTCACTCTTGAAAGTATAATTGACGCCATCTTCATCCCCTTGTCCAGTTGATTTAAGTTCAACATCCATTCCAATGACTCTATTTTCTTCAATCCCTAAAGAATCTACTAAGGAACGACATATAAATCTATCAGAACCAGAAACAACATAATAAGTGAAGTCATTAGCCTCTAAATAATCAAATACTTCTAACATTGGTTTATAAAATGAATCAGCATATGTCATATTTTCAAAACCATTAGCAGGAGTTTTCGCGTAATCTTTCACATATTTATCAAATTCAGCAAGAGTCATACCGCTATAAGCTTCCGCGGCTGCATAAGCATGTTTTAAATCAAAACCATGAGTCTCATCATACTTAGGGAGCGGGGTTCCTTCCCTAACAAAATTTCTAATATCTTGAGCCGTTTCTTTAACAAAGTCTGGTGCCTTATCTTTATAATTAGGATCTTCAAGTACACGATATTCAAGCAAGTTATATTCAAAATAAGTTGGATATAATTCCCCGATAAAAGTACCATCCATATCAAAAGTTGCAATTCTATCTTCGACTGGAATATAGTTTTTCGAATTCTTATTAGTAACATCTTCAACATAAGATTTTAATGTTGTTAACGCACTACAATCGTTCCATAAAGCAAAATACTTAGTTTCTTCTTTATTTGAACAACTAATACAAGCACTAATCATTGGAACTAATAGTAATAAAGCAGTTTTTCTCATCTTTTTACTCTCCTTATAAATCTTATTTAGAATAACAAAAATTACTAATGTCTTAAATAATTTTTTATAATTATTTATAAAAGAAATTGCTCAAAACTTAATAATGATGAGTAATATATAACAAATAAATATTTATTCATATATAATGAGTGAGATGAACAGAGTTATTTATATAGGTGGAGGCGCTTTAAGCCTCACCAGCAGTGTTCTACTTAAAAAACGCCATCCGGAAGTTGATGTTTTTATTGTTGAAAAAGACATTAAATTAGGGAGAAAACTGATGATGACTGGCGGAGGAAAATGTAACCTAGCACCAAATAAAGATGATGAAGAATCTTTAAAAGGATATAATGACCAGGAATATATCAAAGAGTTGTTTGATGAAATTCCTTTAAAGAGATATATTTCCTTATTAAAAGAAATAGGGATAGAAGTAAAAAAGATTAAAGAATACGGTTATTATCCTGTTAACGAACACGCTCCAACAGTTGTAAAGATATTGACTAATCAAATAAAGAAATTAGGAATAAAAGTCATCAACGATGAATTTATCGACTTTGATAACTCTAAAGATGAAATCGAGGTCATATTAAAAAAACAAAAAATAAGATGTAATAAACTCGTTTTAGCTTTAGGTGGTTTAAAGGAAGATGTTTTAATAAATCATAATTTAAAATTTATATCTTCTTCTCCTGGCCTATGCCCAATTAAAGTAAAAGAAAATGTAGCCTCTATTTTTGGTGTGAGAATGGAAGCGGATATCTCTTATTTATTTAAAGGTAATATTGAATATAAAGAACATGGAGAGATCATGTTTAAAAAAGATGCGTTAAGCGGCATTACTATCATGAATATCGCTTCTCTTATCGCAAGAAAAAAAGATATATCTAATTCTCAAATAATAATTGATCTTACAAGCGGGAATAATTATCTAGCAAATAATAAAAGTACAGTAGAAGAATATTTCTTATCATTAACAAAAGATATATTTACTGATTATTTAATCAAACGTTTTGCTTTAGATAAAAATCACATCATCTTAGATAATGAAAAAGAAGAATATCTAAAATATGTATCTTCTTTATCATTCACCCCTACTGATTTATATGATTATAAAGATGCACAAGTAACGGTCGGAGGGTATGACATTAACACCCATATCAAAAACGTCTACTTATTAGGTGAAATGAAAAATATCGACGGTTTATGCGGCGGTTATAATTTGCGATATGTCATTTCAGAAGGTTTTAGATTTGCTTTAAATTATAAATAAATATCAACGTTTTTTAATAAAGACAGAATGAATGCCTTCAATATTTTCTATCTTTGAAACAAAAATAGCTTCATTAAAATCTTTATTTTGAGGACGTATAACAAAACTAATCTCAACTTCGTTATTTTCTACTAATTCGATTTGGAGATTAAAAGTTTGGCATTCAAAAGATTGGCTGACTTCTAAAATATTAGAAATAACAGGTACTTCTTTCTTCGCTCTAACAGTGACAAGAGGTCCTTTTTTAATACCATACTTTCCTTCTACTCCTACAAGTAGAACTAAAACAACAAGAATAAGGATAGTGCATCCTGTTGCTAATATAAAATTCATAGAGCCACAGGCTAAACCAATGGCCATCGAAATCCATATCGCTGCGGCAGTAGTTAAACCAGTAACACCTGCATTACGATGGATAATTGATCCTGCTCCTAAAAAGCCAACACCAGTCACAACAGCGGCTGCTAAACGTGCGACATCTCTTTTATATCCATCAGCCTCTTTAAATGAATCAGGAAAGCCATAAACTGAGATAATCATGATTAAACAAGAACCAACACCAACAAGAAGGTGAGTTCTAAGCCCTGCATTGCTCCCTTTCCTTTCTCTTTCAAAGCCAATCGCACCGCATAAGATAAGCGAAAGGATTAATGCACTGATACATAAGATAAGATTGCCTATAGGCCATTCATTAATATATAGCTCACCAATTTTCTCAGCTATGATTTGATCAATTGTTATCATAAATAAATATTAGTAAAAATAATAATACTTTTAAATAAGTATTTTTGTAATAGATCTTATAAACCTTCTATCAGTAACATATAAATAACGCCATAACAAAACTCTATTAGTCTTTCATCATTTGACGTAATAATTTTTCACATTCTTTTTCATCCATAATTTTAGGTACTGGATAACCTGGATTTCCTTCTTTTAATGCTCGCTTTATCAAAATAGGAATATCCATTTCTTTAATACAGTCGAATTTATCAGGAATATTCATCCTTTTATTCATATTTATTATTTCATTAATGTATGCGTTTGCTTTTTCTTCGTTCGTCAAACTTTTATCAGTTAGATTAATTAAATCAGCGAGTTTTGCAAGTTTTTTATGAATGCATTTCCCATACCACTTTAATATATAAGGAAGAATTATTGCGTTCGCTAATCCATGAGGCACATTATATAAACCACCTAAATTATGAGCAATCGCATGGACATAGCCAACAAAGGCTCTTGTGAAAGCGCACCCAGCTAAAAATGACGCTTTAAGCATATTGTTTCTTGCTTCAATATCTTTCCCATTTGTATATGCTTTTTCTAAATTAGCATGAATCAACTTAACCGCTTCTTCAGAATATCTAATTGTGGATTTCACATTACTTCTACCAATATAAGCTTCAACCGCGTGAGTTAAGGCATCCATACCTGTAGTCGAAGTGATATGAGGAGGTAGACCAATAGTAAGAGTTGAATCAAGTACTGCATATTTAGGACGGAGCACGATATCGGCAATTGCATTCTTTTCATGAGTCTCTGGATCAGTTACCACCGCTGCTAGAGTTGTTTCTGAGCCGGTACCTGCAGTTGTTGGAACAGCAAAGAATGGAGGAAGTTTTTTATGTACTTTTAAATAGCCCCTCATCTTACGCACTGATTGATGAGGCTTCACTACTCTCGCCCCTGCTGCTTTCGCGCAATCCATAGGAGAGCCACCACCAAAGGCAATAATACCCTCACACTTATTTTCTAGATATAATTCTTTGCATGCTTCAATATTAGGAATAGTTGGATTGGACTTTACATCATCATAGATGACATATTCAATCTTTTCTTTTTCTAATTCTTTAAATAAAGGATCTAACATATGAAGATTCATCAATCCTTTATCAGTAACAACAAGGACTTTCTTTAACCCTTTATCTTTAATTAATTTAGGAAGTTTTAATACCGCCCCTTCCCCTTCTAGTAAGCTAGGTTCTTTCCAATTAAAGAAACACATGGCTAGCATCAAAATACGTTGATTAATACGGTAATAACATTTCTTAATGATCCACATAATATAATCCTCTATTTATATTCTAACAAATATATAGAAAAAAGCCGCCATAATCGGCGACTTAGTTTTCTAAAACCTATTATAAGGAAATGTCTTTAATATCCTTACTAAAATCAATTTCTTTATTTAATTCTTTATCGTCTACTTTATACTCGTATTCTTTTTCTTCGACATCTTCAATTTCAAGGAATGGTTCTTTCTTTGGAGGATAGCCATGTAAAAGTTCACTATCAATATCTCTAACGATTTGATTTAGATCAGTTTTACATTGGGCGCATGTTGCAATAACATCATCTGCAAACTTCATTCTTCTATCGTCGAGTGAGTTACCTAGACCAGTATGTCCTTGATTAGCTTTTCTATCACGATAATTAGTCGCAGCTTCTTTAAGTAAGTCTTCCCTTAAATAGTTTTTATGACGAGGGTCGTTAAATTGTCTATATGTTTCCATTAAACGATTGTATTCGCGTGAATTTCCTCTACCAAACCAACTAGATAAACGTCCTAATTTAAGACTAGACTCAATTCTATCAGGGTCAAATGTTCCTAAATTACTTCTTGTTTGAAAACGTGTTCTCCATGCATTTGCATATATGTATGCAGCTTTGAAATTCATGAGTTTGATGTGCTTAAGTTCTTCATCGCTTCTTGCTTTCATCGTATAGTCAACGTTTGGATCGACATTCCGATTCGGATTCTCTGGATCATTGAAGAATTTACCAACATCAACCACTTTTTCATGTTTATTGAGCTTGTTTTTAGCGATTACCTTATATTTTACGAGGCTACCTTCACCGACATGGCCACCTTTTTGATTGATGGTTTCAAGGTTTGAGAATAAATCTAATCCTACTTCTTTTTCCATGGAAGATGTAATGTAAGCGTTGATAGTCTCATTTTTTTCGATACCTGTAGCTTGTTCAAGTTGTCTAAATATATGTAAATTATCCGATAAAATATCGCCCTGCGCTCTAGTAATTTTAGGATATGCAAAATAATCTAATGATGAGCCTATAACTAAGATTTCTTTATCAATTTTTCCTAATAGATTAAGTTGATCACTTATGGAGTCAGCCATATCATTCATCTCAGGTGTGAGATCCATTCTTCTACTAGAATTAGCAAATTCCCAAGCGTCTTTAATTGCAGTGAAATTCTTTTTATAATATTCTGCTAACTTAGCTTTTGAACCTTTACAGGCTAATATCTCTTGAGGATTGAGCTTAAAAACATCTTTATAACGTACATATGCGAGTTTATTTGGGTCACGGAGATAATCTTTGTAAGTTTGTTCATTATGGTCTGTTGCGTCTTTTGAATTATCTAATCTAAAACCATAAGGCAAGCTACGCATAAAAGGATTAATTGGGCCGCTATATGTTCCAAACTTCTTTTCCAAATTTGCTCTTATCTCATCTTGTTTCTCAATAACTTGTTTCATCTCGTTACCGATACGATAAACAGCAACCACATCAGGATCGTTGAGCTTTTTTAATAAGTTCTTATCATAAGAAACTTTTTGTCCTTCTGGAAGAATGGCATTGAATTTATCTACAAGATCTTTGTGTCTTGCAATAATAATTTTCTTTTCCTCTTTTGTTAATGGAGGATATTTACTTTTTACTGGCATAATTACATACTTTCTTTCTATTTGTAACCATTATATCCCAAGGTGTGCAACAGATATGCAACAAAAAAGTAAAATGTTTAAAATGCTTTAAGCTAACAAAAAAAAGCCGTCCGTTATGATGGTGGACAAAATAAAAGTTACCCCTAGAAAACTTATTTTTTATGATGAATTTTATAAAGATAATATCGCAGGTATTTCTTCCCCGCTTTTATACCACTGAGGTTGTTCAACAAAACCAAATGAAGCATATAACTTTTTAGCAACTTCATTTTCTGGTTCATAGCTTAACCAACATATATCGGCCTTTCCACATGGG
This sequence comes from Erysipelotrichaceae bacterium, assembly GCA_015059185.1. Lineage (GTDB taxonomy): Bacteria > Bacillota_I > Bacilli_A > RFN20 > CAG-826 > SIG220. The sequence continues at coordinate 67,110 of SVAY01000009.1, forward strand.
AATGTGTGGATATAATCTAAAGCAAGTCGCATCGCTTTTCTTCCATATCCTTTGTTTTGATAACGTTTATCAATCATGAATCTCCATAAGCAGTAACTCTTACTGGCCATCTCAACAAAACCTGGATCTTCATCTTTTAAATCATCATCTTCCGTTAAACCATAACCAATCATCAAAAATCCAATAGGCTTTTTGTTTCTACATATCGCAAAAGGAAGTGCCACCCCACCATTGGTAATCGAGACATAAGCTTCCGCTAAAGAATTCGCATTGCTCGCGACAAAATTCTTTTGTTTGCGATTTACCTTTAATCCCCAGATAACCTTAATATAATTTTTATAAGTAATTTTCTCTAATGTAATTTCTTCCATATATTTCCCTCTATAAGATTATAACATTTTGTAAAACCATATCTTATTTTCAACCTGTTTTGCTTTTATAAAACCATGATTAAGAAACATCTTAACAGAAGGATTATCAATAGCAATATCGTCATAAAGAATACTCACTCCATTATCTTTTGCGCTTTCACACAATAAATCAAGTGCATCACTTCCATAACCTCTTCCTCGATATTTTGCATGAATAATAACACTGACAATATATCCTTTTATTTTTTCATCGTAGTGATAAGCAACCTCACCTACGAATTCATTCTTATCATTAACTACATATCGATAGAACCTTTTATTATCACAAACATTTATCCAACGATTAAACCAACTTTCCCATTTGTCACAAGAAAACTCAATTGTTCCACCATAATTATGGTTAAAAAACATTGTGCGTTCATCTTTTAACAAATCTTCACGAAACCATAGATCTTCAAGTTTTGGAATAATTAATTTCACCATGTATTTATTTTATCATAAACAATATAAAAACCGCCCAATTAAGAATGGCTTCATCTCAATTTGAGCTGCCACAATCCTTGGACTTCTTTCCCAATGTCGAGTGACTGGGTTACTTCGTTGACGAGGTGAATCCGATTTGTCCTAAATTGGAGAATCGGCTTCGTCCTGCGACATTTTATACAAAAAGCCGCCCTTATTGGACGGCTTAATTCAGCTTAAATGCATCTTGCTTATCGTTTTTTATAAGAGATGGTTGGTAGTCCATATTCCCCATATTCGCAGCCAACATTATAGACACTAATATCATCGATAAGTTTGCCTTTATGAAATAGTTGAATACGCCCCACACCATTACCACCATTAAATAAACGGTTATGTAATTTCTTTCCGTTTGGGGCTTCATAATTAACAAGAAGCATGTCTTCTTTTAAACAAGTTATATCAGTAATCATTTTATTATTCCAAGTCTTCTGTTCAACATGCCACACTATGTGTGTATCTGTTTCATAACAATCAAATTTTGTTCTAGTATTTGTCCAGAATTTAGAGAAATTAAATTCATAGCATTT
>SVAY01000010.1 GCA_015059185.1 Erysipelotrichaceae bacterium
CACAGCATATAGAAATTATAGCCTAGAAAGGAGAAGTTATTCAGTCATCAAACTAGGCTTAACTGAATAATACGATTTCATATATGAAAAACAAATCTAAGTTTGCTTTCCTTTTTTCGCTCGTTTTAACGGGGGGGGGTTGGTTTACTGCTTGCATCATGTAGCACAAGTGATGATAAAGAATCAGTTCCGTCAACTCCAACATCTTCTGACACTACTAGCTCGTCCGATAGTAGTAGCGATGAAGAAAAGAGTAGTGAGCCAACTGCTCATGAACATTCTTATATCCACTTTGATAAGGTTGACCCAACTTGTACCACTGATGGACATATTGAATATTATGTATGTGAAGGTTGTAACAAATATTTTGATTCATCAAAGAACGAAATAGATAGAAGTGGAATTAAGCTCGTTGCAACTGGCCATGATTATGGTGATTGGGTGGTAACTACTCCGCCAACTCATATTAATGCAGGAATTGAGACTAGAACATGTTCTCATGATTCTTCTCATACCGAAACTAGAGCAATTTCTCCTGTTGGCCATAATTATCAATTTAATAGTTTTGAATGGAATTCCTCCCATACTGCCGCGGATGCTATATTAGAATGTCCAATCGATCACGATATAATTAAAGTCGCTGCTGCTATCAATATTAGTGATACTGCTACATGTACTCAAGATGGCTATATCGTCCATACCGCTAGATATGAAGAAGAATCTGAATCCTATAATTATCAAGTATCTTTAAGAAAAGGTCACACTCCTAAGACCCCTGTTGAAGATACTGTTTCTCGTTTATTAGCTAACTGTGAAGATGATGGCTACCATGACATGGTTGTTTATTGTGATGTCTGTAACGAAGAAATATCTCGTATGCATTATGTTGATGCGGCGCATGGCCACTCATTTACACATTGGGATATTTTAGAAGAGGCAACATGTACCGAAAATGGTCGTGAAATTAGCCATTGTGATTACGATAATAATGAAACACAACAACGTATCATTCCTGCAACAGGTCACTCATATCATGATGAAAAGATTAATCCTACCTGTACTGAAAAGGGTTACATCTTACATACATGTACTAAATGTGATTCCTCCTATAAAGAATATAACGATAGTGACCATTCTTTTGACCCGCTTGGCCATAGAGATGAAGACGGTAATGTTATTGTTCCTTCTTGTTTAGAAGAACAAGAATGTTATTTCTGTCATGAAATTATCCATGCAGTTGGACATGATTATAAAGTAACCTCTAATACTGCCGCTACATGTACTGAGCATGGAAAAACTACTTACACATGTAGTCGTTGTGATGATGTGAAAGTTGAAAATACAAGCGAACCTCTTGGTCACTCATATGAATCTGAACCTTATATAGATCAAGTAAGACCTGGAGAGCCAGCATGTTTTAAAGAAAAAATCTATAGATGTACTAGAGAGGGTTGTGATCACGAAAAGCATGATTTCTATACAGCTCATTCATATAAATCAGAAATTATTGAAGAAGCTAACTGTCAAAATGCTGGTACAAAGCGATATACATGTACTGTTTGTGGTGACCATTATGATGAAGTGGTACCTCTTAATCCAGAAAACCATGTTTGGGTTAAAGGCTCAGTTAAAGATGGAATTCGTACCGATGAATGTTCCGTTTGTCATACGCATCGTGAAGTAACCGTCATGAGCGGCAATACCAGCGCGAATAGTTTAGCAGGAAAAGAGTTTGCTGTAGAAAATGTTTCATCTATCAAAATGGATGAAGCGATGATTAACGACTTAAAAGGCACTGAAGAAGATGTTAATATCGCTATTAATGTTAGTACAGTCGAAAAATCAACATTAGTGGGTGAAGCTGCTAGTAAGTTAGATCAAATTGGTGACAATACTATTTATGATTTCAGCCTCACTAAAAATGATAATCCAGTAACTAGCTTTGATGGTAAAATTACCATTACATTGCCATATAAATTAAGTGAAAACGAAGACCCTGAAAACATTGCTGTTTGGTATATTGATGATTCAGGTAATCTTTCATCGTTTGAAGCGACATATGCAAATGGCTATGTGAGTTTTGAAACAAGTCACTTCTCATATTACGCGGTTACTACATTAACCAATGAAGAAAGATGTGCAACATATGGGCACTCATACAAAATTAATCATGTTGATGGCGACTGTACTCATGGTGCTTATGATATTCAAGTTTGTACTAGATGTGGTGATGAAAAAATTATTAATAAACAAGAACCTATTGGCCATAACTTTGAAATCATTGAAACTAATAATCCAACCTGTACCAATAGTGGCTCAATCATTAGAGAATGTAGCCACTGCCATACTCAAATTGTTGAAGTTATTCCTTCAACTGGCCATAGCTTTGGTGATCCAATTGAACATCAAGATGCAACCTGCGAAGAGAATGGATATAACCGTTATGAATGTAGTGTCTGTCATCAAATTAAAACAGAAATACTATATGCTACAGGCCATAATTATATAAAGGATACAACTAATCCTACCTGTGAATCATACGGATTTGATACATATACCTGTAGTGTATGTGGAAAATCATATAAAACAAATTATATTGCCCCAACCGGTCACGATTATCATAAAGATGTTGATCATTCTACCCCAGCAACATGTACTGAAAGTGGTAGAGACGTCTATGTTTGTGGACATGAATGTGGCGAATCATATACTGAAATAGTTCCAGCAACTGGACATACTCCAGGTTCACCAGTATCTTTAAATGTTGTTGATGCTTCATGTACTGAAGATGGAAGCTATGATAGTGTTGTTTATTGTACAATATGTGGCGAAGAAGTATCTCGTGAACATGTTATTGTACCTGCTACTGGCCATACTCCTTCTATACCAGTCGTTGAAAACGCTACATCATCATCCTGTTTAGAACCAGGTAGCTATGATTCAGTCGTTTATTGTTCAGTCTGTGATCATGAAATTTCTAGAGAACATATTGAAACTGGCGCGGTTGGTCATGATTGGGGAGAATGGATTGAAACAACTCCAGCAACCTGTACCGAACCAGGCGAAGCGACTAGAACATGTAATAATGATCATAGTCATACTGAAAATAAAGTCATTCCAGTGATTGATCATACTCCTGGAAATGTTGTGATAGAAAATGAAGTTGCTCCTTCATGTGAACATGATGGCTCTCATGATGAAGTAACTTATTGTAGTGTTTGTAATGCAGAAGTTAGTAGAAATACTATTATTGATCCTGCAACTGGCCATAACTATGGCTCATGGATTGGCAATACTCCTGCTACTTGTACCGAACCAGGCGAAGAAACTAGAACTTGTAGTCATGATCATAGTCATGTTGAAACTAGAGAAATCCCTGCAACCGGTCATAAACCATTACCAGCAGTGATGGAAAATTATGTTGTTCCTACCTGTATCAGTGAAGGTGGATATGATATGGTTGTCCGCTGCGAGAATTGTGGTGAAATCATTTCAAGTGAACATCATGTTATTGAAGCGACTGGACATAACTTTGGTGCTTGGACAGTAACTACTGAGCCTACTTGTACTGAATCAGGCGTAGAAACTAGAGTCTGTGCGACTGATCCAACTCATATAGAAACTAGAGAAGTAGCGCCTAAGGGACATAATTGGGGAACTTGGGTAGTAACTACTGAACCTACCTGTACCAATCCAGGTGAAGAAACTAGAACCTGCCTTAATGATTCAACCCATACCGAAACTAGAGAAATAGAGCCAACTGGTCATATTTGGGGAGAATGGATTAATGTAACAGAACTCAGCTGTACACAAGATCTTGAACAAGAAAGAACTTGTACAGTACCTGGATGTAACGCGGTTGAACATCGTGTCATTGTTGTTGCTAACGGACATATTTATGAAACAATTAATGAAAATGTCGTTGCTCCAACCTGTACCGAACCAGGACATCACGATGAAGTCTCTGTTTGTAAATCATGTGGCGAACATGATGAATTAACACGTGTCACCATTAATGATGCTCCTTTAGGCCATAAAGCCTTACCTGCTCAAAAAGAAAACGAAGTAAAAGAAACATGTACCACTGAAGGTGGTTATGATATGGTTATTCGCTGCGAAAATTGTGGTGAAGTCATTTCTAGCGAGCATCATACTATTCAAGCAACTGGTCATAACTTCGGAGCGTGGAGCGTTGTAACTCCAGCAACTTGTACTGAACAAGGACTTGAAAGAAGAATATGCGCTAATGATCCAAATCATATTGAAGAAAGAGCAATTCCAGCTTTAGGTCATACTCCAAGTGCTGCAACTAAAGAAAATGAAATTGAGGCAACCTGCGTAACTGATGGTAGCTATGATACCGTTGTTTATTGTAGTGTTTGCCATGAAGAATTAAGTCGTGAAACACATGTTATTGAGGCAACTGGCCATAATTTTGGAGCTTGGACTGTTACCAAAGAAGCAACTTGTTCTGAATATGGTGAAGAAACTAGATATTGTGCGCACGATAATAATCATAAAGAAACAAGATATATAGAAAAAATAGCTCATACTCCTAGTGCAGCTGTTATGGAGAATGAAGTTGCTCCAACATGTACTAAAGAAGGTAGCTATGATGAAGTTATTTATTGTAGTGATTGCCATGAAGAATTAAGTAGAAAGAATGTCGTTGTTCCAGCATTAGGACACGAATTTGGAGAATGGGAAGTAACTACTGAACCAACTTGCACAAAGACCGGTGAAGAAACTAGACATTGTATCCATCAAGGTTGTGAAGAAACGGAAGTTAGATCAGTTGAAAAACTTCCTCATAATCCAGCAGAGGCAGTAGTGGAAAATGAAGTAGCTCCTGGCTGTACCACTAAAGGACATTATGATTTAGTGGTTTACTGTAGTGATTGTCATGAAGAATTATCACGTAAGACCTATTATACTAACCCAATCGGACATGAATATGAGGTTTCATTCTCTTATAGTGATGATCATAAAGTTGCTACAGCAACATTCACCTGTACCCATGATGCAGAACATGTCATTATTAAGAAAGTTAATACTGTTGCTTCTCAAGAGATAGTTTGCTCAGAAGCAAGAGATATTATTTATACGGCGATTGTTAATTATAACGGTCGTTCTTATACCGATTCTATAACAGTGGAAGGACTTAGACTTGAACATACTCCAAGTGACACCGCTGTTATTGAGAATGTCGTTGATCCAACATGTTTAGAAGTTGGACATCATGATGAAGTCATCTACTGTGATGTATGTCATCAAGAAGTAAGTCGCGAGACTATCACTGACGATGCTTTAGGTCATAATCCATTAGAGGCAGTAAGAGAAAATGAACGTCCAGCAACATGTTTAGAAGCTGGAAGCTATGAATCTGTTATTTACTGTGATAGATGCCATGAAGAACTAGAAAGAGAAACTATTGAATTAGAAGCTCTAGGTCATGATTATGGAGAATGGAAAACTACTAAACCAGCTACTTGCTTTGAAACAGGTTCTGAAAGCAGATATTGTAGTCACGATATCTCACATGTTGAGACTAGAGAAATCGCAAAATTAGAACATGTTACTGGTGCATTAATCTATAACGATACTCATCACTATCATGAATGTGAAAATTGCCATCAACATATTGATGAAGAGTTACATGATTTAACTTACACAGTCACTAAAGAAGCTACCTGTGTTGATACCGGTATTAGACATGGTGAATGTACAAAGTGTGATTATGAATGCGACATCTCCATCCCAGCCACTAATATCCATAATTATGTAAATGGAGTGTGTTCCGTATGTGGAAAAGCGAAGGGTGATGCTTGTGATCATAGTGAATTACATGAAGAAACTGTTGACTTTGGTGAACTTGGTTATTGTGGTGGTCATGTCACTTACCAAACTTGTGAATGTGGTGAAGTAAAATTAATCGATGAAGAAAGCTTCGATATTGAATGCAACATTGCAAACATGAGCAGGGAATATAAAATGGTCGAATATAAAGGCAAAGAATACCAAGCTCAAGTTGCTACATGTAAAGAATGTGGCTTTAATTATTCAATGCTTATGATCAGTCAAGAACAAATAGGTTGCACAACTACGATGAAAGCCTATATTTTGTTCGCTGATAAAGATGGAAATTATTATTTGGAAACCTCTTATGAATATTCAAGTACAAATCATAGAAATACTAAGGAATATGTATTAACTTATGAAGGTACTTCGTTAGCAATTTCATATCAAAAGTGTATGGACTGCCAAGAAGTAACTAGCATTGATGTTATTGATAAAGAAAATGTCTTAGTCTGGACTGACGAAGATGTCGTTATTTCTCCAACAACCTCTAAACATATTGAAACAGGTGTTTATTCCACCGGTAATGTCAAAGTTGTTAAAACCTATATCGGAGAATATTTAACTACTTGTAAGGTCCAATCTGAAGAAACCATTGAAGTATTTGAAGGCGATAAACTTGTCGTTTCAAAATCAGAAACAGATATCGTTGAATTACATAACTGGGAAATAACCTACGAACTCGTTGGTGAAAGTTGTTCAGATGGTCTTAATATGAGAAGGACATGTACTAGATGTGGACTCTCTCAACCAGGTTACACAGAAGGTCACCCACATGAAGAATTAGTCAAAAAACAATTAGACTTCTCTAAATATGGTAATGGTTCATGTGGAGCTGTTATTAATTATAGTGAATGTGGAGTGTGTCACGATGCTTCGTTCGAAGGTGGAGATGCTTCTCGATTAATGAGTATTCATAATCTTAAAATTGAAGGCGCTCCTACATCTGTCACTGTACATGGCGTTGACGGAATGCGTGCGACAGGCGTATGCGCTGATTGTGGTATTAAGGTTATTATGACTCAATATGCCATTAACCATTCAGCATGTTCTTATACTCAATATATTGATGTTGAATATTATGATACCGACGACACATTAATCGTCAAATTCTCAAAAATATATCTCCAATATGTTTCAGAACATGATTGGCATTACGAAAATGTCTCGTTCCTTGATTCAGATTTAGGTTGTGAAGGTGGAGTCATTTATGATAAGACCTGTAGCAAATGTCACGAAACTCAAACAATGAAAGAATATGTTTATTATCATGATGTTAATAAGGAAGATCGTAAAGAAATAAACATTATCGATGTAAATAGTGGAAAACCATTAGTGACTGGTGATTACTATGTATGTCAATTATGTAAAAAGAGTTGCAATATTAACTTAAATATCAATTATGAAATGTTTATCAGTAGTAAAGAGACTGAAATCATTGATGGAATTACATATGAACACGATATATATAGGAATAGCGCGAATAATGTTGAGATTAGAAGAACTAGATACGATGTAGTTGAAGGTTGCTACATCAATAGACATTACCTAACTTCTTTATCTCAAAACGGAGAAGTAATTATATCCGAAGATCGCGTTGAAAAGATTAATAACCATGACTTAACATATAATGTCACATTTAAAAATGAAGAATTAGGGTGCGAAGGTGGTTATTCAGGCGTCGCATACTGCAAGAATTGCGATTATGTCCGAAAGATTGACTATTCTAGTGGCCATCAATGGAGCCATAGAACGGTCTCACTTGCAGAATATGGTGCATGTGATGATTCTCGTATCGAATTAAATGAATGTAAGGTTTGTGGTAAGAGTAATGTTTCTTTCGGCGGATGTGATTATCATTATAATGAACCTCAATATTATCCAGACCATACAGAAAACCACAGACACTATAGTGAAACAGTAGTATGTGATAAATGTAATTTATCAGTATTTATTGAATCCACTGTAGATTATGGTGAACACTGTCAAGTTGTAAGAACCAAGAATTATACATTCACTATAGGTGAACATGTTGAATCATTCACTGAAAATAATACTTATAACGAACATAATTATTCAGAGGAACAAGCGACATTACTTGGTAAAAATTGTGATGATGGTATCCGCCTAGTTTCCAAATGTGAAAATTGTGGAGATATTCGTGAAGAAACAGTATATGGTCACTACTATAGAGATACTCATGTTGATTTTAAAGAATTAGGTGCTTGTGGTGGTCATTACGTCACATCAGAATGTGTTGGTTGCCATGAGTTACAAGAAAAGGCAAAACCTTACCTCTATGTTGACTTTGGAGAACATCATTTTATAGATGATGTTAATTCTAACACTATCGATGAAAATGGTGTGAGAAGAGAAGTCCACCACAGTGTTTGTAGTGAATGTGGTATGGAATACTCACACCAAAGAACACTTACTCCAACGGGTGGAAGTTGTGAATATTTTATTGAAGATAATGAAAGCGTTATCTATAAAGGGGTAACATATGCGGTCAATAGTAGCTTCTATAATACAATGCATACCTTTACTGATAGATATGTACCTTGTGGAGATGACTGTGAGATAGATGGCATAGATGTCTATAGAACATGTGATATATGCCATTTTGAAGAATTTGCGTACCACATGAATGGCCATCATAATAAATATATTAATCACAGTATTGAAGGCTTTGTTGGTGCTGGAATTAGTTATTATGAATGTGAGGTATGTAATGAAATTCAATCTGTTAGTGGTTGGTCAATGGGTGATGGTAATGTTCAGACTAATTCCAATGAAGAAGTTATTGATAACATAACATATTCCATTAACACAAAAACCAATACCGATACCGGATTGAAACTCATCATTACAAGTTGGGTTGAACAAATTGATCAATGTCATATCGTTATACATGAATCCTATGTATTTAAAGATGGCGACAATAATATCTTATTTGAAGTTGAAATCGAAAGAATGGAAGAAAAGCATAGTTATACCTATTCATTTGAATTCATGGATAAAGAACAAGAAAATTGTGAAGACGGTGTCTATGTCACTGGTATATGTAAATACTGTGGTGAACAAACTAAAGATGAAATACATTATCACCAAAGATATGCAATCGATTCAGTTGATCTCAGTGAATATGGTGCACCAGCTGGCACAAATCTTGTTGAATACTCATGCCCATGTGGATATGAGAAGAGTGTTTCATTAGATTTCCCTCTTCCAACAGCTAGTGAACAAGGAGAAACTCCAGTAGAAGATTTACCTAGCGGCGCTATATCTCAAACCATTACACATCATTATACTTATGGTGATGATGAAGAATATCGTTATAACTATATTGAGACCCGTTATTATGTTGAAGATGGTAGTTGTGAAACTTATTCTGTTATTAAATATGAATTTGGTGTCGATGAAAAATATCAAAATCCTACCTATGTCAGTAAACAATTTGAATTAGTTCATGATAATGAATACATCCATCAAGCTCATCAATCATCAGAAAGAATTGACTTAGCGGGTGGTCAATATCAAACAATTGATACATATACATGTGAGAGATGCGGTAAAACTAATGTTTATAAGAAAACTTATACTGCTAACAATATTTTAATTAAGGAAGAAAGAGATATTAATTATTTTAGTTATCAAGATGCTTCCTGTAGCAGTGTCAAAGACAATGAGATATATATTTATGACAATGAAGAATATGTCCGTCCTATTTCCTATTCATATAAAGAAATGAAGGATGGAGCATCATATTCATATGTTACTACTTATTCTTACGATGATGATGATCCATGTCATGTCACTGAAATAACTAAATATCCAGAATCAGAAACTAGCGATTCATATTATAATCACTTATATACATCTTATGGATATTATAATGAAGCATCATGTGCTCATGATGGCATCAATGGTGACTATTGTATCGTTTGTGGAAAAATGTCAGATGGTTCAAGTTATGAAGAGGCACATGGTCATAAATTCATCTTTGATGAAGATAGTGGTTTATATGTTTGTAGTAGCTGTGGATTAAAGAGTAACACTGATGTCCAAGGATATATCATTTTTGAAGATAGCAGTGATGACTCATATTATCGTGTCGATTATAAATTATTAGAGAACATTTCTTATAGCGTTTATGTTTCTATCATTAATAAAGAAACTAACGAAGAAACCATTCTTAACGAATTAAAAGTCGGCAAACAAAAAGATGCAAATCAATATTATGTTGATAAATATCAATTAGATTCATATTTCAATGATCATAACTTAAGTAATGAAAACTACGATGTAAAGATGGCATTTGTTAGTAATGACGCAAGCTATGATGAAGTATATTCAATCATTTTCTAACATCAGTTATTGTTTTAGTGGGCATAAAGAAATAATGTTTGCACTCAAATAAATACTTATGTATATTATTTAAGGCGACTTTCGCTTAGGAATACGAATTCCCAACGGTTCCCAGGCCTAAGTTAAGTACAAAAAGAAGGGAGAAAAAGAAATGGCACTTTCAAAAGAAGAAAAAGCCTTACTCGTTAAGAAGTTTGGTAAAGATGAAAAAGACACTGGTTCTGTTCAAGTACAAGTTGCATTATTAACTGAACAAATCAAAGCCTTAACCGAACACTTAAAGAAGAACCACAAAGATGCTTCCGCGAAAAGAGGCTTACAAGTGGCAGTTGGTCAAAGAAGAAGCTTATTAGACTATCTCATCAGAACTGATAGAGAAGCATACTTCATTCTTATCCAAGAATTAGGTTTAAGAAAATAAGTTAAACTAAACTACATTAACCGTATCCAATGTGATACGGTTTTTTATTTATTTTATAAATATCTATAATTTCTTTAGTTTACAGATTTTACCTTCCAATTAACAAAAGAAGAATATTTATTCATCTTGAAGTCGAAAAAATCGACATCAAGTTGGGGAAGAAATATCGAGGTCAAAATAATTTACCACGATAATGCAGACAACTGGTATTAGGGGAGAAAGAAATATCGCGGTGCAAAAATATCGCCTTAAAAAACGATAATGATGAAAATTCATCTTCATGGTGGAAAAAAACCACCTTGAACAAAAGCAATAACAAAATAGGCTATAACATAAAATACCTTCTATATGCATTTACTGAGGCGGATGTAATATATTACTCTATTTATAGAAAAGCTAAAAAATCGATAATAATAGTGGATGATTATATCAATATCAAAACCTTTGTTAACCGTATTAAATGTGATGTGGTTTTTATTTATTTATAAATATCTATAGTTTCTTTAAAAATTATTCAACATTTTGCGTTTTTCATCAGTCTATATATAAGTAAAGGAGCTTTTTACGAATAATGAACAAAAAACAAGAATTAATGATTATTGACGAAGAATCCATACGAGACAAAATTTACACAATAAGAGAAGAAAAAGTTATGTTAGATTATGAGTTAGCTAAGATCTATGGGTATTCTACAAGAAGATTTAACGAACAAGTAAAAAATAATGAAGAAAAGTTCAGAGGATTTGTTTTTCGATTAACTAGACAAGAGGTGGAAGAAATATCGAGGTCGAAAAAATCGACCGCGATAATGCAGACAGCAGGTGTTAAAGGCGGAAGAACTTCTCTTCCATATGCATTTACTGAGTCTGGAATCTATATGCTAATGACTGTATTGAAAGGACCTTTAGCTATCGAGCAATCAAGAAAGTTGATTACTATCTTTAAAAGTATGAAAGACTATTTAATTAATTCTAATAATCTTGCTACAACTAGCGGCATAATTGAGTTGACTAATCAAGTACATAAAAATACATCTGATATAAGCGACATTAAAAATCAATTAACAGTGGTAATGGATAATTTCATAAATCCTTCATCATATAAAGAGTATTTAATAATGAACGGAGAGAAGTTTGAGGCAGATGTAATATATTGCTCCATTTATAGAAAAGCTAAAAAATCGATAAAGATAGTGGACGATTATATCAACATCAAAACATTTGAGCTACTAAAGGAAGTGGAGAAAGGTATAACGATTGATATTTATAGTGATAATGTTAATAAATTAAGTGAAACGATTATAAATGACTTTGTTGAACAAACAAATCTTGATATCAAAATGCATAAAACACATAGTCTATATCATGATCGATTTATTATCATAGATGACTCACTATTATATTTATCCGGGCCGAGTAGTAAAGATGCAGGAAATAAAATAGGAATGATAATAGAAGTGAAAAATAAAAATATATTGGAGATGTTGATAAAGAATCTAAGGGGAATTTAATTATCTTTTTTGTTACACATATTATTTGAAATAACGATAAATTTTTAATTTATTGATTAGTTTTATCATTTGGATATAATAATAGCGTGTTATTTTTTAAGAAAAAGAGGAAAAAAGAAATGAAACAAGTGTTCGAATTAGAATTCGAAGGAAAAAAGTTTGTTGTGGAAGCAGGCGAAATTGCTAAACAAGCTGATGGCGCTGTTCTTGTTAGACTTAATGAAACAGTAGTCCTTTCCACAGTATGTGCCTCTGATTTACCAAAGGAAGGAGACTTCTTCCCATTAACCGTTGGATATGAAGAAAAACAATATGCGGTTGGTAAAATCCCAGGTTCATTTTTAAGAAGAGAAGGTAGAGCAGGAGAACACGCTACCTTAACAGCAAGATTAATTGATCGTCCAATTAGACCAATGTTCTCAGAAGGATTCCGTAACGAAGTCCAAATTGTTAATACAGTCATGTCTGTTGATAAAGACTGCACCCCAGAAATGACCGCTATGTTAGGTTCAAGCTTAGCTCTTGGTATCTCTGATATTCCATTTGATGGTCCTATCGCTGGTGTCTATGTTGGTAGAGTAAACGGCAAATTCATTATCAACCCAACAGTGGCTGAAAACGAACAAAGTGATATCCAACTCGCTGTCGCTGGTACTAAAGAAGCTATCAACATGGTGGAAGCTGGTGCTAACCAAGTAAGTGAAGAAGATATGCTCGATGCTTTAATGTTTGGTCATGAAGCGATTAAGAAATTATGTGTATGGCAAGAAAAGATCATTAAAGAAATCGGCAAACCAAAACGTCACATCGAATTATATCAATGTGATCCAGTTATCGAAAAAGATATTACTGAAAGAGCCAATGCCCGTTTAGTAAAAGCTATCTCTATCTTTGATAAGCTTGAAAGACAAGATGCAGTTGATGCAATTAAAAACGAAATCATCGAAGATTATGATTCTAGAAAATATGACGATGAAAAGACCCACCAAAAGGTCATGCACATGGTCAATGAAACTCTTGAAGCTTTAGTGGCGAAAGAAGTTCGTAGATTAATCACTGATGAAAAGATTAGACCAGATGGTCGTAAAGTTGATGAAATCCGTCCTTTAGACGCTCAAGTCGACTTATTACCACGTACTCATGGCTCTGCCATGTTCACCCGTGGACAAACCCAAGTTATCGCTATTACAACTTTAGGTGCGAAGAGTGATGAACAAATCATCGATAACTTAACCGATGAAGATACACGTCACTGGATGCATCACTATAACTTCCCACCATATTCTGTTGGTGAAGTTGGTAGAATGGGTTCCCCAGGTAGAAGAGAAATCGGTCACGGTAAACTCGGTGAAAGAGCTCTTAGCTACGTCATCCCAAGTGTTGAAGAATTCCCATATACAATTAGAACTGTGGCAGAAGTTGTTGAATCTAACGGTTCATCTTCCCAAGCTAGTATCTGTGCTTCCTGTATGTCTTTAATGGCTGCAGGTGTCCCAATCAAAGCCATGGTTAGTGGTATTGCAATGGGCTTAATCAGTAGTGGACCTTTAGATGGTAAACACCCATATACCATTCTTACTGATATCCAAGGTTTAGAAGATCACTTCGGTGATATGGACTTCAAGGTTGCTGGTACTGAAAAAGGTATTACTGCCTTACAAATGGATATCAAGATTAAAGGTGTTACTAAAGAAGTCTTACGTGAAGCTTTAGCGCAAGCACATGATGCACGTGCGAAAATTAGAGAAAAGATGAAAGAAGCAATCTCTGAACCAAGACCAGATGTTGGTAAATACGCTCCTAAGATGGATACCTTCATGATTGATCCAGATAAGATTAGAGAAGTCATTGGTACCGGTGGTAAAGTGATTAACGAAATCATTGCTCAATGTGATGACGTCAAGATCGATATCGAAGATAACGGTCAAGTCACTATCTACCATATGGATAGAGAAACCATCAATAAGGCTAAAGGAATGATTATGGATATCGTTCGTGAAGCCCAAATTGGTGAAGAGTTCGTTGGTGAAGTCACACGTGTTGAGGATTATGGTGCATTCGTCCACCTCTTCGGTAGTGTTGAAGGTTTATGCCACGTCTCACGCTTAGATTGGGGTTATGTAAGCCGCGCTCAAGATGTGGTTAAAGTCGGTGACAAACTCAGAGTCCGTGTCGTTGAAATTGATGACAAGGGCAAGGTAAAAGTCAGTGCTCGTGAATTCAAAGAAAAACCAGAGAATTACGTTGAACAACCTCACACCGAACATCAAACACGTCCTGATAAATCCTTCAAAGGACCAAGAAAGTTTAAGAAATAAATTATTAAATTAGGTTCACTTAGTGAACCTTTTTTATTATATAGCTTCGAATAATATCTATTAATTATCCTAATAAAAACACTATGGGTGTTACTGTGTTTATTTTTTCAACATCCCAGATTTAGTTTCTTATGTAATTATTATTATAATTATTGAAAAGTAATAAACGTGCTTATATAATTTTCACGTATTTTATAAAAACAATATAATTGTTGGTTACTAATAAGGAGGAGGCACTTATGAAAAAATCAATTATTAAGAATATATCACTTGGTATAGCGTGTTTACTAGGTGTAGGTGGTGCAATTGCTGCTGCATCTATTTTCAATGTTGATAAACCATTTGAAGAAGCGCGCGCTGATGACGCTATTGTTTTTATTTATAGATATTGGAATGAAGGTAAAAAAGAAGTTTCGAGTGGATCAATCAATTTATTAACTTATACACCTGTTACTTCTACTACAACATCTTGGACTAGTGAAAATTGGTATGTTGTTAATAGCGATGTTACTATTTCGAATCGTGTTACAGTTACAGGTGATGTTCATTTATTTCTCTGTGATGGCGCTACATTGACCACGAGCAAAGGTATAAATGTAAATTCAGGCAATACTCTTAATATTTATTCCCAATCTAATGATAGTGGAAAGCTTGTCTCTACTGTGGGTTCCGATAGTCTAGGAGCAGCTATTGGAGGAAATGATAAAACGAATGGTGGCGCAATCAATATACATGGTGGCGATATCGAATCAACTGGTTCAAAAGCTGCAGCTGCTATTGGTGGTGGCGCTAATGGTGGTGCAGGTGGCACAATCTCAATCTATGGTGGTAAAGTAACCGCTAACGCTTATAGTGGGGATGGTGTCGCTTGGGCTTCCGGCATCGGTGGTGGCTCTAATGGTGCAGGTGGCACAATCTCAATCTATGGTGGTACTGTTAATGCTTATGGTACTACAGGTGGTGCAGGTATTGGTGGAGGTTGGGGTTCCTCAGCTGCAGGTGGCACGATCACTATTTACGGCGGAATTGTAAACGCTACTTCCAGTGGCACTTGTGCCGCAATTGGTGGTGGGCCTGGTGCCTCAGGTGGCGAAATCACTATATATGGTGGAATTATTACTGCAACAAACACTGCTAGTGAGGATGGTGATGCCGCTGGTATTGGTGGTGGATATTATGCTACTGGCGGCTCAGTGACAATATCAGGTGGTATAGTTACTGCTACTGGTGGCAGTGATGATGCGAATGGTATTGGCGGTGGTAAAAGTACTACTGGAAAAACTAATGTTACACTCACTGTTAATAATGGATTAGATGTATTAGGAAGCAACGAACATGAACCAACTATCAGTGATATACAAACTGATTACTCCACGAATCGCTGGAGATATATGATCGTTAAAGACACTCGACATATTCATGACGATATAACTTTCAGTCCATGGACCAGTAGTGATTCTCTTCCAACTGATGCAGGTAGTTATTATTTGACTACTGATGTAACACTAACAAATAAAGGTTGGAATGTTCCTGGTGATGTTAATCTATGTCTTAATGATCACATAATTACTGTAAGTAGTTCCGATTGGCAACATTGTATTGATTTGCGTTATTCTACAAATCCAAAGACATTAAATCTTTATGATGAACCTCACACTACGCGTTATTGGATAAATGACTCAGAAAGTGATTATCGCTTTCATGGAAAGATTGTGTCACAAAGCGAATATAACTCATACACTGGGTATAAAGGTACTTTTGTAGGCGGCGCTATCACATCAAACACTATAGACAACAGTCAAAGGACATTGTACGTACAATCTTCCAATATTTTTAATATGTACGGGGGCAATATAGTAGGTTCATATGGTCATGCAATTGAGGCCCAAAGTACTTCAAACATAACTATTAATGGTGGAAAAATAACTGGAAGCTCCATCGCTATTTATTCTGATACTAGTGGAAATATCACAATAAATGGTGGTGAGATTTCCGGCAATCAGAACGGAATTCGTTCAACCAATCCTACTGGCCCAATTAATTTAAATGGTGGAAAAATAAGCGATACGGATAGTATTCCTTATGAAAGCGAAGCTGTTTCAGGCTGCGTTATTAATTATAACGGCACCGAATTATTAAACAACAAATGTGATTTTCGTGTTAATTCTAATTTTGGCTATCTCAAATTGGAGAAGCCACTGCCAGAAAACAGCACTTACAAGATTATGTGTGCGCAAGATGGGGTATTTACAAAGAATTGGTCGACTTATATGGGCGAGGCAGATCCTACAGAATATTTTGAGTGTTACTACGAAAATAAAACTGTCGAGAGAGATGGTGATGAGGTCGCTTATAGAACAATATACACAATAACTTATGATGGCAATGACGCTACTAGTGGAACTGTACCTGATCCTGAAGTTTATATATCTGGAAGAACTGCAACAATTGCCGGTAACACAGGTAATTTAGAAAAAGAAGATTTAGTTTTTACTGGTTGGAACACTAAGGCAGATGGAACTGGTGATTCTTATAAAGCTGGTAGTTCTATGACAGTTACCGCTACTACAACTTTATATGCTCAATGGTCTGACCATTTACATAACTTTTCTTATAGTAGTGAAGGTAACACGATTACTGCTACTTGTGATAACGCAGATAACAATTGTCCATTACCAAATCATCAAGCAACCTTAACTATTTCTGCTCCTTCGGGCAGTTTAATATATGATGGAACCGCTAAAGGAGCGACATATGTTGATACATCTAGTGGCGTAGCTTTCTCAAATATAAATATTACTTATATTAACCCAGAAGACCCTTCTTTTAGTGGAGTCCCAACGGATGCAGGAGCATATACTGCTTTAATTTCGTTTAACGAAAGCTCCTTAAGGGCATCGATTCAATACGATATTTTAAAAGCTAATGTAACTTATACAGCTCCAACAGGGAAAGAAAATTTATCATACAGTGGCTCTGAACAGGATTTAGTTGTTGCTGGTAGCGCTACTGGTGGAACAATGCAATATAAATTAGGTGACAATGGCGTTTGGAGCGAAGAAGTCCCTACTGCCACTAACGCCGGAACATATAATGTTTATTATAAAGTGGTTGGCGATGACAACCATAATGATGTTAATGTAACCGATCCAATTGTAGTAACAATTGCAAAAATTGCTCCAACTCAAGTAGATCCAACCGCAAAAACTGGATTAATTTATACAGGTTCTGCACAAGATTTAATTAATGCTGGTTCTTCAACAGACGGCACTATGAAATATAAATTAGGTGATAATGGCGTTTGGAGCGAAGATATTCCTTCTGCTATTAATGCTGGAGAATACACTGTTTACTATAAAGTCTTCGGTGATCAAAACCATGAAGATTCAACCGAACAATCACTCGTTGTTAGTATTGCTAAAACACAAGCTGTTCTAACTGCCCCAACAGGAAAGTCAGGGCTTAATTATATAGGCGAAGACCAAGTTTTAATTAATGCTGGCTCTTCTACATTTGGTGAAGCCTTATATAAAGTTAATGATGGAGAATATTCTGCTTCATTACCTGAAGGTAAGAATGTTGGAAATTATACTATCTACTATAAGGTAGAAAGTACTGATAACTATGATGGTGTTGCAGAAGCTAGTATTACTGTTAGCGTTGCGGAAAATAATAAAGAAGCATTAGTTAACGCAATTAATAATACGGATTCATATTACGACAATATCAAAGATAAATATGATATTTTTGCAAATGATGTTCAAGACGCAATTAATAAAGCTAACGAAGTATCAAATAACCCAAATGTTACTGAAGCAGAAATCGCTAAAGCAATCGAAGAATTAAATAACGCGATTACTAAGGCTCAAAACGATGTCACAAAAATTGAAGAGACTATTGAAACTATCAACAAAATTGGTGATGTTAAATATGATACAGAATCTAAAGACGCTATTAATGCTGCTAGAAAGGTTTATGATGGCTTAACTGATGAACAAAAAGATCAACTTGGTGAAGATTATATTAATATATTAACCAACGCTGAGACTAAATATGCTTCTGAAAAGAAGACTGCTGATATTTTATTCATCGTCTTATTAATAGTTTCCTCTCTTGTTTTAATCGGCGGTATTTGGTTCTTAATTGTCTTAGCTAAAAAAAGGAAAAAAGACGATGACGATGAGAATAACCATAATGGTAGTGCCTCTAAAAAAGAACCAGTAAAGGCTATGTCTATTGGTGGATTTCTTCCATTTGTAATTTTAACCAGTCAATACTTAAAAATGCCTTGGATTATTGTCTATATTATTGCAGGCTTAGCTATCTTGGTTTGGATTTCAGTCCTTATAGTAGCTATTGTTAAGAAAAATAAAAAACAAGCCGTATCACAAAAATCTAGCCAAATTCAATCTGAAGTTAAACCAGTTGAAGAATCTAAACCAGTTGAGACTGTTAAAGAGCCTGAACCAGTTAAACCAGCTGTAATAGCGAAAGAACCAGAGCCAGTTAACGAAGAAGAGGAAGAAGTTATTACTATTACTGATGAGAAAGGAAATGTCTTTAATATTAGATTCATTAAATCTTTTACCGCTAAACTTATTCAATCTCCAGATGAGACTAAGAAGTATTACGAAGAGCTTAAGAATTATGTATTAAGTTATAAGAAGACTAATTCTAGAGTGAGTTGGCATTATGACTCCATTAACTCTGGTCGTAACCAAGTTCTTAAATTTGCGATAAGAGGAAAGACTTTATGCCTCTATTATCCTCTTAATGTAGAAGATTATAACGATACTAAATATAAAGTTGAAGCAGTGGAATCTAAGAAGTTCGAGGAAGTCCCATGTCTATATAGAATCAAGAATGATCGTAGGCTTGGTTATGCGAAAGACTTAATTGATACAGTCATGAATAACTTAGGATTAGTTAAGGGAGAAGAGCAACATGAAGTTTATAGTGATCTTCCTTATGAACCTAATAAACCTCTTATCTCTCGCGGACTTATTAAAGAACTTAAGGTTCAAGTTAATAAGCCAGTTGAACAAGTAGTCTCTAAGAAAGTTAATGATGAAGGTGATGAAATTGTTACTACTAGAGATAATAAAGGTAATTATTTTGAAATCCGTTATATCAAATCTTTCTTAGCAAAGTTATCTCAAGCAAGTGATGAGACTAAAGCTTATTATAATGAACTTAAAAATTATGTCCTTACTTATAAAGGAGCTCATTCTAGAGTCTCTTGGCACTTTGATTCCATCAACGTCGGAAGAAACCAAGTTATTAAGTTCTCTATAAGAGGCAAGACATTATGTGTCTACTACGCTCTTAATGCGAATGATTATCTAGACACAAAATATAAAGTTGAGGCAGTAGACTCTAAGAAGTTTGAGGAAGTCCCTTGCTTATATCGTATTAAGAATGATCGACGTAGAGACTACGCAAAAGATCTTATAGATACTGTAATGGCTAATGTTCCTACTATAAAGGGTAAAGAAAGTAATGAAGACTTCCGTATTCCTTATGAATCTACTAAAGCCTTATTAGCGAAAGGTTTAATTAAAGAAAATAAAGTACAAGTTTCTAAACAAGAAGAACAAGTGATTGAATCTCATGAAGATGAAGAAGGTAACGAAGTAGTGCTTTCTCAAGATAATGCAGGCAATGTTTATGAAACTCGTTATGTTAAATCTTTTAGAGCAAGACTTATCGAGGCGAATGAGGAAGCAAAAGATTATTATAAAGAACTTAGAGACTATATCCTCTCTTATCAAGATGTAGATGAATCAATATCTTGGTTATATGACTCTATTAATTATAATAGAGAACAATTATTTAAACTTAATATTAGAGGAAAGACTTTATGTATCTATTACGCTTTAGACACGTCTAAGGTTGGTGAAAAATATAAAGTCGAGAATAGTGACACTAAAAAATATTCTAAGGTCCCTTGCTTATATAGAATAAGTAATCCACGTCGTGTGAAACTTGCAAAAGAATTAATCGATCGCGTGATGAGAAAACATAAACTTATTCTTGGTGAAGAATATCATGATACTTATCATCTAAAGAATAAATCTAGAGATGAATTAATCAAAAAGGGATTAATTAAAGAAGTTAAAATCCTTATTAAATAATTCCTATTATTCGTTCATTATTTATCTATCAGGCTACTCTATAAGGGTGGCCTTTTAATTAAGTTAGATTTTTTATTCAAAGAGTAACGAAATATTGATCATAGCATAATCCAAAAAAATCAAGTTCATTCTTTGCAACAATATATCATTAATTGGCATAATTTTTATTTTTATGTTGGCTGACAAGAAATCCTTTTTTCTTTTTCTTATTTCTTTTTGTCGCCGTTGCATCGTCTTTGTCAAATAACAAATTTAAATATAAAATAGAATTTTAATCTTCGATTAAGTTATTTATTGATATAATTAAATCATTATATAAGGATATATTTATTGGAGTTGGTTGAATAGTTATTAAATTGTTGATACTAAAGAAGTTGTGTTAGAAAGTGAGGAATAATAAGTCCACTATCATATAAATCGTTAAGGCCTGTTTTTCTTGATTATTTTTTTGTTAATGTGATATTTTATGCTGGTGAATTATATTCACGTCATTAGCGGTCTTTCTCAAAATCTTGGTAATGATGAGCTTGTAATGAGACTCACTATACTTAAGGATTAAGATCCTACATAATTCGATTGTAAATGGCTTTGCTGTTTTGATACATATAGTTAACAAAAAAGAAAGAGGTACGACAGATGAAATTTACCACCAAGAAAACATTGATCCTAGTGCAGGCTATGGTTGTTTCCGTGGCCTCAATGATTGAGATTGCCTTGATGCGAAATGACAAGAATGCGGCAATATCGAACGTGACGGGCGTGTCACTCAGCGAACTATATAACGGTGATCGCACTAGAGACGGTGTTACGGCGATGCAGGATGCCGGGTTCTTTAGCGCAAATGGAAATAGTGCAACATCGAACATGACGATCACGTCACTCAGCGAATTATATGGTGACGAAGCGCGCGCCAAAGAGGATATCGCTGTGATGCAAGAAGCTGGGCTCCTTGACGCGAATGGTAAAATGGTCGACCTCGACTTACGCGAAAATGGGAAAAGAGTGGAACTCAGTGCTCTTGTTACGCGTATTGCAAATGGTGAAAATATCGGAGCAATAACTGTCAACGGTAACGCCGCCACAAAGGAACAGGTCGTAAAAATATCGCAGGTAAGTGCAGCTATTGAAGTTGCAGAACTGCTGAATAAGAAAATAGATGTCACCGATAAACATGTCGAAAACCTGGAAACGCTTCTTACAGGGATTCAAAACGGTACTATTGATATGCAAAATACGCTCAAAAAAGGCGCGCTCAAACTGAATAGTCCGAAATCGTTGGGTAACTCAGTGTTACGTGGCACCGGAAACGATGCTCAGGAAACGATTCAGAAGAGTGATTTGCCCGAGGGAGTTTCCTATAACTTGCCTGATACTGCTCTTGACGATTTGCATTTGTTGGACCTTGGCGATAATGGGGAAAGCTATATCGCCCCTTATTTCAACAACAATGGATTTGATGCAACTCATGCTTTCGCATTTCCTGATCAAAGCCTTCAATACAAGGAATATTACTATATTGACCGCATGCACCAAGGGCATACAAACGAAGGAAAAATTGAAAGTCTGACGACTACTGAAGGATTTAATAATTATATTGACTGGGACAACGCAACATGGGGTGTTGGTTCTCAGGACGGAACCCCAGTGGCAACAGTTATATTGCCATTGTCCAAAGAGAAAACCACCGAAGTTCAACAATGGATTGCGAACACTACTCTACGTGATTGTACGACGAATAACGTTGGTATCGAGTTACCACTGCCGCAACCCTATGGTACAGTAGTTGTAAAGCATTATATGCCTAATATATACTTCTCGAATTCTCCGGTGGAAGAAAGGTATTTAAATCCTCCTCCTTATACAGAAGATAAGTGGACATATGATACGGCTAGAATCCGTTATCCGGCTTATGTTGTGACAGAAGGCGATAATGAAAACCCAATCGCGCTTGCGACATGTTTTGCCGTTAGCCCAAATTTTTCTTCCCTTATTCGTAGAGACGTGCTGAACGTCTATGTTGATGAATCAAATATTTACTGGAATCCATCGAGAATAGGCCGCCCTAACGTAAATAACGAAGGGGATTATCCTTATGTTCCGGAATGGAACGCTACACGATTGGTAGGCTGGTATTATACAGATGAAAATGGTGTTGATCACTGTGAAGCAGACCCAGATTTTGAGGCTTGGTATGACGAATGGCTCAATAATCATCCCGATAATCCACCAAGTAGACGTATTTATACCTCCTACGAAAGAAAAGTTGATGCCCTGGGGTATTCATATTTCGACTTCAGCTTTGTTTATGTAGGCGACTTGACTTCTTCTGGAGACAAAGTCCCACAGGCTCCGAGACTTACCACCAAGGAATTTCCGTATTTCGTTGCGCCGTCCATATTGCTCGACAAAACAAAATATATCGAACGCACGGCGGCTTATGAGCAAGCGAATGGCGGATTTATCACTTTGACAAATCCAGATAACCCCGATTTCCCATACCTATATCCGGGAGACCCGAATAATCCGAGTAACCAATATGATCTTGAGCTTCTTGTTACGGAGGATCTATATCAGGTTTTGGCCGGGGACGGAATCATATACAGACAAGAAGACCTTGACTTAAGATTTTCATGGCAGTTTAGTAACCGGGCGGAGTTTTCCTTTAAAGAAGTTAGTTTCTCTTCTTTTGTAAATTGGTTTTTAAAATATGAACTGAATAATGATAATGAGGTCTCGCTTACCCCGACTTCAACTTCGGAGACAAGACGCAGTATCGGCGTCACGGCAACAAACGGCGGATTGAAGTCATATGACGTCACTTTCCCAACCACGGTCATTTCAAGGGATGGTTTTCAACCGTTCTTAATAATTCCGCGCACCTCCAGAACTATTGAGATTTTGGCAGGACTTGATGCAGATGTCTTGTTCTCATCCAATATTGCGCAGGCCACCAATCAAAACACTCCATTCAATATATCGCTATATGAAATTGGCGATACTGAGATTGATCTTTTCGATCCGACCGGTAAGACTCCGGTCTATACAGACACGAAAACTAGCATGGTAGAACACCCGCTGTCCCATATTTCTATTCCTGGAAAACAATTAGAAACATTAGGCAATTACGCGGTAGTGATAAGTGCAAGTGCGGGGGCGACAACACTATCTGCCAAAGCTTTATTAAAAGTGAAACAGGCGCCGGCAAAGGTCAGCCTTAATCAGCTCGACAGCTATTATGTAACCCTTAATAATATTCCTGATATTAAATATACGCTAACATCAGCGCTTGATACCGCCGAGGTGAAGTATACCGTTCAGCAGGCAGGCAGTAATGCAATCAATGAATCTGCTGGATTTGCTTCCGGAGGCACGATTTCACTTAACAACATTGAGTTTGAAGGCTTAAAGACTACATATACAATTACAGTTTATGCCCGTAATAGCGCCGAAGATCCATGGAGCGTGGATTCCATGCTGCTCACGGTTTATAACGACGATGTGCTAAAAATTCTTATACGCGACGTTGCCCTTGGAGACATCGGTGGTAGTACTGGTGGTGTCGTAGGAGACGGAACCGAAGTAGCTACTGGCACAATAAACATTGATAACAGCTCCAAAATTGACGACCTTGTTGATGACTCCGGAGAAGGAGCCGGGTATCAGATTAGCAATTATGACTTTGATCAATTGCGCGCCGATGTCGGACTCCAACGTGTCATTTCTGCCAACTACGGAACCGGCACATGGGGTGTCATTTCGGACAAAATGAATTGGTATGCCAGTAATGCCGATGGAACGGAAAGTGAAGCTGTTACGATAAATTATAAGGAGAATGGTGGTTATGCCGATCTCCGCAACTACAGTTATACCTCTTATATCCCCACTTCGGATTTTCTAGTTGTGGCTAGCGATGACGTGAGCGCGGATGCGCCTGTCACCATTACTGTGACCCATGCTGCGACCGGTATAAAAAAGAGCATCGACGTGACTGTGAACACTCTTCACGATAAGCTCTATTTGTTCCGTTTTCTACCTAAAACAACAACCTATGTATATTATACGAACGGCAATGGCGAAAAGCGCGAACTTCACACCAATGAAAATGGTGAGTTAGCAGTTTATGAGCCGTCCGGGATTAATAGTGATGTGCTAACTATGTCGGAGAAAAACGGCGAAACTTATGTCGGCACGTATTTCAAACGTAATCTTGTAAGTGGCGAGAAAAATATAGTACGTCTCGAAATTTATCCCTGCAATAATCTTACTCTTGCACCTATTTCCAGTCAGGTTTTGACTATTCTCAAACCGGACGGAACGCCATATTCTGGCGATGTCACACTTCGCGCTGGTGTATATAAGGGTGGAGAATATTGCTCGTATATTGGTGTACGCGTCACTAAGGATGAAGGGAATCAATTTCTCCGTGACGACATCCCCCTCACTGCCAGCAATGGCAATGTCACGCTTTATTATGACCCTACCCAATTGACATCTGATAACGGTTTGGCTCTTGGCTTAAAGTATGTTTATGAATACCGTATTGAAGGATATCAGCCTGGTTATATAATCGCTGATCCGATGTCAAATACTCCTAATGATTTTGTTATTAATCTCCAAAATATAAGAGGTGGTGCCACAACTCCGCAATTAATTCGTCAGGAATATCAGCAGTACTTGAATGGCTCAACCCCAACATCATATGTTCGTAATGTAATAGATTATAAGGAAAATATCGGTATTTCCACGAATTTCCCGAGAGCGGTTCTCTATACTGATATCGCTTTACCTGGCGAGGTGGTTGGAACTGATGAAAACGGATATTCGGCTTATGAAGGTGAGGACGTTGTTAAATTCGCGTTCTACACAACAGATGGTAAAAAGCTTACAGGACAGACCGATCTTTCGAGTGGAAACGTACAGGCTATGCAAATCACAAATCTAAATGATTTGGACACTGCCACCTACTTTGTTTTCCCATTCTCCGCTGTTCCGATGCTCCGCAGCACTTATGTGATGACGGATGATAATTTGAAGCTTGACGGTATCACTGATGAAGAAGTATCCAAGCGTACCGCTAGAATCAAAGCAGTCTTTAATCGCGGCGAAATGACGGTTGCGAGCATCAATATGCCTTTTGGCATCACGAACATCTCCCATCAAGATGGTCTCACCACGAATACGGGAGCAATTCGTACTGAGATAAATAATAATCTCAAAGAACAAATGAACATTGGTGAGATTTTCCACACCATTAACGTCAACGATATGATTGAGCAGGGATTTGTTTTCCTCAGCAATCTCAGCGGCGCGGGCGACGATACTCCAATCAGCATGATGATTTTGCCAACGGCAGACCCTGCGACTTTCCGCATCATCGCTTTTGTCGGCTCTAACGCTCGTGATAGTGGCGGGGATGAAGATGGTCTCTCTTTCAATACAGATGATCTCGCTGAGGATATAAGCAATTACATGAAAGAGTTGAAAGAGGATGACAAGAAGAAGGACAATGAATCAAACGGCGAAGGCTCTATAAAATTCAACTTCTATGGAACTATCATTCTTGAAGCGCGTATAGGTGTTGAGGACGGCAAGTGGGACATCATGTTCCGCGGCGGCAGCGTTGGCACTAATGTTAAAGGAAAGTATGAGTGGGGAAAGACCTTCATGTGTGGACCTTACCCAGCGTTCATTAATTTTGAGCTCGGCTTCAATGCTGATCTTGAAGTGGCTTTCGGCAACAAAGGTACTGCGCGAGCTATGCTCCTTGATGCTGCACTCGGCGTTTCAATCGAGGCTTTTGCTGGACTTGGCTTCGATTTGTCTATCGTTGCGCTTCAGCTCGGTATTTACGGTCAGATTGGAGCGGATGTTAATTTCCTTCTTTTGACTCCAAGTGATGAGAGCGTTAAGACCGGAACCAAACTCACTATTTCGGGTGAAATCGGCATTAAATTGAAAGTAAAACTATTATTTATAAGTTATACACAAAAATTTGCTTCTACTGGCTTTAATTGGACCAAAAAATGGGGTCAGTATGATGTGATCAAGAACTACTGGACCGATCAGGGCTACGGCCAACTTTTTGGTAAAACACGTAGTGGTAGATCATATCAAATGTTATTGTTTGCAGATGGCAGTGCTATGGTTGCCATTGATGGCGGTCCAGAGATGGAGAGCCGTGACTATTTGGAACTAGAAGAAAGAGTCTGGAGCAGTGGAGCAAATAGTGGTATGGCTCTAAGAAAAGGACCTATGACTAACGCTTTAACAAACGTTTTGACAAACGCCTATCCGTATTCGCACCCTGCGTTTACTGACGATGGCGAAATGTTCCTTTATGTATCTGATAATGATAACGCAAACGCTGTGGAAAGCGTTGTGAGTTACGCCGTGAAGAACGGTGATGGCTACGAGAACCAAGAACGCGTTGATACTTCTAGTAATAACGTTCTTGCAGATCTTGATGTAGTTGCTAGCGGTACGAAGACGAACGCCTTTGCCGCATGGGTCAAGCAGGTCGAGAGTCCTAAGAGGGCTGACACAGATGCGGAGATATCTAACGACGAACTCGGCATGATGTTTAACGCTACTGAAATCTATACCTCGTACTATAATGGTACGAAGTGGACGACAACCCGCCTTACGGATAACTACGTTGCCGATATGTCTCCTACTGTGGCAAGTTACGGTAGCCGCGCCATCGTTGCATGGCGTAGCATGAACGCGTCCTCTATGACATCAAGTGATGGAGATATTACCACCATGTTTGACGTGGAAAACAATATCAATTACAGCATTTATAATGGCACGGAATGGACGACCGCTCAGGTGGCTTATAACGGCACAGCCGGAACAGTAAACGCTATTGATTCTGCTATGTTATCTGATGGCACAGCTATTATTGTCTATACTGTTCGTACAGGTAAAGATATCAGCACGACTGAGACCTTCTACACCGTAGTCGGCGCGGATGGCAGCATTTTGACCACTGGACGTTTGACAAACGATAATAATATCGATACCAATGCACAAGCAACTGCGGTCAATGAAGACGGCGGATATTTCATCCTCGGTTGGTATTCTGAACACGATGCGGGCAAGGGATCGACTGTTGCACACGATATTCGTTTGGCACGCATCAATGCAAACGGAAACTACGATATAGATTTCCCAGAGTGTGTTGGCTTAGAAGATGCTGGCATCACCTCTGATTTCCACTTCTCAGTTCCTGCAAATAACACAAAAATGACAAACGTTGCTATCGTATGGTCACAACGCATGGACAGCAACATAGAAGAGGATGCAGGCAAGTACGAATTAAATGCAGTTCGCTTCCTAAAATTAAATGGGTTAACTGGTTTTACTGCACCAACCAATATTGCAGAAACAACTAAAAACTATACGATTGATCATTTTGATGCATATACCGATACCGATGGTGCTGTTCACGCCATAATCCTTGGTAGCGATTATAGCAACATCGAAGGAATCGATGTCTATGACACCATTGATCTCAATGCAGCAGCGAATATTGAATACAATAACACTGATGTTCCAAATAATCTTGATATTTTAGATGGAGAAGCGATTTCTTCTTTGAAATTAGCAAAAGGTACTTTCCCAGAGACTGCTGCGGAAGTAACTGCTGATATCAACATTTCTGAAGTGATTCCTGGTTTTACCACTCCAGTACAGTTCACAGTGACCAACACAGGAACAAATATTATCAATACAGTTTCGGCAACTGTTGGTGATGAAAACAAGGAATTTACTAACCTAAACCTTCTTCCTGGCAAGTCCACATCTTTACTTATGACATATAGTGTCCCAGTGGGTGCGTTAAGTGACGTAGCTTATTCGCTCACAACCACGCTCACAAGCAACTTAATAGAACTCGGTAGTGGAACACTGGTCTTAAATCGTCCTGATGTTGGCATCTCCGGCATGAAGATTATTCGCGAGGAGAATGGTGAACGCGATATCCAAGTGGTTCTCAATAACAGCTTTGCGATTCCTCTTGAAGGTAGCGGGAAAACTGTCAAGTTAGCATTCTATAAAGACCCATTCCATGAAACCAGGATTGGTGATGAAATAACCATTTCTCCGGAAAATTATGCGGAAATCGATGTGGGTGTTTATAATTTCATCCAGACATTCGATGTTAAGGATATTGTTACACTCAATTCTGACGGAGAGATTCCTGAAAATGGATTTACTGTCTATGCCCGTGCTTGGGTGGAAAATACAAAAGAACCAAATATTTATAATAACGATAGCTATGTTTCCTTCACTGGACCATTAGCAAGAAAAGGTGTTCAAACAATCACAAATGATACCACGCTTGAAGTCAACACCAATGATCAGAGTGAGGTCACCGGCTATACTGTTTACACCGATATCCGTAACAACTCCATGAATGAAAAGAATATCGGCATTCCTGTGGCGCTTCTTTTAGATGACAAAGGCAATATCATTGCGCAGAAGAACTTCCAAAAAGACTCGGTGACGATTATGTCATCTATGACACTTACGGCAGAACAGACCGTCAATCTCTCCGTTACCTTTACGGTTGATGAATTGAACGGGAAGACTCCTGTGGAAGCAGCCCTTGGCAATGTCTATACTGTGACGTTTGACGTTAACGGCGGAACCGGTACCTTCGATTCTGTACAGACTGACTTAGAAGGCAAAATTGCGCTTCCAGGAAATAACCCTACCCCACCAGCGGTACAGGAAGATGAAGAACCACTCTTCTTTAAAGGCTGGTTCACAGATGCAACAGATGGTGAACTAATTACGGAAGAAAATGTGTTCACCGCTGACACAACCATTTATGCTCACTATGTCAATCACGTACACGAATTCACCTATAGTAAAGATGGTACAACTATCATTGTGACTTGCGCGGATACGGATGGCTTCTGCTACTTACCTATCGATCCTCAAACTAATATACATACAGCGACTTTGACCATTGCCGCGCCTGAAGGTGGAATCATTTATGATGGCAACGCACATCCTGCTATCCTTACATACGAATACAGAATAAAAGGCGATGCGAAGGTACTCTATGCCTTAAAGGGTGAAGGTGATACCTATGGCGAGGCCGTTGAGACAGAACCTACGAACGTCGGAGTTTATAGGGCAAGCATTACTCTCGGTAGCGGTGACAATGCAGTGACCGTAAGCGTTGAGTATGAGATTAAGAATGCTACATTGACTAGCGTCAGCGTCTCGCAGAATGGTAGTTTGACTTATAATGGCAACGCACAGACTCCACAGGTTAACACGGCTGCGACTGCAGTTAATAATCAAGCCGTGACATTCACTTACAGTTTGACGGAAAACGGTGAGTATGGTGCAATGCCAACCTTTACTAACGTTGCGGACGCTTGTACAGTCTACTTCAAGGTGAGCGCGCCTAACCATAATGTGGCAAGCGGCAGTTTTGAAGTTACAATGAACAAGGCTGACAGACCTGCTCCTGTTGCACCTATTCTTGATACTGCTACTGCAAAAACGATCATACTTACAGAGGTTGAGGGTTGCGAGTACAAAATAGACGGCGGAACTTGGCAAGATAGCACAATGTTCAATGATTTAGCTATAAATACCCAGTATACTTTCTATCAGCGTTATAAAGAAACAGCGAATTATAACGCTTCTCCAATCAGTGCGCCTGCAGTGATTTCCACAGGTGCCCACGATCACGAGTGGAGTTACACTGCAGAAGGTGCGACGATTACCGCAACTTGTAGTAATACGGATGGTGGACATACTGGTGAATTGAGTGCCACGATGACAATCGTTGCGCCAACTCTAAGCGTCTATGGAGGAACGGGAAGCGCTGAGGCAACTGTTATTAATAACGTCGATGGTGTCAATACTCCATCAATTATTTACAAACGTGGCGAAACTATTCTTAATGCCGCTCCTATTGATGCTGGCACCTACACCGCTAACATCACAGTGAACGATGTTACCGCAACTGTGGAATATACTATTGCCAAGAAGGTTTTGACCATTACGGCAAACCCAAATACCATCACCTATGGAGACGCACCTACTAATGATGATGTGTCATTTAACGGATTCGTTAACAATGAAGATGAAAGTGTACTTTCGGGAACGCTCGATTATGACTATTCTTATGTGCAGTATGATCACGTATCCGATACAACTCACACGTATACAATAACTCCAAAAGGTTTGACGAGCGACAATTACGATATCACTTTCGTGCCCGGTGTATTGACTGTTAATCCTAAAGCAATCACCGTGACTATCGTGAATAAATCATCAGTCTATGGTGAAGCACAAGTCACACTTGAAGCGACTACTGAAGATGGTGCAATCGTCAATGATGATACCGAAGTATACAGCCTTGCTTGTACTGTTAATGAACAAAGTAACGTTGGTAGCTATGATATTATCGGTAGCGACCTTAGTGATAATTACGATGTCACTTTTGTCGGTGAACAAAATGCATACTCTGTTACTAAGAAAGCTTTGACTGTTACTGCTAATCCTAAGACTATCACTTATGGAGACGCACCTACTAATGATGATGTGTCATTTAACGGATTCGTTAACAATGAAGACAGAAGCGTATTGGGTGGCGAACTGGCATTTGCTTATAATTATGAGCAATATGGCCACGTATCTGATACAACTCACACATATACCATCACTCCGTTGGGGTACACCAGTGGCAACTATGAGATTACTTTCGTGCCTGGTGTATTGACCGTTGAGCGTAAAGTTTTAACCATTACGGCAAACCCAAATACCATCACCTATGGAGACGCACCTACTAATGATGATGTGTCATTTAACGGATTCGTTAACAATGAAGATGAAAGTGTACTTTCGGGAACGCTCGATTATGACTATTCTTATGTGCAGTATGATCACGTATCCGATACAACTCACACGTATACAATAACTCCAAAAGGTTTGACGAGCGACAATTACGATATCACTTTCGTGCCCGGTGTATTGACTGTTAATCCTAAAGCAATCACCGTGACTATCGTGAGCAAATCATCAGTCTATGGTGAAGCACAAGTCACACTTGAAGCGACTACTGAAGATGGTGCAATCGTCAACGGCGATACCGAAGTATACAGCCTTGCTTGTACTGTTAATGAACAAAGTAACGTTGGTAGTTATGATATTATCGGCATCGATCTCAGCGATAATTACGATATCACTTTTGTTGGTGAGCAAAATGCATATGTCGTTACCAAACGTCCTATCACTGTGACTATCGTGAGTAAATCATCAGTCTATGGTGAAGCACAAGTCACACTTGAAGCGACTACTGAAGATGGTGCAATCGTCAATGATGATACTGATGTATACAGCTTATCTTGCACGGTGAATGAATTAAGCAACGTTGGTAGCTATCATATTATCGGTAGCGACCTTAGCGATAATTACGATATCACTTTTGTCGGTGAGCAAAATGCATATGTCGTTACCAAACGTCCTATCACTGTGACAGCAGAAGACAAGACAATCAAATATGGGCAAGATTTCCCAACATACACCTTCATGGTGAGCGAAGAGATTTCCGCAGATGTACTTGCTGAGTTGAAACAAAAGACGGTGTTTTCCTGCGATGGAGATAAATCTGTTCCAGGTAAATATGACATAGTGTTATCTTTTGTTGACGGCCATACCGAAGACACGGCGTTAACGAATTACAAGGTAACACTGGAAGATGCCTACCTTTACGTCCTTTCCAAATCATTGGTTGATCCAACATCACCTGAAACCTCAGCAGTTGAAATTCGTTTGGAAAATAACGAGGAAGCTTTCGATTTCAATATCTCCGTCAAAGTTGGAATCGTAACAACGACGGAAACGACAGAATCTACGATTGATTTCGACAAGGTATCAAGCCAATATGTCGACAGACGCAGTGAAATCAGTAAAGTTTATAGCATTACTCTTTATCGTACAGAAATCGTCGATGGCGTGGAAAAGATGGTTGAGATTCAACCTTCCGACCTCAAAGAAGGCCTTAACCTCATCATCAAGATTGAGATTCCTGAATATCTTGTGGGCCGTAATTTCCGAATTCTCCATATTCACTCACAAAGCGATATTGAATACGTAGATGCCTCTAACCTCCAAATCGAGGACGGTTATGTATATGTCAAGATTAATCGTCTATCCGATTTTGCATTCGTTAATCTCAAAGCAAGCGAAGAGATGAATCATGGTGGTTTCTGCCTTGGCTGGCTTACTCTAATCTTCGATATCCTTTTAGCCGCATATTTCGTGGTTTACATGATTTTGAAGAGAAAGAAACTCCTTGGTATTATTGGTCTTGGAGCTTCGGGAGCGGTAACAATCTTCGCTGTTATAGTATTAATCCTCCATATTTGTTATGAATCGATTATTGGTTTAGTCTTATCTGTTCTCTTACTTATTCTCTTCCTAGTTTTCTTCCTTTTATTCAAAAAAGGCAATAAACCAGAAGAAAACAAACTAGCCGCATCATTAGAAGATAATGGTTCAATGGCTAAAAAAGAAAGTGAAAACAAATTAGATGAGCCTATCGAAGAAAATAGCTTAAAAGCGGAAGAAACTATTAATGAACCAGTAGAACCCACCGAGGAAGAAGAAGTTGTTACTATTACTGATGAAAAAGGTAATATCTTTGAAATTAGATATATCAAGTCATTTACAGCAAAACTCTCTCAAACTAGTGAAGAAGTTAAAGATTATTATAATGAACTTAAAAATTATGTCCTTGCTTATAAAGGAGTTCATTCTAGAGTCTCTTGGCACTTTGATTCTATTAATATTGGTAGAGATCAACTCTTAAAATTCTCTATTAGAGGGAAAACATTATGCTTATATTATGCGCTTAATTATGAGAAGCTTGATTCTAAATATAAAGTCGAAAAAGCTGAAGCAATAAAATATCAAGCAGTTCCATGCTTATATCGAATTAAAAATGATAGAAGATTTAATTACGCTAAAGAGTTGATCGATCAATTAATGGATAGAATTAATGTGATTAAAGGTAAAGAATCTAATGAAGATTTTTCAATACCTTATGAAGAGACTAAAGTTTTATTATCTAAAGGCTTAATTAAAGAAGTAAAGGTTCAAGTTAATAAACCAAACGAAACTATCATTGAGACTAAAGAAGATGAAGAAGGTAACGAAGTAGTTATTAGTCAAGATAACAAAGGTAATATCTATGAAACTCGCTATGTTAAATCTTTCTTAGCTAGATTATACCAAGCAAGTGATGAAACTAAGTCATATTATAAAGAAATAAGAAACTATATTCTTAGCTATAAAGGAATTGATGAGTCTATATCTTGGCTATACGACTCAATTAACCTTAATAGAGAACAGTTAATAAAACTTAACATTAAGAGTAAAGCCTTACATATTTATCTCGCTTTAGACACTTCTAAAATTGGTAAGAAATATCAAGTAGAAGCAAGTGAAGCTAAAAAATATTCTAAAGTCTCTTGTTCATTAGTTGTAACAAGTGAGACAAAGCTTAAATATGCAAAAGAATTAATTGAAAGAATAATGAAAAAACATAAACTAGTTCTAGGTGAACTACATCAAGAAGAATATGGTTTAACCTATCTAGATCGAGATACTTTAATCAAAAAAGGATTAATTAAAGAAATAAAGATTAAAAAATAAATAATCATTATTCTTATTCTTTATTAATAAATAAATTGCAGCGATATGTCACCAATTGACCGCTGCTTTTTAAATTGAAGAAACAGTGACTGTTATAGGTAATGATTCATTGATGATAGTTTCGTTGTTATAAGAATCAACGTTAATCAATTTGATGTTTTTAACGCCGCCGACATATTCATATTCACCGTTTTTAGGTAGATAGATATTGATACTTCCATCATAAAATTTCTCACATGCAAGATATTCGCTCTCCATTGTTTCGTTTTTATAAGTGAACACAGTTTGATCAATATTTTTCTCATATAAACTAAATTCACTAGGTTCATCTAGATGAAGGATATAATATGTACCATCGTTAAATTTACATGCTTCATCTTTATGTAGTCGAGGATCACATGAAGATAAGAATGAATAACTGAGTTGAGGCATATGGCCAATAACTAAATTCATCGCGTTATCACGATATAAAAGTTGCGCAGTGATATCTTGACGTTTTTTAAGTCCTCTTGCAAAATCAGAGAAGAACATGAAATTTTCACTAAAGAGTGCACTTATATCTTCAAAATTATTTTCGTTAGCACCGAATAGTTGATAGAAAAGCATTCTTAAATCTTCAGTAAATTCAACTGCTAAATTATTTTCTAAATCATTTATTAAATTTTTAATAAAAGCATATTCGAAGATAACATCTATTATTTTAGTGGTGTCGATACCTTCAATTTTCTCATTAGCTCCCATGATTGTAGCCATCATCGCTCTAATACCATCTTCTATAAGAGCGTTATAGTATAAACGATTTTCAAATCCTGATGTCGCTAATGCATGAACCAAAGCTCTTGAGAAGCGTCCTTGAGATGGATGAAGGCTTTCAATAGGAAGATTATTTTCTTTAACGTGCTTACCTCCAACATTAAAGAATTTCCAATTATCTACAGTGTATTTTGGGAAATTTTGTGCTCCGGGAGTGAAATGATATTGGCTAATAAGCTTTTCTCTTTCACTGTAATCGAAATAGATATCTGTTAATCGATCAGGATAATAGTGGTCGGTGCCGTATCTTGTAAATCCCCATTCACAAGGCGCAACAAGTGGCACTAAGTCGTTATAGTTAACGAAATTATGTATGCCTTTATATAAAGCGGCGTCTAATACATTTGTACTTGCCTCTACCCCAATTGGTGGTTCAAAACAATATGCATAGATATCGCCTTTACCATACTTTACATTAGTTGATATTAAATCATTATCATTTAACCTATTAAGCAATTTGCCCGCAACCATATTAGAAGTGATAGCAGCGCGTGAGAAGCCAGATATCCATATCTTAATATGTCCAGATATTCCATAAGTAGAAATATAATTTGTTAATCCTTCAATCACCAAGTTACTTGCTTCATCAAATCCTTGGGCGTTACCTTCTGTACCAATTTTAAAGTTACTCGCCCATTCTCCTTCATAATATCCGCCTCTAACTGCGATCGCGATTAATGTATATTTACCGTCAAAGATATTAACATCTTTACTAGCAATACCATATCCAATAGTGTCTATCCCCGGCTTTTCGTTATATGAAGAATTATAATATTGATTAGTAAAACCTTCTTTATTCCAGAGGTCTACTAAATTATTTTTTCTTTTTGTATAGTCTTCATCATTATTAAAAGTTGCTAAAGCCATCGCGTGACTAGCTAAAGCAATTTCATGATGCACCTCATCATTATTCATATTGAAGTATGAGTCGTCATAATAAGTTACGAATGTGTCGTTCCCACATTTAAAAGTGATTTTATCATCATTTGAACAACTAACAATTGGTAACATTACTGGTAATAGAAGTAGAAATTTGATTTTATTTAACATATAAATTAGTATACTATTTCATATAGAATTATAAAAATGAATAATTATAACGTTGCTATTAAAGAATTACGTCTTGCTAGAGGTTTATTACTCAGAGAAGCAAGTAAAAAGATGCATATGAGTCGCATCAAACTTTATTTTTATGAGGCTGGATATTTCCGTCCTACGAAAAAAGATAAAAAGAAATTAGAAGATTTTTATGAACAGGAAATATCTCTTACTGGTTTAGATGCTTATCCAGTTCCAGACTCTCGTAATTACAATAAACATGTACATGGTAAGAAATTATTATTAAAAAGAATTATTTTCGGCTCTCTTAGTCTCTTGATGCTTGCTCTTACTATCGTAGGAGGAGCGTTATTTAATACTTCTATCCATAATAGTGAAAAATATTATGGAGAAACATATCTCGCTTTAAAAGATAAGGTCGAAGAAACTGGCTCAATTGGTCATGATATCATCACAGGCTTAGAATATTATCAATATGAAAAAATCGAGAAGACTAGTAGATCTTTAATCCTTTTTTATAAAACTGATAGCTTATTATTCTTTAACGAATGTTCTTATTCAGGACTTGAAGTCGATAAGTCAACTGGTGGATTTGTCCGTTATCACTTCACATTTGGTGGTGATTTAAGTAAAGATTCATATATTTGTACTCTCACTTCTGGAGATGATGAAACTAAAACTTACTATAGTTGTAATTTCCTTTTTAACAAAGAAAAGGTAAATGAGATCCATGATTTTCAAATCATTGTCCAAGGATCTCAAACTGTTACTGAAGAGATGGCTTTAGATTTTATTAATGCTAGAGTAGCAGATATTGATAGTTTCTTTTCCTTGAGTATTAGTGAACTTTTAGGAACTAAAAAAAGTTTCAGTGAAGATTTCTTATCTAGTCGAGAAAAAGGAAGAACGGTTAATTATAAATTACAAATTTTAAGCTTAATCTTTATCTTTACTGGTATTATCTCATTCTTTATATTTATCGGGTTATTCACTAAAGCCATTATCATCAATGTGAAACCAAGGCTTATTGATATGAAAATTTCTTCTAATGATAAGACTAAAGAATTACCTAATGATATTACTAATCGAGTATGGATACCTGACTTCATTGTCTTAATAATTGCAAGAACTATTACTGTTTTAACAATCATACTTATGATTATTAGTTTCATATCTAAGATTGCGATATTTGGACTACCTAAATTCTTTTCTAATCCTTCTTTCCTTTTTACTTTAAAGATTTCTTTATTAGCAGGTATCTTTTTAAACCATTTCGTAGTTTTAGGTCGACATAAAAAGCCCGATGCTTTATTTAAAAAGATTATTCTTCACGTCTATTTATTTTTATTTATCGCGACTTTAGAGACTGCAACGATTGTGATTACTAATGAATGGGGATATGACTTTGCGACTTTGATATATCAATATCTTCCAAGTAATGTTTTCCAAGTTGTAGCTTTACAATATTTGATTTATCTCTTCTTATTCTTCCAGCCTCCTTTTATTAATAAAAGAAAAAAATACGTGAGATATCTATGGCACTGTTTATCATTTATTCCTTTAGGAATATTAGTGGCGAGCTATTTCATCAGTAATTCTTATTTGCTTATCTATGGGGTAAAGGAAAATATCTTTGTTAATTTCTGGTTCCCAAACGGCTTCTTAACTCTCTCAGTTATCTCTACTTTATTCATGTATACTTCTTTTGGCTTGAGCCAATTCTTTGAAAAAAGATATGGAGCGAGAAATTCTCAAATATTCTTCTATGGTGATCGATATACGCTGATTGAGAATGCTATTTGGGTGATATATATCATTATCATAGGATTAGTCGATTTATTATTTATCAACAATCAATATGGATATTATTTAGGACTAGGATATAATTATTGGATTTTCCTTCTTATCCCGGTCATACTTTTATGTAAATATTCACCGAATCGTAAATATACAGTTATGATCGATGAAACGTTTAATGAATTATCCCGTTAGACACTTTTGAATTGATACATTTCTTAGAAAAAGTAAAATTTTCATATAATTTTATAAATTATCGTTTTAATTGTTCTATAATAGAAGAGATGAAAAACGATGTATTAATTATTGGTGCTGGTGTAACAGGTAGCCTTTTAGCACGTGAGCTTGCTAAATACGATTTAAACGTTGTTGTTATTGAAAAAGAGAATGATGTTGGAAACGTCACAAGTTCCGCTAATAGTGCGATTGTTCACTCTGGCTATGACCCAAAACCAGGCTCATTAAAAGCCTTACTCAATCACAGAGGATGTTTAAAATATCCTAAGTTATGTGATGAACTTGACGTTAGTTTTTCAAACTGTGGAACCCTTACATTAGTTGATGATGAATCACAATGGCCTCAATTCAAAGCTTTACTAGAAAGGAGTAAAGAAAATGGTGTTCCTGTTGAAGTTCTTAACGCCGAACAAGTTAGAAAACTTGAACCTAATGTTGCAGATAATGTATTAGGTGGTTTTTTAGCAAAAGAAGCAGGAATTGTTAATCCTTTTGAACTCGTTGTCCACGCGATGGAAAACGCAGTTGATAATGGGGTTAAACTCCATCTTAACGAAGAAGTTATCTCTATAAAAGATAACGGAGACTACTTTGAAGTAAAAACAAACCAAGCAATCTATGAAACTAAAGTCGTGATTAATGCGGCTGGTTTATATAGTGATAAGGTTGCGAGTATGGAAGAAGATATTGATTGGCATATCATTCCTCGTAAAGGTGAATATATCTTATTAGATAGATTATCTACACCTTTAGTGAGTAGACCTATCTTCCCTCTTCCAAGTGAAAAAGGTAAAGGTATCTTAGTTGCTCCAACAACTGCTGGTAACGTCTTTATGGGTCCAAGTAGTGAACCTCAAGAAGATAAAGATGATTATTCTACTGATGGTGCGACTTTAGCTAATGTTAGAAGTAACGCCTTTAGACTCGTAAAGAATATTCCTACTAGAGAAACCATTAGAGTGTTTGCGGGTGTTAGAGCCACTCCATCTACTCATGACTTTGTCATAGGTCCTAGTAAAAAGAATGATAAATTCATCAATGTTGCAGGTATTGAATCTCCAGGTTTAGCGTCATCTCCTGCCATTGCAGAATATGTAATTGATAACTTTGTTTCTAAAGTATTAGAACTTAAAGAAAAGAAAGATTTCAATCCACGTGTTCGTAAACACATTAAGATGAAATTATTATCCAAAGAAGAAAGAAATAGATTAATTAAAGAAAATCCTGATTTCGGTAAAGTGGTGTGTAACTGTGAAACCGTATCTTTAGGAGAAATTAAAGATGAATTATCTCGTAGTGTTCCTCCTCACTCCATCAAGGGTGTAAAAAGAAGAACAAGAGCAGGATTTGGTCGTTGTCAAGGTGGCTATTGTTTAGGAATTGTTTCTATGACATTAGCAAATCATTACCATATCGATGAGACGGAAGTCGACTATGATGGACTTGGCACCAATTTAATTATTGATGAAATAAAGAAGGTTAAACATGATTAAGAAGGATTTAGTCGTAGTTGGTGGTGGCGCTGGCGGATTAAGTGCAGCCATTTCAGCATATAAAAACGGCATTAAAGATATTCTTATTTTAGAAAGAGAAGACCATTTAGGTGGTATCTTACACCAATGTATCCATAATGGTTTTGGTCTTACTAAATTTAAAGAAGAACTTACTGGTCCAGAATACGCATTCCGTCATATTAAAGAAGTTGAAGAACTTGGTATTGAATATAAACTTGATACTCAAGTGCTTAATATCTCAAAAGATAAAGTAGTTACCTATTCTAATCCAAAGGATGGCTTAGTGGATGTTGAGGCTAAGGCAATTGTAGTTGCAACAGGTAGCTATGAAAGAACTCCTGGAGCAATTATGCTTCCTGGTGATAGAGTGACCGGCATTACAACTGCTGGTACCGCTCAAAAGATTTGTAACATCACCGGTTACATCACTGGTAAAAGAGTAGTTATCCTAGGTAGTGGTGATATCGGACTTATTATGGCTAGAAGACTGACTCTTGAGGGTGCGAAAGTCGTCTGTGTTGCAGAAATTATGCCATATAGTAACGGTTTACAAAGAAACATTGTCCAATGTTTAAATGACTATAATATTCCTTTATATTTATCAACAACTGTCAGCAACGTTATTGGTAAAAAGAGAGTAGAAAAAGTTGTTTTAAGTAAAGTCGATGAGAATCTTAGAATCATTCCAAATACCGAAATGGAAATTGATTGTGACTGCTTAGTCCTTTCAGTTGGACTTATTCCTCAAACAACATTATTTGAGAAATTGAAGGTTAATTATGGCAATAATAGAGGAGCGAAGGTCGATGAGAATTTAATGACCGAAGTTCCTGGTGTCTTCACCTGTGGTAATGCTTTACACATCCACGACTTAGTGGACTTCGTTAGTGAAGAAGGCGACATCGCTGGTAAAGGTGCAGCAGATTATTTAAATAACAAGATTCATGAATCTCGTAAGATCACATTCTCTAACGGTGAAGGCGTTAGTTACGTCGTTCCTAACTTTGTTAACGCGGATAGCGATGCAAAGGTGAATGTGAAATTTAGAGTAAGAAAACCACACAAAACTGCCAAATTATATATTAAGAGTGGAGATGAAGTTATCTTATCTCGTCCTTTACTTGGTCCAGTTCCAAGTGTGATGTTTAATATTCCATTAACCATGGATAAGATTAGAAATGCAAATAATATAGAGGTGAGTGTAATCGATGAGTAAGAGAGAATTTACATGTATTGTTTGTCCTAGAGGATGCCACATTGAAGTTGATGATGACCTCAATGTGACCGGTAATTCTTGCCCAAGAGGAAAGGATTACGTTTTAAGTGAAATCACTAATCCAGTGAGAGTAGTGACCTCCACAGTGAGGGTTAAAAATAGACCTATGTGCGTTGTTAGTGTAAAGACTAATACCGCCATTCCTAAGAGCAAAATTTTTGAACTTATGGATGTAATCAATCAAGCTAGTGTTGACGCTCCAACCCATGTTGGTGATGTTGTCGTTGATAAGCCGTTAGGTCTTGATACCCAAATCGTTATTACTAAAGAAATTAAATAAAACATTTATTTTCAGTAGTTTTCAATGCTATATTGAGAATGATATTTTAGGATAGTCAATGGAAGATAGAATTAAGTTTTTAGCCCTAGGTGGTCTTGATCAACCTGGTCAAGATTGTTATGTCATTGAGATTAACAATGATATTTTTGTTATAGAATGTGGTAGTGGTCTCCCAAATAAATATTTACCGGGAGTTGATTTAGTTTTACCTAACCTTGATTATATCAAACAAAATAAAGAACGCGTTGCAGCTTATATCATTACACATGGTCATGATGAAAGTATGGGTGCATTACAATATTTCTATAAGAACGCACCTGCTCCAATTTATTGTTCTAATTCCACAAGAATTATTATGGAAAGTGAAGCCCATCGTTTCGGCTTATCTCCTAATTTTAACTTCAATTTAGTGAAGCCTAGCGAAACTAAGGAAATTAAAGGGCGAAAATTCCATTTCTTCCAAACTGCGCATAACGCTAGTTATTCTTTCGGTGTTGCAATAGAAACTTCTAGAGGCAATATCGTTTATACAGGTGACTATATCATTGATTTCAATGCGAAAGAAAAAGCGTATTATTTTGATCTTAAATATTTAGGGATGGTTTCTACTAAACCAACATTCCTCCTTTTAACTGAATCAAAAGCTTCAGGCAAAGATGGATATTGTTCTCCTAAACATAATGTCACTTCAAGAATAGAAAGATATTTCCTTTTCGGAAATAAGCGTATATTTATAACCTCCTTCTGGCAAAATTTCTATCGTATTAATGAAATATGTAGTCTTGCTAAAAGAGCAGGTAAAAAGATTTATTTCTACAATGACTATACCGCAAATGTCATGGCGGAACTTATGAATGCGGATGAATCGATCCATCTTGATCCAAAAGATATTATCCAAAAAGAAGATTTATTACGTTATCCTCAAAATAATGTGGTCATTCTTTTGCTCGGTAGAGGTAAACGATTATACGAAGAAATGACCAAATTAGTAGAAAAGACAAATGAAGATAAACGTATTGTTTTAGGAAAAGGCGATATCTTTATTAATTGTGCGATTCCTGTTCCTAGTTTGGAGACT
Source organism: Erysipelotrichaceae bacterium (assembly GCA_015059185.1). Classification (GTDB taxonomy): domain Bacteria; phylum Bacillota_I; class Bacilli_A; order RFN20; family CAG-826; genus SIG220. The sequence continues at coordinate 42,345 of SVAY01000010.1, forward strand.
TTAGCAATTAGAAGTAGTGATAATCTCTATCGTAGTGAATGTGATGTAGTTTGGCTAAAATCTAAAGAACTAACATCAATGCATGCGAGAAAAGATGACTTGAAGTTCTTCCTAGGAACATTTAAACCTCAATACTTTATTCCTGTTAGAGGTTCGTTTGTAAACATGATGGAAAGTGCACGTTTAGCCTTAAAGATGGATATCGGTTTGACACATAATAACGTTTTCATCTTAGATAATGGTATGACTGTGGACTTTGGTGAAACAGGTCGACCACGTATTATCCCTAACGATGATAATAAGGTGAACATTTCTCCAGTCTTAGTTGATGGACTTGGAATTTCTAATGTCGCCGAAGAAGTTATCGGTGATAGACGTAGATTAGCAGAAGATGGCGTTGTCATCCTTGCTTGTACCGTTTCTAGAAGCGAAAAGAAGATTATTGCAGGACCTGATTGTCAGATGCGTGGATTTGTCTTTGCTAAAGAAGCCGTTCCTTTACTTAAATCACTATCTCAAATATTTGTTGAAGAAGTGGAACTCAGTTTCCAAGGTGATGATCCAAGTTTCAAGACTTGCATTACCAATGTGAAAGAAAGAACAAAACGCTTTATTATACGTGAAAATGGGCGAGAGCCACTTGTTTTACCAATCATTATTCCGGTTGCATAATTATGAAAACAGCACTTAAGTGCTTTTTTTCTTAATTATTTGAATGAATAGTTTATTATATATATAATAGTAAACATGGAAGACAGGAATTATCAAAGAAATAGAAAATTATTAGCGACCTTCATGGGTATTTTTCTTATTCTTTTAAGTATTGGCCTATTACTTAACGTGGGATTAGTTATGCGTACTATCTTAGCCGCATTTTTATTCCTATTTGGTAATTTCTATATTGTTATCATCGCTTTGATGATTTTTGAAGGCTTTTATTTAATTATCAAATCAAAACTACTCCTCCCTCAAAAAAGATGGCAAGGTGTTATTTTAGCGTTTGGCCTTTTATTTGCATTAATGCTCACTAGTGGTATCACAATGAAAGCATTTAACATTACTAAACTTGAAGATATCATTAAAGATTTCTTCCGTTTATATAATGCATTTGATGGTGGTTATTATACTGATAATCTAGCTAAAACATATATCAATACCTTCTCTCAAAACTTTGGTGGAGGTTTATTTGGCTATTTCTTAGCTGTTCCAGTAACTTATATCACTAACGTTGATATTACAATTACCATTGCTTCTTTACTTGTAGCCGCTTCTTTAGCAATTGTGTTCTTTAAAGAAATTAAAGCTTTGGTTAAAGCAATTGTTGCACTAATCAAAGGAACAAGGGCAAAACATCCTCATAAGACTAAGGAAGAAAAATTACAAGAGAAATACAAGAATTCATTTGTGGATGAGAGCGATGTATATCTCCATGCGAACGAAGTTGGTAAAGATGAAGTGATTCCAGTGATGAAATCAACCGAAATCAGTAGTGTGGGCTTTGATAACGCTAATCAAATTGATATGCCTGCGAATTCAAAACCAATGCGTCCAATTACTGAAACTGGGACTATTGAATTAGCGCATCTAGATTTATTCGGACAAAATAAAGAAGTCAAAACTCCTTTTGAAAATGAAACTGTCTACGTTAAGCCAGAAGAAAAAGAAGAAGTCTTAACAACGATGGAAGAATATATTGAAAAAACTACTCCTAGAGAAGAAGCTTCTATAGAAGTCGATATCACTCCTATGGAGAATAAAGAAGTAATTATACCAGAAGATAGTGATAACACTTCTTCTAAAGAAGAATTACATATCTTTTCTGAACCTACTATTCCTAATGAAAAGAAAGTGGAAATAGTTATAGAAAAGAAGGAAGAAGTTAAACCAATAATTGAACCTGCTCAACCTGTTGCTCCAATAGTTAATAAAACTATGAAGCCAGTTGAAGAAGTGAAACCAGTTGTCGAAGTTAAACCAACAAGAGTGAACTGGATACCACCTTCTACTGATAACTTAAAGACCTATCAAACGGAAGAACAAGAGCAACAAAATATCGATGCAGCAATTGAGAAACAAGCGATTGTTAATAAAACATTCCAAGACTTCCATGTCCAAGCCGAATGTGTTGACTTTGTCATTGGTCCTTCCATTACTCGATTATTAATCGATTACCCTTCTACAGGTACGATTAAGGCTGTTGAAAAGCTTAAGACCGATATCTCTAGATTAATGAATGGTACCCCGGTAAGATTTGCTGAAACCGTGCAAGGAACAAGATTTAGCGGCTTTGAAGTTCCTAACCCTGTTGCTGCGACCGTTTCCTTTAAGGAAGTGTTTGAAGCTCTTCCTCCTGTTGATAAACATCCTACTGCCGTGCCATTTGGTAAAGATATCACTGGTAAAGTTATTTGCGCGGATATATGTGATTTCCCACACATGCTTGTAAGTGGTACTTCTGGTAGTGGTAAGTCTGTATTTATTAATGCGTTAATCGTTTCATTAATTGCTAGAGCGTCTCCAGATGATTTAAAACTCGTTTTAGTAGATCCAAAACGTGTTGAAATGAATCGTTATAGAGATGAACCACACTTATTCTGTCCAGTCATCAATGATTCTAACGAAGCAAAAGTCATGCTTTATAAGATGGTTGATGTGATGAATCAAAGATACGCACAATTTGAAGAAGCGGATTACGCAACAAGTTTAAAAGAATATAACGCTTGGGCAAGAGAACATGACCGTAAGACCATGCCATATATCATTATCATCTTAGATGAATATGCTGATTTAGCTTATTCTTGTAAAGAAGTGAGTATACCATTAGTCTCAATCTGTCAAAAAGCGCGTGCTTGTGGTATTCATGTTATTGTTTCTACTCAAAGACCATCAACCGATGTTATCACCGGCACCATTAAAGCTAACCTCAATACGAGAGTTTCTTTAACCGCAGCGAGCTATGTTGACTCAATGACCATCCTTGATGAAGGTGGTGCAGAAGGACTTCTTGGTAAAGGTGATATGCTTGTTAAGTCCCCACTAATTTCACGTACTGGCTTAGCCCGTTTACAAGGTTGCTTTATGCAAGGTAGTGAAATTGCCCATATCGTTAATTATTTAAAACAAAATTATAAACCTCAATATGATGAAAACTTCCTGGATTTAAGTGAAGAAGAACCTGAGCCACCAACAACAGCAATGTTTAATTCTCCTTTAGGAGATAGTGGCGATTCCGAAGAAGATAAATACAATTGGATAAAAGAATGGGCGATGATGCAAGACTATGTCTCAATGAGCAAGATTCAAAGGGAATGTAGTGTGGGATTTAACCGCGCTGGCAAGATGGTCAGAAGATTACAAGACGATGGTATTCTTTCTACTGAAACGGAAGGTAGTAACCGTGGCTTTAAAGTCATCGGTGGAGAATCTCGTTTTAATGATGCCCCTCCAGTTGGTAGTGATGAAATTAAAAGTTAGGAGTTATATATGCTAAATAGTTATGTCAAATTTAAACTAACTGAGCTAAGAAAAGTAAAGGCATTAGTCTTTACCGCGCTTCCACGTCCTAATGATATTAAGTTCACCTTATTTAAGGAAGGTGAAGCCCCAAAAGCCCTTAATATTATTAAATCGTCAAGTATGACTAGTGTTTCTATGTTCGAACTCGAGTTACCAGAACCATATGAGTTTGGTAAAGAACAATCTATTCATCTCTCGCATTTTACAAATAAACCAATTGATCTAGAGGATGTTCCATTCTTCCCAGAATTTGATCGTATGTTTAATTATGATGGAGATGATTTAGGCGCGACCTATTCAAAAAATTCGACAGCCTTTGCCCTTTGGGCACCTTTAGCAAGTAAGGTTGAACTCGAACTTGAAACAAGCAAAGATCATTTTGAAATATTTATCATGTCTCGTACTGAAAAAGGTGTATATCGCTTCACTAAAGAAGGCGATTTACTCAATGCGAGATATTTATATCGAGTCACCAATAGTGGCGTCACTCTTTCTAGTACCGACCCATATGCGAAAGGTACTGATGTCAATAGCCGTTATTCAGCGGTTGTTGATGTTGATGCGATTAAAGCAATGAAAACATATCCTCTTAAAAGAGAGATTAAAAACTATGTTGATAGCATAATCTACGAAGTAGGTGTGAGAGATTTTACTGAACAAGGGGGAGACGCTACAGACATTGTGAATCGCGGTAAATACCTTGGTTTCGTAGAAGAAGGAAGGAAGACTAAAGGTGGTAACCCAGCAGGATTAGATTATTTAGTAAAGCTTGGTGTGACTCACGTACAACTTAATCCAATTATCGACTTCGGTAGTGTTGATGATGTTGATATGAATCTCAAATATAACTGGGGATATGATCCTATCTCAATGTTCTGTTTAGAAGGTAGCTATTCTTTACATCCTGAAATTCCAATGGAAAGACTGGTGGAATTTAAAACCATGGTTAATGAACTCCATAAGCACGATATCCGTGTCATTGTGGACGTTGTTTATAACCATATTTATGAATATGTTTCTAGTTGCTACGAAAAGATTGTTCCAAGCTACTTCTTTAGAAGAAGAACCGAAGGATTTATTGCAAATGCATCTGGCTGTGGAGATGATGTCGCTAGTGAAAAATATATGGTTAGTAAGATGATCAAAGATTCCATGAAATACTTCATAGAAGTATTTGATATTGATGGTTATCGTTTTGATCTCATGGGCTTAATTGATATTGATACTCTTAAAGGTGGTTTTAAAAAATGTAAGCAAGTGAAGGAAGATATCATGATGTATGGTGAAGGCTGGAACATGGGTATGGAACTTCCTTATGAAAAGAAGGGTTGTAGTGACAATGCGGATAAATTACCAATGTTTGGTTTCTTTAATGACTCAACTAGAGATATTGTTAAAGGTCCAACATTTAAATCTGATATCAATAAGAAGGGTTATATCAATGGTGATATCAATTATGCATATGGCCTTAAATATGCAATATTTGGTTCAACTGTCAATATTAACTACGAACCTCGATATAAAGACGCGAATCAATCGATCAACTATATCGAATGCCATGATAATAACACTTTATTTGATAAATTAAGTTATTCTAATGGTGATGAAGATGAAGAAACCATTCTTAGACGTGTAATGCTTGGAAATGGTTTATTAATGACTTTATGTGGTGTTCCTTTCTATCATATGGGTCAAGAGATTGGTTTATCTAAACATGGCGATGATAATACATATAATGTATTAAAAGTTAACCGTATGGATTGGAAACTCATTGACGCACGTTGGAAGATGGTCGATTTCTTTAGACATGCGATTCAATTAAGAAGCGATATTGGTTTATACCATGAACATAGGCCTAGTGTTCTTCAAGATGCGATAGAATTTATCGATTTAGATAATGGTTTATTTGCTTATCGATGTAAGAAAAAAGAATTAATTAGAGGACATGAAGAATTCGTTGTTATTTATAATCCAAATAATAAAGCAATTACTTATGAGCTTTCTGATAATTATCGCATTGTCTTCCATGAAGCGGGTTTACATCCGTATGATGGAATGACTTTAAAACATTTAATGATTCCACCAATTTCCATGTTGGTCTTAGTGAAGTGGAGAAAAGAATGAAGCGTAATTTATTCTTAGCTATTTTTAAAGTTGGATGGAAAATACCTTTAGCTTATATCTTTTGGATGAAGAGATATGCGAGCAATAAAGACAAATATCCAATCGCTTTAAAATATGGAAAATTACGTAAACTTGTCAGAAACCTTAATAACGCTTTAGATTTTGAAATACATGGTTATGGATTAGAAAATATCCCTCATCAAACATCAGCTTTTTTCTCTAATCATTTGGCGGCAGTCGATCCTTTAGCAGTTATTGAATTACTTGATAAGCCAATCACATTCTTAGCAAAGACTGAACTTGAAACAGTGCCTTTTGCAAGTACTGCAATTAATTCTATTGAAGGTTTATATCTTAAACGTGATGATTTAAAACAGTCCTTACGAACAATGATGAAAATTCAAGAAGATTTAAAGAATAATAGAAAACACTGGCTTATCTTCCCTGAAGGCACAAGAAATAAAGATGATAGGGAGTTACTATTAGAATTCCATCATGGTACATTCCGTCCAGCGATGAAAGCAGGAGTTCCAATTGTCCCAGTTGCGATATTTGGTACACAGAGAATCTTTGATAAGAAATCGAAATTTAGAAAATATCCTGTCCAAGTTATTTTTGATAAACCTATATACCCAGAAGAATATCAAAATATGAAGACTGAAGAAGTAGCCCAATTAGTACAGTCAAGAATCCAATCATTATTAACATATAAAGCGAGAAAATACGACCGCGCAATTTTAAAAGAAAAACTTGGAGATAACTTTAAAGAAAATCTATAAATGATTTATTAAACAAAGAGGAACAAATTCGTTCCTTTTTTGTAATGATTATAAAAATGTAATGATATTAAAAAAATAGATCTTTCTTTCTTAAATAATTAGGATAATGATTCTTAATCACTTCTCCATTAGTCTTAGTAAAATCAACTGGGATATTTTGATATTTAAGAAGAATAAATCCTTTATAATTTGTGTTTTTCTTGATTTCTAAACCTTTTATATAATCATTTAACTCCTCTTTTGTAAGCTCAACTTCTTGATAATAAGAAGATAAGCATCTCGCTAATTGGTGAGAATAAAGGATGCCATTTTTAATTAGTTCTCCAACTTTAAAACCATATTGAATAATATTAAGCCCTTTATATTTAAAGTCATGAGTTAGGCTAAATAAAAAATCTCCAAATTTATAGCTTGAATAGCCCTTCAATTCACTAGGCATTAAATTAGACAAAATCTTCTTTTCTTGGTAAGAAGTTTCTTTTAATGTTCCTGGCTTTTTAATTAAGCAGATATAATGTCCTTCTCCAGGAAATAGATGTGGGAATAAATGGATACCTATATTTTCTTTAGAATGATAATATAAAGGGTTATTATTGATATCAATTAATTCGGCATCAGTGTTAGCTAATAAGTGTTTTATTACTTCTTCATCTTCTTCATAAGAATAGCTACAAGTTGAATAGATTAATGTACCACCTGGTTTAAGCATCATATAAGCGATATCAATTAATTCGTATTGAATCATAACATTCTTATAAACCTTATTGATGCTCCAATCTTCTATCATCTTCTCGTCTTTTCTAAACATTCCGCTGCCAGAACAAGGCGCGTCTAAAATTATCTTATCGAATCTATTTAGATAATATTGATAGATGTATTTGAAGTCGTTATTAGTAACCACAATATTTTTAAGCCCAAGACGCACAATGTTATCGACTAGAGCTCTAGTTCTTTCTTTTGATAAATCGTTAGATATGATAACTCCAGTTTGATTGGTTAATAAGGATGCTTGAATAGTTTTTCCTCCTGGAGCAGCGCACATATCAAGGATGAAATCGTCTTTTTTAGGATTAAGTAAATAACTCACAACCATCGCGCTTGGTTCTTGTAGATAAAAGCACCCTAATTCGTGATAGATGCTTTTCCCTAATTGATATTCGTTTTTATCGAAAATATAAGCGTGAGGGACGATTGGATGAGGTATTGCATGAGGAAATAAAGAGAGGAATGTCTCATCATTCATCTTTTCTAGATTAAGTAATGAGGCATGTTTACTTTCTAACTCAAATGAAGAGATTAGTTGATCTATCTCTTTTTCGTCTAAATATTTTTCTAGATGATTTTTAAAAGTCATAATCGATAAATATTATATATAATATCTCGAGATATGTTAGAATAATTTCAAATGGTCGATTTAATTGAAAAAAAGAAAAATGGTTTGGCTCTCACCAGAGAAGAGATTTATTACTGGATACAGGGATTAGTCGATGACAAGATCCCTCTATATCAATCTAGCGCTTTACTTATGGCCATCACTTTTAAGGGAATGGAGGATAGAGAAATTTATGACCTTACTAGTGCGATGTATAAGACAGGCGATATCGTTGATTTATCCAAAATTAGTGGAATAAAAGCAGATAAACACTCAACAGGTGGTGTTGGTGATAAGACTTCCTTAGTTCTTTTACCAATGGTAGCGGCTTGTGGAGTAAAAGTTGCTAAAATGAGTGGTCGTGGCTTAGGCCATACCGGTGGTACTTTAGATAAACTCCAAGCTATTCCTAATACCAAAATTGATTTAAAAGAAGAAGATTTTATCAAACAAGCTAACGAAGTTGGACTTGTTATTTCAGGACAAAATGATAAATTAACCCCTGCTGATAAAAAGTTATATGCATTAAGAGACGTAACTGCAACAGTTAACTCTCTCCCATTAATTGCTTCTAGCGTTATGAGTAAGAAACTCGCTACCGCAAGCGATTCATTATTACTTGATGTTACCATAGGTAACGGAGCTTTCATGAAAGACTTCGATAGTGGTCTTGAACTCGCAGAACTAATGATTAAGATTGGTAATTATCATCATCTTCCAACCCGTGCAGTGATTTCTAATATGAACCAACCTTTAGGTAAGGCAATTGGTAATGCATTAGAAATTAAAGAAGTGATTAAAGCCCTTCAAGGAGAAGGCCCAGAAGATTTAATGGAATTGTGTTATACCATGGGTTCCATTATGCTTATGCAAGCCAATATTTGTAATACTGAACTTGAAGCGCGTAAGAAATTAGAAGAAGTTATTAGCAACGGCTCAGCCTTTAACAAGTTTGTCGAAATGGTTAAAGCCCAAGGTGGAGATACTAGCTATATCTTTGATACTTCAAAATTCAACCTCACCAAATATAACTTTAGAATTGTTGCGCCTTATGACGGATATGTTGAAAAGCTCGATGCATATATCTTAGGCCGTGCGGCAATGAAGCTTGGTGCAGGAAGAGAAACTATTAACGATTATATTGATTATGATGCAGGCATTTATCTACACCACAAAGTTGGTGATAAAGTCTGCCAAGGTGATAAGATTTTATCAATTTACACCAATAAAGATAATTATTTAGATTTAATTGAAGAGCTTAATAAAGCTGTCAGTATTAATCCTAGAGAAATTGCTAAACCAACAGTTATCTATAAAATTTTATAATATGAATAAACCTCTCGCTGATCTTATTAGACCTTCATCTTTAGATGAGATGGTTGGTCAAACTCACTTATTAGGGAAAGATTCTATTTTTAGAAAGGTTATTGAAACCAAAAAAGTTCCTAATATGATTTTTTATGGTCCAGCGGGAACAGGCAAAACAACGATGGCGAATATTATCGCCCATAATTCTAATCTATCGTTATTTAAACTGAACGGTACAAATGCATCAACTGATGACATTAAACGAGTGATTAGTGAAACTAATTCTGTATTAAATTCTAATGGAGTGCTTCTCTATTTAGATGAGATTCAATATCTTAATAAGAAGCAACAACAATCTCTATTAGAGTTTGTTGAAAGTGGAGATATCACCCTTATTGCTTCAACTACAGAGAACCCATATTTTTATATCTATCCTGCTTTATTATCACGTTGTACTGTCTTTGAATTTAAAGCGATTAGTAAAGATGAGATTAAAAAAGGTCTTAGACGAGGATTAGAGAAACTCTCTTTAGAGATGGATGAAGATGCTTTAGATCTTTTAGCGTTAGCTAGTAATGGTGATATGAGGAAGTCACTTAATAATCTTGAGTTCCTTGCTAATAGCTTAGATATGAGTGTAAATAAGATCTCTATCGAGCAAGTTAATCAATTAATTGATAAAGCAAATATTAGTTATGACAGAAGTGAAGATAAACATTTTGATAATTTAAGCGCATTAATGAAATCTCTTAGAGGTAGTGATGTTGATGCTTCTTTATTCTATTTAGCGAAGCTACTTGAAGCGGGAGACTTAATTGCGGCGTGTCGTAGACTATTATGTAGTGCATCTGAAGATGTTGGGATGGCGTATCCTAATATCATCCCGCTTGTCAAAGCTGCCGTTGATACTGCTCTTCAACTTGGTATGCCAGAAGCGAGACTCCCTTTAGCAAATGCCGCCATATTAATTGCAACTGCTCCTAAGAGCAATTCTGGAGTTTTAGCGATTGATGCCGCAATAAGTGATATCCATAAGGGTAAAGGCATTAACGTACCTCGCGAATTACAAAACACCCATTATGATGGTGAAGATAATAAAAATAAAGGACAACATTATAAATATCCTCATGACTATTCTCATCACTGGGTCAAACAACAATATCTTCCAGATGATATTAAAGATGCAAAATACTATAACTATCAAGACAACAAATATGAACAAGCTCTAAAAGAATATTGGGATAAGGTGAAGAAATGAGAATTGTATTAACTACAGTCGATGAAGCAAGTGTATCTATTAAAGGTAAGAAGGTAGGAGCAATTAATAAAGGCTACCTACTTTTAGTAGGTTTTACTTTTGGAGATAATGAAGAACTCGTATCTAAAATGGTCGATAAGTTCCTCAATCTCCGCGTTTTTCCTGATGAACATGATAAGATCAATCTTTCTTTAAGTGATGTTGGTGGTTCAATTTTAAGCGTTTCACAGTTCACTTTATACGCAAATGCAAAAGGTAGTAGAAGACCATCTTTTACTGACGCCTTATCTCCTATGGAAGCTGAAAGATTATATAATTATTTCAATAAATGTATTGAAGAAAGATATGGCAAGTTAGCAACCGGTGTATTCGGGGCTGATATGAAAGTGGAATCAATAAATGACGGACCATTCACTTTGATTCTAGATAGCAAGGAATTATATCAATGAAAGTCTTATTAGGTCTTAGTGGTGGTGTTGATAGTGCGGTTGCTGCATATTTATTAATTAAAGCAGGGCATGAAGTTACGGCTTGTTTTATGCGTAACTGGGATGCTTTAGCGAATAACGACTATTTAGGTAATCCAACTTTAAATGAGAATCAATGTCCACAAGAGAAGGATTATGACGATGCGATGGCGGTTGCCAAAAAATTAAATATTCCTTTCATTCGTAATGACTATATTAAAGAATATTGGGATAATGTTTTCTCATATTTAATTAAAGAATATGAGGTTGGAAGAACTCCTAATCCAGATATCTTTTGTAATAAATATATTAAGTTTGGACCATTTTTAGATTTTGCTCTTTCTCACGGATATGATGCGATTGCGATGGGGCATTATGCCAAGCGTATTGATAAAGACGACAAAGCTTATTTAGCAAAGTCATTCGACACGAATAAAGATCAAACCTATTTCCTTTCTCAAATCTCTAATTATCAATTATCACACTGCTTATTTCCTTTAGGAAATATTGATAAAAGTGAAGTAAGAAGAATCGCTCATGAACTTGATTTAGAAAGTGTGATGGATAAAAAGGATTCAACAGGTATTTGCTTTATTGGAGAAAGAAATTTTAAAGAATTTTTAAAGAATTATATTCCAGCTTCTCAAGGTGAAATTAGGGATATTGAAAATGATCGAGTGCTCGGTAATCATGACGGAGTAATGTATTATACCATCGGTCAACGTCGTGGACTTGGGATTGGTGGAATTAAAGGTGAAGAAGCAAAAGGATGGTTCGTTGCTAGAAAAGACGTTAAGAGGAATATTCTTTATGTCGCTAGTGGGGAAGAAAATGAATATTTAGAATCAACTAGCTGTACTGTCGATACCCTTAACTTCATTACTGATAAGCCAGAGGATGGTAGCCACATTGAAGTGAAATTTAGATATCGTCAGCCAGATAACGGAGTGACTATACATTATATTAATGATGAACTTGTTAAACTAGTCTATGATAAACCAGTTAAAGCGGTGACACCTGGTCAAGCAGCAGTATTTTATACTGAAGAAGGAATATGCTTAGGTGGTGGATTAATTAAGCATGTTTATCGAAATGATAGGAGAATAGATTAATGCATACTGAATATATATTTACTCAAGACACATATAAAAACTTACAAAAAAGAAGGTTATTCTTTTATGGTAGTCTTGGCATTATTGGTTTAATCGGTGTTATCTTATTTGCTATTTTATATATGGCTTTAGATTACAATAGATACCTTATATTTTTACTGATCCCATCCTTAATATTTGCGGGAGCAGGTTTGTTATATTTTGTGATGATTTTAGTAATGATTTATAAACTTAAAGACACAGAAGTGAAGTTTACCTATGATTTTAATAAAGAGATGATGAATGTGAAATCTTATAATGAAGGTAAACTCACTAGTAATAACCACGTTTATTACAACATCATTCAACGTTATAAAGATACTGGGAAAAATTTATTCCTCTATCTTCCTAATAAGAAAGTATTGCCATTAAGTGCAATAGACCCAAAAATAGAAGAAATCAAAAAGATTATTAATATCAACGATATTCCTAAAAAGAGAATCTAAATAATTATCCTAATTAATTAGGATTTTTTATTTGCTAACAATATAGGAGGACTAAACTTATGAAAAACAAAATATCATTATTCATTATCCCTGGTTTTCTTGTCTCTATTCTTTGTGGCTGTAATTCAAAAGCTAAAGATATCAGTATTATCTATACCACCGACATTCACTGTGGTATCAGCGACAATTTAACTTACTCTAGTGTCGTCGCTTATAAAGATGAATTAAGTAAAACTAATTACGTTTCTCTTGTTGATGCAGGAGATTATCTTCAAGGTAATTATGTTGGAGCGATTTCTAAAGGCGAATACATCGTTGAAGTGATGAATAAAGCAGGATATGATGTCGTCACGTTAGGTAATCATGAATTTGATTACGGAATGGATGAATTAGCAAGTCGCTTAACAGAACTTAATAGTGATATTGTTTCATGTAATTTTTCTTATATTGGAAATAGGAGTAATAAATTCACTATGGTAAAACCATATGTGATAAAAGAATATGGCTCTAAAAAGATTGGTTATGTTGGTGTGACAACCCCTCATAGCTTAACCGATTCCGATCCGAAAAACTTTTTAGAAGACGATAAAATTGCCTATACATTTGGAGAGAGTTCTAAAGAAAACTTCTATAACATCGTACAAGAAAATATTGATAACTGTAAAAGAGATGGAGCAGATTACGTTTTAATCTTATCTCACTTAGGTAGTTTAGATAATTATTCTCCATATAGTTCATTAGATTTAATTGCTAATACGAGTGGATATTTAGCGGTCCTAGATGGGCACGCTCATATATCGATGCCTTGGAAAGAAGTAAAAGATAAGAACAATAATCCTGTTCAACTCGTAGATACTGGTTATAAGCTTAATAATTTTGCTTCTTTAACCATCAAAACTGATGGCTCAGTTTCCTATAATTTCATTACCCAATATGACGCGAAATCAGAGGTGATGGATGCTTTCATTAAAGATATCAATGCAAAAGCTGATGAAACTGGTAACAAAGTTGTCGCGACTATTGATGTGAGTTTAAAAACGACGAATGAACGTGGAACAAGACTTGTAAGAGCTAGAGAAACTCCTATTGGTAATTTAATCGCAGATGCATATAGAAATATATCTGGAGCGGATATTGGAATTGTTAACGGTGGAGGAATTAGAAGCGATTTAGCAATGGGGGATGTTACTTATCGACAAATCATGAATGTTCATCCTTTTGGTAATACTTTAATGAAAAAGAAAGTGACTGGTTCTCAAATATTAGATCATTTAGAATTTGCTTCAATGAATACAACTAGTGATATTGGAACAGGAGAAAAAGCAACAGGAGAATCAGGTGCATTTGTTAGTGCTTCCGGTCTTATCTATTCAATAGATACTTCCACACCAACTAGCGTAGTGGTAGATGAAAAAGGATATTTCGTTAAGGTGGGTGGTTCTCGTAGAGTGAAAGATGTAAAAGTATTAGTGAATAATGAATATCAACCAATTGATCCAAATAAAGAATATATTTTAGCGTCTAATAATTTCTTGCTTAATAATGGTGGAGATGGCGCGAATATGTATATGAATGATGAAGTTGTCCCAAGTGAACAAAAATTCGATTACGAAGTAGTAATTGACTATATTGTTGATGTACTTAAGGGCCAATTAAAAGATAAATATTCTGGTGTCGAAGGTAGAATTAACGTTATATAAGGTTTATTAATATCTCATTTATGCACTGCGATTGGTTTACATATTTTTACAACAATAACAAAAAATGATAAATTATAAGTAAGAGGTAATAATTATGCTAAATTTAATCACAGTTACTGGTTTGTTGTTTTCAACTTATGTGAGTAATTCTTTCACGACTTTTTCGTCCCATTTTACCAATAGTACGAATCTTACTACTTTTGCAAATTATTATAGCGAAAATGGTATTGTTACAAGAGTTGATGATCCAACAGATATGAAAGTTGGAACTTTTGGTAACAAAAATTATAGCGCCGTAATCAGGTTGTACCTCCCTAATTTAGATTATCAGAAAATAGGCAGCGCTTCTTTAGAATTGTTTAAACAAAGTGGTTATTCAGGCACAATAAAAATTGCTTATAAGTATGGTTTTGATTGGAGTGGCAGTGGTTTAAATAATGGGTGGAATTATTACACCAATCTTTCATTCCAAGGAAATTCTTTTTACGCGTCTGTTAAATCGATAGTTGAAGATTTATGCCAGACCTCGTACTATCAAAGCGTATTTTTTAAGTTATATTATGAGAATAGTAATTATTCAACTGTTTTTGGCAATAATTCCAGTTCGTCATATAGGCCTAAAATCAATATAACTTATAATGACGTTCCTACTTACAATCATTATGGTAACGCTACAACATATTATTCAGGCAGTAATATGCAATTTTACAATGAAACCAATTGCTATGGGTATGCAATTAATGCGTATAACAACAATAACAATGTTTTAGGGTTGTTTTATGGTATAACCGAAACTTATACAAACGAAAATATTAATACCATTTTCATTCCTAGACTTATCAATCACTCTAAAAACATTTTTAATGTAAATGTTAGAGAAATAAATTCATACAATGCTCCAATTTTTCCGTTTGAGCGAAGAATTGCATTTAGAGCAGTTATTGGTGGCAATTATGGTTCGTATCACTTTATTAAAGAACACTCTGATGGTAGTTGGTCTGGAAAGGATGGTGAGGGCAATTTTCCAGGAACCTATATAAGTTCTATTCAATCTTACAACTGGGAAAATTATATGTATAACAGTGATGTGCATTATTTTGCAGTATCATCATTAGGAGACATTCCACAATATTATGTTTTTTAAAAAAATATCTATATTTATCCCTTTAATTAGTTTATTTGGTTGTATTAACCAAAACTCTAAAAGAATAGTGGTCGTATATTACAAGAATAATCCTCCTTTCTATATATCAGATGTTTTATCTATGGTTGAAGTAGAAAGCCAAAACAAAAAATATAAAAACCAATATGTTTTCAAGGCCTCTGAAAGTAACTATGATATAGATTTTACTTACTCCAATGATTCAAAATATAAAAGATCAGTATTGCCTAATTATGATTATCTATTTGATTTTGTAAATCAAAATAATAAAGATAATGGGGAATACTCCTTTTTATTTTCTACATATGGTACTTCGTATAATCCTAAATACATTGATGCTAGCTCATTAATTACATTTGATTCTATTAAATCTATTGGTGATATAGAAGTTTATATGAATTATTTTGATGTATTACCTTACTTAATAAATGATAAGGTTCTTGATGAATCTTATTTCTACGTTGATAATAATGTCTTTAAAAGTTCAATTACCGATGACCAATATCAACTTCTTAGTTTAATTAATGATTATTTTGTAAATTATATAAGTATCAAATATGCACCTGAATATGCATCTTTAGATAACAATGATATTTTGATTGCAAGCACAATGACCTTTTCTAGCACTAAAAGAGATTCTCAGGATGAAATATGTTTTACCTTGAATCCATCTTTATACATAAATGACTTGCACATCAATCCTAAAATCCCTATTGGAGGGTATTATCATTATTATGTTATGGAAGACAGTAAATTAAGTGATAGCAACATTCAAGAAATATATGAATTATTTATTTCTGAGCAAATTCAAAATAAATTAATTGAAAGTAATAATTATTCTTTATTCCCGGTTAATAAAAATGTTTACCATGATGAAAAGCATCAAAATGTATTAAAAGACTTTATTAATCTTAGTAGCGATAATATTGTTGATTATTCTCATTCAGATATAATTGCTAATTACAATAAATGGGTATTCACCAGCACATTTATTAAAGCTATCTATTTAGTTAAAGAAGATAAAGACTTTACTTTTAAAGATTATGTAGATTATTTACTCAATGAACTTAATAATGGTAACGTTTCTGTCCGAGATTATGCAGCATTTATAAAAAAAACTTTAAATAATTAGAAATTATATTAAAATATATTCGTTCAATAAGGGAACCCATTATCTCAAGTCTATAAAGCGAATGCCGGTTGGTGAGAAGGGCAGATAGATAAGGATACGCGCCACTCCCTTGAAGCGATTAATACCCGCCGTGAAGACTTACGAAAGTAGTCAAATTAAGTGCTTGTAAAATATTACAAGAAATAGGATGGTACCACGGGATAAACTCGTTCCTATAATGGAACGTTTTTCTATATATGGAGGAAAATTTATGAAAAAGATGACTAGTAGTGAAATACGTCAAACATGGTTAGACTTCTTTAAAAGTAAAGGTCACCACGTTGAACCAGGCGCTTCTTTAATTCCAATTAATGACCCAACTTTACTTTGGATTAATGCCGGTGTCGCAGCTTTAAAGAAATATTTTGATGGTAGTGAAATACCTCCAAGCAGAAGAATCACTAATGTACAAAAATCTATTAGAACAAATGATATTGAAAATGTTGGAGACGCTACTCACTTAACATTCTTTGAAATGTTAGGTAACTTCTCCATCGGTGATTATTTCCGTAAAGAAGTAATCCCTTGGGCTGTTGAAATGCTATTTGACGAGAAGTGGTTTGGTTTCCCAAAAGAAAGAATATATATTACATATCACCCAGATGACTTAGAAACAAAGAAATGCTGGATGGATGCAGGTATCAGTGAAGACCATTTAATCATTAAAGAAGATAACTTCTGGGAAATTGGAGAAGGACCATGTGGACCAGATACTGAAGTGCATTTTGATCGTGGTGAGAAATATGATCCAGAACATCTTGGTATTAAACTCTTAGAAGAGGATTTACCAAACTTTAGATTTGTAGAAATCTGGAACATCGTTTTCTCTCAGTTCAATAGTGAACCAGGTAAAAAGAGAAGTGAATATAAAGAATTACCTCATAAAAATATCGATACCGGTGCGGGACTAGAAAGATTTGTGGTTGTTATTCAAGAAACCGAAACAGTATATGAAACTGATTTATTCTGGCCAATTATTAAACGTACAGAAGAAATAAGCGGTAAAAAATACGAAGACAATAAACGCGCCTTTAGAGTTATTGCCGATCATATGAGAACTTGTACATTCGCTCTTGCTGATGGAGCAATGTTCTCTAATGAAGGTAGAGGTTATGTCTTAAGAAGATTACTCCGTAGAGCAACAAGATTTGGTAAGGTCTTAGGTATATCAAAACCATTCCTTTATTCTTTAGTGGATGAAGTAGTAGAAATCATGAAGAGCTATTATCCATATCTAGAAGGTAAGAAAGACTTTGTTAAGAAAGTTATTGAAACTGAAGAAGTGAAGTTCTTAAAGACCTTAGAAAATGGTGAAGACATCTTAAGTAAGATGATAGAAAAGAATAATGGCTTAAGTGGAGAAGATATGTTCTTGCTTTATGATACATATGGTTTTCCAAAAGAACTTACATTAGAAATCTGTGAAGAAAAGAATATCAAACCAGATGTTGCTCGCTTTAATGAGCTCATGAAAGAACAAAGAGATAGAGCAAGAGCCGCAAGAAAAGATGAACAATCAATGAATAAACAATCAGCGGATTTAATGGCTTTTGATCTTCCTTCAACATTCACTTACGGAACAGAAGTAGTAGAAGCTAAAGTCATTGGATTATTTAAAGACGGCGTGAAAGTTGATTCTCTTTCTGAAGAAGGAGAAGTCATCCTTGATAAGACTAATTTCTATGCGGAAAGTGGCGGTCAAATTAGTGATACTGGTGTAATTAAAAATGCTAGCTTTGAAGCTTGTGTTACTAGTGTTAATAAAGCACCTAATAAACAACACTTACATCGTGTGGAAGTGATGTATGGCGAACTTAAAGTTGGCGATACTGTTAAAGCGGAGATTGATGTTAAACGTAGGTTACTTATTACACGTAACCACTCAAGCGTACATTTACTCCAACAAGCCCTTACTGAAGTGCTTGGTGATCACATTGCTCAACATGGTAGCTATGTGAGTGATGAATATTCTCACTTTGACTTCTCTCACTTTAAGAAATTAAGCGAAGAAGAAATTGCTGAAGTTGAAAGAAAAGTAAATAACTGGATCAGCGAATCTATTCAAGAAGAAACTAAGGTCCTCCCTATTGAAGAAGCAAAGAAATTAGGCGCAAAAGCCTTATTTAATGACAAATATGGCGATACAGTCCGTGTTGTTATGTTTGGCGATGTTTCTAAAGAATTCTGTGGAGGAACTCACGTAACAAATACTTCTGATATTGGTATCTTTGTCATTGAAAGTGAAGAAAGTGTTGCAAGTGGTGTTCGTCGTATTACAGCCCGTACATCAATTGGGGCATACAACTTACTTAAGAAGAGAGAAAACTTACTTAATATGGCAAGAAATTCTTTAGGCGCCTCTTCTATCTTAGAAGTTAATGATAGGTTAAATGCTCTTAAGAATGAGAAAGATGCTTTAAAGAAAAATAATGAAGCATTAACTAATAAATTAGCAAGTTTAGAAGCGAATAAATTATTAGATCAAATTAAACTCGAAGATGACATTGCTAGACTCGCAGTTTATCTTCCAGGAGCAGATAGAAACGCAATCTTCAATTTACTCGATTCAATCAAGGGTAAATATCCTAACCACTTATTCCTCTTTATCGGTGAAGTGAATCTTCCTGTTGTTGTTTCTGTTAGCGGAAAAGCGAAAGAAAGATACAATGCAGGAATGCTCGTTAAGAAAGTGGCTGGTGTATTAGGTGGATCCGGTGGCGGTAGACCTGATATGGCTAGTGGCGCTGGTAAAGATGCTAGTAAGATTAATGAAGCTTTAGGAGCCATTAATGAATAAGGTGCTTGGTTTAGATCTTGGTAAAAAGACTTGTGGTATCGCTTATAGTGACGCTCTTGGCTTTGTGCATGGCGTTGAAACATATCGTTTTAAAGCATTTGATTACGAAGATGCCGCCATTCATGTTGATAAGCTATTAAAAGAAAAAGGTATTACCGAAATTGCTTTAGGCTTACCTTTACACCTTAGTGGCGAATTAAGCGAGATGGCTCAAAATGTTTTACATTTTAAAGATCTCTTGTTAGCTCTTAACCCAAATTATACAATTGAATTAGTAGATGAACGCTATTCTAGCGTCATTGCGAATAACACCATCTCGGCGTTAAATATGAATCACGAGAAAAGAAAACAAGTAGTCGACACCTATGCTGCGTGTGAGATACTTGATACATACATTCGTAAGAAAGGAAAATAGTTATGGCAAAAGTAAAAGACAATCAAATCATTATTGAAGATGATGATGGACAAGAACATTTAATGGAAATACTCTTCACCTATGAACATGAAGAGAGAAACAAAAAATATGTTTTCTTCTTTGATCCAAATAACGAAGAAGAAGTACTCGTTATGTCTTATAACGATGAAGGTGAACTCTTCCCTGTAGACGATGAAGAAGAATACGAAGAAATCGAAGAAGTCTTCAACGCCTTCGAAGAAGATCCAGAAATTCAAAAGATTAAATAGCCATGAAAAGATTAACTAAATTTCTATCATTCCCACTTGTGTTTGTTTTAACTTCATGTGGCTTTTATTCTCGTTCTAAAGATTATCTTACGGGTAAAACAGTAGAAGGTAACCCAATTAAATATTCTTTTAAACTTGCTGATAGAGATAAAGTAATCGAATGTTTAGATAAGACTCTTCAGCTTGCTGAAGCAGCAAGTGACTTTAAAGCATTTGAAGCTAGCTATAATAAGATGAATGACTATTATAGACAAGTCGCGGATGCTCGTGATGCAGAAGAACTTAAATACTATATGTATGGGAAAGAAGAGAATCAAACTCTCTCTTTAGAACTTTTTGAACTCTTAACATTAATCAGCAATAAAGCGAATAAGATTCATTATGCTGTTTTTAAAAACGATTTTAAGTCATCTTTTTACGGAAATATGACAGATGAAGAAATCATTGAAGAAATCGGTCCTGAATATACAGATGAATATTATACGAAGAATAATGAACTTAAAGCTTTAAAGGCTGACTATAACAATTTAGATCCTAAAAAAGATTCTTATAATACGGATGTAGCAAACATCTATATTGACTTTGTTAATACTGCCAATGAACTCGCTATCTCTGCTGGATACGACAATTTCTTAGATTATTCTTACGAGAATTACTATGTCCGTCCATATACTTATGAATTTACCGATAGTTTCTTTGAGTATACTAAGAAATACGCTCTTCCATATTTTGTAAAAGCTTATTCTGCTTTAGAAGAACAAATCGCTAGTTTATCTAATGATGATTTAAACGCTGTTCGTCGATTCGTTCTTAAGAACGGTTTCACTACAAACTTCTCTTTAATCGAAGATTATAAAGACTATTTTGGTGGAGAATTTAAAACCATCTTTGATGATTTATGGTACGATAGCCGCAATTATTACATTTCTTATGAAAAAGAGGCAACAACTACAGCCTTCACCTCATTAAGAAACGATGAACCATATGTCTTCTTTGGTAACCGCTTTGAAGCTTCAACTATCGTCCATGAATTTGGTCATTATTATGATTATTCAATTAATGGTGATACGAATTCTTGTTACGATTTAGCGGAAACTCAATCACAAGGTAACGAACAGCTCTTCATTTACTATTTAAAAGAAGCTAATAAGTTTAATCCAGAAGCAATAGATGTTATTATTGGTAACCAATCACTTGATATGGTTTCTTCCGTTTTAGTAGCTTCGATGGTGAATGAACTCGAAAAGAAAGTATATCTTGATGAAGATTTAACTCTTGAAGATATCACTAAATATGAGGCGGAAGTCAAAGCTGATTTACCAATGGATGATTATTTTGACTTCGCTACTTATTGGAGAGCAGTCACTATTGATTCACCTTGTTACTATTTCAGCTATGCTGCTAGTGCGGTTGGTGCTTTAGAGATTGGCGCATATGCGAAAAACGATTTACGAGGCGCAATTGATAAATATAACAAACTCATCAATTACGATGATAAAAACGAAAATGATTATTTAGAAATCTATAAAGAAGCTGGTCTTTCTTCTCCATTTGAAGAAGTGACATTTAAGACAATCTTTAAGTAATCGATTAATCTAAATTATCATAAAACAAATAATTATTGGAATTAGAATAACGTTATTGATATAATAACGCTTGCATTAAGAGGTAAAAACAATGACCGAAAAGACTCAATTAACAAAAGAAGGATATAAAAAACTCGAAGATGAACTTCGTAATCTTATTGATTTCGTTAGAGAAGATGTTAAGAAACAATTAGCAGAAGCTCGTGCTCAAGGTGACTTAAGCGAAAACGCTGACTACGATGCCGCAAGAGCGAGACAAGCTGAAGTTGAAGGTAGAATCTCTCAAATCGAATCCATCTTAGCTAACGCTGAAATCATCACCGAAAAGAAAAACGCTAAAGGTGAAAAGAAGATTGGTATTGGAAGTACAGTCGAGGTTGAATATCTCGATAGTCATAAGACCGCTACTTATACCATCGTCGGTACTGTTGAAAGCGATCCATTTAATGGAAAGATCAGTAATGTCTCTCCATTTGGTGCTGCTTTAATCGGTAAAAAAGAAGGCGATGAAGTTGAGATTAAAGCTGGAAAAACTTTCAATATTAAAATATTGAAGATCTAATTTTTGAAAAAATTTTAAAAAAAATTCAACATTTTAGCAAAAACCTCCGTCTTGTAAAGAATATATAGGAGGTTTTTTTATGGCAAAAGCACTTATTGGTGTCTTGGTCGTCACAGTTGCTGCCATTGTGGTCTTTATGTTTATTGACCCAAACATCAATGTCAGTAACCAAACCGACCCGACATCCGTTGTCTATGTAAGTGACAACACCACATCCATTTCTCTAGAGGATGGATACTTTACCGCGACAGTTGAAGGTGATGTATCTAAACCTGGTAGTTATGTTTTCGGGGAAGGTGCAACTATGTCAGACTTAATCGAAGCTGCAGGAGGACCAACAGAATATGCTGATGATAAGGCATATAACCTTGATGCAACAATTAAGGCAGGACAGACTTACTTTATCGCATCGAAGTATGATACGAGTAATGTTTGTACTCTTACTGAACTAGCTAAAGTTAACATTAATAGTGATAACGTAGATACTCTAGTAGCATCTAAATATTTCACTAGTACCGTTGCTAATAGCATCATCTCTCATCGTACAGAACATGGACCTTTCCAAACTCTAGAAGACATTATGGACGTCTATGGCATTGGTAACGCTACTTATAAGAAAGTCAGAAATTATATAACTCTACATGCGTGATACTATTACTGATCTTTCTATCTTTAGCATTAGGTTTATCTTTTAGGTGGTACATAGTTTTTGTTTCCATTATTAGCTTAGCGTTATTTGTTTTCCTTTTCTTTCGTTTTAGAAAAAGAATTGTTCTTGTAGCGCTTGTTTCCTTTGGGGTCGGAATTGGTATGAGTTATATCAGTTTCGACTTCCAAAAGGAAAGCTATAGTGGAGTCGTTATTGATAGTAAAGACAATTATTATCTTTTTAGTAGTACCTTTGAGAAGTTTTACGTTTATAACAAAAATAACAAATATGAAGTAGGGGACATCCTTACCATTAAAGGCAATAAGAAAACTTTATCATTCACTCAAATTGAATCTAGCTTTGATTTTGAAGGCTATTTAAATAAGAAGGGCGTTAAATACGAGTTAGAGCCAAAGAAAGTGGAGGAACGCTTTCTTAATCCATTTCGATTAAAAAGTCTTAAGGAGAAGGCTTTAAATGGTCTTAATAAGGATAACCGCGCTTTAGTAAAGGCCATCATTTTTTCTAGTAGTGAAGATAATGAACTTATTAGTGATCTTAAGGAATTACATCTAGTTAGGTTATTATCAACTTCTGGAATTTATATTTCGTTATTTTATACGTTATTACGTAAGTTCTTTTCGCTTTTCTTTAAAGAGAAAACTAGCAAGATTATTTCTACCATTTTTATCGTTTTCTATAGTGGACTTTTATTCCCTAAATTTAGCTTAATTAGATTCTCGAGTTTCTTAATATTTAAGCTCATCAATGAATATATCTTGCATAAGAAATTTGATTATCTTTCTTTATTATCCATCTCAGGTTTATTCTTCATATTTATTGATTATCATCTAACCTACCAAATATCTTTTATATTAGGATATTCTTTTCCTCTTGTTTCTTATTTTCTCTCTCACGCTTTATCTCGCTATTCACGTTTTATTAAGAAACTTTTAATGTACCTATTTATCTTTATATTTTTAATACCAATTGACATATATTTTTATAATGAATTTTCTATCTTCTCATATTTATTTCAAATAATACTTGCTCCTTTATTTATGTTTGCAGCGATAATGTCTATTTTTTTGATATTTAAAGCTCCTTTTGAACCAGTGATGAATCATATAGTAAACGGGATAAGAAACATCTCCCATCTATTAAATTATATGAATCTTAATATCTATGCTCATCCTCTTAATGAAGGAGCATTTGCAATATATATTTTGATGTTTATCTTATTGATTTATTTATTTGAAATAAGGTTTAAACCTTTAATTATCTATCTAAATCTTATGTATTTTACGGCTTTTAGTTTATATTTACTTCCAGTTAAGAACCTTATAACTAGTGAAGTCAGTTTTATCAATGTTGGTCAAGGTGATAGCACTTTAATACGTAAAGGTAATACCGCCATACTAATTGATACTGGTGGATTGACTTATATGGACATCGCGCAAGATGCTTTAATTCCTTATTTTAAAAAGCATCAGATATATAACATAGATTTATTAATTACTACCCATGATGATTTTGATCACTCTGGAGGAGTAGATAGTCTACATAAATATTTCTCAGTAAAACATTATATTAAAGAAGCTAGCGCGTTCCCTATATCAATAAACGGTATAACTTTATATAACTACAATAATTATCAGGAAGAAACGAAGGATGAAAATGATAAAAGCTTAGTAATCGGCTTTAACCTTCATAATGTAAATTATTTAATCATGGGTGATGCTCCTAAAGAGATAGAATATAAGATTATTGAAGACTATAAATTTATTAGCTGCGACATCTTAAAAGTTGGACATCATGGTAGCAATACATCAACTAGTGACGCATTTATAAAATATCTAAAACCTAAAGAGGCAATTATATCTTGTGGAAAGAGTAATAAATATGGTCATCCTCATAAAGAGACTATATCAACATTAAAGAGCAACAATGTATCAATAAGAAGAACTGATAAAGAAGGAACGATTAATTATCTTAGTTATTTCTAAAAAGAAGGAGGAGCTATGGCAGTAAAAAAAAGATATAAAAAAATAAGCGAAGGTGCCACAACTTAATGGGCCTGCAGTGTCATCGCTTATGTGAATATCTAATCATAAGATTATTGCTAGTTCAATAGAGAATGAACAATTATTGTTGATTGAAGTAAACTGCATTCTTTATAATCCTATTATATGAAAACTATTATCTTTGTATGTCATGGTAACATTTGTCGTTCTCCGATGGCGGAGTTCATTGCTAAAGAGATTGATAAAGAACGTAGATATGAATATATTTCTCGCGCTACATCATTAGAAGAAATTGGAAATGATATTTATTATCCAGCTAAAGTTACTTTAACTAATCATCATATTCCTTATACTCATAGAGGTGCGAAAAGAATTACACTAGAAGAATTCCAAAATGCCTATAAAGTGTTTATTATGGATAAAAATAACTATTCATATTTAAAGAGATTATTTCCAGGTGAAGATTTTTCTAAAGTATCTTTATTAGGGAAAGATGAGATAGAAGATCCGTGGTATACTGATCGATTTGAAAAAGTATATCAAGAGATTAAAACATCTATTTGAGTTCCCCCTTTTTGCAAAAATTCTGAGGTAAATATTGCCTCGTTTTTTGTTCTTTTATAAATGAGTTTTTT
>SVAY01000018.1 GCA_015059185.1 Erysipelotrichaceae bacterium
TCCTATATAGCTCCCCACTTTTGTGAATGAATCTATGGGCACTCCCCACTCATCCCCCACGTAAGTTAACAGAGCCCTTAGCCATTGACGGTTAAGCCCTTTAATTTTGATGTAGAATTATGCTAAATCCTTATAAGCAATAAGGGTTTCGTATTTATCAAGAGTGACACTATTAGATAATGCTCTATCTTCTCCATGGATGGTTGACCAGTAACAAGTATAGCCACTTAAATCATAGGTAGAAGCATCACCTAAGCCATTAGTGTGCAACACATAAACTTCCATGTTGGATACTGCATCAGTAATCTTATATGAAATAGTTGCTTTGTTATCACTCACATTGATAGTCATGTCGTTATGATCTTTATCTGCATGTAAAACTGAGAGTCCTTTTTTGAACATAATTAACTTTTGATAAGATTCAAACATATCAAGATGCTTAATCTTTAAGGAATAATCTAATTCATTCACCTTATAAGAAGCGTTATAGGAATTACCATTTCCGCCCTTAGTTCTAAGGAATTCTTCTCCAGCAAGCATGAATGATGTACCTTGAGAAGTAAAGACAACAGCATTTGCTAAAACGTTCATTTTCGCTAATTGAGCATCATCTTCTTCATCATATAAACCAGTTGCAATAGCACGATCATATAATGTGTAGTTATCATGACATGAGACATAGTTTACAGTCTTATCAGGATCATTAATTGGCATTGTAGAAGCGGTATTACCTTTGATGCCTTCAGTAATAGCCTTCATATCACCTGTACTGATGGATGATTCTTCATTAGTAATCCAACCGAGTTCGGCTGTACCATGGAGTCCACTCTTAACAAGAGAATCTCTCATCATGTCATTGAATGCACCATATCCTTTGAATGAGTTGCCATTAGCTTGAGCAGCTCTTTGACTAACAGATAAAGGAGAATCTCCGCCGGTCCAAGGTTCACCATAAATTGTGATATGTGGATTGATTGTCTTAACAGCTTTAGTCAATTCTTCCATAGTGGTTAAGTCATGTAAACCCATGAGGTCAAATCTAAAGCCACCAAGTTTATATTCACTAGCCCAGAAGCAAGCAGAATCAATCATGAACTTTCTCATCATGTAATGGTTAGAAGCAGTTTCATTACCACATCCTGAGCCATTTGCGTAGTTGCCTAAAGCGTCATATCTATAATAGTATTCTGGCATTAAGACGTCGAAATTAGATCCAGCTGCACCGCTTACGTGATTATAGACAACATCCATAATAATGGTGATGTCAGCTTCGTTATAAGCCTTCACTAATTCTTTGAATTCTTTAATACGAGCATAACCATCTTTTGGATTAGATGAATAGCCACCCTCAAGACAGTTATAGTTAAGAGGATTATAACCCCAGTTAAAGGTCATATTGAGTTCATCGTTATCTTGATCATAAATTGGAATAAGTTGAACGGCATTTACACCGAGTTCTTTAATATGATCAAAACCAGTCTTAACGGTCTTGTCTCCTTCAGTATATGTGGTGTTTGATTCATACATACCTTTGAAGAGCTTAGCGTTTGCGGCAGTGCCACCCCAAGTAGAGGACGAAGTAACATCAGCAACATGGGTTTCATAGACTGTTAATTCTTTACGGTCATAATCAAGGTAGTCAACATCTTCCCAGTTTGTAGGATTGGTCTTGGAGAAGTCAACTATCATACCTCTTAAACCATTAACACCTGCACTCTTTGCATATGGGTCGACTACTTCACGGGCAGTAAATTTAGAATTGGTAACTGCATAGGTATAATACTTATCTTCTAAATCGCCATCGACTTCTGCGCTATAGACACCCTTCTCACCCTTAATCATATCGACTTCTTTAAATGTAGCATCACTACCACCTAAAGAAGCAGGAGTACCATCATTATAAATCTTTAACTTAATAGCGGCCGAAGTTGGTGACCAAACTTTAAAAGTGGTCTTACTCGATGTATAGGTGGCACCTAGGTCATTTCCTTCGTAGTTATATAATTCGCCAAAGTCATTTAAATCATATAATTTACGTTTACTAACTTCTTTACTCATTGTCTCATCAGTAACCAAGGTAACACTGACTGTATAAGGTTTTGAGAAGTCGACCTTTTTATCAGAAGGTAATTTAACATTCATGAAATCTTTTTCGATTGTTAAATCCCCACCAGCAATTTCAGTCTCGCCTTCTAAAACTTTGTATGATTTAAATTTAACTGTAGATTTGAAGAAAATCTCATTCATTGATGTAAATTCAACACGTGTGAAATCTGCAACCATACCACCTTCAGGGTTGATATAGATATTTGCGTCTCCACTTTTTAAATAAATGTGATAAATTTCCTTATCATCTTGTGTGAGTTTTTTGAAATCGATGAATCTATCTGCATCGACATCTTTTGCTTTCCATTCACCCTTTCTAACGATAAATCCTAATCCGTTAGTGACTGGGTCAGTCCATGTTGATAATGGGTATGATGCATATTTACCATAATCATCACTTCCATTAAATTCAAAAGCTCCTCCATCTCCATTCACTTCCCAGAGCCATAAGTTCCAATCGGTGTAATCTTTATCACTTCTTTGATAGTGAATTGAAACACCAGGACCTTCGTAGCTAGGAGCACCTCCTCCAGATGAGTCATTACAACCCACCAAGGAGATAGATAGAGCAACTAAAATAGATGCAAAAAATACTTTTTTCATTTTTTTCTCCTTATGCACTTATTTATAAAATTATTATATTTCATTTACATATGAAAAGCGATGCAAACTAATCGCATCGCTTTATCTTTTATTTCATAACAACTGTTGAGTAAGCCCCAAGAGCAAGTTTACCATCCTTTAATCTTGGTTTTTGACGATTGGTGTTAATTTCATCAACTATCTCATTTCCAGGTGCATCCATCTCAACCGCATATTGATTGAAGTTATGAACAACAATGATATAGTCATTTCCTAGAGATAACTTATATGCCATTAAATATTGATTATCGCTTCTATTAAGTTTATCTACTAACGAAGTGAAGACGCTATGTTTGATAAACGGATATTTATTTCTCACATTGATAACTTTCTTAAAGTGATTTGGTAAGCTATATCCGACTTTCATTAAGTCATTTGCACCTTCCTCAACTTGTTCGTTATCGTCGAGATCCTCTCTACCTTTTTCAGGGAATTTACATTCTCCAGTTTTATCGGATTTACTCCAAATCATTGGAAGTCTTCTACGAGCATCACTCATATCATCTGGGTCAGTTACTCTTTTACCTTTAAGATATATTTCTTCACCATAATACATGAATGAAGTGCCTGGCATTAATCCATATAAAGAAGCTGCACTTTTCATAAAGCACTCTTCTAAGCTATCTCCGCATCTATCCATATCGTGATTACTTAAGAAATAACTTGAGTAGCCATCTGGATTATTCTCCTTTACACTCGCTTCATATTTTTGAATTGCTTTAGCCCATTTTCCATTTGCGTCGTATGGAACAATGGCGGAGCTAGATCGAATAATGTTCATCATCGCATCATTAGCCTTGCCATCCAAAGATGACTTGAATTTGAAGAATGAATCACATTTAGATTTATAGTACTCAAGTGTCGTACTATTATCAGTCCAAGCTTCTCCAACCATATAGAAATCTTTATTGTTGTCTTTGCCAACTTTTTCCATCCAAGTTAAGACTTCGGCATTCTTGTCCGCATTACCGTAATAATAATATAAAACAGCATCAAGCCTAAAGCCTTTTATCCCATGATCCTTAATCCAGAAGCTAAAGATTTTTTCAATTTCTTTCCTCATAGATGCAGAGTCAAAATTGAGGTCTGGCATCGAAGAATCAAAACGAGCTTCATAATATAAATCTTTATATTTGGAATAACCGCTCTTACTGGATGTGCTCCAGTTATACCAATCAGCTTTAGAATCCGTTCCGCTTTTCTTGGCCTTATAATCTTCATAGGACTTATTAAACCAAGGAATTTGAGTACTTGAATGGTTGAACACCATATCAAGCATAATATCGATGTTAAGTTTATTAGCTTCACTCACTAATTCATCAAAATCTGCAAGTGTACCATAATCTGGATTAACAGCATAATAATCCTTAACATCATATCCATGATAAGTTGGGGAAGGATGGATTGGCATAAGCCATAGGGTTTTAATACCTAAATCGGCTAAATAAGGGAGTTTAGCAGTTACACCCTTAATATCCCCGGTCCCATCATTATTTGTGTCATAGAAACTTCTTACGAATATTTCATAAGACATACTTCCATCTTTATTTGTGCTATCAGCATCAAACGCATAATTATCAAGGACATCTTTTTCTAAACTTACTTCATAATCATGTCCACCATCTTCTTTAGGACAGTTACAGGAAGATCCACTACAAGATGTAAAGAGTAAAGAAAAAAGAGTCCCTATTGAAAATAGTAAACTCTTTTTCATAATTCTTATTATCCTTTGACCGCGCCGCCAGTAACACCGGAAACGTAGTATTTTTGTAATGCAAAGAAGAGAACGGTAATTGGGATAGCAACAACAACTGCGCCAGCTGCGAATTGAGTATAGTAGGACATCATTAAGTCATTATCACTCATGAACTTATAAAGTCCGATAGCGACTGTCCAGTTCTCAACGTTTTGTAAACCAATAATATAGCTGGATGTAACGTATTCACCCCATGGACCCATGAAGGAAGTTAAGATGGTGTAAATAACGATTGGTTTTGCTAATGGTAAGATGATTTGGAAGAAGATTTGGGCTTTGTTAGCGCCGTCGATTTCTGCCGCTTCATCAATGGATTTAGAAATGGTATCAAAGAATCCTTTAGAGATATAGTAACCTCCACCAGCACCAGCAGAATAAATAATCACTAATGCCCAGTAGCTTCCTTGTAGGTGGAATATTTCTTTCATAACCCAGAAAAGGATAATCATACCTAAGAAGCCCGGGAACATACCGATAACTAAGTTTGTTCTCATGAAGAGGTCTCTACCTTTGAATCTGAATCTAGATAAGGCATACGCTGTACCTAAAACGAATAAGGTGGAAATGATACATGAGAGAACAGCAACGATTAATGTGTTTTTGAACCATATGAAGAACATGCCATCATATGTGTGAACGCTACCGCTATGGTTACCTGTAAATAAAGCAGTATAAGCTTCAAGCGAGAATGAAGTTGGAATTAATCTACTTCTTGCACCAATACTAGTAGCAAATGATTGGAGCACGAGCCAAATAATTGGAAGTAACCAAATAATGGCCATGATTGATAGGATGACATAGATGACTATGTCGCCGACTAAACGTCTTGTCTTTAAGCTTTTCATTATTGGAATTGATCCTCCTCTTTAATAGCACCACTCTTGTTGTACATAACGATTGATACGAATGCACAAATCATGAAGATGAAGATACCGACTGCAGAAGCAATACCAAATTGTGGATTACTTGCACTGGTAATTAAGTTATATAAGAACGTAATCAAGATATCTGTTTCACCAACTTGGAGTACAGCACCAGCGATTTTTGGTCCGCCGTTAGAAAGGAAGTAGATAATATTGAAGTTATTGAAGTTACCAACAAATTGAGTAATCAAATATGGACCAGTGACGAATAAGATGTATGGCATTGTAATCTTTGTGAATTGTTTAACAGTGCTAGCGCCATCGACACGGGCTGATTCGTATAAGTCTTCAGGAATGTTAAGTAAGATACCTGTTGTACTTAAGATGGTATATGGAATACCAACCCAAATATTAACTAAAATGATGATAAATTTTGTCATTGCAACATGGCCACTCTCAGCAAACCCTAGAGACGATCCAAACATATTGAACCATAATTGATCAAGAGCACCGTTCTTCTTAAGTAAGACAGAGATGGAAAGTAAGGAGATGAATTGAGGAATAGCAATGGTCATGACGAACACTGTTCTCCAAAGTTTCTTCAACTTGATGCTCTTCTTATTGATTAATAAGGCAACAATAATACCTAAGATGTAGTTAGAGAAGGTAGCGGCAAATGCCCAAAGGATTGTCCATCCTAACGTCTTCATTAACGCTTGTGGGAGAGCTGCGAATTCACCTTCTGCCGCAAACAAGGTCACGAAGTTATCGAAGTAGACCCAACCGAATAATTGTGTTGGTGGAATATGACCTTTTGAGTAGTTTGTAAACGCAACTACAACGGAGAAGATTAATGGAACAATGGTTAATAACACAATACCTAAAATTGGTAAGAGAAGTATTGTGATGTGGAAGTTCTCGTTCAAGAGAGCTGTCATTTGTTCCTTGAAGGTTTTTGGATGACCATCATAATTATCTTGATGAGCTTCAAGGTATTGAGCTTTCTTTTCTTCTAATTCTTTAACCTTGTTAGCAACTTCTTCTTCAGTGTAGAACTTCTTTGGTTGTCCTTTTTCTTCTTTGGATTGTTCTTTAAATAAGCAATTAGCAAAGTAAACGGCATCCTTGTAGTCAATCTTATAATCAATTAACATCGAGTCAATAACTCTTTCGGTTGCATATGTTTCAGAAGTGTAATTAGTTTTGATATATTTAAAGTCACGTTTGAAAGCAACTTTAGTTTCTTTGATTTCTTCCTTATATAAGCCCTTAATAGCTTTATCACTTGGAAGATCTCTAGCGGCATTGCTAAGTCTAGTTGTTTCTTCAATTAACTTAGTTTTAGCTTCAAGAAGTTGTTGTTCATCTCCACCGTTAGCCTTAATTTGTTCAACTTGTTGATTGTATTCATCTTTTAATGCTTGAATCTTTTGTTCAAATTCAGCTTTACGAGCATAAATCTTTTCAAATTTTTCATCGGTGGCTTTGAGTTTAGCGTCTTTTTCTGCCACTAACTCTTCTGCTCTCTTCTTGTTATCTTCGTTGGCCTTTTCAGCACCGCTTAAAGAGTCTTCATAAATTTTCTTGAACTCATCATAGTGGCTATAGAAAAGAAGCTCATTGTCATAGTTAGCAACAACTTTAAAGAATTGGTTAAATTTACCAAACTTATCATTGTTTCTTGTTGATTGCCATTCAACGTAGTTAACGTGCCTCTTTTGAAGTTCACTCACTAAATGACCTTTTTTCTTAGCAATAGTTTTTAAGTTTGATGTTCCACTTAATGTTTTATTTCTAAAGATTTCTAATTTAGAATCAATCTTTTCGAGTTCAAGTGGTAAGTCAACTTCTTGTTTGTGTAAAGCTTCTTCACGTTCAACTTCATCTTTAGCCATTTTGACCATTGTTTCATATTTAGCAATAGCCATGGCTTTATTTTGTTCGGTTTGGCGAACCATTTCTTCATCTTGTTGAGCGCGAATAGCAACAAAGTTATCGAGTTTCTTTTGAGCCTTTTCTGCTTTTGCTTTACGAGATTTGAGTTGTCTTAAATATTTAAATGTATGATTCGCAACACCATTTAATAGATAAACGGTGTATTGTTGATCAAGTTGGTTTTCAAATGTCTTAGCTTGTGCTTCAATTTCAGCTTTATTTAAGCCGTTAAATTGTTTGGCAAGTAAATGACCTTCGAATGCTTCCACTGCTTTCGCATCGAGTTCAGCAGCTTTTTCTTTATTCTTATTAATGACTTCTTCGAAATGTTTGAAGTTAATAATACGATAGATGTTATATCCAGCGTTGATATTTCTATTCCAAATGTAGAAAAATACGCCGAGAGATAAGAGCCATAATAATCCGAAGATAAGGATTAAGATGGAGTTATCACCTGCGATAGCTGGATGATCAGTGGTTGCCGGTTGAGCAACTTGAGTACCTAAATTTGTTAATCCTGCAATTGATTTGATACCAAAGATGCAGAAGAAGACGAGGTATAAGATTTCGAATGCGAAATATAATATACCATTTACCTTTTGTCCGTGCCTGAATGAACTATAGCCCCAAACACCGAAAGAGATTTTTCCTTCTTTATCGTTATAGCGGAATTGATGGCATTTTCTTTTGAAAAATTCATAAACTCCAATTCCAAATTTTACTAAACCAACTCCAATAGATTTAGCAAAATGGGCCAATGACAACACCATTGAAAGAAGCAAATCAAGTACCCAAAAACCTAATCGTTTAAGAGAATTTAAAAGTTCGAATAAGGTGTACTGCCATTTTGGGACAGGACGAACTTGTTTAGTAAAAATCGCATTTTGTTCAACCATTGGCTGTGTTGTTTCTTCTTTATTACCCATGATTTAACTCCTTTTATTAATAGTTTTACATCCCGCCTTGGGGATTGCTCCCCAAAGCGAGATAATTTTTAGACAAAAATCTTTAGATTAGGCGCCTGGTTTTCTTAAAATGTCACATTGACCCTTTAAGAATTTAGCCATATCGCTGTATGTACCGTAATCGCCATCTAAGAGGGCTTTACCGATAGCAGCACCGACATCCCAATATCTACCTTCAGCAGATAAGGATTGGACAGCAGCAGCAGCTTCAACTTGAGCTTGAAGTGCTTTTGCACCAATGTCGACGTTCTTGGTGTAAGCTTCATCTTTAAGAGCTTCTTTGTTACATGGAACTGTAGCTCTTTCTTGGAATCTGATTAATTGAGCAGCTTTGTTGGTTAAAGCATTAGCTAATTTGATAGCTTTGTTTCTCTTAGCAACATTAGCGTCGCCGGTCTTAGTAGCATTGATACAGTAGACTTTAGAACCAGTGAAGGTACCCATTTGGCAATCTTTAGTACCAACTTTGATTGTTGGTAATTTAGAAGCTTTGAGGTTTTCACATTTGGACTTTAAGTCATTGAGCATCCAAGTACCACTGACAGCAGCGATAACGGAACCATCTTCAAATCCAGAAACAATTTCAGCGTTACCACCGGTAGTGATGTTATCTTTGTAAGTTTCAAATAAACTTCTAGCAGCGGTTGCAACAGCAACACCCTTGCTGGCTTCATCCCAATCTTTGACGGTATAGACAACAT
This sequence comes from Erysipelotrichaceae bacterium, assembly GCA_015059185.1. Taxonomy (GTDB): domain Bacteria; phylum Bacillota_I; class Bacilli_A; order RFN20; family CAG-826; genus SIG220. Next base: position 8,969 of record SVAY01000018.1, read on the forward strand.
CACCATTTTCATCTTCCTTGAATCTTAAGGAATCAACACCACAGGTATCTGGTGAGAGGAAGAATGTTGGAGCATACCAACCATTAGCGATATCGATTAAGAATTTCTTTCCTTTGCTTTGGCAGACTTTTAACAAGTCTTCAAGTTTACCAACTTCAGTGTCTTTTAAGGCATCACCATTGTACCATAAGAAGTAACCGTTATCGTTGGTCACTGGGAAACCATAAACTTTTCCGTTATAGGAAGCACCTGTAACAGATGTTTCGGTGTTATCTTTCTTGATTTGGTCGCCATAAGCACTTGTTAAATCAAGAATGGTGTTTTTGCTTTGTAAACCATAAATATGGTCGTCAGCAACTAAGAATAAGTCCGCAGTTTTGCTTCCAGCTGGGTCTTTAGCGACTTCATTACCAGTATCGCCTTCAGCAACAGCCTTGTAGTTGACTTTAATCTTTTCTTCTTCAGTAGCATTTTTGTTGTATTCTTCAACAACTTTGTTAACTACTGCTTGTTCTGCAGCGGTAGCCCAAACGATAACTGCATTTGGATCATCTCCACTACAGCCTGCTAATCCACCTGCAGCCATTAATGTGGCAAATGCAAGAGGCATAAGTTTGTTAATTTTCATTTGAATTTCTCCTTTAAACATTAACAATATGATTCTAGAAGTTCGAGCTAGTCATTTAGAATCGTCATAACTAGTTTTTCTTTAATGGGAATAAGTCTTACTCGAAATCAACTTATTGATACGCCAGGTATCGGTTTAGAAAATGGCCATTTCGGTATTAGGATCAAAGAAGTGAACTTTCTTTACATCGAAAGAAATCTTAAGTTGATCTTTAATAGCGATTGGCTTAACTGCTGGGAATTTGGAGATTAAATCTGCACCACCGAAATCGGTATGGATGTAGTATTCATGTCCAAGTAACTCGGCAACGTTGACGACAATATCAAACGTATTTTCGCCAGCTTTCTCACTTGGGTGAAGGTCTTCTGGTCTGATACCAAGGATGACATCTTCAGGAATTTCATGTCCTTTAGTGACTTCCGCTGGTACTTTGATCTCTTTACCATCACTTGTAGTAGCCACGCCCTTCTTAGCGTCCCATTTTACTCTTAAGAAGTTCATAGCTGGAGATCCAATGAACCCGGCAACGAATAAGTTGGCTGGGTGGTTGTAAATTTCAATAGGTGAACCTATTTGTTGGACCTTACCTAATTTCATTACTACGATACGGGAAGCCATGGTCATAGCTTCGGTTTGGTCGTGAGTAACGTAAATTGTTGTCGCACCAATGGATTCGTGTAATTTAATAATTTCACTTCTCATAGCAACACGAAGTTTCGCGTCTAAGTTGGATAAAGGTTCGTCCATTAAGAAGACCTTTGCGTTTCTAACAATCGCTCTTCCTAATGCAACACGTTGTCTTTGTCCACCAGATAACGCTTTTGGTTTACGATCTAAATATTCTTCAATTTGGAGGATTCTTGCGGCCTCATGAACACGCTTATCAATTTCGTATTTTGGCATTCTTCTAAGTTTTAAGCCAAATGCCATGTTATCGTAAACTGACATGTGTGGATATAGAGCGTAGCTTTGGAAAACCATCGCGATATCTCTATCTTTTGGGGTTTTGTCGTTGCAGAGTTCGTTATCGATATAAAGTTCACCTTTGGTTATATCTTCCAAACCAGCAACCATTCTTAGTGTGGTTGACTTTCCACACCCTGATGGACCTACGAATACGATAAATTCGTGTTTCTTAATGTCTAGATTAAAATCGAAGACAGCTTGGACGTTGTTGTCATAGATTTTGTCAATGTGACGTAAAGAAACATAAGCCTCATCGTTACTTACATTTTTTTTCTCTTCCATATAATTTCCTCCATGCGCACGAAAAGTGATTCAAAAAGACTTTCCGTTAGAGCGCTTTCTGGGCTGAGCCCATTAGAATATTCATTTGATAATATTTTATAATTATAAAAGATGCATTTCAAGTAGTATGTAACATATAATTAACGAATTTAAGGGGAGATTTAAAAAACTCCGATTGATGGAGTTTCTTATGTGTATGCGTAACCTTAATACATTAATAATATAATTACTTATATAAATTATTCGTTAATAATGAGCTTTTGGATATGGTGTAAACCAAACTTACCAATGATATTGTAGCCGTGTTTATCATAATCCGCTAAAAAGTCGACAGGATCATGGATATCTCCTCCAAGTATCACATCAATCTTATATTCTTTCGCGATATTCCAGAAATAATCATATGGATAAAATCTTTCTTTTCCTATGATATCTAGACTTACTTGTTTTTTGATTCCTTCAAGATTGACTTCTAAAGGAACATGACATCTTTCCGCCGCCTCACATATACGTCTTATACAACTATCTAAATATTCATCTCTTAAAGTGTATGAATTAAGAATGATATCTGGATGAGCAATATATTTAAATAAGCCAGATTCAATCGCATCAACTACTCTAATGGTATAATCTTCTAAAACGCTCTTATCATCATGTTTATATCCGCTATAAATCATCTTGCGATCGCTATTAAGCGAGAAGTGTTGCCCACAGATGAGATAATCAACTTTCTTTAATAAGTCTTTATAGTAGTTTTTTACTTCACTAAAATATTCAGCTTCAAAGCCAACATAGATTTTAATTTGATCTTTATATTTCTCTTTTAAGGCATTGATAGAGTCAATATATTCGTTTAATCTATCATATTCCATTCTGACGCCTGGCTGAGAAACATCAGGAAAAGGAATGTGATCACTAAAACCGAGTTCTTCTACTCCGGCTTTAATCGCATTAAGAACGTATTCTTCGTCCTCCCCTAAGGCGTGCCCGCATCTCGCGGTATGGGTATGATAATTATTAATGAGTTTCATAGTTAGAGAAAAGGGCTGATGATTCAGCCCTTAATTAATTCTTATTCGTATAATTTCTTTCGATCAACAATTAAGTTAACGACTGCTCCAACGACTACACCAACAACAACTGAGATGGCACCATTGATGAGCAAGCTAATTGTTCCGTTAAGTGTAGTGATAGATGAGTTCTCATAAGTAACTTCTGCTGTATCAACATAAGCACTCTTAAGGACATCTTTATAGTCGTTAGTATAAGTGGCTAATTTGCTTCTATCAGAATTGAGGTCATTAGTAAAAGCGGTATAACCTGGAATTTCAGATTCACTCTTACCTTTATTTGCTAGTTTACGAGCAATGGCATCAACTTCATATTGGATATCTTGGTTTCTAAGAATTAATGATTCCATTTGTTGAGATAAAGTTGAGATAGCAGTTGTTGCTGTCGAGCTAATGTTATTAATTTCATCTTCTAAAGCATCAATCTTAGCGGTGTTAAGGTTCTTTTCTTCAACGAGTAAAGAAGATGTAACTTCATAATTCTTAGCTTCTTGAGCTTCATAGCTTTTAACATAACCATTACTAGAAATACGATAATTCATATTCTTGCTATAGTTAGAGTCGATTAAGATATTAACTTTTTCTTTATTGTTTGTCGCGAGCTCGTTAACACTTAATGGTAAGTTTGCACTTTTAGTGATCGCGTCATAAGAAGAGGCTAAGAAATCAGCTTGTCTTACCAAATATTTAATTTGTTCTTCAAATGTTTCGGCATTATCAAATGATTTTAAAGCGGAATCAAAGGAAGTGTTAGTCACAATATCCGCATCTTGTTTAAGTGGAGATTCTGCAATGTCTTTAATGAAACTTTTGGCAACATCTCCGTTTTTAATAAATTTATAAGATAACTTAATGGTATAGGTTTTCTTTTCTTCGTCCTTAGAAACGCTGATACCATTACTATCTAAGATCTTATCGATATCGATTGAAGCATATTTCTCATTGCTCGCTTTAATCTTATTTAAGTTAGAGCTAGAAACTAAATTACGATAATAGAATGAACTGCCATCGGCATATTTTTCTTGGCTTAAGTCCACACTTGAATATGAGAAGGTAGAAGAATAACTTCCTTTCATCGTGTTATAGCCAAAGTGGATGCCTAAAGCGCATCCTGCTGCCACCACTAAAGCGATAGGGGTGAATAATTTCCAGTTTCTAAAAGCAACTTTAATAATTCTTCCAAATGTTATTTCTTTTTGTTCTACCACTTGATTCTCTTCCATTATTTCTATCTCCTTTATTTATGTTCGTTTTTAGTAATGACATAGTCTTTAACGACTGTCGCTAACATCTTCTTAATATCATCATTGTCTTCCATCTCGAATACTTTAGAGATGAGGATGATGTCTTCTTCAATTGGAATATTGAATTTCTCTTTTCTTTCAATGAAGATCTTCTTGTTCTCAGTCTTAGTTTGAGTCTTAGGATCAAGGAGTAATTCTTCATATAATTTCTCACCTGGTCTTAAGCCTGTTTCAATAATCTTAATATCGGTATAAGGGACTAAACCCGCTTGACGGATAAGACGCTCCGCTAAAGAAAGAATCTTTACTGGTTTACCCATATCTAAGATAAAGATTTCTCCTCCTTCAGCAAATAAGCCACATTGAAGGATTAAGGAGACCGCTTCAGGAATGGTCATAAAATAACGAATAATGTTCTTATCGGTAATAGTGACTGGTCCACCACTTTCAATTTGTTTCTTAAAGAGTGGGACGACACTACCATTACTTCCTAAGACGTTACCGAATCTCACCGCAGCGTATTTAGTGGTCTTAGAATTCTTTGCAAAGAAACGAATAATCATTTCTGCAAATGCTTTAGTCGCGCCCATTGTATTAGTTGGTCTTACTGCCTTATCAGTAGAAACAAGGACCATCTTCTTTACGCGATATTTATTTGCAAGTCTCGCAACATTATATGTACCAATAACATTAGTCCTAATCGCTTCCATTGGGGAATCTTCCATCAAAGGAACGTGCTTATAAGCAGCGGCGTGATAAATATAATCTGGACGATATTTCTTAATTACTTGCTCCACACGTGTCGCGTTATAAGCAGAACCAATTAATGTGTATAAATTAAGATCAGTAATATTCTTTTCTCTCATCTTACGAACGAGTTCCATTTGGATGTCATAAGTAGAGTTTTCATAAATATCAAATAAGATTAAGTTTCTTGGTCTTGCTTTAAAGATTTGTCTAACAAGTTCAGATCCGATAGATCCACCGGCACCTGTAACCATGACAGTCTTACCTTTAAGCATGGTGTTCACTTTGCCATTATCAAGTTGAATTGGGTCACGATAAAGAAGATCGTTTAAGTCAACGTTAATAATTCGTACGTCATTAGGGCCTTGCATTTCAGAGATGATTGGAAGGCGTCTCACTCTTACTGGGTAAGCATCGAGTAAGGCTAATATTTCATGAAGTCTAGTTTCATCGATATCATTAATCGCGATAATAACTTCTTCAATTTGATAATAATTAATAACAACACCGATATCAGAGATAGGCCCTTTAACTGGTAAGTTCGCATAGATTCCCCCAATCTTATTAGGATCATCATCGATAAAGGCCACAACTCTATTACGGTTACTTTTATTCTTACGTGTTTCATCTAAAACAACACGTCCGGCAACACCCGCACCGACAACAAGAGTTCTCACACCGTCTTTACGTTTAGATTGAATGACTGCATTAAATTCTGCCGCCTTCCAAATGAAACGTGTACTACATAAGAAGAGGATGTTAGTAGAAGTATACAAAATCCAAGACCAGATGTAGTTAGGCCCATGGATCTCTTTATATTCATATCCAAACGCTGGAACCGTCGCGACAACAATAAAGCCAATGACGTTCACAATAAAAACGGCTACGATGATACGTAATGTTTCACTTAATCCGAAGTTCTTATTGATAATGATACGATAGACTTTAAATATTAAGCAGGCGATAACAGTTAATAAGGCTAAGCCACCTGCATATGTCAAAAGGAGAGGAAGTCTCGCTCCAAAACCATCATAGCCATAGAACGCTAAAAAGGAAACGATAACTCCAGCGAAGGATAAAAGGAAATCGCTGACTACGTAATAATATGCGTACTTCGTTAACTTTGTACGTTTATTGATATCATGATAAGCATTATTATTTTCCATACTTATTCGTATTAATCATTATATCTACGATATTTGATTATTCAAATGAAAATCGCCAAAATCGTTCTATAAATTAATTTTTCTCACTTTAATTTCTGCTCTTTTCTTCACTATCTTATAGTAACCCATACGGATTAAACCGATAAAATTCCCGTGTTTTAGTAATTTTTTAGCTAAAATCCCTCTTAAACGCGGATTATTGTTATCTTTATAGGAAGCCATGCTTTCGTTTTTAGCCATAAACTTCGCTAAATAGAAATAACAATCATGGACATGGGCTTTGGTTAAGCGATATGGATTCTCCACTAGAGACTCACTTGAATATCTTAATGCGTACCCATCATCAATTAGTTTCCTCATATAATATGCATTAGCCTCTAAAAGATGTTCATAATCTTGATAGCCGTTAAGTTTTAAGAATAAGTTCCTATCTAAAGCAAAATATGCAATAAGCGCACTATAGGTTTCTTTCTTTAATTCATCATAATTATCACTATTGATGACCAAAGGAGAGGCTCTAAATAATTCGTTAAATAAAAGTTTCTCTAATCCGTTCTTCTTCACTATTTGTCGACCAAATGTATAAGCACATTTCTTAGAAGCAATATCTTTCACTAGGTTATATAAAGAATCGGTTCTAATTAATTTGATGTTTTGATTAAGGACGACAACAATATCACTAGTGCAGTAATGTCTTATGGCTCGCTGAATAGTTAATGAAGAAGAGAAATACCAACTCTCAATCTCAAATAAGAAGACGTCCTTCTCTTTACAAAATTCTTTAAAGTGATTTTCTTCATCATTATTCTTGCTCGTTAAAGCAACCACTATCTTTTTCACCACCACTTTTTGTTCTTTATAAATAGAGGTGATTAAATCTTTAGCTTTCTTATAGCCGTCTTCCACGTGGATAATAACATCTATATCGATCATAACTATTCCATTTTATCATAATTCAATAAATAAAAAACCATCCAAGTGGATGGCTCTTATATTTCTATTTCCTTATGCAGCGAAGATATTAATTAAGATGGTGATGAGGAAGAAGATAATCGCTAAGACAAGAGTGAGGATGGAAACAACTTTCTCCGCCCCTCTTTCTTTAGTCTTTACGAAGACGTTAAGTCCTCCACCAGTAATCGCACCAGAAGCACCTTCGGATTTACCACCTTGGAGCAAGCATAAAACAATCATAATGATGCTGACTGCTAATAAGATCCAATCGTACCACTGTAACATAACTTTACTTCTTTCGTGCTTATTTACTTTATATCAATCATTGCATTAATGCAAATAGATTTCTTAATTGATAGTCATATCTGTGATTGGACAGGGTAAATGTCAGTACTCCATTGGACAGGTCAAATGTCAGTCATAGATATTGAATAAATTTATTT
>SVAY01000001.1 GCA_015059185.1 Erysipelotrichaceae bacterium
AGAAAGTTCCACAAAGAGAACTGTTTTCATTATGTTTAATCAATTTTCACTTGATTTATTAATAGTTAAATCTCCTTAATCAATGTTCACTATAATCATACTATTTATTGCTTAATAATTGCATTTAATAAATGTTACTCTTTGATGACACTCTTTGATGACATTTATTTTTGATACACCTTCTTCACATCAAGTAGTCCAAATATGCCAATCACCATATAGCACATTGTTTTTGGTAACATGAGCATCCCAACCCAGTTATATTGAGCCGCAAGGAAGACTACAGGTAGATAGAATCCAAAGGAAAGAATAATTAATAACCAGAGCCACTTAAGGAATTTGATCTCTTTAAAGTGTTTATATGATAAATAGACCACTAACGCACCTAATAAGATAAACGGAATGTTTCTTAACGTGCCCCATAATAACGAATTACCGTTAGTAAGCCATTCATTTTGAGGGAAAGCACATAAGGCAACACGAGAGATAAATAACACCGCAACACATATATCGAGATTTTGATTTCTTCTCTTTGCTACTCTTTGATAAATGAATAAATATAGTAGGACGTAGAAGATAGTCATCGTGATGGAGGTGACAAGTTTACCAATACCTAGCCACATCGCTAGAGTTTCGCCTGGCGCGTCAAGCGTCTTTGTATATAACCCTATCGCGCGAGGAATAAGATGCCAAGCGTCTCCAAATCCTAAAATAGCTAATGCTACGCCAAACAATCTATTGTTATTCTTAATAATTAAATAAATGCCTAATCCAATAATGAATAACAGATAGATATAATAAAATCCACTTTCAAATATCGCTCGCATATGTGTCTCCTTAATAACATAATAACTATATAATTATCTCTAGCACTAATAAAATTAATTATTAATGGAAATAAAAGTATCTATAATAAGTAACGAAAAAAGGAAGTATTAATTATGAAAATGAATCATCAAGCAATATTCGTACTAGTAGGCGCCTTACTCTTAACAAGTTGCCAAGGAAAAGAAGATCCAACAAAAGAAAGGGTTGCTTCTAGAACTATATATGCCGCTACAACAAATGGAACGACCGAGAAAAGTGGAAAAATGGATCTCTTATTTAAAGCGAATGAAGAGACCCCATATATTTCTCTTAAAGACGGAACAGAGCTTCTTACTGAGTTGAGAAAAGAGGGTGTTGGTAAAAATGCATTCGTAAATTATTCTACTGAAGGTGATAAAGCCACCTATACAAACGAGAACAATGTCACTTGTACATTTGATATGGGTAAACAAGCTATTACCTTCTCAGACTTTGATGCCTTTACTAATCATCATAAGCAAGAAGAAACATTAGCGTTAGTCCCTTCAAAAGAAGAACAAACTTTAATTAAGGTTGAAAATTCTACTTATACAAATAGTGGCAGCTTCACTATTGATTTAAGTAAATATGATACTTTAGGTATTTATAAACATGATGATATGTATTATCTCCCGCTTAATACATTCAGCGATATTTTCATTAACAGCTTCTCTAACGCTAGTTTAGCCTATAACCTTAAAGATGTGTTTATTGTTCCTGGTAGTGCTTCTTTTACCGTTGATGATGACGAAGATGAAGGAGCGTTAACTCCGCTTGGAAAGCAGTTTTATAACTCTGACAGTGTGAGAAACTCCATCAGTGAATCTTGGGCTAAATATAATTATCAATCCCTCTTATTTAACTTTGATACCTTTTATGGTCTACAAGCGGTAGAACCAAAGTTATTCACTAGCTTTGATACCTACTTAACCGAAAAAGGATATAAAGAAGGTGTTACTGGAATTTCCCCAAAAACAATTGATGCAAACACTTTGTATGCGCTTTCTTATTTATCTGATGGCCACACCGCATTAGTAAGTAGCTCCCCATTACATGCTTATGGAGATGACGAACAAGACCGTAAAAAAGTCAATCCTCGTATCTTTGAAGATATCGAACTTAAGCAATTAATGAGAGATATCAGAAAAAAAGAGAATCAATACGGAGTCAATATCGATTCCCTTAACGGCATTGCCTATATCACATTTGATCACTTCACTACTCCAAATACTGAACTTAATAAAAAGGTTGTTGATGGTACCATTACTAAAGCAGAATTATTATCTAACTCTGTTGCTTTATTCGCTCAAGCCTATAAAGATTTGGCCACCAATAATAATATTAAATATATTGCCGTTGACTTAGCCACTAACGAAGGTGGAGATGCAGATGCATTAACTTATATATTAGGTACCTTAGTTGGTAAGTTTACTTCTTATGTTAGAGACCCTATTACTGGAGGAAAGAATCATACTGACTATTTAGTAGACATCAACCTCGATGGCAAAATTGACTCTAACGATAAATCCTTCCGTGAATTAGGAAAGAAGATTGTCTTTATCAACACCAAGTTTGCATTTAGCTGTGGTAACGCTTTACCTGTCATCGCTAAATATAGTTATCCAGATGATGTTGTAACTCTAGGTGCTGCTTCTGGAGGCGGTACATGTGTTGTAAGAGAATTCTTTACTCCTATCGCTACTAGACAAGCTATCTCTGGTTTACAAATGCTTTGTCATCCTGATTGGACAGATATAGAAAAAGGCGTTGCTCCAGATATCGATTATAACATCAAAACAAACGAAGAAACCGTTAAGGTCATGGTAAGAAGTAAAACCTCAAAAGATATCAAAGACCATTTTAAAGCATAATAATAAAAAACTAGTTAAAAACCCGTAAATTTTGAAGTTTTACGGGTTTTTTCTTTATTCTTCTTTATTTTCTACTGTTTCTAGTTTTGCGGTGTTTTGAGTGCCAATTCGTTCAATTAATATATGTAATCGTTTATATAGTAAGAGCACTACAACTATAACGATTGTATCTTTAATTAAGTTCATTGGTCCCACCATAATTAATGCGTACATCCAGATCCAATTTTCTCCGCTGACAGCAGGGATGATGGAGCTACACATACCTTCAAGAGTTTCAAGCGGCATGTTATATAACGCACTATAAAATGGAATCATCACATAGACATTCATGATCATCGCAAATATGGTGTGTAAGACCATGGAGCCACCAAGACCAATAAAGACACTAGATAATTTACGACGTTTGTCATAAAGAATAACAGCAGGTAAAACAAATACGAGCGAGAAGAAGAAATCACCTATTTCTCCTACTCCAGCAGTAGTTGTCATTGGTAACTTGATTAACGTCTTTACCAAAGTCACCACTACTCCACTTAATGGTCCATACATATAACCAACTAGGAAAATAGCGATTTCATCTAAGTGCACCTTAAGCCAAGGTGGAGTGAATCCTAGTCCAAAGTCAGGCACCCAAACATATAGGATTGTAGCAATCGCACTGAAGATACCTGTAACAGCGATAAATTTGGTTGGACTCACTTTCTTCTTTTTATAATTAAAGATAGAAATAATAAATAACCCTATTACTAGAGCAATCATCAGTCCCATAAGGACCCATTTGAACCAACCCATGAAAGATTTAAGTCCATCAATATTCATAATAAAAATCCCTCCTAACTTCAGGTGGGATTATATATAGCAGAATAAACTAACTTCTACTATCCGGACTGTACCGTTGGCTTAGGAATTTCACCTAATCATGCTCGTTGAGCTCGCGGGCTATACCGCCAGTTGACGTAATTCTCGTCACCCTGAAGCAATTTAATACTAGCACTTATAATAATGTCTTACAAACAATAAACACTATTTAATTTTGATAATGTTTGATGGAATCAGTGATGGTGGTCTCTTTTGACTCGTGACCATACTTATCAACCTCCATCTTGTCTCTTAATTCATGAGATAAACAGGCAGGTCCACCGATACAGCCACCGATACAACCCATACCTTCGATAAAGTTGAAATCAACATTACCACCCTTGGCTTTGATTAAGGCTAAACGACAATTTTCAAGTCCATCAACTGAGATAGGCTTAGCTTCAAATGTGCTACCTTGCTCTTTAAGCGCTTCTTTCACCGCATCGGTTAATCCACCAGCACGGGCAAATATTCTGCCATAGTATGAAGCATTATCAAGTGGAGATTCTTCTAAACTACTAACATCAATTTCTCTTGCGTCAATCATCGCTTGAAGTTCTTCAAATGTTAATGTCACATCAACATAAGGAGAGACGCGAGGATCTTTGATCTCTTGTTTTTTAGAAATGCATGGTCCAATAAACATAATCTTACAATTTGGATTATGCTCCTTAATCCATTTAGCGATAGTTGCCATTGGAGAAAGGTTATGGGAAATCTTATCGGTTAATTCCGGATAATATTTCTTGATGAATGAGACAAATGTTGGACAGCAACTAGAAGTTAAAAATCCTTTTTCTTCTAATTCTTTAGCTTCAGAATAGCTCACCATATCAGCACCTAAGGCTGCTTCCACTACACTTCTAAATCCAAGGCGTTGAATGGCAGCCACCACTTGGCCTAATTTAACACCCTTATATTGAGTAGCAATCGAAGGAGCAACAATCGCATAGACTGGATATTTGTTAGAGAAGTCTGAATCTTTTAAGATATCAATCGCTTCTTTCAAAAACGATTTATCCATGATCGCACCGAATGGGCATTGATAAACACAAGCTCCACATTGGACGCACTTCTCATCATTGATTTTTGCCGCGTGATCTTCATCCATAGAGATGGCTTTCACCTTACAAGCTTGTTCACAAGGTCTTAAGTAATTTTGAATGGCGTTATATTGACACGCTTTTGCACACAAGCCACAGTTCACACATTTGCTTTTATCAATGATTGCAGCTCTTGTTTCTTCATTAAATCTAATCGCCCCTCTACGACATTCTTTTTGACATCTATGAGCGATACAACCCCTACATCTATTTGTGACTTCATATCCACCTAAAGGACATTCATCACAGGCAATCTTAATAACTTCAACAACATTATCAATGTTCTTATTACCACCTAAGGCAAGCTTCATTCTTTCTAAGACGATTGCTCTTTCTTTATAGATACAGCATCTCATGGTGGATTTTGGTCCTGGAGAAATACGAACTGGAATATCGTTATATTCTTCAAGTAAGGTTCCGTTATATAAACCCCTCGCAATTTCTTTTAAGACCTTATATTTAAGTTCTTGTACACTTGTGTCAAATTTTAATTCCATTATCTATCCCTCCTAGAAATAACTCACTCGCACGTTCTTACCCATCTGCTTTAACTTATCTGCTAATGAATCGATAAGATGCATCTTGGTGGTAAAATTTATACCCGTATCTTCGCCTTGATGAGCGTTATTAATCGCACACCCAACGAAGAAGTTTATATCTGTTGCTTGCTCGAATAAATATTGAGCGATGATGGATGCTCCATCTTGTTGATATAGCCATGAGAAGTAGAGACTATTATCTTTAAGATAGTTAGAAGCATATTCCATCACTTTATTAATAGTAATCACTCCTTCAGTCACAAGATCCACCCCTTCAATTGTTGCAATTGGAGGTATCTCTTTATCTTTATAACCAGTGATTAATGTTAACGGTTTATTTAAATAACGCGAGACGATGTTACCAGTTGTCCCACCTGAGACAATATGTATACCTTCTTTTGCGAAGAAGAGAGATAACATATTCTTGTCATCATCTTTATTTGTCGCAGGACCAATTAAGAGATTAGCTTGTTTCCTTTCTCTAATCCTCACGACCGCGACAGTCGTGTCATCGCCTGGACGATAGTTATATAACTTATTACATTGAGTAGCAAGTTCGGTGGCGAGAGCCTTAGAGGAATATTCTTCACGATATATCCTTTGCATATAAGCTTTGATCTCTGGCATATCCCAACCAAAATTCAGCGTTTCTCCTACCCCGGCATATTTCACCCCATCACTCATTAAGAAGAAGGTGTCATATAAATCCGCTTCATATTTCGCGTGATAGATAGTCTTACCATCAATCACCGTAGAAGAATAACTAAGTTCCATTATTTCCCCGTTATGTATTAAAAATGGAGTAGGGTTATCAAAGTTATAGATGTCGACATATTTATTATCTTTCACCTTGATGATGGTGAATGTTGAATAGGCAACTTTCCTCACCTTACAAACCGGTAAGGTATTCGCGATACATCTAATACATTCCTTAATTGAAATGTCTCCTGCAATCATGCTTGATAACATCTTGCTCGTTAAGGTTGATAAAATATTAGCCTTTACTCCACTTCCAAGACCGTCCGCTAAAACGAGGATCTTAGTAGAATCGTCTGGAGAAGTAACTTCAATATGGTCACCACAAAGCTCCTCTCCCACATGGTTAAAGGAGAGGTAACCAACTTCAGTTATATAACGGCTATTTATCATTTTCTAATGTATCCTTTAATGATGATAAAGCGACTTTTGTTTCGGCTGTACTTTCACCGAGTAAAGAAGCAATCTCTTGCACCGCTCTCATGTTTTTTTCAATAACTTTATCGGTGATTTCTAAAGACTTTTTCAGTACTTCTTTATGTTTAATCTTTGCAGTTTCTTCTTTGGTGACATCTTTCATAATTGAAAGAAGAACATGGAATTTATTGTCATAGATAATAGTGTTCTCAACATATTTATCATATTCGTTTAAATATGTCTTTTTACGATTGATAACCTTGCCGTCAAGAGCATCAATAAAGTCACTATAATCTAAGATAGTTGCAATGTTTTTATGGATGACGCTGGCGGCATCAGGAACATTGATGATACGACACATTGCTTTATTCATTGATTGAATGTTAAGTTTTTCATCAAGCACCATTATGCCGTTAGGCGTATTACCAACGATATTATCAGAGAAGGATTCTGCCTTTTCCATTAAGTAAGGAAGACACATCTCTAAATGGGCTTTGCCTTGGATAATAGCGATAGCCTTTTCTCTACATGTGTTATATCCACAGCTTCCACAGTTAAGAATCTTTTCTTTTTCGGTCTTACCCATCTCTATGAGTTTCGCGTTAATTAATGCTTCACTTGGCTCTGCTTCAATTGTACCGATTGTGTAATATTTCTTTTTAATATCTTGATAAGTGAGCTTACCTTCAGTAAAGTCGTTAGGACCAGCAGCTTTATTGATATCATAATAGCTAGAGGCAACACTCTTATTTTTATTTGAGATTGGTCCATTAACACAGCTACCTTCACAGCTCGACATTTCTATAAAGCATTTATGAACCTTCCCGGCGAGAATATCTTCAATAACTCTTATAGACATCTCCACCCCATCAACAGCGAGATATTGATATTCATCATTCCTGCATTCCATGGTCTTAAGGATGCCACCGCATGTTGGGAATAAGCGTGCTTTACTATTTTCTTTCTTCCAATCACTACTAACTTCTTTTAAGGTGATCTTTTCTTCCGTTAACCATTCATCTAATTCTTTAAATGTTAAGACCGCATCAACAATATCACTATTTAAGTCAGCTTCATCTTTTTTAGCAATACATGGACCGATGAAAATTACTTTTGCTTCTGGGTCACGCGCTTTAATATCTTGAGCGTGAGCGAGCATTGGGCTAGAGATATCCGCTAAATACTTTTTGGCTTCTGGATAATGCTTTTGAATTAATAAGTTGATAGAGTGACAACAACTAGAAATCACCACATCTCTATCTGGTTCATCAAGCATCTCATCATATGCTTTTTTAACAATTGTCGCTCCAATTGCGGTTTCTTCTACTTCACTAAAACCAAGCTTCTTTAAAGCAGCAATTATTTCATCAAATGAAGTATATGAATAATAAGAAACAAAGCTAGGGGCTAAAGAAGCATAGACTTTATGACTTGATAATAATCTTTTTGCCTTACTAACATCATTTCTTACCACCTTCACTTCTTGAGGGCAGACTAAATAACATCTTCCACAAAGGATACAGGTATCACTGATGATAGAGGCTTTATCTCCACCAAATGAAATAGATTTGATTGGACAATGCCTAATACATTTATAACAGTTCTTACAGTTATTACTCTTGCTTTCTAAACAAAATGACATAATTATCCTCTAACTTTAGAAAGGATGTGTTTGTTAAATACATCATCAAAATTGTCTTTGGTCACACCGGTGATAATTTGTTCATCTACTTGAATAGAAACTCCCGCGATACCACACTTACCTAAACAGAATGTGCCTTTGAGATTAACCTTATCTTCTAGACCTTCTTTTGCTAATCTAGCTTTCATAAGCTCAATGATGTCATAACTTCCTTTTAAGTGGCAGGAAGAACCAACACAAATAAGAACTGTCATTTTTATATCCCCCATATTGGTCAGAAACTACTATAGTTTAATGCCTATATGTCAATCGCTCAATAATAAAAATAAGGAAATTGTAAATTCCTTATCAAGAAATAGCAAATGTAAACCGCTTTTTACTTAAAAAGTTTGGAGGCTAAATTATATAATTCTTTACACTCCAACGGGAAAACTTCTTCATGACGTTTTAGTTTATGTTCGGCGTCAAAATATGTCCATTTCCAATCAGTCTTAGAATAGTCTTTAATTTGTAATGTATCAGGGGCGATAAACACTTCAGTAGGGCCAATGAACCTTTCAAATGTATTTTTATAAGCGTTCATAAAATCTAGAGAATATTCCTTGGGTCCGTTTGATGTAGCAACAAGAATAACCGGAACCATATGAGTATTACAGTTAGGAGTTTCTCTTTGATAAGTAAGATTTTGGAATATTAATCTTTCATATAAAGCGCGAAATGAAGCGGTGAGGTTAGATAAATAATTAGGTGAACCAATAATCAGTCCATCGCTCTCTCTAATTGCGTCTAATACAGGAGTTAATCCATCGCGACAAACGCAGTGGCCTTTAAATTTTTCTTTCTTACAACCAAAGCAAGAAATACAGCCGGTATATTTTTCTAATCTAAATAGATCAAACCAAATAACTTCATTCCCATTATCCTTAATGGCTTTGGCAGCTTCATTAAGCAAGGTATCGGTGTTCCAATTTTTTCTTGGTCCAGCGTTAACAATGACTATCTTCTTCATTTATTATTTCCTCGTTATTCTCATGATTATTACTAAATAGAAGTTGATATAAATAATAACCAAATATTAATAATCCGATACTACTTCCTACAATATAAGCGACCCACATTGGAATGAATCTTCCTAAGGCAATATGTGGTTCACCAAAGATATAAGTTGCAACCACTGTAGTCATAATTAAGGCGGGAATTGCAGTGAAAAGTGAGCGATATTTACCTTTTCCATCCTTAAGTAGATATCCCGTAGATACCCATAAGCAAGCCGCGGCAAGTAGTTGATTACTCCACGCGAACCACCGCCACAAGATGTTGAAATTAGACTCATCTAAAAAGTTCCAAACACTGATTCCAGATACTAACACAAATAGAGGTAAGGTTAATATTAATCTATTTTGTATTTTCTTTTGATCAAGTTTAAACCATTCACCTAAAATTAGACGGCAACTACGTAAGGCAGTATCACCACTTGTTATTGGACATATAACCACTCCCACAATCGCAAGCACCGTACCTACCGGGCCAAGCAAAGTTGATGATATTTCTTGTACGGAAGTTGAACTACCACCAACATGGGCTAAAGCGGCCCAACCATCTGCCGTATCAACACGGTAGAAAGCCATCGCAGCAGCAGCCCAAATTAAAGCAATAACACCTTCTGCTACCATCGCTCCATAAAAGACTTGGCGACCTTCTTTTTCACTCTTAATACATTTAGCGATCATTGGTGATTGAGTCGCATGGAAACCACTAACTGCACCACACGCAACGGTGGTAAGCATAAATGGCCACCAAGGTAGGCCACCATTCTTGGCACTAAAGTCTTGGAAGTGATTAATGAGTTCTAACATTGGATATTTATCTTGTTGGAACAACACTCCCCCAATAACTGCAAGAGCCATAACAATAAGGATGACACCAAATATTGGATATAATTTACCAATCACTTTATCGATCGGAACTATTGCGCTGATTAAATAATAAGCAAGGATGATGAGCATCCAAATCCAAGCAAATACTTTCCCACCAGTTAGTGATTCAAGTAACGAAGAAGGTGATACCACAAATACAGCGGTCACTAAAACTAATAAGACAATAGAAAAGATTCTCATTACTATTTCCATCACCTTACCAACATAGATGTGAGATAATTTGACGATGGAGTTGCCGTTATTCCTACTAGAAATCATTCCACAGAAATAATCGTGTACCGCACCACCTAAGATACAGCCAAGCACAATCCAAAGGAATACAATTGGACCAAATAAAGCACCACTAATCGCGCCAAATATTGGACCGGTACCAGCGATGTTAAGTAATTCAATTAAAAATGATTTCCATTTAGGTAATGGGGTAATATCTACGCCATCCGGATTTCTAATTGCAGGAGTTTCTCGTTCATCAATTTGAAAAACTCTTTCAGTCACACGGGAATAGATAAGATATCCCATTATTAAAATTGCTAAAGCAATAAAGAACGTCCACATACCATAAAATATTAATTCTTCTTGATAGATTAAATCAAGAACGCATTATGTTTTGCCTTACATAATTATTCATTCATAATTAATTAGAGGGCATTTAAATGAAGATTATTAAATATTTAGATTCATTATCATCGTTAGAAAATAAGACTATCTTAGTAACTGGCGCGACAAGCGGTATCGGATTATGCTTAGCGGATCAAATTTTATATAAGAAAGGTAAGTTGGTAATCCTAGCAAGAAACCTAACAAAAGCCAACAAGGTTAAAGAAGGTTTATTAAATAAATATCCTGATGCTTATATCGATATCATTGAATTTGATCAATCAAAGAAAGAATTAATGGATAAAGCGTTAAAAGAAGTAATTAATAAATATAAAGACTTCTATGCATTAATAATTAATGCAGGTATCTATATGCCTGACGGGAACGCGGTTGACGAAGAAGGATATACATTAACTTATAGTACGAACGGTATAGGACTATATTATTTCTTCTATAAAATCATTCCTTATTTATCTAAAGAACAAAGGGTTATCTTGCAAGGTTCATTTGTCTCTGGTTGGAGCCAAACTAAGAAGGTAGATTTAAAAGATACTTCCCATCCATTACACAAACAATATGTAATCTCTAAATCAATGGTTGAGTCTCTCTATTATCATCATCTTAATACCGATAACAATTATTCTATATATCTCACTGAACCAGGGTTCACCAAAACAGAGTTAACCAAGAACTTATCTAAGGTATTAAAGAAGTTCCTTGCCATTGTAATGGCGCCTTTATATCACTCAACAGAAAAAGCTAGTTTAACCATCATGAAAGCGTTAGATGAGGATACTCTAGATAAATCATATATTGTTCCTCGAGGAGCACTTACCTATGTAGGATTCCCTGCGATAAGAAAGTTCCCTAAAAAGAGACAAAGAGAATATCTATATAATTTAGTCAAAGAAGTAATATAAATCCACAACCCCATCGAGTTGTGGATTATTTGCATATTAAGTATTGCTACTATTTTCTACTATCAAGATAGTATTTTTCTATTTTAGATCTTGCTCTAACAAAATATTTTTCTAAACTTGGGTCAAATTGTTTACCCATATTTTCCATGATGATGCGGTTCGCGTCATCAAAAGTAAATTCATCTTTATACACTCTTTTGCTCACTAAAGCATCATAGACATCAGCGATCGCCATAATACGCGCTTCTAAAGGTATCTCATCGCCTTTTAAACCATTAGGATAACCCTTTCCATCCCATCTTTCATGATGATAATGGGCAACGTTAATAGCGATTCTTTCTAATGATTTGTCAGTAACATCTTTTAAGATTTGTCCTAAGATCTTCGCTCCTTCTGGAGAATGGGTTTTCATCACTTCATATTCTTCAGGAGTGAATCTTCCAGGTTTTCTTAATATCGCATCATCAATAGTGATTTTTCCTAAGTCATGCATAGGCGCGGCTTTGATGACAGTTTGATAGAAAGAATGATTTGATTCTAAGGAAGGATCTTTCATCATCTCTTCAACAATGAAACGAACAACATTACTTGTTCTTTTAATATGTCCACCCGTGGAATTATCTCTACCTTCCACCATCGTGGCCATTCCTAAGACCAATTTATCTTGTAACGCCACTTCTCTTTTCTTAATCGTAGAGAAAACGACAAAGAAGACAATTTGAGTGACAATTAATATTAATGTACTTGTAATAACACCAATAACAGCTTCAGTTCTATCTACACCACCACCATTACCGATAATCTTAAGCATCCATGAACCAATAGAATAGATGATTAAGACAAATAGACCAAATAATGCGGCCATAGAATGACCAAACATTCTTCTTTTATCTCTTTTAATTAAGAATGCATAATACACAAAGCCCACGAGAGCCCATATAACAAAGATTAATATCGATTCTTTAGCTAAATAATCAGAATTAACAAAATCATTAAAGATAACAGATATCGCAAAGGCTATACCAAGCACTACACCGACAATTCCTGCTAGCATACCTTCCGCACCACGATTCGCATCATGACGCGCTTTATTAACTGTGATAATAGAGATATATAGATAAACGATAATCCCACAGAATGTGTTAATATCAACAATCCATCCAATTAACATTCTTCCAAAGAAAAGCATTAAAGATGTGACAATCGCGATAACAATAACAATATTTTTTGGATTATCGTTTTTATCTAATTTCGTAAACGGTTTTGGAAAGATCCCGTCCACCGCCATTGAATGAAGTAAATTAGATAAAGCTAATATATTACCGATGATGCTCGTTAAGATGATGGCTAATAAAGCGACGACAAACATCACTAAACCAAAATTGCCTAAATAACGATGGATAACATAGAAAGCCGGTATTCCATCTAATCCAGTTAAAGAAGTTGAACTTGTTAAATATTCATACCAGTTCGCGTATTCACTTGGGAAGACGCTGATAGATAATTGACAAATAAGAATATAGACTAAGGCCGTCACTGTCACTGAGATTAAAAAGATTTTAAAGACATTTCTATGGCGGAATTTAAAATCTTTAGATTGATGAGAGATACTTTCAAAACCAATATAGGCCCAAGGCATCATCCCCACCACTCCAACAATTTGGATAAATTCATTATTCCCATTAGGAGCGAAATCAGGTTTATAAGTGTCTATTCCTCCTTGATGCATAACAAAAGCGACGATAAATCCCGCGATTATTAAAGCGACGAATAAGATTACTAATCCTGCTTGTATAGAGGTAGAAACATTTCTTTTCAATAAACAAACGCCGACGAATAATAAGAAGATTACTAGAGATAACAATATCTCTCCTAACCAAATATCATATCCACCGATGGAATAATGGAATCCAAATTGGAATGTATTACCAAAAATATATCTCGCAAATAAAGAGATAGAAGAGACATTGGCCCATAATATTGCGGCATAAGTAATAATTAAAAACCATGACACTAAGAAAGCGTGATCTCCACCCAGGGTGTTTTTTGCAAAGGTATAAATACCGCCATTAGAATCTGGGTATTTATTCATCATGTAATGATAGTTATACGCTAAAACCAGCATGATGAGCATGCCGATAATAATACCGATAATGCTACCAAGTGGTCCGGCCTTACTTAAGAACGAACTACCGGTGACCACAAAAGAGCCCCAGCCGATAGCTGTACCGATTGATAAACCTAAGGCTCCAAGAGCGGATACTTTTTTCTTTTTTAATCTATCCATCTTTATTTAATATTTTCTTTAATATTATCTAACTGTGGAGCGCATGCTTCTATTTCTTCTTTAGGAATAGAAACGAAGATATCCACTAATTCTTCATCAAATTTTGTTCCCGCGTTTTCCTTGATGTTTGCGATGGCTTCTTCATAGGTTTGAGGTTTAGAGTACACTCTTCCCATGGTAATCGCAGAATAAGTATCAATAATAGCAATCATCCTGCTAGGGAATGGGATAGAATCAGCTTTTTTAAAATAATAGCCTTCCCCATCCACTCTTTCATGATGATATAAAATCCAGTCCGCAATATAATCAAAAGATTTAATAGGTCTTAATAATCTAACACCAATTTGAGGATGGGTACGCATTATTTGTTGTTGTTCTTCGGTTAGATTACCTTCGTTATTTAATATTTCTGTTGGCAATTCTAATTTACCAATATCATGGAATAAGGCTGCATATTCTAAAGAGAGAAGATTATAATCACCTTTATAATGACGTGGTAAATGTTTATAAAAGACTGTCATTAAATTTTTAACATGTAAACTATGTCCTTGGAGATTAGGTGCTCTTGAATCAATAACACTAATTAATACCTGAGCAATCTCAAGCGATCTTTGTTTTGATGTTTTGATTAAACGATTTAATAAAACAATGACAAGTGATACAAATAAACTACCAAAGAATAAGATAAAGGCGGTGACCAAACTAGGATCAGCGTATATTGCAACATAGATATATCCGATTAAAAAGAAGATGATAAGAATTAGTTCGATGATAATCATCGCACTATCTCTTTTAACCCCACCGGAAATAACATCTTTCATCCTAAATGCAAAGATAATATAAAAAACAATATTCGCTACCATGTTAATAGCGCCAAGCCAAATTAAAATTAAAATTAACGTTTCCATACCTATATCCTATTACTAATCATTATAAGCGTATTTTAGAAAACGTTTATCTTTTTTTCAAAAATGATAAAAAACCAAAACTATGATAAATGTGACTATTTTTATATTAATTCGTATTTCCTTATTATTTCACTATTTTTTCACTATTTTAAAAACAAAAAAGCTACACGCCAGATTTATTTAACCAATTCGTAGCAATTAAGTGTCACTGGATTAGGTTTAAAAGATGATTGATGTTCAAGGTGTTCTTGATGGGTGAATTTAAATCCACATTTTTCTATAACACGATTACTACCGATGTTTTCCACTACCGCTTTAATTAACACTTTATTAAAGCCTTTATCAAAAAGATATTTAGTAAAAGCTTTGCACGCTTCAGTCATCAAACCTTGATTCCAATATTTTTTTGATAAACAATATCCAACCTCTGGATTACCATCAATATAGTCAACTACATCAATAGAACCAATTGGTTCGCCACAATCTTTTAAAGTTATAACGAATCTAATGGTTTTCGGGTCTTTTTCTTCTTCAAGCCAATGGTTAATAATCATTTTAGTCACTTCTATATTCTCGTGAGGATTCCAAGTTAAATATTTTGTAACTTCAGGATTACTAGCCCAATTGTTAAACATTGGTTTTGCATCTTCGATCCTTGGCTTTCTGAGTAAAAGTCTCTCTGTTTCGATGCATTTGTTTTTAAAATAATTCTCATAAAGTGACAAAAGATATAACGCTGATTCACCATAAAGGCCTGTTTCATCATCATCCAACATTTCAATTACGTCTGACTGATAGAATTTATTTCTTGCTTCTTCAATGCTCAGTTTATATTTCTTTGCTATTAGTTCAATGGTTTGAGATATAAGAATTGTTTTCGAAAGGACATGCTCCATTATTTGACCTCATAACTATTTGTGAACTTAATTAGTTTTAATGACTCTTCACTACAGAAAGCAATTTGGGAATTGATCTTTTGAAATTTTAATTTTTCGAGAGCATCTTCTTTTTTAATAACACCATCAATTACAAAAAGAATTGTTTCACCAACGGAATCGTCCGCTATCTTGCCTTCGACTATATCATAACCATGACTAAAAGAAGGATTGGTTCTACATTCAATAATCATGTCTAACCATTCTAAATCTGGGTTTTTAAATGATTTGTATTTTAAACTGTTTATTTCTTTTTCGTTGAATTCAAAAACACTAACAATGGCAGAGGCGCTTTTATTCATCCTCTGCTTTCTTTTGGCCATTCTTTCAGCTTGTTCTTTAATAGGGGTTACATAAAAAGCGCAACCAAAATCTCTTCCTTTTTCAGATTTTATAATTTTTGGATTTTTAACTTCGACATCTGAACCGTGATATAAAATCATGCTACTCCTCCTGATAATCTTCTACTTATATATTCATTTATCGAATATGTAGACATCCCATGCATATCTTCATAATCCTCTTTTAATTCATCAATAATGCCGGCTTTATTAAGTTCGTTATAAATGGTTCCACTACTTTGATTAACGCTAGATGCATATTGTTCAACGCACATAACTATGAATCTATTTACCTTTTTGTCTAGGGCGCTATTTGTTCTAGTGGCTCTTTTTCTAGTTCCTTGTGTTTGGGTACCGATATCAATAGACATGTTTAAAAAACTTACTAATCTAAGAAGGGTGTCAATAGTGTAATTACCACTTCCGTTTTCGATACCCCACAAAGTGGATCTAGTAATTCCAACTTTTTTAGCGACATCATCCATTCTTAAATTAAGCTCTAATCTTTTGTTTTTAAGTTTATGGCCAATTTCAAATTTGCTTTCCATGCCAATAGTATACAAGAAAGTTAAGTTAATGTCTATTATATTAAACATTATCTTTTATTTTAGATATAGTCCTACTATAGTTTCAACATGGCTGCGGCTGATATAAATGCTGGTAAATTCTCATTTCAATGGGTGTGAGACTATTGCAGTGCTGGTATTTTATTTTAAAGTATTGTTCAACTTTATGAATTTTGTATCATTCATTTGCTCGTTAGTGATATATTTACCATCTTTAAATAATGCGTATGTTGTAATAGGTGTAGGAGCATTTTGTGCTTCTTCCTTACTAATTATATGAACTGCTTTAAATGGAAGGTTATTGTCTTTTGCTGTTTGCTTTACAATAGGAACATATTTTCCATTGAATGGGCATTGATTTGTATAAAATAAAACATAGCCAGATTCTTCAATACGAGGATGCTTTGCACATTCTTTAAACATTGGTTTTGATGCATTCTTATCAAATGGAAAATACCATAACTGTATTCCATTATCAGCTTCATCTGCTACTTCAAAACCTTTATATGCTAAAAATTTGGGATCAGCTAAAAATGGTAATTTCTTTTTGCTAGATAAAATGCATAAGCCAAGTTTACCTTTTGACTTAGAGTCTTTAATGCAAGCATTTAATAAATCATTTGAATAGCCATGACCTTTAAATGATCCTGATACCCATAAACAATCTATATACATATAACCATTTGCATCTAATGGATTCCAGGCGTTTTCTGCTGGTATATATTCTATAAAGCATTTACCTCTTTCAACTGATTTTAAAAATACTAATCCATCATCAAATCTATCTTTTAACCAATTCTTTTTCGATGACACTTGAACATCATTATTATTAGATATCGCACAGCATATATGTTCTTTTTCTAAATTATCTTTTGTTACTAAAATATACTCCATTCTTATACTCCTAAATATATTTTTCAAATATCCAATCTACATCATATCATTATTCAAAATAATTCAATTGTTTTTCATAATCTCACGTTAGCTTGCTCAAATACATTTTCTTCACAAACTTTGATATTGATATCATTGTCTTTACATATGTTAATAAATGAATTGACGATACCTTTATCGTAATAATTTTCACATATATCGATAACTAAAGTTCCGTTTAAATCTACCGCAGCAATAACACAGTCCCCAATATCTGGCCAGGAACGGAAATTAAAATCAATGAGATGACTTTTTACCTTTTCTGAAAAAGGGACTTGTCCTAAATATGTGAATCCGATATTATCCATAGTTCTTTTAACAATCTTTCCAACAATCTTCATCAAAAATTTTTGAATGAATCTCGGACGCATGTCATATAAGAAGTCAGTGGATTTTTTCATCTCAGTACAAGATGAAATGATGTTTTCTGGTTGTACATATAAATCGAGCATCCCACGATATATCGTACTTATTTTTTGCAAATCAAATTCATCAAATTTATCTTGGTATGTAATTACTTTAGTGTTGATGAAATTATGCATCGTATCCATCTTCATTGGAGCGCGGCAATCTACAACTATTCCGCATGAGACATTTCTATTTTTAATATTTTTAGGTAAATGCTCTCTAATCGCTCGAGAAAATAATGGGACTACGATTGCTGAAGGAGTGGTATTAAATTTCTTGGCCACTTTCATGATGTCTGCGGTTTGAACTTTTAAAACATGGCTTGTACATTTATATCCATTTTTAATGACTTTTAGATCTTTGGCTTTAAATCCTTTTGGTTGTTTGATTTGTCCAAATGATTTAACTGATTCATCATAGATACTTTCAAAACCTAATTTAAGAGGGAATTCCTTTGGAATCTCTGGTAAATCAACTTGAAAATAGGCATCTAATATTGTTGATAAAAATCTAATAGCCCCTCTTCCATCAGTTACTGCGTGACACCACTCCAAAGATATCGTGTTTTTAAAATAGCAAACTTGAAATAGATATCCATTAGTGTTCTTACCGAATTCTTTTGGCCTATTATAAGTATCGACATTAAATATCTTTAATTCATCGGCATCGTTATCTTCTAAATAATATTGTTTGTCATAGACCAATTTACATTTAAATAGAGGGTGATATTCTAAAGCATTTTTAATCGATTGATATAATCTTTGTTCATCGACGTCTTCATCTAAACTTGCTTTAAAAAAGGAGGCGTTTTCCATCACTGTCTCCATGACCGCAAGAGGATATTTGTCCATGTTACCTAATTCATATCTCATATATTTAACAGTAATTACTGTAATAGTATAACTCCATCCATCATGTTTTGCACAATCTCACCTAACGATAATATGTCGTAGTTCGAAGCGTTTGCGAGCGGGCGGTTAAGAAGGGAAGAGTAATAAAAAAGATCTAATGGTTAGTTAGGCCTTGGTTATTGGATAGAGAGTTTTGTGCAAAATAAGATAAGTGAATTTAGCTAATTACATTTGTAATAGTCTAACTCCATCCATCATGTTTTGCACAATCTCGCCTAACGATATTATGTCGTAGTTCGAAGCTTTTGCGAGCGGGCGAATTCAGCTTTTCTTTTGTTGTTAGGAAACGTGGCGTGTGGACGACGAAAGCTTGGACGGCAGGCATTTGCTTGAGCTGGTCGGTTCGGTGCGTTAGGAGTAGCTTTATATTATATATAAGTATATGTAGGAAGCTGTAGGTGGCAGGCGTAGTCGTAAGCTGGAGTGATTTAGCTGGGGGCGGGCGGTTAAGAAGGGAAGAGTAATAAAAAAGATCTAAGGGTTAGTTAGATCATAGTTATTGGATAGAGAGTTTTGTGCAATATAAGATAAGTGAGTTTAGCTAATTACAACATTTATTTCTTGAGATACAATCCAACCACAGTCTCCACATGCGCAGTCATTGGGAACATATCAACAGGTTGCACATAATCAACACTATATTGTTTAGATAAATATTTTAAGTCCCTAGCAAGCGTCTCCGGATTACACGATATATAGATGATTTGTGTAACTTTCTTGTTCATTAATACAGATAAGAATCTTTCATCACTCCCCTTACGGGGCGGATCCATAATCACTATATCGAGCGGATCAGAATAACGTTCAATAAAGTCGCTTGCATCATCGCAATAAAATTCTATATTATTAACATTATTTCTTTTCGCGTTCTCTTTCGCGTTTCTACTCGCGTCTTTATTTATCTCTACTGAAATCACCTTACTAGCGTTTCTACTAGCAATTAATCCAATAGTCCCAACACCTGAATAAGCGTCTAAAACTACAGGTTTTTTGTTAAAATCAACGAGATTTAGAGCCTTTTTATACAAAACTTCAACTTGAATAGGGTTTACTTGATAAAAGCTAGAAGTACTGATTTCAAATGTTAAATCAAGTATCTTATCTTTAATATATCCAGGACCAAAAAGCACCTTCTCGCTTTGTCCTAATATTACGTTAGTGTGCCTAGAATTTACATTCTCCACGATCGTCGTAATTTCTGGATGGAGTTTAGTTAAAGTATCTACAAAATTCCTTTGTCCTGGGAAGTTTAAGGTTGAGGTAACAAGTACTACCATTAGTTCGTTATAGTGGTAGCTAGTTCTAATTAATACATAACGTAATATACCTCTACCTGTATCTTCGTTATAGATAGGGATATTCATCTTCTTCACGAGTTCTTTTATATCCCATAATATTGATGACGCTCTTTTATCTTCAATTACACATTCTTTAACAGGTATAATCTCATGGCTATTTTCTTTAAAGAAGCCATATACAACATTACCCTTACGATCAACACCATACGGCATTTGAATTTTATTACGATAAAAATATGGTTCAGTCATTCCTAGACAAGGAAGGACATCTACTTTTAATCCACCGATACGAGACAAAGCTTCCTTTACTCTTTTGGTTTTATATTCTAATTGAGCGGAATAATTAATCTGTTGATATTGGCACCCTCCGCAGGCAGTACATACCTTACACTTAGGTTGGATTCTATCCTTAGATAAGGCGTAGAGTTTTTTAACTTTACCAAAGTACACTCCTGCACGCGAATATTTAACTTCAATATCAGCTTCTTCACCAATAAATAAACCATCCACAAAATAGATGTGCTTACCATCTTTAACAACACCCTTCCCTTCGGAAGATATATCAATACATTTGCCTCTAATGATATTAGTCATATTTACTATTCTTATTTTATCAACTTAATGAATATTTCTTCCAAGGATTCACAAACGTATATCCATATTTATTTCTTTTAATGAATATAAATGTAAGGGAAATAATCATGGTTAAAGCGTCAGAAAACAACAATGATAACCATATACCATCTACCCCAAATATAAGAGGAAGAGTAAACACAAATATAATCTGGAAGATAAGTGTGCGGCAGAAAGAAATAATCGCACTTATAAGTCCATTGTTAAGTGAAGTAAAGAAGGATGAACCAAATATCGCAAACCCCGCGAAGAAATAGCATATAGATATCACTCTCATCGCGTGTACTGTAAGTTCTAATAAATCAGGATAGTTACTTACAAATATCATCGCAAGAGGTCTAGCAAACAAATAAGAGAGGAGACTCATTGTTACACCCGTACCCGCGATTATTAATAAACTTTTAGAAAGGATATTAGATAACTCTTCTCTATTACCGCTGCCGTGGTTATACGCAACTAAAGGAGCAATACCTACTGTATAACCCAAAAATAAAGAGAAGAAGATAAAGGACACGTAAGCAATGATGCCATACGCTGATACGCCATCTTCACCAATAAATTTTAGTAGTTGAATATTAAAGATAATGTTCACGATATTCCCGCTCGCATTAGTGATAAATTCGCTACTCCCATTAGTCATACTTTTTAAGATATCTTTAGGACGCCAGAATGGCATACCAAGTCTAATTAAGTTATGTTTATTAAATCTAAAATATAAATATGGTCCAACACTTGATATGAACATACCAGTTAAGGAAGCAGAGGCAGCACCTATAACTCCAAAATGACCAACACCAATTAATAAATAATCTAATAGCATATTGGTAAGCCCACTTACTAATGTGAATAAGAAGCCAGTAAAGCTTTTCTCGTTTACCGAAAAGAATGGGTGAAAATATCCTTGCATGATATATAAAGAAACACCACCAATCATGATGCGTCCATACATCGTTGCAGCATCTATCATTCTTTCTGTCGTGTGGACTGAATTGATCTTAGCAAAACCTTCAGCAATTGGTCTTACTAAAAAGAAGAAAGCGATACTTAAAACAATACCGATAATAAATGTTGTATAGGTGATCAAAGAGAACGTTTTATTTGCTTTATCAACATCACCCTCACCAAGCCTTTTTCCCACAAGTGCCGCTCCTCCTGCACCGAACATAAATCCAACACAAGCAACAATCATGATAATTGGGAATATTAAATTAACACCCGCGAATTCATTACTACCAGCAAAGTTAGAAATAAAGAAACCATCAACAATCCAATAGATAGAAGTAAAAAGCATCATTAATATTGGAGAGATAGTAAACCTAAACAGTTTTCTAAATGTGAAATGGTCGTATAAATGTATCTTTTCTTTCATACAAAAAGATACTTTATCAAAAGAAATAATAGATTGCATCAATTTATAATAATGGGGATTAGGAAGTAACAAAAAAACGCGATTTTTACGCGTTTTTCGTTCTAAATTTAGAATATTTTATTTATTTTCGTTCATTAATGATTGGATGAACTCAATCTCAACTTTAGCGTCAAGTCTTGGGAAGAGTTGTTCCGCTTTATTAACTTTCACTCCACCAACACAGCCAAAGTTATAAATGTTTTCATAACTTCTAAGTTCAGTTGGAACATTGAGTTGATCAAGAGCTTTTTCTCCAGCAACCACTAACACTGGCTTATATAATGTCGCAGCGATGAATATTGCGTTAGCAAGGTGATTCATCACACTTGCTAATTCTTCTTTCTTAGATTCATCTTTAGCGAGGACCCAAGGTGTAGTTTCATCAATATATTTATTCGTTCTATTAACGATTTCATTAACAAAGGTGATGGCTTCAGTGATTCTAAGATCATCTAAAGCGTTTTCGTATTGAGAGATGGATGTTTTAATGAATGACTCAAGCGCTCCATCAAATTCAGTAACCTGACCCTTATATTCTGGGATGTTGCCATCGAAATATTTATTCATCATACCGATGGTACGGTTGAGTAAGTTGCCAAATGAGTTAGCGAGGTCAGCATTAATTCTTTCTACGAATTGTTCAGGAGAGAAGCTACCATCATTTCCAAACACCACTTCTCTAGCAAGGTAATATCTCACCGCGTCAACACCATATCTTTCAACAAGTGGGTATGGATCAACAACATTGCCTTTGGATTTAGACATCTTAGAGTCTCTCATCATAAGTAAACCATGGATAAATTCTCTATCTGGTTTTCTAATTCCAAGAGCTTCTAAGAACATTGGCCAATAAATCGCATGGAATCTAGTGATATCTGCTCCTAAAATATGAATGGTTTCACATTCTGGGTCTTGCCAGAACTTATTGAATAATTCTGGATTATCACTACCATAACCCAAGGCGGTGATGTAGTTGGTTAAAGCATCAAGCCAGACATAAACTACGTGCTTTGGGTTTTCTCTCACTGGGATACCCCAAGAGAAAGATGTTCTAGAAACACATAAATCTTCAAGACCTGGTTTGATAAATGTATTAATCATTTCGTTCTTACGAGATTCAGGCACTAAGAACTTAGGATTTTCATCATAGAACTTAAGTAATTTATCGACATACTTATTGGTTCTAAAGAAATATGCTTCTTCCGTCGCTTTTTGAACTGGTCTACCGCAGTCTGGGCAGATGTGGTCTGGCCCAACTTGAGTATCGGTCCAGAAAGATTCACAAGGAGTACAATACCAACCTTCGTATTTACCAAGGTAAATATCATCGTTCGCTAACATCTTTGAGAAGATGTCTTGAACTACTTTGGTGTGTCTTTCTTGGGTGGTTCTAATAAAGTCATCATTAGAGATGTGTAATAAATCCCAAAGCTTATAGAAACCTTCAACAATCTCATCAACAAATTGTTGTGGTGTTTTACCTGCTGCAGCGGCATTCTTCTCAATCTTCATGCCGTGTTCATCAGCGCCGGTTAAGAAATAACATTCATAACCTCTTAAACGTTTGTATCTAGCAAATACATCGGTTAAGGTTGTGCAGTAGGCATGACCAATGTGAAGCTTCGCGCTTGGATAATAAATTGGTGTAGTAATGTAGAAACGTTTTTTCATACAAATGAGTACTCCTTCGTTTTAGTAAAAAACCGGCGTGGCCGGTTCTTAATTTCTTATTTAGATTCTTTAATGCCGTATTTCTTGTTGAAGCGATCAACACGTCCGTCAGCTTGAACGTAACGTTGTTTACCGGTGTAGAATGGGTGGCAATTTGAACATGTATCAATTCTAATTTCTTTTAAGGTTGAACCTGTTTCGAATGTAGCGCCACAGCTAACACAGGTAACTGTAACACGGTGGTAATCTGGGTGGATTCCTTTTTTCATTTTTTTCTCCTTCCGCCTTGAATAAATAGCAATTCAAAGTAAGTTTGCTTAATGATATTAACATACATTTAAAAAATTATGCAAATAATTAATAGATTATTTCTCTTTTTGCTATAATATATCCAATTTGGAGGACAAGTTATGATCAACAAGAAACTTGCTTTAGACATAATTAATCTATCCTTAGAAACAGGCGCGGACTATTCTGAAATCTTTTATGAAGATAGCCACTCCCAATCTATTATGGTAGAAAATGGAAAAGTTAACGGATCAACATCTTCGTCATTATGTGGCGTTGGTTTAAGGCTATTAAAGGGAAATAGGTCAGTATATGGATACACCAACGACCTCAGTAAAAACGGACTGACAAAATTAGCAAAAAATTTAAGTGCGTCATTTGATGGTGAACGCATTTTAACAGTTGAAAAATTTGAAGAAATAAAAGTCAAAAATAGAAACCCAATAGTCGATAGTTATGATAACCATAATCTTGAAGAAAGAATCGCATTAATTAAAGAAGGATTAGATGAAATTGCTTCCATGAACGATCCTCGACTTGTGAGGGTACAAGGCGCAATGACCACTAACCATAGATTTGTTACTGTATATAACTCAAAAGGTAAATGGTTTAAACGTGATACTGAATTCGGAAGAATGTTTTATATCGTTGTAGCTGCTAACCAAAACGGCATCGAAACTGCATTTGAAGGACCTGGCGCTCAACAAGATATTTCTTATTTCAAAAACAAAGTAAATATTAGGAAAATAGCAAGAAAATCTGCAGAAACAGCACTTTTAATGCTTGATGCAAAAGAATGTCCAAGTGGAAAAATGGATGTTGTTATTGGTAACGGATGGGGCGGAGTTTTATTCCATGAATCTTGTGGCCACCCATTAGAAGCCAGTGCGGTTTCTAGAAACCTATCACCATTTGCAGGTAAGGTTGGAGAGCTCGTTGCTTCTCCAGTAGTAAGCGCATATGACGACTCCACTATTCCAGGAGCCTGGGGAAGCATTGATATTGATGATGAAGGTAATCCGGGAGAAAAGAGATTATTAATCAAAGATGGCATCCTTCAAAACTATATGATCGATGATTTTAATGGGCGTAGAATGAATAGAGAAGGTAATGGTGCCTGTAGAAGACAAAATTACCGATATTGTCCAACGTCAAGAATGAGTAATACATATATTGCTAACGGCAAGTCTACTCCAGAAGAAATTATTAAAGCCACAAAACTTGGTCTATACGCTGTTTCATTTAAAGGCGGATCTGTTAATCCTGCTACTGGTGAATTCAATTTCGGTTGTAGTGAGGCTTATATCATTAGAGATGGCAAGATTTGTGAACCGGTTAAAGGTGCAACCTTAATTGGTAAGGGCCACGAAATCTTAAAAGATATTGATATGGTTGGTAACGACCTAGCGTTAGGCGAAGGTATGTGTGGTGCCGCCAGCGGTTCAATTAGAACATGTGTTGGTCAACCAACCTTAAGAATTAGAAATATCACCGTCGGTGGAAGAGGAGGAGAATTAAGATGAAATACGATTACTTCTTTAAATTAGCAAAAGAAAAAGGCATTGAAGAATGTGAACTTAAAATATATGAAACATATTCTTTATCTTTCTCTTTATTCCATTCCGAAATGGACGACTATCAAGTAAACGATGGCTATTCCATCATTGCTAGAGGTTTAATAAATGGTAAATTTGGTTCTGCATCATGCGATGTATGGAACAAAGATAAAGCTGAATTTTTGGTGAGCGAAATCGTTAAAAACGCCAGCGTCATCGAAGATGATGATCCAATGTTCATCTATAAAGGTGACGCAAAATATAAAAAAATAAATACATATAATAAAGAATTAATGGACATCCCTGCTAATAAGAAAATTGAAAAGTTATATGAACTTGAAAAACTTATTAAAGAGGGTGAAAAAATTACCGAAGTTGCAGGTGTTAGTTATAGTGAGACTAGAACCACCAGCACCTTACTTAATTCACACGGTTTAAAGTTATCTCAAAAGAACAATTACTTCTTCATTATGGGAGAAGCGGTCGCTAAAGAAGGTGACCAAGTAAAAACTGGTTATGACTTCTTATTTAGTAACGACTTCAATCAAGTTAACCCAAAAGAGCTCGCAGATAAGATTATTGAAGAAACCACATCTCAACTTGGCGGTGAACCTTGTGCGTCAGGCGATTATCAAGTTGTATTAGACAATAGCTGTGTCGCTTCTCTACTCGGTGCATATTTGTCTAGCGTTGATGCAGAAGAGGTACAAAAACATACTTCCTTATTTGAAGGTAAACTTAATACCAAGATTGCATCTAACAAATTAACCATTGAAGATAGACCACTTCAAAAAACTTTATTTGGTAGAGGTTTTGATGATGAAGGTGTTGCAACATACAATAAGCCAATCATCAAAAATGGTGTCTTAATGACATATTTATATAACTTAACCACTGCCGCTAAAGATGGAGTTAAATCTACTGGCAACGGATTTGGAGGAGCAAAGATTGGTACATCTCCTGTATTCGTCTATATGAAACCAGGAAAGAAATCATTAGAGGAATTATTCCAAGAAGTTAATAACGGGGTTTATATCACCGATATTCAAGGCTTACACGCCGGTTTAGACCCTCAAACAGGTAACTTCTCACTTCAATCAACAGGTTTTTTAATTAAAGATGGTAAAAAAGATAGACCACTAGACATTATCACCGTTAGTGGTAACTTAATGAAACTATTTAATGATATTAAAACTATCGGTAATGATTCTAAAACCTTTATCAGTGCGGTCTCTTGCCCAAGCATAGTTATTAAGAAATTATCCATTGGTGGAAAATAACTATAACCATTTCATAACCAACTTATTCTATAGCAAAACAAAAGGACATCTTCCACTAATGGCGATGTCCTTTTTATGTGCTTCAATATTATCTAGTTCTTCTATTGTATTCTGGATGATCAATATAGAAGTTTGATTTATTGATGTACATTCTTTGATCAGCTTCTTGAATAAGTTCTTGAACGGTTTTTACATGTTCTGTTTTACATGCATGACCAACCGCACAGTGATAACCTGTTTCTATAATTAATTCATTAAACTTTTTGATGGTTTCAATGATCTCGTCTTTAAAGCATTTAATGCCCAACAATACAAACTCGTCACCACCAACACGATACGCAAACATCTTCTTATTTGCGGCTTTTAATATGCATTCTGCAACCTTTTTGAGTGCCTTATCACCTTCAGAGTGACCCAAAGTATCGTTGATACCTTTGAGCCCATTCATATCGAATTGAATAACCCCAGTGATATTTTTTTTAAGTTTTTCAACATCAATATAATAAGTCTCACGGTTATATAAACCAGTTGAGGTATCGACCTGTGTTTTTTCAATGTACAAGAACAAGTAATAAATGAGTAAGCAAGTAACAATTGTAGAACCTAATAAGAAGATATCGTCGTTACTATTAAAGAAAGATTCGATAACAACAACTACAATGGTAAAAAACGCACAACCTAATACCGTAATGCCTCTAGTAAAACGCTTGTTTTGTAGCATTGACAAAGAAAGGTAAACAATCCAAATGATATAAATCGCCGAAATGACGTGCGAAGTGAATCTAAATGGTCCACCCTTTAAGACACACGCCCCGCCTTCAACTGTATAATAAACAACATAATCCCTCACCCCAGGAATAAAGCCTAGTAGATAGATTAATGGGTTGATAATAAGTGGAATATAGGAAATAAAAAACCATTTGCTTTTGGTTGACACTGTTCCACCAAGCAAACCAAACAAATAAACACATATTGGACCTAATGTATATACCCCGATACCCGCGATAAGTGCTCCTGTTGGATTAAGTGATCTAATCGCTATTTGTTCAAGCTTCGCGCATATAGCAAGCAAGAAAGCAAAAGAAGATATTAAAATCGCATATAAACTAACTGTTGGGTGTTGCTTATATCGTTGTATAGAAATAGTGATCATGACACTAGCTACACAAATTAAAATAAAGTTTTGGACAATAAAATCTTTGAAGTCGTTCATTATATTAATTATAAAACAAAAATTAAAATTATTGTTTTTCTTCTAATAAATATCCTTCCAAGTTCCAAGATGGATGAGCGTCAATTACCCTTTTAAGAGCTTGATTATATAACTTTAACTCAACCTCTTGACGAGACTTATTCGTGTGTTTATAGGCTCTTAAAACTTTGTTTAAGGCCAATTCTGTTTCGCTTAATGATTTATCAAGCAACCCACTCATTAAGATGTACGCTCTAATTGAGGCCATAGAAACATCACTAGAAATCTCTTTTCTTTCTGAATGAGGAACTTCTTTATCATAGAACTCTTGAGCCTCTTCTAATGACTTAGTCATGATATCAATATAAATCTTCTGGGATTTAGTACGGATATAGGTTTTATTACTAATGGTGTCTTTGCTTGCTAAGATACTATCGATATAAGGAATAGCTTCCAAGAATTTCTCTTGGTCAAGTAAAGCATAGACCTTGTTTAGATTAAGGTCGGCAGTGAAGTTGGTGATTGTAGTAAATGTTTTAACTTCAACATTTTTCTCACCATTTTCAATCGCGTGTTGGACTCTAAGAAGTTCATTGAACGCTTCTTTATTTTTTGGGTTACTAACAAGAACCAATCTATATCCATCAGTTACTGTATCAACACGGAAAGGCATAATGTTATAGATTAGAATCATAAAGCCAATAACACCTACAACAAGGAAGAAGTACGCTAAATGGGCTAATGTTGATTCTTTATTTCCTTTAACAATTTGGTTAAGTGCAACAAAAGCAATCAACACTGCAATCACCTCAACTAGGAAGAATAATGTGCCGAACAAAAGGTATGGTGTTGGGTTAGGTTCTTTTTTCACGTTTTCTTTTGGTTTAATTCTTGTTTCTCCGGTTAAACCTTCAAAATTTGAGAATTTGAATTTAAGTTTTTTGTCTTTTCTATAAAACATGAATCCAAGAACGTTAACAGATAGTATTTCATATCTTCCAACTTTTGCACCTAGCATGTGTCCTAATTCAAAGAGCAAGGAGTTAAATATAACACCTGTTGCAATAGCGCCGATAATGTAGCCAAAGAACACCCCTGTACTAAGTCCACAGTTAGAGGCAAAATCTCTAAGAACTGTGAATCCAAAAATAATTGCAAATCCAAAAATTAATAGATAAACAATTAAACCTGACACATCTTCCTTTTTCATAATAATATTCTCCTTTTATTTGTTATTTCTTTCATATTTAAGCTGGTTTTGCATGTTTACTCTTAAATCTAGTTGATCTAAGAACGCAAATGTTGAAAACAATCCTTCTAAACTTTTGTTCTTGTAATTAGCAAAATAATAAAGGATTGAATTTGAATATGCACTAGCATAAAATCTAGCGATATTTTTCTTATTTTGAGAGCCCACCACCTTGCTAATATCATAGGCTCCTAAAAAGTTCATAATTGCTTGATAACAAGCTCCGTAAAATAGGTCTAAAACAAGGTCTTTTCCAACGCTTGAAATGGTTGCATCTATAAACTTTTCATTGTGTTTATAATAGAGATAAATACACGAAATCATCTCTTTAAAAGTTTTAACTTTGTCAATGTCATCTATCTTCTCATCTAGATAGACCAAAGTTAATAAATCATACATATCATGAAAGTGATAATAGAATGTTTGTCTATTAACTTTACACCTTCTACATAATGACATAACAGAAATCTCGTCAAGAGGTTTCTCTTGCATCATTTGTTTTAAAATCGCCGCGAACTTATGTTCTGTCTTCATTGTTTATCTTCCTCATCATCATCGTGAAGATGCTCGCCTCTAATAACTTCTAAGATGTAATTGATGACAAAATAAAGCGCGGCTGCTCCAAAAAGCACACATGCACCGATAAAATAATTAACCCCACTCAATTCGCCAAAGTGGATTCCGAATATATTTCCTTTGCCCCCTAAATAAAGAAGGTAAGAACAGCCTATACAGCCTAATGCAACTAAAGAGAAGAAACTAAACACCACTACCCTATATTTGCTTAAAGGTTGGCACACCTTAAACAATACACATAGGCAGAACAACGACATAAATAGCGTAGCTATAGTAATAGCGGATTCCATAGTTGTTAAGCCAGTATAAACACCGTTATTAATAGCAATAAAAGCAAATACAAAGAACAAATTAACACCTAGGATCATAACGATTGCGGCGGGTATAGATTTCCAATATACATTTATTAGGAACTTGCCCTTAATCCTTTCAGCGTTAGGTTCTAAGGCTAAGAAGAAGGCTGGTAACCCTAATCCAACAGTTTCCCAGATGTAGAGGTTGTTAGTTCTAAATGGATAGGTGATATCTGGGTTCTTACTGAAGACAGAGATGAGCAAGAATAATATGGTAGTAAATGCTGCAAAGATAGTTTTTACTAAGAACAAGGAACTACTTCTTTGTAAGTTATTAACAACTCTTCTTCCTTCTGCCACAACCGCAGGTAAAGAAGCAAAATTAGAATTCATTAATACGATGTGAGAAACGTTTTTACTAGCTTCTGCTCCACTTGCCATCGCAATCGAACAATCAGCTTTTTTAAGGGCCAAAATATCATTAACCCCATCACCTGTCATAGCCACTGTATGGCCTTCAGATTGCATAGCTTCAACTAGTATTGCTTTTTGTTCAGGGGTTACTCTACCAAAGACTGTATATTTATTAGCCGCTTCTTTTACTTCATCCTCACTCATGCCTTCTAAGGAGATATATTTATCAGCGTGTTCGATACTAACATTTTTTGCAATTTCACTAACAGTAATTGCATTATCTCCAGATATAACTTTGATCGTTACATCGTTAGAATTAAACCATTCAAATGTTTCTTTAGCATCTTCTTTAATATGGTCTTGAATAACGATAATGGCGAGGGTTTCGCATGTTTTTTCGAATGATTTACCAGTTATTTTATCTTTAGAATGCGCTAAAACAAGAACCCTAAATCCTTTTGATGTAAATTCTTCTGCTTTTCTTAAAATGGTTTGTTTATTGTTTAAATTAATGAATTCTGGAGCGCCAATTAAATATGTACCTTCTTTAAACGAAGCTCCAGAATATTTATTTTCACTGGTGAATGGAAGGGAGACTAAAGCAGGCTCTTCATGGAATCCCATCACGGCGTTTTGTAACGCTACTGCAGTGGCGTTGGTATCGCCTGTTGCGTTGAGTGTCTTAAAGATGATGCCTTTAATATGACCAACAGAAGATTCGCCAACTGGTACAATGTCTTTAACTAACATCGTGCCATCGGTAATGGTGCCTGTTTTATCAACACAGATGGTGTCTGTTCTCGCCAACATTTCAACCGCATAGAAATCCTGCACATGAGCGTTCTTTCTCGATAAGTTAATAACCGCGGTAGCTAAAGCTAAAGAAGTTAATAAATATAACCCTGTAGGAATCATCGCAACCATTGATCCAGAAATAGGACCAATTGCTAACTTAAACGAATCAGCACTACCAAATTTACCTTGTACACTATAAATAATGATGGTAGCAATAGCGACTACAATAACTGTTCCACCAATAACTTTAAATAAGTTGCTTAAGGAAGCGAGAATTTCACTCTTACTACGTTTAAATTTCTTTGCGACTGATTGAAGTTGTTGAACATAACTATCATTACCAACTTTATCAACCTTAACATAAGCCTTACCATTAACAACGTATGAACCAGAATAAATCGTATCGCCTGGCTTTTTATAGATGATATCTGGTTCACCTGTTAATAAAGATTCATTAACACCAAGTGTCCCGCTTAATAATATTGAGTCAGCACTAATTTGAGCATTTGCCCCTAAAACAACAACATCATCTAAAACAAGTTTTTCACTAGGTATAGTTTCTTCTACCCCGTTTCTAATAACAGTAGACTTTGGAGCGTTTAAAACGTGGAGCTTACTCATCAAACGACGCGCTTTAATGTCTTCATATAAACCAATAATAATATTAGGAATTAAAATTCCTAAGAATAATAATCCTGAATAATATCCTCCATAAATCATTAAGCCCGCAACAATAAAAAGAAGAATATTAAAGAAGCTGAGTAAATTATCCATGATGATTTTTAGATAAGATTTACCGACAGTTAAATTGGTTTTATTAACCAATTTTTGTTCAATTCTTTGATTAACTTCCTCTGTTGTGAGGCCTTTATAACTCTCGTTTTCCATACACTGTACAAATAAAATAATAAATAAAAAAACTTGGATAACCAAGTTTTTATTCTATTTTCTTTTGTTTTTGAAATAATTTTTAATTATTATAGCACATTCTTCAGCTAAAATGCCGCCTATAATATTGGGCCTATGGTTAATATTATTAGCACCTAATATGTTGATAGAACCACCAAACGCCCCACCTTTAGGATCGCCTGCCCCATAATATACATTTCTAATGCGTGATTGGATAATTGCGCCACCACACATAATACACGGTTCAACCGTGACATATAAATCACAATCAACAAGTCTCCAAGACTTAAGCTTCTTGTTTGCTTTGGTGATTGCTTCAATTTCTGCATGAGAAATAACCAAATTCTTGGTTTCTCTTTTGTTGTGTGCTCGAGCGATGACTTTGTCATCTTTTACAATCACACATCCAATAGGTGTTTCGTCTTCTAAAAGAGCCTTTTGGGCTTCTTTAAGCGCTAACGACATATAATAGGCAGGATTTTTCATAAAAAGAAACCGTCGCACATGGATATGATACTTAAGGCTGCTACATTCCTGTCCTGACCTGGTTCATAGATATACATCGCAACGGCTTAATTATTATACACAATAATTATTTTATTTGATAGGCTTTAATACTTCGATACCACCCATAAATGGTCTTAAGACCTCTGGGACGATAACAGATCCATCTTCTTGTTGATATTGTTCAAGGATGGCTGGGAAGATACGGCTGGTAGCTAAGCCAGAGGCGTTAAGAGTGTGAACGAATCTAGTTTTACCAGTTGCCTTATCTCTATATCTCACCATGCCTCTACGCGCTTGGTAATCTCTAGCGTTAGAAGCACTACTAACTTCTTTATAAATACCAATACTTGGTAAATATACTTCAATATCATAAGTTCTCGCCATGGAGTGAGAGATATCACCGGCTGCTAATTTAGAAACTTGATAATGTAAACCAAGCTTAGCAACTAAAGATTCAGCCTTACTAACTAATTCCTCAAATGCCTTATCGCTATCTTCTGGTTTAGTATATTGAACCATTTCAACTTTATTAAATTGATAACCTCTAATCATACCTCTTTCTTCGGTACGATAGCTGCCAGCTTCACGTCTATAACATGGAGTATAAGCAAAATATTTTTTAGGAAGATCATCTTCAGAAAGAATTTCATCTCTATGTAAATTCACTAAAGCGGTCTCTGCTGTTGGAAGAATGAATCTTTTTGGTTCAAGTCCATCGAGCCAGAAAACATCTTGTCTAAACTTAGGGAATTGACCAGCAACATATCCACTTTGTTCATTTAATAAGTGTGGTGGTAGGATAAATTCATAACCATCTTTTAAATGTTCAGAAATGAAGAAGTTAACAAGCGCCCATTCAAGTCTAGCACCAAGGTTTGTATAAACCCAAGCACCGTGACCACTGATTTTTGCACCTCTATCATAATCAACTAAACCAAGTGATTCAGCGAGTTCAACATGGTCTTTCATCTTAAAGTTAAATTCTGGTTTCTTACCAAATGTTTTAATGCACTTATTGTTTTCTTTTCCGCCACCCACTAAATCATCATCAGGAATGTTTGGTAAAGCGGATAAGAATTCAAAAATACGTGCATCTAATTCTTTTGTTTTTTCTTCAAATTCCTTGTTTTTTGCGGCAATTTCTTTTACTTTTGCAAATATTTTAGAAACATCTTCACCGTTTTTCTTTGCTTGAGGAACGCTGGCAGACAACTTATTCATCTCTGCTTTATTTCCTTCAACGGTCTGAAGTAATGTTCTTCTTTCTTTATCCCAAGCTAAATATTCAGTAAAATCAACATCCCATAATTTCTTTTTAAGGGCTTCTTTTACTGCTTCTGGATTAGTACGGATACGTTCTTGATCAATCATAACTAAAATCTCCTTTTAACTTTGCTTTGTATTGCTAATTGATAACATTTATTAAGTTCGTCGCCAAACGCTTCTAATGTGTGCTTAGAAACCTGTTGATATGCTTGTGTTGTTGTAGGTTTAATCTTACCATCGAGATAATCTCTAGTTAATGAAGCTAGTGTTTCTGAGAATTCCGCTAAATGAGCGGTAACACCATCTTCTAATATACCGCCTAAGATGGTTGATTTACGAGCGATGATTTGGGTTTTTGCCGCCATCGCTTCAACTATACTAGTAATACCAGTTACTTTATAACCAGGAATCATAAATACATCTGCGTTTAGAAGTGCACTACGATAGATATCATCTGGTGGTACATCCACAAATTTCACATTCTTTGGTGCGCCGTTAATAATGTTGTTTAATTTTAAATTGAGTTTATTACGGGTAGTGACCTTTCCAATGTAATAGAAAATCGCGTTTGGAGACTTTCTAGCCGCTCCAATGAACGAGCTTAAGCCTTCCATCCTTCCCTTATATTCTCCGACGGCTATAACAAGCTTTTTGTTCTTATCTTCACGGTAATAACGATAGAATATTTCTTTTTCTTCATTCTTAGAGAAATCAAAACGGGACATATTTACACCAGCAGAACATATTTCTATTGGGCTAGTGATTCCGTTTTCAATAAGTAACTCTTTAGCGTTTTGACAAGGGACAAGCACTAGGTCAGCCTTATTTAAAAACTTAAATGCTTTTGGTGTAAGGACTGATTTTTTTGTCGTTTTATCCATTTGTAGATAGGAAGCAACAGGATCGTCTTCAGTATATAAAGCTGACACTACGACAGGCGCTCCACCATCGACAATTTCATTTAATTCACCATCTTGTTCTGGAGAGATTAAATGCGCAACATCATAATAGTCCACTAAACTATCGGTATAAGGGATGTTTAAAATCTCAAGGGCACCCTTGATGGTTTTACGCATACGGGAACCCTCGAAATTATCGTATTTTTTATTAACTTTAAAAGATACTAACACCTTCATAATTATTCTAATGAGGTATCGTTAACATCGCTTCCGTCCTTCGCTTCTTCAGTTACTTCCTCATCTTCAACAAACTCTTCTTCAGATTCATCTTCATGAGGAACGACTGCGATACTAACAACTTTTTGTCTTGGTTCAAGATTAACAATCTTGACACCTTGAGTATTTCTAGAGGCAAGTCTAATCTCACTTAAGTGAGTTCTAATCACAATGCCTCCGTTAGTGATGGCCATTAAGTCATCTTCAATAGATACCGCTCTTACAGCAATCAAATTACCAATCTTATCATTGGTCTTCATAGCTGTAACGCCTTTAGCACCACGTTTGGTGATTCTATAGGCTGGTACCATATTACCGTTTTCATCAACATCACCACTATCGATATCGGTTAATTTACCAAAACCTTTGTTGGTGATAGAGAGGATATATTTACCTTCTTCACTAGTGGTGACACCGACAACTTTTTCACCTTCAGGTAATTCAATACCTTTAACACCCATGGTATCTCTACCCATTGGACGGGCTTCTGTAGCGACGAAGTTCACCATCTTGGCGTTACTACCAGCAATACCAACAATCGTGTCATCTTTCACTGGTTTAACAGCAAGTAAGGCATCTCCTTCTTTTAAAGCGATAGCGATCTTACCATTCGCTCTAATGTTTGCGAATTCACTTAATGGGGTCTTTTTAATTAATCCTTGTTCGGTAAAGAACATTAAGTAACTATCTTCACTATATTCATCACATGGAACGATAGCCTCAAGTTTTTCTTCCTTCTCGATTGGGATTAAGTTAATGACAGGGATACCTTTAGAATTACGGTTAAATTCTGGGATTTGGTATCCTCTAATACGGTATACTCTACCAAAACTTGTAAACATTAATAAATCTGTATGGGTTTTGGTGTATAACATTTCTTCCACGATATCGTGTTCGTTAGTAGACATACCTTTAATACCTCTACCACCACGATGTTGAGCGCGGAATGTGTCGCTTGCTAAACGTTTGATATAACCACCTCTAGAAAGGGTGACAATAATATCTTCTTGTGGGATGAGATCTTCATCATCGATAGAAGCATCACTATCAGAGATGGTGGTTCTTCTTTCATCACCAAATCTTTCTTTGATTTCTGTTAATTCTTTAGCAATGACTTCAATAATATTTTCTCTACTAGAGAGGATTCTATTATATTCAGCAATATTCTTTTCAAGTTGAGCTCTTTCAGCTTCTAATTTATCGGTTTCAATACCAGTTAATCTTCTTAAGGTCATACCTAAGATGGCTTGAACTTGTGCTTCACTGAAATCGTATTTTGCCATTAATTTATTAGAAGCATCTTCTGGAGTGGCACTTTCTTTAATAATATCAACGATATCATCGATGTTATCGTGACACTTGAGTAAACCAACAACAATATGGTCTCTTGCTGTATCTTTTTCTAAATAGAACTGAGTTCTACGTCTTACAACATCAATTTGGAACTCTAAGTAGTTATTAAGTAAAGCACTTAAAGAACAAATCTTTGGAGCGTTATTAACTAAACAGAGATTAATAATGCCATAACTAACTTGTAAGCTGGTTAATTTATAAAGTTGATTTAAAACAACTTCAGGAATTGCGTCACGTTTAACTTCAATAATGATTTTGACACCATCCTTATTAGAGACATCTCTGATATCACTGATACCTTCAATAATCTTATCTCTTACTAAGTTACCAATAGCTTCCACCATAGTAGCTTTATTAACTTGATAAGGAACTTCAGTCACAACGATTTGTTTTAAACCATTACTTCTTTCTTCGATATGGCATTTAGAACGAATGGTGATGGAACCAGTACCGGTTTCATACGCTTCTCTAATACCACCGCGTCCTAAGATAATACCGCCAGTAGGGAAATCTGGACCCTTAACGATATTCATTAATTCTTCGGTGGTCATTTCTGGGTTATGAGCAATAGCGATAACTCCATCAATTACTTCGCCAAGGTTATGAGGTGGCATATTAGTAGCCATACCAACAGCAATACCATTAGATCCGTTAACAAGCAAGTTAGGGAATCTAGAAGGTAAGACTGCAGGCTCTTGTTCAGTACCATCATAGTTATCAACGAAATCAA
Source organism: Erysipelotrichaceae bacterium (assembly GCA_015059185.1). Classification (GTDB taxonomy): domain Bacteria; phylum Bacillota_I; class Bacilli_A; order RFN20; family CAG-826; genus SIG220. The sequence continues at coordinate 37,369 of SVAY01000001.1, forward strand.
CCGCATTAGCGTTGATATCCCTCACCATTTCAAGGGCGAGTTTTTGTAATCTAGCTTCAGTATAACGGTAAGCGGCAGCCTCATCACCATCCATAGATCCGAAGTTACCATGGCCATCAACCAAGCAATATCTCATCGCGAATGGTTGAGCAAGTCTAACGACCGCACCATAAATCGCGGAGTCACCATGTGGGTGATATTTTCCCATGACATCACCAACGATACGAGCACATTTGACGAATGGTTTATCTGGTGTATTACCACTTTCGTTCATGGAGAAGATGATTCTTCTATGAACTGGTTTCATACCATCTCTGACATCCGGGATAGCACGAGCGACGATAACACTCATCGCATAATCGAGGAAGGATTGTTTAACTAAGTCTACGGTAGCAACATCACTCAAACCAGCATTAATACCAGCTTGAAGTTCTTGTTCGCCTTGAACGTTTTCTTCTTCTTTAGATTCTTCACTAGATTCAGTGTTTTCTAATTTATTTTCTTCATCTAACATAACTGTTCCTCCTTCCTATTAAATATCAAGATTCTTCACGAATTGAGCATTCGCGTGAATGAAATCTTTTCTTGGATCAACATTATCACCCATTAAGTCAGTAAAGACTGTTTCAGCGGTGATCGCGTCATCAAGAGTGACTCTAAGCATCTTACGCTTACTTGGATCCATAGTGGTTTCCCAAAGTTGTTGAGCATCCATTTCACCAAGACCTTTATAACGTTGGAATGGATATCCAGGTTTTAAGTTAAGTTTACGTTTGATATCTTCGAGTTGATCATCGTTATAGGCATAATATTGTTTACCATGGTATTCAACCTTATATAGAGGAGGTTGAGCGATATAAACATAGCCATTTTCAATAAGTGGTCTCATGAAACGATAGAAGAATGTTAATAACAAGATACGAATGTGGCTACCATCAACATCAGCATCGGTCATGATAACGATTTTATGATATCTAATCTTGCTACAATCAAATTCTGGATCAACACCTCCACCAATAGCGGTAATCATGTTACCAATTTCGGCGTTAGCGTATATTCTCTTTGCTTGCGCTTTTTCAACGTTAAGGATTTTACCTCTAAGTGGGAGGATGGCTTGAGTTTCTCTATCTCTACCATTCTTAGCACTACCACCAGCAGAGTTGCCTTCAACGATATATAATTCACATTTTTCAGGATCTCTAGATAAACAGTCGGCTAACTTACCTGGAAGAGTAGTAAGTTCAAGTGCACCCTTACGGACACTTTCTCTCGCCTTACGCGCTGCTAAACGTGCGTTAGCGGCCATAATACATTTATCTATAATTAGACGTGCAGTCTTAGGATTCTCCATCAAGAATCTATTTAATTGATCACCAACGATATTAGATAAAATCTTTCTGACTTCAGAGTTTCCTAATTTAGTTTTGGTTTGTCCTTCAAATTGAGGGTTTGGGTGTTTAACAGAAATGATGGCGGTTAAGCCTTCCTTAATATCATCGATAGTAAGGTTTTCTTCACCCTCTTTAAGAAGTTTATTATCTCTAGCGTATGCATTAATTACACGGCCAATCGCGAGTTGGAAACCGGCTTCGTGCATACCACCTTCATGAGTGTGGACGTTATTACAGAAGGAATAGATATTTGGAGCGTATCCATCATTATATTGCATAGCGACTTCAGCGTAGACGTGAGCAGTATGTCCACTAGCAAGTTCAATTGGTTCGCTTCCTTCACAGTAGATAACTTCTGGGAATAAGGCAATCTTGTTGTGGTTGATATATTGAACGTATTCTTTAATACCACCTTGATAACAGAATGATTCTTTAACTTGTGTCTCACCTCTATCATCAATAACGTTAATTTTGATGCCTCTATTTAAATAAGCAACTTGTCTTAATCTATCTCTAATGATTTGGTATTCATAAACGATGGTGTCAGTAAAGATAGTTGGATCTGGTTGGAACGTAACTTTTGTACCAGTATCTTCCTTAGCGCAGTCACCAATTCTTTTTAATCTATCAGTTGGATGTCCACCGTTTTCAAAACGCATGAAATAAATTCCACCGTCTTTATGGACTTCAACTTCAAGCCAGCTACTTAAAGCATTAACAACGGAAGCACCAACACCATGGAGACCGCCAGACACTTTATAGCCACCGCCTTCACCAAACTTACCACCTGCGTGGAGAATGGTATAAACAGTTTCAACACCTGAGAGACCGCTTTTAGCAACGGTATCAACAGGAATACCTCTACCATTATCAATAACAGTAATTGTTTCACCTTTATTAATAGTAACTGTTACTTCAGTACAGTAACCAGCAAGGGCTTCGTCGATCGCGTTATCAACAATTTCCCATACAAGGTGATGTAAACCAGCACTGGATGTTGTTCCAATATACATACCAGGACGTTTACGGACAGCTTCAAGCCCTTCTAAGACTTGAATGTTAGTAGCGGTGTATTCTTTATCAGCTTTTTCAAGTTGCACCTCTTCTTTATTCATTTCTGAAATAGTAATTGGTGTTTCTTGAGCTTGAGAAGTTTCTGCTACTACTTCTTTTTTCTCTTCTTCCATTAAGAGACCTCCTTTAAATGATTATTTCTTTATTTCATAGTGGCTCGCGCCAGCTATAACAAGTTTTGTGGTGGTGATGAATACTTGTTCAAACTTCTTCAAGAATTTGATTAATACTTGTTGGTGTTTCTCATCAAGTTCACTCATCACATCATCGAGAACAACGATTGGTTTTTTATCCTTATCTTCAATCAAGAAGTAAGGGGATAATTTTAATGCGAGGGCCACCAATCGATTTTGACCCTGGCTTCCAAACGTCGCGATATCTTTATCAAACAGGTTGATAGAGAAGTCTTCACGGTGAATGCCAACGGATGTTGCTTTATGTTTCAAATCCGTCTCTAACGCCTTATTAAATGCGTTTCTTGCGTTAGTTTCATAATTCTCATCGTTAGCGACAAATGGATGATAAATTATTTCTATTTTCTCATGCGTGCCCGTGAGTGCGCGCGTTATTTTATTAAGGATATCATTGATATCCTTTAAGTAACCCTCACGATATTTCACTATCGGAGCAGCTGTTTTTATGAGCATTTCGGTGGTTGTTTCTAATAAAGTTTTATCTACTTTATCTTGTTTCAACACTTCATTTCTTTCCTTAAGAACTTTGTTGTATCTAGTAATCGCGGAGAGATATGATTCGGTTTGTTTAGTTAACGATATATCTAAGAAATTTCTTCTCTCTTTAGGCGAACCTTTAAAGAGCAATACGTCTTTTGGTTCAAACAATATTACATTTATAGTTTTTGCTAGATCGCTGATGCGTTCAATCGGTTTATTATTGATTGTAATCTGACGACCTTGTTTAGAAATAACAATATTGATATCTCGATTAATCTTTCCTATTTCAACCTTACTTGATATAGAAGCATAATCTTCACCATATTTAATTAAATCAATATCATCTACCCCTCTAAAACTTCTTGGAAGTGATAAGTAATATATTGCTTCCACTATATTGGTCTTGCCAACTGCATTTTCACCAAGTATTACATTAATACCAGGTTTGAATTCAAATTGTTTAGAAGAGTAATTTCTATAATTATGTAAATTTAATTTCCTAACAATCATTATTGATCAATCTCAAATACTTTACCTTCAACTTTTACCACATCACCTTTATATAACTTTCTACCACGGCGATTTTCTAAAATATCATTCACATACACTTTGTTATTTACAAGATAATATTTTGCTTCTCCACCAGTGGAAATTATATTGGTTAATTTAAGTAAAACATTGAGGGTTATATAATTCTCACCATCCTTTATACGAACAATTTCTTTACCCATTAAAAAACCTCGTAGGTACATTATATATTATATAATTAAAAAAGAGAATAAAATTCTCTTATAAAATATATGTGTAATAATGCTTATTTTACTTGTTAAGGTTATAGATTATATCTATTAATGATTTTTGATTAAGTAATAAAAATAGTGGTTTAAATCATTAATTAATGAAATTCAGAATCCAGTCTTAAATAGTCATATTTTTTATATAAAACTTTAAACCCTAATCTCTCATATAATTCTTTTGTGGTACTTGCTTCATCCGCATGTAAGTAGATAGGACAATTTTGGTAATATTGTTGTACGTATTTAACGAGGTTTGATGCAATATTATTGTTTCTAAATTGCTTATCCACCAAGAGACCATCAAGCGCTACCACACCATTAGAATGATATGCGTAACAATAAGCAACGATTTTGTTATTATAACAACATACAAAATAATTAAGTCCTTTTAACTCGCTTATTTTATGGAAATATCTATAGATTCTATGCCCAACAAAATCTTTTCCGTATTCTGAAGCATAGTACTCCAAATTTATTTTTAATAATTCATTAATTAATTCCGGATTATTTAAAATATTTTTAAATTCAATTCCTTTAATTATAAGTGGCTTAGCATTAACTTTATCCGCTGCCATAGTGAGCAAGGTTTCTTTATTATAACCAAGGTACTCCAATTCAGGTATTTCATGGAATGAGCTAATTTTAATAAAATCTTCTTTTCTTTCCTCTTTGATCTTTTTAATTTCAGTAAAGATTTCAGGTGTCATCTCACCATATAAATCAGTGAAATTATTGTCATACATATCTCGGATTTTATCATCATAAAATCTAATATAATTATCTTTGATAATTTCTTTACAGAAAAAACGAATAAAATTATATTCGTTATTAATTATCTTTTTGGTTAATTCATTTTCCATTATTAGATTTATTTTACACAAAAACAAAAGGGGTTATAAACCCCTAATTTGAAATTTAATGATATTTATCAGTAATAAGTTCTCACAGGTGTAACAATTTGGATAATTGAATTATCATTTGGGTTTTTAATCACAAATGGTTTCATCTCACCAATGAATGAGAATTCTACATCTTCACTACCTAAAGCTTTAATAGCAGAGCTAACATATTCAGAATTAAATGAAATTCTAAGGTTAGAGCCTTCAAACTTAAACACTTCAATCTTATTTACGCCAGAACCTGTTTGGCTGCTTTTAGCGGAGATTTGAACACCTTCTGCACTCATGTTAAGATCAACAACATTTTCTCTTTCAGTAACTAAGTTAGCTAATCTAATAGCGCTTAAAATTTCTTGAGCGTTTACTTGTAAAGAATAGTTGGTAGCACGTGGAACAATATTCTTGGTATTTGGATATTCACCAGCCACTAAAGTGGTAGCAACAACGATTCTATCAAAACTAAATAGTGCTTTCTTATCTCCGATAGAGATAGTGATATATTCTTGATTTTCTAATAAGTGATCAACTTCTACCATCATCTTAGCTGGAATATTTGCAACAAAGTTGATATCATCAGGAATTTTAATTTCTTTCCTTGCCATTCTTGCTGAATCGGTAGCAGTACATGTTAATAAACCGGTAGAGGCTTCTAAATTAAGAGCGGTAAGAATTAGTCTTTGTTCCTTTAAGGAAGCTGCAAATGCGGTTTGATTAACCATTTCATGGAATTCTTTAGTGGTTAATGTTATTTGAGTATTATCTGGTTCTAAATCAACATCGTAATATTCTTCAACTTTAATACATTGAAGTGTCATTTCATTATTACCATTAGAACTGCTGATAGTAACGATTGTTTCATCATTAACTTCTAAAATAATTTCTTCAGTTTTAACTTCTCTACAGAAATCAATAACTTTTAAGTTAAGTAATATTGAACCATGTTGGAAATTTCTAATAATTTCTTTTTCGTTATAAAAATATGGAACAAGAATTCTAATAGTTAAATCTCTATTTGATCCAGTAACAAATAATCCGTTATCATTTAAATCTAATTTAATGTTAGTTAAAGCTGCTATTGGGTTTTTAGCATTGATTGCTCTACTAGCAGTTGTTAATCCTTTTAAAAACTCTTCTCTATTGATTGTAAATCGCATATTAATTTACTCCTTTTAGTTTATTTTATTTATTAATTATAATTATTAGCCCTGTGGATTTTGTGGATAAGTAACTATATTTCCAATCCTTTCATTATTCTAACACACGTTTTTAATGGTGTCTTTATTTTTAATAAAAATTTATTTTATCCTCTTTTGAAGTTGGGTTACCGCCTCTTTCATTTCAGGGTTAGTTTTCAACTCGTTTTCCACATGTTTGATAGCGTGCATAATGGTTGTGTGATCCTTCCCACCGAACATTGTTCCTATTTTTGTAAGTGGTACGTCTAATTCTTGCCTGATTAAATAAATGGCGATATGTCTAGCTAAGGCAATTTGACCAGTTCTAATCTTTCCAGTGATTTGGGAGGGGATTAATGAATAATAATCCGCGACTGTATTAATGATTTTTTGTTCATTAATTTGGGTTGCGATGGAATTACCACCCACTAAGCCTTGAACAGCTTCTGCTGCAACATCTAATGTTACTACATCAGTATTAGTTAAATTAACAATATGGAAAATTAACCTATTTAATGCCCCCTCAAGTTCACGAACATTCTTGGAAAATTTCTCTGCAAAGAAATATAATACTGACTCGTCAAATTTAGACAAATCTAAACCGTTAGATTCAATCTTCTTTTCTAAGATTTGGACACATGTATTTTGATCTGGTTCTTTAATAGATATAACTAAACCTTGATTGAATCTAGATACAAGTCTATCTTCTAAATCGCTAATTTCATTAGGTTGCTTATCTGATGTGATAACAATCTGTTTACCGTTATTCACCATTTTCTCATAAATCGAGAAGAACATTTCTTGTGTTTTTGGTTTCTTACTTAAAAATTGTACATCATCAAACAATAATACATCGTAAGAACTAACATAATCTTTAAGTGGTTCAGCCTCTTGTTCACCACGTGAATATTTAACATACTCTTCTACAAACGTTTGAGCGGATGTATAAAGTATTTTAGTGTTTGGGTTGCCTTCATTTAAGATATAGTTACCAATCGCGTGTAATAAGTGTGTTTTACCAAGTCCTGAATTAGAGTGAATGTATAACACTTTAAACATCTTTCCTGGGTTTCTTGCGACAAGTAAGGCAGCTTGAGAAGCTTCTCTATTAAACGGACCAACCACAAATGAATCAAATGTGAGACTAGAATTTAAACTAGAATCTTTAAAATATTCTTGCTTCTTAACAGATGGAGTGGCGGTTGCTGTCCCGCTTTGAATTTCGCTAGCTTGGATAAATAGTAATTTAAAGTTAGTTTCTGTTAATTCTAAAACAACATCGCTGATAAGATCATAATATTTAGTTCTCATTAATTGTACTGCTAAAGCAGAATTAACAATCACAGTGATAGTTTCACCATTAATTTGGTAGATATAAGAATCCTCAAAGAAAGAGTCGAAAATCTTATCCTCAGATAATCTTTCCTTTATTTTTAATAAAGCTTTGTCCCATAATTGGGTTATTTCTGATAAGGTATTAATCATACAAACTCCCCCGAGTGTGTGTGCTACTAATTATTAAATAAATAAAAATGCTTTGCAACTTGAAAAATTCAAAAATTAAGTTTTCCACATTTTCTTTATACTACAATACTTTTTTGTGGGTTATTATTGGTTATTAATAACCAAATATAAGTTAAATCATAATACGAAAATATTTATCCACATTTATCCACAAAATTACGAGTTTTACACCTCTATTATTGGATATTCACAAGTGTAAATGTGGAAAAGTCCTATTATCTTATATAAATAAAGAGAAGGAATGTGGATTTCTCAATTTTTTATGTTAACCATGAATAAATATCCACAATTGGATTATTTTTAAAGCGTTTTGTAAAGATTTAGGTTTAATAAATTAAGTTGTTTTGATTATTAATTTGACATTTATCTATAAATGAGGGTAAACTTTTCATTGCGTTAGTATCTTAGGAGGAACGAACATGAAAAGAACATATCAACCAAGTAAAGTCAAACATGCACACAAAGCAGGATTCCGTGCAAGAATGAAAAGCGCTAATGGTCGCCGTGTTTTAGCTCGCCGTAGAGCCAAAGGCAGAGCAAAACTTACTGCTTAATTAAATGAAGAAATTAAATCGTATTACTGAAAACGATACATTTAGTTTAGTAATCAAGACTGGAAAATATCTTAAAAACAACACTTTTAAGGTATATTGTTTAGGAAACAAATTATCATATGTTAGGGTTGGAATAGCGGCCTCTAAGAAATTAGGAAACGCAGTCGTTAGATCAACCACTCGTAGGAAAATAAGAGCCATTTGTGATCTATTAATTGATTACAGTAGATATTCCCTAGATATAGTAGTTGTGCCTAAAAATATTTTTTTAGAACAACAACATTTGACCAATAAAAACGAACTAGGGAAATTATTAGAACAAATATTTAAGGACTAAAAAATGAAAAGAAAAACAAAATTTGGAATAGCTTTTGCTTCACTCGCGGTTGGAGTTTTAGCTCTTTCTGGATGTACTTCTTCTTTCTGTAGCACAACCGATAAAGCCCACATGTTAGCGGCTTTTGATAACGGTGTTACGAAGTTTTATAACGCAGATGATACATCTAAACCAACAGAAGGATGTTATGAACTTAAACTCGATGGAGTGAGTAATATTTGGTTTTCTTATAGTTTTGCCTATAACAATGGCGGACTTACCAAAACCATGGAGACTGCCCAAAAGAATAATGTTTATTATTTAGCAAATGACTGTGAATATTGGGCAAACCTTGACCTTGTTATTGTTGAAAACGCTATTAAAGAAAGTAAAAGAACAATTTCTTCAGTTGATGAAATGAGTGCTTTATTAACCGATTATGGTTATTTAAGATTCTCTTCCACCACCGAAGATAATAAGTTATGGGATAACTGGTCAAGTTATACTTACCAAGCCGAAACCAATTACCACAAGTATAGTAATGATGGAATGTATGGCATGGAATATGATGTTAGTAAACTTCCAACATCAGACTTTATAAAAATTTATAAAGCCACTATGGAGGGTGCTATAAATAACTACCGTGGTTGTATTACAACCAATACTGGAAAATATGGATATTTTGGTTGGGATACACTTAAAACCCCAGTCGAAATTGAAGCTAAGAGTTATCAATACGGATGGAGTAAAGGCTTCTTTGAAGGTTTACTTGTTTATCCAATTGGAGCGTTAATCGATGTGATGTGTAATGCCTTTATTGGATTAGGTAACGGATTATACGGCACCAACGGTTGGGCACAACTCTTAACCATCGTCCTTGTAACTTTAATCGTGAGAGTCTTTATGTTCGCGGTGTCATTTAAGTCAACACTTAATAATGCAAAGATGACTGAATTACAACCTCAACTTGCTAAGATTCAAGCTAAATATCCTAACGCAAATACAAATCAAAGTGAAAAAGCTAGAATGGCTGATGAAATGAACAAACTTTATAAAAAGAATCACATCAATCCATTCTCATCATTACTTGTAATGATTGTTCAATTCCCTATCTTCATCTGTGTGTGGGGCGCTTTAATTGGATCTGCTTGGTTATCAACCGGTCAATTCTTAGGAATGAACTTCACTGATTCTATCTCATCCATTTTATTCAATGGTTCTAACTGGGCGAACGGATCTGCTTGGACCGCGTTAGTGTTATTTATCTTAATGTCTGGCGCTCAAGTGGTATCTATGCTCTTACCACAATGGATGCAAAAGAGAAAACAAAAGAAAGTTGCTAAGCTTGGTAAAAACCCAGCTCAAACTCAACAAAATCGTACTATGAAGATTGTGACATATGTGATGATGATTATGATTATCTTCATGGGCTTCACTTTAGCCTCTGCTATGGGTGTCTATTGGTTTATTGGTGCTTTAATCTCCATTCTCCAAACCCTTGTTACACAAGCCATCATCTCTCACCAATCAAAGGAGAAAAGATAATATGAAAAACTATATGGGAAAAACAGTGGAAGAAGCTGTTAGTCTTGCAGTAGAAGAACTTCAAATTCCTGAAGCTCAACTTATCTACAGTGTGCAAGATAAGAAAAAAGGACTATTTTCAAAGAAAGTCGTTATCGACGTCTATGAAATGAGTGATATTGTAAGATTCGCTGAAGATTATATCTTAGGTGTTATTGATTCATTCGGAATTGAATCTAGTGTTAAGACTAGATTAGATGATGATATTATCCATATCACCATTGATAGCACCCACAACCCAATCTTAATTGGTAAAAACGGTGTCACCCTTCAAGCGTTAAATGAACTCGCTAAACTAGCGGTGAATAATCGTTTCAAGAGAAGATTTAGAATCTTGCTTGATATCAACGGTTATAAGAATAAGAAATATTTCACTTTAGAAAAGCAAGCAAGAAGATTTGCTCACGAAGTGCAAAAGAGTAAAGAAACATATACCTTCGCTCCAATGCCAGCAGATGAAAGAAGAGCAATTCACCAAGCTTGTAGTAATATGCCTCACATCAAAACTGAAAGTACTGGTGAAGGTACCCACCGTCAAGTTCAAATCATTTACGTTGATTAATTTAAGGCGCCTTCGGGCGCTTTTTAAGTCTTAATTATGGAAACTATTGTTGCTCTTGCTACCGCTCCTATGAAAAGTGCGCTTCACATCATTCGTGTTAGTGGTGATGATGGTTTTAATATTGTTAATAAAATAATTAACAAGAGCATTGGTGAAGTTAATAAAAGAAAACTAATGTTTGCGCGTATCATGGATGAAGATCGTCATATTGATGATGTAGTGCTAGCAATATATAAAAATCCACATTCATTTACCGGTGAAGATTTAGTGGAAATTATGTGCCATGGTAGTGTTCTAATTGCTAATCAAATTATAGAATTATTAATTAAACATGGCGCTAGACTTGCCACTAACGGGGAATATTCTCAAAGAGCTTACCTCAATCAAAAGATTGATTTAGTGCAAGCAGAAGCAATTAATGATGTGATTAATTCTATCTCTAAAGAGAGTAAATCTTTATCGATGTTATCTTTAGAAGGTAAGACATCTGACTTTGTAAGAGAAGTAAAAGATAAAATCGCTGACTTATTATCGCTTATTGAAGTAAATATCGATTATCCAGAATATGAAGATATTGAGGTGGCGAATAAAGAGATGATCATTTCTTCGTGCAATGAAATTGTTAATAAAATTAACGGATTAATAAACGACGCTCAAAAAGCCAAGATTATTAATGAAGGTATTAAGGTTGCTTTAGTGGGTAAGCCTAATGTTGGTAAATCATCTTTACTTAATGCCTTGCTTGGTGAAGAAAAAGCCATTGTGACCAATATCCCAGGTACTACTAGAGATGTAGTAGAAGGTGATATAAATCTTAAAGGTATCACTTTACACTTATTAGATACCGCAGGTATTAGAGAAAGTGGAGATTCTATAGAAAATATTGGAGTGAATAAATCTAAAAAGAGTATTGAAGAGGCTGATTTAGTCCTTGTTGTTATTGATTCATCGTCTAAACCTTCAAAGGAAGATGAAGAAGTGTTAGAACTCACCAAAGATAGAAATAGAATTATTATTTATAATAAAGCCGATAAAGCCTTGAATAAAAATGATGAAGGTATTTATGTCTCTGCTTTAAATAATGACGTCGAAGCGCTTAAAAAAGCGATTTACGATAAATACGGAATAAATGAAGAAACATTCAAACGTCCTTCACTTAATAACACTAGACAATTAGGCCTATTAGCAAAAGCTAGTGAAGCACTTAAAAAAGCGATAGAAGATGCTTCTAACGACTTACCTGTTGATTTAATTGCTGTTTCTTTAACAAGTGCTTATAGAAGTGTCCTAGAAATATTAGGTGAAGACATGGATATAGATTTATCTAAAGAAATATTTAAAAGATTCTGTGTAGGAAAATAAGATGATATTTGATACTCACTGCCATTTAAACGATCCAGAAATATATAAAGACATTGAACTTCATATTGAAGAAGCTGCTAAAGTTGGAGTTAAATCCTTTTTAGTGATTGGTTATGATAAAGAATCCTCTTTATTAGCGGTTAAAATTGCTCACAAATATCCTAACTGCTACGCCGCGATTGGATTCCATCCAACCGAAATCTTTGATTTAAGTGAAAAAGATTATGATGAAGTGATGGCTTTAGCAAAAGATCCTAAAGTAAAAGCAATAGGAGAAATCGGGTTAGATTATCATTGGATTAAAGACCCGTTACAAAGAGAGATCCAAAAAGAATATTTTATCCGTCAAATCGAATTCGCTAATTATGTTGGTTTACCTATTTCGATTCATAATAGAGAATCAACAGAAGATTGTTTAGCGATACTAAAAGAATATCCTCCAGTTAAAGGTGGTATAATGCACTGCTACAGCGGTTCTATAGAAACCATGAAAGAATTACTTAAATTAGGTATGTATATATCTTTAGGTGGTCCAGTCACATTTACCAATGCCAAAACACCTAAAGAAGTAGCAGAGACTTGTCCTTTAGATAGATTACTTGTTGAAACTGATTGCCCTTATCTAGCCCCACACCCTCTTAGAGGAACAGTTAATTATCCTAAAAACATCGCTTTGGTGGTGGATGAAATAACTAGACTAAGAGAAGAAAGTAGAAAACATATCGAAGAAGCGACTTATCAAAACGCGCGTCGCTTATTAAATATCGATGAATAAAAAATATATTCCTGGGGTCATAATTGTAGAAGGAACACATGATGTTTCTAAATTGTCTACGCTTTATGAATCTAATTATGTAGTAACTAATGGATATGATATTCCAGAAGAAGAAATAAAGTTTTTAAATGCTTTAGATAAAGATACTCAAATAATTATATTAACCGATAAAGATGAAGCGGGTAAAAAGATTAGAGAAAGACTTAATAGCATCAAACCTAATGTTATTAATATAGAAATTGAAGCGCCTAATAATAGCAAGAAAAAAGGTGTTGCTGAATGCTCGATCTTAGATATAGAAAAAGCGTTAGATAAATATGTTTCAAATAAAGAGGCGGAAAAAGAATATAACCTCTACGAACTAGGGATTATAGGAAAAGATAATAGTAAAGAAATAAGAAAAATAATATCAAATAAATTTAACCTAGGTTTAGTAAATAAAAACAACATGATTAAGAGATTAAATTTACTCCATATTAATTTAGAAGAGTTGGAAAAAGAAATTAAGTATGCAACTAGTAAATAAAGAAAGCGTTAAATATTTAATGGAGATTGCTTCTATTAATCCAACTAAGGATAAAGGACAAAACTTTTTAGTTGAACCTAATATTTGTGAAAATATTGTAAATTTAGCAAAAATTGACGCAAATTCCAAAGTAATTGAAGTGGGACCGGGTTTAGGATCATTAACATATCACCTTGAAAATAAAGCTAACAATTTAACAGTTATTGATATAGATGAAAGGGTGATTAATTATCTTTCTAATGAGGTAAAAGAATCAACAAATATCGTCTTTGGTGATGCACTTAAATATGATTATGATGATTATGATATTGTTATTTCGAATATACCCTACAACATTACCAAAGATTTAATTGTTCATTTACTTATAAGCGCGAGGAATGCAACTCAATTTGTCTTCATGTGTCAGAAAGAAAACTTCTACCATTTCTATGACACTAAAGGATCTGAATACGGTGCTTCTTCTGTCCTTGTGCATCTATTAGCTGATATTAAAAAAGCGTTTGAAGTTAATGCATCTAGTTTTGTTCCAATGCCTAAATGTAAATCAACAGTGTTCACTATTATTAGAAACAATAATTATGATTTTGATTTAGTGGTGAAGACATATAAGGTTGCATCTAAACTCTTTTTAAATAGAAGAAAGACTATCCTTAACAATCTCTCTAACTTAATTAATAAGGAAGAGGCAATCAAAATTCTTGAAACCTTAAATATAGATGCTATATTAAGACCAGAGGAAATATCTCCAGAGAATTTCTATCATCTAACAACATTATTAATAGAAAAGGGCTACAAAAATGTATAAAGCAGCTGAAAAAAGTTATGCGAAAATCAATATCGCATTAAACGTTACCAAAACTAGAGAAGACGGCTATCATGAATTAGATATGGTTATGGTTCCTTTAAAACTCCACGACTCCGTCCAAATTAGTGAGCTTAAAGGCAAGAAAGATAACTTTGTAGTGATGGATGACTTTTCCATTAAATTTGGCCATAAAAATATCGCTGAAGTAGCGTTAAACGCAGTGCTTGATAAAGTTAATATACACGATAAGAAGTTTTTAGTCTTTATTCATAAGAATATACCTGTTCAAGCTGGTATGGGAGGAGGGAGTAGTAACGCTGCTGCTACTATGCTCGCTACCAACACGTTCTTAAAACTTAATTTAACCAAAGAAGATTTCTTAGAAATGGCTAAACCAATTGGAAGCGATGTTCCTTTCTTTGTTGAATCTAAACCAGCTAGATGTAAGGGTAGGGGAGAAGAGTTATCTCCTATCACTATTAAAAACAATTATTATGTACTAATTGTGAAACCAGAAGAAGGTTGTTCAACTAAAGATGTATACGAAAAGTTTGATCTTAAACCAAACTATAATGCCGCAAACATTGATAATGTTATTAAGGCCTTAGAAACAGGTGATGATGACCTATTAGAGAAATCTATGGGCAATTCCTTACAAGATGTTGCCTGCGAGCTTGTGCCAGAGATTAAATCAATTGTTGATATGCTTAAATCCAAAGGCTTAAAGATGGTGATGATGACCGGCTCTGGAAGTGCGGTGTTTGCGTTATCTCAAGATAAGAAATATATGAAGAAATTATTTAAAGAAATAGAAAACCAATATCCTAATTATTACGTAGAATTAACGGAGGTATTAAAATAATGGTGCTTATTGTCGATTCATTTGGAAAAAATATTTATATCAACGAAGAACTTGTTGGTTATATTGGTAGAAACGTTTTATTTATCGGTGGAAGAAAATTTGCAGACATATCAGATGATGGCACTATCTCATATGATGATTTAGAAATCGGATATGTGGATGATGACGGTTCAATCATTGTTAAAGATGAAGAAGTTGGTTATGTAGATCCAGATAATAACTTCGTCTTCTATAAACCATTTAAGAAATAATTGTTTAACCAAATAAAAAAGCCTCTTGTAAAGAGGCGTTTTTTGTTGCTAATTATACTTATTGATAATTAAGCTTTGAATGTTAATGTGAATGTTCCTGATTTGGTTGTTGCTTCATCATTAACTGTTTTTGTGTCTTTCACCAACACACTTGTTGTTAATGTGCCTGCTTCTTTATTAAATTTAAAGATTTCAAAAGTCACATTCGCGTGATAGATGGTAGTAATTGTACCCTCGCTTGTGCTTGAGTGAGTAGAGGATCTATACCCTAATTCAAAAGTTAAATTTTCTAATTCTAAAGAACCACCACCGACGTTTCTTAAGAATCTATATTCATTTTCGGTAGCTGTTGGTAATGCGTAGCATTTATTGCTAGAGAATCCTTCTTCTGAATTATAATCACTAACGGTGTATACTTTAACGTTTTCTCCGTTATAGGTATGCCCGGTAGTAGGCACGTCACCAACCTTTATTTTTTTAGTATTAGGAATAACAACCGCCCCTATTACTTTTGCGGCTAATTCGTCTTTGTTCGCACCAATGAATCCGCTCTCACTTCCATATAATCCTTCATCAACTTTTATTTCTGTAAAAGAATCATAAGTAAAGTCTTTGTTAGAAATTGGTAATCCGTTATTGGCGGAACATGCGGTGATGGATAATAATGCAGCACCGGCAACAAAAAGTTTTCTAAACGTTTTCATTTTTTTCTTTCTAAAGAAAGGGGCCGATTAACGACCCCTTAATTATTCAAATTATCTTGGGAATTTGATGTTTGCTTGAGCAGCGGCTAATCTAGCAACTGGAACACGGAATGGTGAGCAGGAGACATAGTCTAAGCCAGCCTTGTGATAGAATTCGATGGATTTTGGATCGCCACCGGTTTCACCACAGACACCAACGTGAAGATCTGGTCTTGTGCCTCTACCAAGTTTGACAGCGTTTTGAACGAGTTTGCCAACACCGTTTTGGTCTAAGGTCTTGAATGGATCTTCTTCGAAGATTTTCTTGGAATAGTATTCACCTAAGAATTTACCAGCGTCATCACGGGAGAATCCGAATGTCATTTGGGTTAAGTCATTTGTACCAAATGAGAAGAATTCAGCTTCGCTAGCGATTTCATCTGCTAATAAAGCAGCACGTGGGATTTCAATCATTGTACCAACATGGTACTTCATGTTGAGACCGCTTTCCTTAATTAATTGATCTGCAACTTCACAGATGATGTTCTTAACGTACTTGAGTTCTCTAACTTCGAGCACGAGTGGTACCATGATTTCTGGTTCAACAAGTTTACCAGTTCTCTTGCTTACAGCAATAGCGGCCTTGATAATGGCTCTTGTTTGCATTCTGCAGATTTCTGGATAGGTAACTGCTAAACGGCAGCCACGGTGACCCATCATTGGGTTAGCTTCGTGTAAGTCGTCGATTCTGTCTTTGACTTGTTCAACGGATTTACCAATAGCATCCGCTAATTCTTTGATTAAGCCTTCTTCTTGTGGGAGGAATTCGTGTAGAGGTGGATCTAATAAACGAACGTTGACGTTGAGATCACCCATGATTTCATAGAGGCCTTCAAAGTCTTTTTGTTGCATTGGTTCGAGTTCTGTTAAAGCAGCTTCTCTATCTTCAACAGTGTCAGCAAGAATCATTTTTCTCATAGAGAAGATTCTGTCTTTGTCGAAGAACATGTGTTCAGTACGGCATAAGCCGATACCTTGAGCACCAAAGATTTTGGCTTGTTTAGCATCACGTGGAGTATCAGCGTTGGTTCTAACCTTAAGGGCTCTATTTTCATCAACCCACTTCATTAATCTGCCGAAGTAACCGGAAGTTAAATCTGGTTCAACGGTCTTGATGGAACCGAGGTAGACATCACCTGTACTACCATCGATACTAAATGTATCGTTTGGTCCATATACTTTACCGTCAATAGTAACGGTTTTCTTTTCTTCATCGATAAGAGCAGCAGCACAACCACAGACACAGCATTTACCCATACCACGGGCAACAACGGCTGCGTGAGATGTCATACCACCTCTCATTGTTAAAACTGCTTCAGCGGCAACCATACCAACGATATCTTCTGGAGATGTTTCGGCTCTAACGAGAATAACTTTTTCTCCAGCATTATGTCTAGCTTCAGCTTCTTCAGCGGTGAAGGCTAATTTACCAGTACCAGCACCTGGACCAGCAGCTAAGCCTTTAGCGATTGGTTTAGCTTTAGCTAATTCATCTTTATCAAATCCTGGAAGTAAGAGTTTATCAAATGTTAAGGCATCAATTCTGCAGACAGCTTCTTTTTCATCGATAACGCCTTCATCGACTAAGTCACAGGCGATCTTTAAGCTAGCGGCAGGAGTTCTCTTACCATTACGTGTTTGTAAGAAGTATAAGATACCATCTTCAACGGTGAATTCCATATCTTGCATATCACGGTAGTGGGCTTCCATCTTCTTGATGGTATCAACGAATTGTTGATAGACGCCTGGCATTCTCTTTTGTAATTCTTCAATGTGAAGTGGAGTACGGATACCCGCGACAACGTCTTCACCTTGAGCGTTTGGTAAGTATTCGGCAGAGATCTTCTTTTCACCAGTACCTGGGTCACGAGAGAAGGCAACACCTGTACCAGAGGTTTCACCTTTGTTACCAAAGGCCATTGATTGAACGTTAACAGCAGTGCCCCAGCTATATGGGATATTGTTCATC
Organism: Erysipelotrichaceae bacterium; assembly: GCA_015059185.1. GTDB lineage: Bacteria > Bacillota_I > Bacilli_A > RFN20 > CAG-826 > SIG220. The sequence goes on from SVAY01000001.1 coordinate 55,212, forward strand.
ATACGATAAACGTTCGCTCTTGGGTTGTCCCAGCTTCTAAAGACGGCGGTGACAGCTTCAATTAATTGAACTTTTGGATCACTTGGGAATTCTTCACCAAATGTCTTTTTGTAGTATTCCTTATATTGTTTAACAAGGACTTTTAATTCTTCGGCAGTAACTTCGGTATCGAGTTTATAGCCTCTAGATTCCTTAAGTTCTTCAAGCATCTTATCCATTTCAGTACGTGGATGACCTTTAGCGATGTTTGTGAACATTAAGATGAAACGACGATAGCTATCAAAAGCAAATCTTTCGTTGTTTGTTTCTCTTGCTAAAGCAGCAACAGTAGTATCATTTAAACCAAGGTTTAAGATGGTATCCATCATACCTGGCATAGAAACTCTAGCACCACTTCTAACGGAAACTAATAATGGTTTGGAATCGCCACCAAACTTTTTACCTGTTTGGGCTTCGATTCCTTTGATTGCATCATAAATTGCATTCACTAAGTAATCTGGTAATTTCTTTCCAGAATCATAATAAAGAGTACAAGCTTCAGTTGTGATAGTGAAACCTTCTGGAATTCTTACCCCAATATGTCTCATTTCAGCTAAACCAGCACCCTTGCCACCCAATAACTCTTTACCTAATCCGTAGGCTTCGTCGAATGGGTAGACGTAACGTTTTTCAGCCATATAATTCCTCCTATAGGCTTTCATGTGTTTAAAACACATCAGCCCGTATATTGTATCTTTATTAATTTTCATAGGCAAGAAGATATTAAAAAAACAAAACGGATTTATATCCATTTTGCTTTCTAATAAGCTGATTTGTTTATATTTTTCTAACTAGATTTACTTCGTTGCTGGATACATTTATTAGTTTGTTATTGCACATAACTTTGAGCGATCCATCAAAGTCTATACCTTTTGCGATACCTTCTAAAAGTTCACCATCATAATTAAATGAAATTGTCTTGTTTAACAAGTAGTCTAATTCAGTGTATTCTTCAATATAATCACTTAAATCATCCTTAAGGTTTTGAACACTATATTTAAGAGCGTCGCTTACATCAATTGCAACGAGTTTTGGATCAATCTTCATTCCAATAACATTTTTAATCGATGTAGCGGAAAAACCATTAAAATCCTTTTGATTTACGTTAATTCCTACACCAATTATCATGTAATTTGGTAAAGAACCTTCTAAAAGGATGCCACATACTTTCTTTCCTGCTATATAAACATCATTAGGCCATTTGATACTTACTTCGTCAATTCCTAAGTTTTGTAAATATTCTGCCACCACCACGCTTGTAACAATTGAAATTAGATTAAATTTTTTTATAATCTTGTCATCTTTAATTAATATTGAAAATGCAGCGTTTTTATTAGGTTCAGATTCCCAGGTATGTCCTGTTCTTCCTTTACCTTTTGTTTGGTTAGAAGTAAAGACACATTCAAAATTATCAAGTTCGTTAACGTGTTCTTTTATATATTCGTTTGTGGAACCAACTTCTTTTAGTTCAATCATTATTTGCCGCCCTCGGGCCAAGTTCTATTTGCTTTGAACCAATCTGTTTCTTTTAATATGGTTGAGTTGTTACTTCCGGTTACGGTGTAGTTAACACCATCTTCACACTTAAACACAATGTTGCCGTTCATTGATGTGTATTCACCGGTTTCGTTGTTAACCATTAATGTTGTGGCATAAATCTTATCGGTGTGCTTTGCCATTCTGTCTATTGCCTCTTGAGCCGGAAACCAGTGTAAAGGGTTGGCGTGTTTAGAATCATATTCATCAGTTCCGCAACAACAACATATACAAACAGTTTCTGGTGTAATTTTATCAAGTAAGACATCATTGCTAGCAGTATAGCTACCATGGTGACCACCTTTAAATAGTTGACAATGAGGTAAGCTAGGATTCGTTTCTACTAACGACTTTTCGCCTTTTTCTTCTAAGTCACCGGTAAGTAAATAGTGGTTATCACCTTGTGTAAACAATGTACAAACAGAGTGATCGTTTTCATCTTTGCTTTTTTCGTGGTAATAAGCTTGATCAAGAATGGTCATGGTTATACCTTCTGCTAATGTATATTCTTTTTTAGCGCCGTCGCTTTCACTCACGCATTGTAATGCTGTATAGTGATGCGCAATATCACCGCTTTCTAGTTTAGCATCTCTTTTAGAAACATAATCGGTGTAAATTTGTGATGGGGCGTCTTCTAATTTTTGTGTAATTTGAGCAAAATCGATTAAGGTATCAATCTTAAATGTATCAAAAATACCTGGATTTGCTTTGCTACCAACAAAGCCAGCAATGTGGTCTTGGTGAGCATGTGTTGCAATAACATATTCTAATGTTCCATCGGTGCAGTATTGGGTAACATAGTTTTTGATGGTGGTGGCGCTGTCTTTTCTACTACCAGCATCAATAAGAATGTCGACATCTCCTGCTTTAATATAAGTAGAATCACCCGTATATTTATTTCCTAACTCTAAGAAGTTAAATGATATACCGGTATCCACAACTTGGTGTGAGTGTGGTTCTTGACTACTTGTGTCGCCTTTTGGACTAAGTTTATCTTTTAAGAATAAGAAATATACCGCTACTCCAATACCGATTACGACAACTGCAACAAGTAAAATGATTAAGAATACCTTAGGATTCTTTTTAGCGGCCTTTTTAACAGCTTTTACAGCTTGCTTTTGATAATTGGGGGTGGATTGCTTTTTTGAGCTTCTTGAAGCCTTTTTTGTAGTTGATTTAGAATTTGATTTTTTAGAATTATTGGTTGCCATGATAAATACCTTCTCTATTAGTTTAAGAAAAAAGACAAAGATGTAAACAAAAAATAAAATTTTTTCGCTGCTTATCTCAATATTTATAATATTTACCTTTATAAAGAGATATATTTAGTGACTATATATTATAAATATAGAGATATTTTTTTGACCCAAAAATTAATGGTTGTTTTTTGCTATTTTTTGATAGAAGATATAGCCACAATGTCAAAGAAAAACCCAGGCGATTATGATGAACACATTATTGACGCTCTACTCAAACTTGATAATCCAATTATTGGCAAGGGAGGGAAGAGGTTTTATATACGCGATAAGGCACGTAACGAATCTGGTTTAGAACACATTGCCGCAAAAAGACACAGGCTAAAAGTAAGAGATGTTGAATTAGTAACTAAGATACTTAGGCATCCTATCTATATGTGCGATGATCCTACTAATCGTATTTATAGAAATTATTACGGTATTAGAGAAGGGAAAGATTCCAATTCCTTCTTAAAAATAGTTACCTCGCCAGTAAAAGGAAAAAGAAACGAAGAGGAGGTTATTGTTACTATATTCCCAACAAAATCACTTAAATGATTTGAAAAAGAAGTTTTGTGTTATAGAATAAAATTACCAAGGGTGGAAAATCTGTGTTCGACCACGGCGCACCTCTAGTAGGTGGAAGTCAGCGATTTGAGGAAAACGACAGTCTCAATTGGTAAACAAATAGCATCTCCTGCGAGATGTTTTTTTGTTTGACTTAAAGATGATAATATTGAATAGATGATTATTTGTGTGGGCGAAATATTGGTAGATATATTCCGTGACGTGAATAAGGAAGTAATAAAACCTGGGGGGGGCAAAATCATAGGCAAAGACTGTCAAAGAATTTATTCTCTGCTATCAAAAGGAATTGATGGATATGTGGAACAATACTAAAAAAGTCTCAATATTAGAGAAAAAATAATAGCGTTGTAAATATGAAATATAGTTCATATAATTAAGATATGAAGCCAACCATTACAATAGATAATATTTATTCGCCAACATGTAAGAACATTGTTCATTTTTGGTTCAAAGAAGGAACAACTATTGATGCTCTTTTTTCTAATGGTGTTATTAAAAGATACGATGTTTTAAATTTTGTAGAAACATTTCCTAGCTTGTTGGCTCTTAAAGACCGCTCATTCTTTTTGAAAGGCATTAATATGAGGGGCGGTATATATTGGGATGAGAATGTAGATGTTGGAGCTGATGAGATTTATGATTATGGAACCGATGTATCTTTTGAATATAACGACTATGAGCACTTAATTGTTGAATACGAAGACAGGAATAAAAGTTGGTTACTTAAAAAAGCGATATACGTGTGGTTTAAAGAAAATGTAGCTGTCGACGTGTTGTTTGATGATGGTTTGGTTAAGCGTTTCAATATGCTTAAGATAGCAAACAATAGCCCGGTAATAGAAAAACTAAAGGACTATCAATTGTTTAAAAAAGGAAAACTTACGCCCGTTGCACTTACCTGGACCACGGATATTGATATTGAGACCCGAGTTATTTACGCTCTTGGCGACGATGTGACTAACGAATATGATAATGTATGGAACCTTGTGGTTGGTTTTAAAATCAAGCAAAAAAGAATTAAAAAAAGAATGTCTCAAGAACAACTTGCAGAACTTAGTGGAATAGATCAAGCGACATTGTCTAAAATTGAAAAAGGACAAATGAATATTTCCATAAAAACCATCGCTCGTATTACTAACGCTTTGAATGCAAAAATAAAGTTTGATATTAAATAACTGAAAGCAACAAAAAATCCTACCAAATTGGCAGGATTTTTAAGTTTTAGGTTTGTTTATCTTATTTCTTATCAACTAAAGCGAATATCACGCTTAAAGCGCCATAAACAGCAATGAAGATACCAACAATAATCCAGAACACTTTATCAAAATCTGGGACAGCCATATATACAGCAGTTAAAGTGACTAAACCAGCACCGACAATGATTTGAAGAATGCCATAAAGTTTATTGACCTTGATTAAGAAATAAATGCCATAAAGCATTAAAGCAGCTCCAACACCCATAACGACTAATACTAAGAAGTTCACTAAGAATGCGAAGGTGGTGTATTTAGCAAATAAACCAGCACCGACGGCGATTAAAGCGCCAGCACCAAGAGTCATGCCTAGAGGTATAACACCTTTCTTTACTAATAAATAGATGGCCAAGCCTAAGCTAGCTGCACCGAGCACTAAGGCAAGTACTCCGAAATAGATGTCAACAGTTTCACCGATACCAACAACAGCGATTAAGATACCGAGAACGATGACTAAGATGCCTTCTAAGACGGCTGTGAGTTTTTCATTGTTTGTTTTTGTACTCATTTTCTTTTTCCTCTTTTCCACATAGTGTTATACCACCATTTATATTTTTTGTTAACAAAAAAAGAGACCGAACGAACGGTCTCTAATATGCGTTTAAGCTTATGCGAATAGGAGTAATAAGACACCAGCGGCGACGGCAGAACCGATAACACCAGCGACGTTAGGTCCCATTGCGTGCATAAGTAGGAAGTTGCTTGGATCTTCTTTAACGCCTTCCTTATGGACTACACGAGCCGCCATAGGAACAGCAGAGACACCAGCTGCACCAATCATTGGGTTAACCTTGCCACCAGTAAGTTTACACATGAGCTTACCACCAAGGACACCTGAGGCCGTTGCAATAGCGAAGGCTAAGATACCTAAAACGAAGATAAGGATGGTATCAACTGTTAAGAATGTTGCAGCGTCAGCTGTACAGCCAACACAGACACCAAGGAGAATGGTGATGATATACATTAATGAATTAGCGAGTGTTTCTCTAATCTTAGGAACAACGCCAGATTCTTTAATTAAGTTACCAAGCATTAAGCATCCGATTAAGGCTCCAGCACTTGGAACGATTAAGACGGTTACGATAGTAACGATGATTGGGAAGAGAATCTTTTCTCTCTTGCTCACTTCACGTGGAGCTTCCATCTTGATTAAACGTTCTTTTTTGGTGGTTAATAAACGGATGATTGGAGGTTGAATAACTGGGACTAAGGCCATGTAGCTATATGCAACAATAGCGATAGAAGATAGATATTCAGGAGCGAGTTTAGATGTGACTAAGATAGCAGTAGGCCCATCTGCTCCTCCGATGATACCAATACTAGAAGCAATTTTGGTATCAAATGCGGTCCATCCTAATCCGTTCTTACCGATAGCAATAGCACCGATAAAGGTAACGAAGATACCGATTTGAGCAGCAGCTCCTAAGAGCATCGTTTTCTTATTGGCAATTAATGGTCCGAAGTCAGTAGTGGCACCGATACAGAGGAAGATTAAGCAAGGATAAATTCCCCATTTAACTCCATAGTAGAGGAAGCCAAACATTCCGGAATAATCGTAGTTATATACGTTTTTAATGTTGTTAACAACCATTGAGTTGAATCCAAGATCAATAGCTTCTTGGTTTGATAAGAATCCTGAGCTAGACACCAAATCACTGATTTGATGGGTGGTATACATTCCTTCAGCATTGCCAAGCTGCGTGAATATATATTGGGCCTGAGCCTCGGTTAAACCGGCTTTTGCAGCGAATTGAATTGCATTATATGATGTGGCGCCTTTATTGAATATCTCTTGACCGACGAGAGGTAAGTTAACGAGTAACATACCAAACGCAATTGGGAGTAAGAGATATGGTTCAAAGTCTTTCTTAATGGCTAAGTATAAAAGGACTAACGCCACTAAAATCATGACTAAATTGGCCCAACCACCAGTAGTAAAGAAACCGGCGATACCAGAGCTTTTAAAGAATTCAACGATGGTATTCCAAATCGTCTCCATACCTATTTAACAACAGCAATCACTTGTTTAGCGGTGACATTATCGCCCTTCTTAACAAGGATTTCAGAGACGGTTCCGTCAAATGGAGACACGACATCGTTTTCAAGTTTCATGGCTTCAACAACAACGAGTGGTGTGCCCTTTTTGACAGCATCACCAACTTTAACTTTTAAAGCAACCACTGTGCCTTGGATTGGTGATTCAACCTTGTTGCCATCTCCACTAACAACTGGAGCGGCAGCTTTCTTTTCTTCTTTTTTTGCTTCTGTAACAGCTTCGCTAGCAACTTGTTCAATGCTTTCAAGTTCAACACGATAGCTCTTACCATTAACTTTTACTTTATAGATTTTCATAGTTAATCCTCAACTTTCTTAATGCTAATGATTTCGGCATCTTTGCCTGTTTCCTTGTGGAAATCGATGACGGCTACTAATGCAGCGACAGCAGCATCAGGGTCTTCATCTAATATTTCATTTTCTTTTTTAGGAAGAATTTTGGTTCTTGCTTCAACAGCCTCCATCCCTTTTTGAATACCTGAAGTTACTAAGATGATAATAGTAAGAACAAGGAAGACTAAAAGGATAGCGACAAGCGCGACAATTAATGAGTCGAGTACGCTGAAGTTAGTAATATCTCCCCAAACACCAAATACTTGCATATTACGCCTTGACCTTTATCTTGGTAGGAATAGCGTCAGCATTCCTTTGGTTTAAGAACTTTAAAGCGACATCGCCAAATAATGCGATACTAAGGACGTCTTCATCAGATTTAGCGACACCCTTATATTCTTTCTTTAAAGCTTCAAATTCTGGTTTTAAATCATCAGCAGGACGATAAGTGATGACTTTGTCGTCACCAATAATCTTATGTCTAATTTCTTCATCTACTGGTGCTGGAGCTTGTCCATATTTACCATGTAGATATTCGTTAATTTCTTTTGGTACCATCTTGTATCTCTCACCACTGATGACATTCATCACGGCTTGAGTACCGACCATTTGAGACAATGGAGTAACAAGTGGTGGATAACCCATATCTTTACGAACGTTTGGAACTTCGTTAAGGACTTCATCGAGTCTATCGGATGCACCTTGAGATTTGAGTTGGTTAATTAAGTTAGATAACATACCACCTGGAACTTGGTATTTAAGAATGTTTGGATTAACAGAAAGCACTTTTGGATTGAGCAATCCGTTATCTAAGTATTTTTGTTTGACCTTCATCATCTTAGCGCTTGCTTCGTTAAGGTACTTCACATTGAGTTTTGGATCATATTTTGTACCTGCTAAGGCAGCGTTAAGAGATTCGGTACATGGTTGAGAGGTACCTCCACTTAATGGAGAGAGAGCACAGTCAACAATATCAACACCCGCTTGGATAGCGCGCAAATAGGTCATTTCACATAATCCACCAGTGCAGTGGCTGTGTAATTCGATTGGAAGCTTAGTGTTCTTTTTAAGTTCACTGATTAATGTATAAGCATCTTCAGGAAGGAGAACACCCGCCATATCTTTGATACAGATAGAATCTGCACCTAAGGCTTCAATCTTTTTGGCGAGTTCAACGTAGTAAGCAACTGTATGCACAGGAGAAGTGGTGTAGCTTAATGCGATTTGGCATTCGCCACCATATTTCTTAGTTGCTTTAACAGCGGCTTCTAAGTTTCTTAAATCATTTAACGCATCAAAGATACGAATGATATCAATACCATTTTTAATAGATTTTTCGACAAATTTTTCAACAACATCGTCGGCATAGTGTCTATAACCTAAGATGTTTTGTCCACGGAAGAGCATTTGTAATTTGGTATTCTTACAAACCTTTCTAATCTTTCTAAGTCTTTCCCATGGATCTTCGTTTAAGAATCTTAAACAAGCATCGAAAGTGGCACCTCCCCACACTTCTAGAGCGTGGTAGCCAACTTGATCGAGCTCTTTTAAGGCTAATAGAACTTCATCAGTCGTCATTCTTGTGGCGAATAACGATTGGTGTCCATCTCTTAAACAAGTGTCAACAATTTTAACACCCATATTTATTTACCTTATTCAGCTTTTGGGCCGGCAGCGACTAAAGCTTTACCAGCTGGGTTAGTTTCGTATTTCTTGAAGTTCTTAACGAATCTAGAAGCTAAATCAGCAGCCTTACGATCCCATTCGGATTTGTCACCATAGGTGTCTCTTGGATCTAAGATGGCTGGATCAACACCTGGAAGAGCAGTTGGGACTTCAAAGTCAAAGACTGGAATCTTCTTGGTTGGCGCTTTTAAGATGGAACCATCTAAGATAGCGTCGATAATACCACGGGTATCTTTGATGGAAATACGTTTACCTGTACCATTCCAACCGGTGTTCACTAAGTAAGCTTTTGCTCCACTTAATTTCATCTTCTTGACGAGTTCTTCAGCATATTTAGTTGGATGTAATTCAAGGAATGCTTGTCCAAAGCAGGCTGAGAAGGTTGGGGTTGGTTCTGTGATACCTCTTTCGGTACCAGCGAGTTTAGCGGTGAATCCGCTTAAGAAATAATATTGAGTTTGTTCTGGAGTTAAGATGGAGACTGGTGGGAGAACACCGAAGGCATCAGCACTTAAGAAGATAACGTTCTTAGCGTGTGGGCCATGACTGATTGGTTTAACAATCTTTTCGATGTGGTTGATTGGGTAGCTAACACGGGTGTTTTCAGTCACACTCTTATCAGCAAAGTTAATCTTACCAGCTGCATCAACAGTGACGTTTTCAAGTAAAGCGTCTCTACGGATAGCGTTATAAATATCTGGTTCACTATCTTTATCAAGGTTGATAACTTTAGCGTAGCAACCACCTTCGAGGTTGAAGACGCCGTTATCATCCCATCCGTGTTCATCATCACCGATTAATAATCTCTTTGGATCAGTAGAAAGGGTGGTTTTACCTGTTCCACTTAAACCGAAGAAGATGGCGGTATCCTTACCTTCCAAATTGGTGTTAGCGGAGCAGTGCATGCTAGCCATACCTTTAAGTGGTAAGAAGTAGTTCATCATGGAGAACATACCTTTCTTCATTTCACCACCATACCAAGTATTTAAGATAACTTGTTCTTTAGATGTGATGTTGAAGGCAACACAGGTTTCACTATTTAAACCGAGTTCTTTGTAGTTTTCAACTTTTGCTTTAGAAGCACAGTAGACAACAAAGTCTGGTTCGAAGTTTGCTTCTTCTTCGCTAGTTGGTTTAATGAACATATTTCTAACGAAGTGGGCTTGCCAAGCGACTTCCATGACGAATCTCACTGCCATTCTGGTGTCTTTATTAGCACCACAGTAAGCATCAACAACGAATAAACGCTTGTTGCTTAATTCTTTTTGGGCAAGTTCTTTAACAACTTTCCAAGTTTCTTGACTCATTGGGTGGTTGTCGTTCTTATATTCTTCACTTGTCCACCACACTGTGTCCTTACTATTTTCATCAACAACGATGAATTTATCTTTTGGGGATCTACCGGTATAGATACCAGTCATAACATTGACTGCACCTAATTCGGTAACTTGTCCCTTTTCATAACCGTCTAAGTCTTTTCTTGTTTCTTCTTGAAATAAGAGATCATAAGATGGGTTATAAATGATTTCTTTTGTTCCGCAAATACCATATTTGCTTAAATCAATTTTTGCCATAGATTTAACTCCTTCTATCTATCTTGTGGGCAACTTTGGCCCAAAGTCTTCTCCATTTTAACACCTTTTTATTGATATTATCAATACTATTAAGGAACACATTTCGGTACATTGCTTAGTTTTTGCTTTCTTTGGGTTTGGGTGTTACAAAACCATAGGACATGTATTTTTCGAAAACTTTGTATTTAATTACGCTTAATGATATATAAAAATTAATGAATGTTTTAATCGCTATCGATTCATTTAAAGGCACCCTGTCTTCTATAGAAGGGTCTAATATAATCAAACAAGCTATCGTTGATAGTGGTTTTCAAGGTGAGGTGATTGTTGCCCCTCAAGCTGATGGGGGAGAAGGAAGCTTAGATATAGTGAAATCCGTATTGGGTGGAGATTATATTGATGTAGAAGTGATGGGACCTTGTCTCACCAATATCAAAACACATTATTTGATGGTGGGTGATAAAGCCTATATAGAGTCCGCTTTAGTGCTTGGATATATGCTGAACGATGGATTAACTATTCTTAATCGTACAAGTGAAGGTTTAGGAATGGTGATCAAAGACGCGATTATTCATGGGACAAGTGAGATAAACATATTCCTTGGGGGATCATGCACAAACGATGCTGGATTAGGGATGTTATACGCTCTAGGGGCGAAGTTTTATGATGAAGATAATAAGCCTCTATATCCACTTCCAGAAATATATAATTCCATCAGTCGAATAGATATAGAAGGATTATATTTATATAAAGATATTAAGATTAATGCGATTGTTGATGTGAACAATCCTTTTACTGGTCCAAACGGAGCAAGCAAAACATTTGCTAAACAAAAAGGTGCGACAAACGAGGAGATAAATATATTAGAAGAAGGGTTTGCTCATCTAGTTGATGTTGTTAAAAAACAATTTAAAAAAGATATAGGAAATAAAACGGGTTATGGAGCAGCGGGTGGTATCAGTATGGCTCTTAACCACTTCTTAAAAGCCCCACTTATAAAGGGAAGCGAATATTTTATAGAGTTCACTAACCTTAATAATATTATTATAGAGGTAGATTTTGTTATAACCGGAGAAGGGAAATTAGATAAAACATCGTTTGGTGGTAAGGTTGTTTCTTCAATCATTGATTTAGCAAAAAAGAATAATAAAGAAGTAGTGTTAATTGTAGGTAAATCTGACTTATCAAGTGAAGAATGCACTAGATTGGGTATTAATCACTTGATAGTGGTTAACCAAGAAGAAAAAGATATAAGCGTCTTAAAGAAAACAGCAAAAAAAGATTTGTATAACAAATCGTTAATATATTTTAAGGATTTTTTATAAAGAATTATAAATAATTGAAGATGAGTTTTTTGTTGTTTTCTTTTATTCACGAATAAAAATTGTTATCATATTGACGTATGCCACTTATTGTAGAAAATATTGTAAGTTTACTTGTTGGTGTAGCGTTATTTATCGCTGGAATGAGCATCATGTCTAGTGGTCTTAAAAAGGTCGCTGGCAAGAGCATGAAGAAGCTCTTTAACAAAATTGGCAATAACCGTTTTGCTTCTTTAGGTATTGGCGCGACCGTTACCGCTTTAATTCAATCTAGTGGAGCCACCTCTGTTATGGCGGTTGGTTTTATTAACGCTGGCGTAATGACCATCTTCCAAGGCTTATGTATTATTCTTGGTGCATATTTAGGAACCACCATTACTGGCTTACTCGTTTCTTTATCAAGCACATCTATTTCCGTATTTATGCCTCTTACAGCGTTAATTGGCGTTATATTAACTTTCTTTAAGAAAGAAAAATATAAGAATTTTGGAGAAATCTTAATTGGTTTAGGTATCCTCTTCGTCGGTCTTGATTTGATGAAAGGTGCTTTTGGAAGTAATAGCGAACTCACTCCGTTCTTCCAAGACCTATTCGCGAGTGTTAGTAATCCATTATTACTCTTATTAATCGGTGCGATATTTACCTGTATTACCCAATCTAGTAGTGCAACTACCGGTATTGTTATCATCATGGTTGCTCAAGGAGCGCTTGATTTGACTAATGGTTTCTATCTTGTGCTTGGTGCCACAATCGGTACGGTTATCGTTACTATCATCGCTACTATCGGTGGCGATACAAACTCTAAAAGAACCGCAGTGTTATGTTTAATCATCCGTATCTTTACCGCTTTACTTGCAACCATAATTTTATGGATTATTGAATCCTCCACCAACAATGCTATTAGCCAAGGCTTATTAAAGCTATTTGGTGGTAACTTATCACTTACTGTCGCGATGTTCCTTGTCTTCTATAACATCATTTTTATTGGCATCATCATTCCGTTTATCGAACCAATCGTGAAAGTGGGATGTGCACTTGTTAAAGATAGGACAGCAGAAGAAAAGAAAAAATACCTCACTTATATCGATGATAGATTATTAATCACTCCAACCATTGCTTTAGGGCAAGCTAAGAATGAAATCAATCATATGTTAGAACTTGCTAGAGAAAACTTAAAATTAGGTTTTAATATGTTAATTAATCAAGATTTTGATAAAAAAGATGAACTCAATGAACGTGAAGATACCATCGACTATATTAATAACGCGATTACTGAATACTTAATTAAATTAAGTCACGAAGCAACAATGAAAGATGAAAAGAAGGTTGGTTCATATTTCCATATCATTAACGATATTGAACGTATTGGTGACCACGCCTGTAATTTCGCTGATGGAGCGCAAGAAATGAGTGACAATGATGTTCACTTCTCTGAAGCTGCTATTGAAGAATTAAAAGTGATGTACGGAGTAGTTGATCATATGTTTGAAGTGGCGCAAGACGTCTTCTTCCGTCACCAAATTGGTCGACTTGGTGAATTACACACTTTAGAAGATGAAACCGATAAACTTAAAACTAAATTAACTGCTGCCCACTATGAACGTGTGACTAAAGAAACATGTACAGCTGAACTTGGTGCTTTCTTTACTAGTGCTGTTAGCTCGTTAGAAAGAACCGCTGACCACCTCGTTAATGTTGGCTATGCTTACATTAATCCAACAGGTGATGACGAGAATATTAAAGCCGACTTAAAAATGGCTTAATTAATATGGATAATAACTTACCTTTAGTGTTGATATTAGATTTTGGCACTCAATCATTAAGAGCGTCTTTGACTAACGAAAAAGGCGAGATTGAAAATATTGAAAAGTTTAAGTATGACCCACCTTATTACAGTGAGTCTTATGGTTATGCTGAACAAGATCCAGATTATTATTGGAATGGGGCATTGACCGCTTTAAAAGCGTTATGTAGTAAAGTTCCTGAAAAACTTAATAGAATTGTCGGTGCGTCTATTACCACCTTTAGAGATACAAGCGTTCAACTTGATGCGAACCTTAAACCAATAAGAAAATCTATTCTCTGGCTTGATCAAAGACTTGCTAAGGGTAAGGAAAAATTACCTGGTTGGCACTGGATGCTTTTCTCTTTAATCGGGATGAAACCAACCATCGTATTAAATAGAGCGAGAACTGTTGCTCATTGGTTAAAAGAAAATGAGCCTGCAACATGGAATAAGACATATAAATATGTAAATATATCAACCTATCTAACATATAAACTCACAGGTAGCCTCGTTGATAGTGCATCTAGCTTTGTTGGCCACTATCCAATTAACTATAAAGCGAGAGATTGGTATAAGAGCACTAACGCTTTAAAGGCGCGTATATTTGGTATTCCTAAAAGAATGCTTTGTGATTTAAAAAAACCAGGAGAGATACTTGGTGTTATCAGTGATAAAGTCGCAGAAGAGGTGGGATTACCTAAAGGTATCAAAGTTTATGCGACCGGTAGTGATAAAGCCTGTGAAACGGTCGGTTTAGGTGCTTTAAGTAATGAGATTGGTGCAATTTCTTATGGCACCGCTTCTACGATCGAAGTGAGTAACCAAAAATATCATGAGCCAGAACCATTCCTTCCGGCTTATGGAGCGGCTGTTCAAAATTGGTATAACATGGAAGTCCAAATCTATCGAGGATATTGGATGCTCACATGGTTTACTAAAGAATTTGCAAGCGACCTAGCGAAAGGCGCTAAAGGCAACATCTCTATTGAAAGTTTATTAAATGCAAAATTAAACACTATACCTCCAGGAAGTAACGGACTTATCGTTCAACCTTATTGGGGCCCAGGACTATCTCGTCCTTTAGCAAGAGGTGCAGTCATTGGTTTCTCTGACATTCATACTAGAGATCACCTCTATAGAGCGATTATTGAAGGCATTGCGTATTCTCTTAGAGAAGGCTTAGAAAGCATTGAAAAGAGTCAAAGACATAAGATTAAAGAACTGAGAATATCGGGTGGTGGCAGTCAAAGTGATGATATCTGTCAAATCACCGCGGATATATTCGGCTTACCGGTGTCTCGTGTTCAAACATATGAGACCACATCTTTAGGTGCTTCAATGTCGGTGTTTATCGGTACTGGACGATTCACAAGTGTAGAAGAGGCGACAAAAGCCATGTCTCATAAAGGCAAAACCTTCTATCCTAACGATATTGCCCATACTGAATATGATTTCTTATATAAGAACGTCTATGTAAAAATGTATCCTCAACTTAAGGGTGTGTATAAAGACATTAATAGATTCTCTAAACGAGAAGTATAAAAAACGGTTTCCGTTATTATTATTTGGAAACCTTTTTATTTAACTCTTTGATGTGTTCTTCTTCCTCACTATAGATTTCTCTAAATGAACCAAAGTGTGAATAGGGTTCATTTTTTCTTCTTAGGTGATCGAGGTTACCAAACTCTCGACATCTAAATTGAGCGATACCATCTTCTCTTTCTTCGCTGACAAAGGTGGTGACTCCAGTTGGAGCAACAAAGAAATATTGAGCAATCTTAGTATAAGGAATATGGGTTAATCTAGACATTAATAAAGACATCATTCCTAAGTGGCAGACAAATACGATAGTGTCTTTGTTTGGTTTAGTGACCCTATAATATGTTCCTTCTTTTTTATAGCCGTGTTCTTCTAAAGTCTTATCAAATTCTTTAATTACTTCGTCATAAAGTTCTCTAAGGTGTTCTGGCTTTCCAAATTCTGAATCAAGGAATTCGTGCTCAATTAAAACAGGATATTTTTCTATATCGCTAGGCATAAAATCCCAGTTATGTTTTCTTTCGCCATCTATCGTTATTTGATGCCAGAATTCTTCAAGATATTTTTTAACGATTATTGGTTTACCGTTCGCTAAAGCTTCAGCGGTATAAAAGGCACGTGGGAGTGGTGAAGAATAGGTGGCGTCAAACTTCGCATCTTTATAATATTCGCCTAGATATTTAGCCTCACGAAAACCCTTCTCAGTAAGGGTGTTGTTTATATAATCTGGTTCAGCGTGTCTTATAATTACAATTTTCATAAAAAACGTGGATTTTAGAGGAAAATCAGCGCAGATTCCTATTATTCTAACTCAAATTTACCAGTATAGAGTTGATAATATACGCCTTTTTGAGCAATTAATTGTTCGTGGTTTCCTCTTTCAATTATTTCACCATGATCCATAACCATAATTGCATCACAGTTTTGAATTGTGCTTAATCTATGAGCGATGACGAATACGGTTCTTCCTTCCATTAATTTATCCATACCAGCTTGTACTAATTTTTCAGTACGAGTATCGATAGAAGAAGTAGCTTCATCAAGGATTAAAACAGGGGTATCAGCAACCGCCGCTCGAGCGATAGAAAGAAGTTGTCTTTGACCTTGAGAAAGGTTACCGCCATCACCGGTTAATTCAGTATCATATCCTTTTGGTAAACGAGTGATGAAGTCATGAGCATTAGCGATCTTAGCAGCCTCAATACATTCTTCGTCGGTAGCGTCTAATCTTCCATATCTAATGTTATCCATGACAGTGCCGCTAAACAAGTTAACGTCTTGAAGAACGATACCTAAACATTTTCTTAATTGGTTCTTTTTAATCTTGGTGATGTTGATGCCATCATATCTAATCTTACCACCTTCGATATAATAGAAACGGTTAAGTAAGTTGGTGATAGTGGTTTTTCCTGCACCGGTCGCACCGACAAGAGCAATTCTTTGTCCAGGTCTAGCGTAGATATTGATATGTTTAAGGATGGTCTTTTCAGGGACATAACCAAATGTGACGTCTTCAAGTACGATATCACCTTTAAGTTCTGTGTATGTGATTGAGCCATCCGCTTGATGAGGATGTTTCCAAGCATAGTTTCTAGTTCTTTCTTCGGTCTCCTCAAATGAACCATCTTCGTTATATTTAATATGGACTAGTTCACAGTAACCAGAATCTCTTTCTTCAGGTTCATCGAGTAAAGCTAAGATACGAGCGGTACCAGCCATACCGCCAACAACTGATGTTAAGTTTTGAGAAACGTTATTAACGTTATTAGTGAAACCTCTAGAGATCGATAAGAAGGAGAGAATAATACCAATAGAAATAGTGTCGACGCCAGTTAAAGAAATGTTTGGTGCTTTAGTAAAGAACAAGACCGCTCCAACAATAGAGCATAAGATATAGATAAAGTTACCGATGTTACCATTGATTGGCATCATGATATTGCCAGCCTTGTTACCTGTGCTACTAGCTTCATATAAGGCTTCGTTCTTTTCATCAAATTCTTTAGTAGATAATTCTTCGTGAGAGAAGACTTTAATAACTTTTAAGCCATTAATTGATTCTTCAATATTACCTTCAACGCTACCTAAGGCTTTTTGTTGGATGGAGAAGAACTTACCAGCCTTTCCACCTAATTTCACTAGAGTGAGGATCATGAAGAATCCACCTGCCATAACAATTAAAGCAAGCCATATAGAATAGGTGAACATGATAGCGAATATACCGATTAAAGCAACAATGCTAGAGAATAATGTAGGTAGGGCTTGAGAGATAAGTTGACGTAATGTATCAGTGTCGTTTGTATAAATAGACATGATGTCTCCGTGTTTATGGGTATCAAAATATCTAATTGGAAGCGTTTCCATATGATTAAACATTTTGATTCTAGTTTCGTTTAAATAATTTTGGGTAACGTGAACAAGGATTAAATTCCACGCTAAAGAAGCAACTACACCTAAGAGATAAATAGAGCCTAGTAGGATTGATAGGAAGACAATCTTCTTCCATCCTGCTTCCCAGTCCCCGCCTTTTACCGCTTCGGTTAGCGTGTCAGTAAAGTTTTTAATAAAGATAGACGCACTGAAATTTGTTGCAGCGTTAATTGCTAAACAAAGCATAACAATAATTAAAAGGAAGCGATATCTATGGAATAGATCTTTAAGTAAGCGCTTTAAGGTGCCTTTTGGTGCAAAGCCTTTTTGCGTAGGCATACGTCGTGGTGGCATACTTATTTACCTCCTTTCTTTGTTTGTGATTCAAAAACCTCACGATAAATCTCGTTAGTTTTGATTAATGTTTCGTGATTTCCAATCGCATCAACCATACCGTTATTCATCACGATAATTTGATCAGCGTCTTGGATTGACGAAATACGTTGAGCAACAACAATCTTGGTGGTTTCTGGAATATCTTCTTTTAAGCCTTTTCTAATGATAGCGTCGGTCTTTGTATCAACAGCAGAAGTACTATCATCAAGAATTAAAATCTTAGGACGTTTTAAAATTGCCCTAGCAATACAGAGCCTTTGTTTTTGTCCGCCAGAAACGTTAGTACCGCCTTGTTCAATTTTGGTTTCATATTTATCTGGAAGAGTTTCAATGAATTCATCAGCACAGGCAATCTTACATGCTTTTTGTAATTCTTCATCGGTAGCGTTTTCGTTTCCCCATCTTAAGTTAGAAGCAATGGTACCACTAAATAAGACGTTCTTTTGTAAGACGACAGCAACTGCATCCCTAAGAGTGATTAAGTCATAGTCTTTAACATTAATTCCACCGACTAATAACTCACCTTCTGTGACATCATATAAACGTGAAATTAAGTTAACTAATGAAGTTTTACCACTACCGGTTGAGCCTAAAATACCGACGAATTGCCCACTTTTTATCTCAATATTGATATTTTCAAGAGCATCTCTTTCGGCATTTTTAGAATATTTGAAGTTCACATTTTTAAATGAAACAGAACCATCTTTTACTTCCATTACTGGATTTATTGGATTCTTAATAGTTGGTCTTTCTTCAAGAACTTCACCAATTCTTCTAATGGATTCAAGTGAGAAGATCATCATAACGGCAATCATAGTGATCATCATTAAAGCCATTAAGATTTGAATACCATAAGTGATACATGCACTCATTTCACTTGGAGAAACGGAGTGATAAATGATGGTATCTGTATTAGCGATATATTCACTATTTTGAAGGACTAACCAGCTAGCAATCATTAATAAAGCAATGTTAGAAATATGAATTGCTGTATTCATGATAGGTTGATTAAGGGCAACAATAGTTTCAGCCTTGATAAAGTCTTTAGCAATGTCACTAGAAGCTTTATTAAATTTCTTTTGTTCGTATTCTTCTCTCACGTATGATTTAACAACACGGATACCAGAGATGTTTTCTTGAACGGTTTGATTGAGCTTATCATAACGCTTAAAGACTTTTCTAAATGTTGGGAGAGCGAATCTAGCGATTAAGATAAATGAGACGATGACGATAGGCGCTAAAACAACAAACACCCAGGCAAGTGGTCCACCAGCAATAAAGGCCATAACCATTGAGAAGACAAGCAATAATGGTGCTCTAACAACGATACGGATTAACATTTGGAACGCCATAGTAGCGTTTTGAATGTCAGTAGTCATTCTAGTGATTAATGAACTAGATTCAAATTTATCGATATTAGCAAAGCTAAATGATTGTAATTTGCTATATAAATCATGTCTAAGATTTTTTGCTAAACCAGCACTGGCTTTAGCAGCAAAGATGCCGCCGAATATACCACATAAAATAGAGAAGATAGCTAAGCCAAGCATCAAGCCAACATACATCCATAGTTTTGAATAGTCGTTTGATGTAATAACACCAGCTTGAATATCTTCAATTAATAGTGACATTAAAAAAGGAATTGCGGTTTCTGCTCCTGCTTCACCCACCATAAATAATGGTGTTACAAAAGCATATTTCTTATATTCTCTAACACTTTTAAAAACCAATTTTATTTTTTTAAATAAATCCTTAATCATGGCTATAGTATTGTAAACTTATTGTTTTATTTATTCAATAAAATGTAATTAAAAGTACAGTGTAACGTAAATGCATTAGCGTGTATCATTAATGTTTTGAAAAACATTGTTACATGTGTATAATTTAACTAGTTATGAAAAATTTTGTCTTCATTTCACCACATTTCCCAGACACATATTGGAGATTCTGTGCGGCTCTACGCAAGAACGGATTTCGTGTTTTAGGTGTGGGTGATTGCCCATATTCACAGCTTAGACAAGAAGTTAAAGATTCCCTTGATGAATATTATTATTGCTGGGACATGGAAAACTTCGATAACGAAAAACGTGCGGTTGAATATTTTGAACGCCGTTATGGGCACATTGATTATATTGAAAGTAACAATGAATATTGGTTACAAAGAGACGCTTGGCTTAGAGATGCCTTTAATGTCACTACTGGTATCAATGGTGAAGGCATTGAAGTATACCAACATAAATCCATGATGAAAGAGCGTTTCATCAAAGCGGGAGCGAAAGTTGCAAAATATATTCTTGTTGATACATATGAAAAT
Source organism: Erysipelotrichaceae bacterium (assembly GCA_015059185.1). Classification (GTDB taxonomy): domain Bacteria; phylum Bacillota_I; class Bacilli_A; order RFN20; family CAG-826; genus SIG220. The sequence continues at coordinate 75,235 of SVAY01000001.1, forward strand.
TTAATCAAATTTATCGATGAAGTTGGCTTCCCAATCTTCGCTAAACCTGATAAGGGTGTCGGAGCGGCAGGCGGCTTCAAGATGAATAATATGGAAGATGTGGATCACTTCATTAGAAGTAGAGATCCTAACATCACTTATATTTGTGAACAATATGTGACTGGTAACATCGTTTCATTTGATGGTGTCTGTGATTCTAATAGCAACGTGATCTTTTGTGATTCTGAGTGTTTCCAACCTAGTATTTCTGACATTGTTAAAGAGGGCGGAGATACATTCTATTATTGCTTACCTTCTGTACCAAAAGACATCTTAGATCTTGGTAAAAGAATTATTAAAGCGTTTGAAGTGAAGAATAGATTCTTCCACATTGAATTATTTAGATTAACTAAAGAAATAAAAGGTTTAGGAAAACCAGGCGACTTAGTGGCTTTAGAAACTAATATGAGACCACCTGGTGGCTATACCCCAGACTTAATCAACTTTGCAAACTCTTGTGACGTATATCAAATTTGGGCGGATGGTATTGCATATGACGATAATTATCAACGTATGGATTATCCAAAATATTACGCCGCCAATGCATCACGTAGAGACTTTGTTGAATATTTCTACACCGATGATGAGGTCTTAAATACATTTAAAGACAACATCTGTTGGCACGCGAGAAATCCAGATGTCCTAGCAGACGACCTTGGTAATAGATTCTTCATGGCGAGATTCAATACCGTAGAAGAAGTGGAAGTGTTCCATCAATATGTCAATAGACGTGCAGGACAACTTAACATTCCTCGTATGGTGCACGAATCACCAAAAAGGAAGAGAAAACCAAGAGCGGGTGAAAGTATCTGCGACACCCATATCGACGGAGCTTGATAAATATAACTTACTTCGCTAGTGACGGAGTAAGTTTTTTCTTCTATAATCTTTATGCATAAAAATATGAATGGCTTAATTATTGTTAATCAATCTATAGGACATAACCAATATAAAATCGATCGCTTCCTTCCAGAATTTGCTTCACGCGGAATTAAGGTTGAAGTTTTTATTAATGATGGCACCTTAGCAGAGATGAAAGATGGCAATATTGTTATCAACTTACCAAAAGCTGATTTTGTCTTATATTTAGATAAGGATATATATTTAGCGCGCATGCTTGAAAAGAGTGGTTATCATTTATTCAATAATGCTGACTTTATCAAGTTATGTGATGATAAGGTATTAACATATATTAGATGTGCGAATGAAGGTATCAGAATGATTGAAACAATCGCAGGACCATTAGTCTATGTTGATAAGCTTGAGGATAAACATTATAAGTTCTTAGATAAGGTAAGTGATGAGCTTGGATTCCCGCTTATTGTAAAGAAAGTATATGGCTCATTAGGTGAGGGTGTATACATTGCCAAAAATAAAGAAAATCTAAAAGAAATTTATAGTAATATCTACCGTAATCCATTATTGTTCCAAAAGTATATTTCAACCAGTAAGGGTAGATCAATTAGGGTACTAGTAATTGACCATAAAATCGTTGGTGCTTTTGAAAGATGCAATCCAAGCGACTTTAGAAGTAACTATGGAGATACTGCGACAAGTAGAGAAATTAAAAATAATGTTAAAATCAACGAATTTGCTGCAAAAATAGTGCAAAAACTAGATATTTTATATGCCGGTATTGATTTATTATACGATGAAAACGAAGAATTAATTTTATGCGAAATAAATTCAAACGCATTCTTTGAAGAGTTTGAAAAAGTCACAGGAATTGATGTTGCTAAATTATATGTTGATATGGTGATTAAAGAGATTAACAATGAACAAAAATAAGCAAAGATTTACTAAAACTAAAAAAGACTATTCCGGTTTACAAGAATTTGAAGTTACCCATGAATGTGAGCTTTTAGATTTCCTTTTTGAAACACATAAAGGGCAATCTAATAATTCGGTTAAAGCATTATTAAAAAATCGTCACGTTACCGTTGATGGAGCGCCGATTACCCAATTTAATTTCAAATTATATAAAGGTGATAAGGTTATTATCTCTAAAAACCCGATTAGGAAAGTTACTAGAAGCCACCTCCCTATCATTTATGAGGATGATGAAATAATTGTGATTAATAAACCAAGCGGTCTTCTATCAATTGCGAGCGATAAAGAAAAGGGTTCAACTGCTTACCGCATGTTAAGTGATTATGTCCAACAAAAAGATAAGCACAACCGCATTTTTGTAGTACATCGTTTAGACGAAGATACTTCTGGGGTTTTGATGGTAGCAAAAAACCCTAAGATTCAACAAGCTCTTCAAGATCATTGGAATGAGTTGGTGTCCAAAAGAGGGTATTACGCGATTGTTGATGGTGTATTAAAAGAAAAAAGTGGCACGATTAAATCGTATTTAAAGAAAAATGCCCAAAATATGATGTATTCATCTAAGAAAAAGGGAGACGGACAACTTGCAATCACTAACTACAAGGTGATTAAAGAAAACGATAAATATAGTCTATTAGATGTCAATATTGATTCAGGAAGAAAAAATCAGATAAGGGTACACCTAGGTGATTTGGGACATAACGTCATCGGTGACGATAAATATGGTAACCCCACCAACCCAATTAAACGTCTTGGCTTACACGCCTATCAATTAACTCTTACTCATCCATTCACAAATAAAAAGCTAGATTTTAAAGCTCCTATACCAAAAGAATTTCTTTCTTTATTCTAAGAATAATTGAAATAAATCTTACGAGGTATAAAATATAAGTTATGCAAAACAGGTATGTTAAATCTTTTTTGTCTAGCGCGATGTCAATCTTGCCAATGATTGTTATCGTTATTTTACTGAGTTTTATTCCTTATGGTTCGTTTACTATTGTTCCACTTGATTGGCTTAACTATTTAGCTTTAATCATTGGGGCTTTAATCATGATAGGTGGGCTCGGTCTATTCCAAGTAGGCGCTGCGACTGGGCTAGCAAAAGTAGGGGAATATATGGGTTCTTCCTTATCAAGGCAAAAAAGCATTGTTGTTGTGATAATCTTTTCTTTTTTACTAGGCGCGCTTATTACATGTGCAGAACCTTCTATTTTAATTGTTTCTTCTCAAGTTGATATCTCCCCATTTTTACTTATCGGGGTTATTGCAACTGGGGTTGGTATATTTGTTGTTATTGGTGTTATAAGGGTCGTATTCCATGGTTCTTTAAAGATATGGTATTTGTTCTTTTATTTCATTGTATTTGCTTTACTTTGTTTAATATCTATAGATGAAGATATGGCTCAATTCATGCCGTTTATCTTTGATTCTGGAGGTATTACTACTGGATCTGCAACAGTTCCATTCATCTTATCTTTAGGAGCAGGTATCGCTATTGTTAGAGGTGGTAGAAAATCAACAGAAGATAGTTTCGGTCTTGTTGGAATGGCTTCTGTTGGTCCAATTATCTCTATGGTGTTTTTGTTATTACTAAACAAAAGTGGATTCAGTGCTTATGTGGTTAATTGGTTCGACGGCTTCAGTAATTTTGGTGAAATAGGAAAAAGGTTGCTCGATGCCTTAATCCCAACTAGCTCAACACACTTTGGAACGCTTCTTGAGGTGCTTGTTGCCTTAATCCCAATCATCATTATTTTCGTTATTTATAATTTTATTTATATTAAACTCCCTAAAAACAAGATTAAGGAATTAATGATAGGATTTGGGCTTTCATATGTTGGCTTAGTAGTGTTTTTAACTGGTGTAAATTCTATCATGTCTCCTTTTGGCTCTTTTGTTGGGGTTTATGTTGGCTTAATAGAAGAAGAATGGGTTATCATTCTCATTGCCTTTATTATTGGCTTAGTAACAGTTTTATGTGAGCCTGCTGTACATGTATTAACCAATCAAATTAGCGACATTAGTGATGGTCACGTTAGCAAAAAGACAGTACTTTTATCTTTGTCACTTGGTGTTGGGGTTGCAATTGCTCTAGCGACTGCGAGGTCGTTATTTAATTTTTCAATTCTATATATAGTTGTTCCTGGCTATATACTTTCTATTGTTTTGATGTTTATAACTCCTAACATTTATACCGCAATGGCCTTTGACGCTGGTGGCACAGCCTCTGGTCCAATGTCGGTAAGCTTTGTTTTACCAATGGTTATTGGAATTACCTATTCAAAAACTGAATTTGGTTCAGAAAGCGTAGAATATTATACTAGGTCTTTTGGGGTGGTTGCTCTAATCGCATTAACCCCAATTATCACGGTTCAAATTTTAGGTATTGTTGAGAGTCTCAAAGTTAGAACAAGGCTCAGACTTATGTCTAACGTTGGAGACGATCCTTTAGATGCAGAAATTATTCATTTTTAAAGGAGGTAATCGTAGTGAGAAAAGATAAAAGTAGTAAAAAAGAAAACGTGATTAATAACGTTGCCGAAAAAATAAAAAAGAACGTAAAACACGAAAAAAAGCCTAAAACTAGCAGTTCTTTTGAAAAGAAAAAAGATTTAGAACAGCTTTATGTTTATGTTGTTATAGTTAGTCAACAAGTGGCGAACACAGTTCTTAAATTATTACAAAACATTGGTAGCAGCGCACAGTTTGTCCATAATGGTAGGGGGACTGCTCCTAATGAAGTCCTTGCAGTGATAGGAGCAAAAGACGCCAAGAAAGCTGTGATTAACGCTTTTGTGAGTGAAGATAAATTAAAATTAGTGCAAGAAGAATTAGATATTTTCTTTAGTGTTGGTCATAAGAATAGGGGTATCGCATTTGCCATTCCTCTTTCTTCAATCCAAGGCGTAAGAATGTATAAATATTTAACACAAACAATATAGAGGTGTGACGTATGGCAGAACAAAATGACAATGCAACAAAATTTGAAGTTATTTATGCGGTTTTAAATGCCGGATTTGCTGATCAAGCAATGTTGGCAGCTAGAGAAGCTGGGGCTCATGGAGGAACAATTATCCACGCTCGTGGTAGTAGCAATATCGGAGTGGATAAAAAATATGGTTTAACAATGACTCCTGAAAAAGAGATATTGATGATTTTAACAACCTCAAAAGATAAAGATGCCATTATCAATGCAATATATGATGCTTCTATTAAAGGCAACAACCATAAAGGTATTGTCTTTTCTCTACCAGTTCAATCAACCGTTGGACTTAAATACGAAAAATATAATAATTAGTATCTAATTTATTAATTTTGCTTTTTTTGAAGCAAAATTATTTTATTCCTACACCCGTATGTATATATAATTTATACATGGGCGAAGCGACATACGCGTTACGAAAAGAAAGATTTTTTCATCTAAATAGTTTTTTTAATTTTTTGAAAGATAGAAACAGTGCTTTTTATTATTATCTGATGCTTTTAGCGGTCGGCGTCTTGTTTTTCTCTTTTTCTTTATTTTCTAATTATTTCACCACTCCTTTTACAGGTGATTATACCGCTCAGCAATTTGCTTTTTATACAAACGGCTATGATGATTGGTGGCATTTCTTTACGACCGGTGAATTTGTGTTATACGATACAAACACCTTTCTAGGTGCAAGTAATATTGGATCTAATAGTTTCTATTATTTGTTTGATCCGTTCTTTATGCCAATCCTCCTTTTTCCTAGGAGTATTATTCCTCAAGGGATAGCAATTATGACCATCTTTAAGATGGCTTTAGCGGGCTTATTATTCTCTAAATACATTTATTATTTAGGTGTTAAAAAATATACTGCAAGATTAGCGGGTTTAATGTATGCCTTCTGCGGATGGACTACATGGTATTTATGGTTTAATCACTTTACTGGTGTGGCGGTTATCTTTCCTGTCATCCTTTTAGGGATAGAGAAAGTATTAAATGAAAAGAAACCATGGCTACTTAGTGCTTCTTTGTTCATTTTAGGGCTCACTAATTTCTTCTTTTTCTTTACATTTACTGTATGTGCTTTTTTATATGCGATGTTTAGATATTTTCAGCGCATCAGGAAATATAAAAATAAAGAAGCGCTTATTGTATTAGGTATAGGGTTTTTTGGCTTCTTTGTTGGCTGTTTATTAGCAAGTGTTGTTGTAATACCTGCGATGATGGTCGCGCTTAATGCTCCTAGAGCAACCTCCTCTACTTATTTATCATCTATGTTAGAAGCAGTGAAAAGTGGTAATTGGGGATTGTTCTTTTATAAAGTTTTTTCCTGGGAAAGTGAAGGGACTCCATATAAAGTATATTATCCAGTTTTAGATTATATCTTCCCTGTTATGAGTGACCGAGGCACTCCATTAACTAAGATGGGTAACGAATCATATGATAACGTCGCAGGTTCTTTATTCAGTTATTCACCTATCATATTATTCCTTGTTCCAAGCTTGATTAATTCTGTTAAGAAGAAACAGTTCTCACACATTATTGCGACCGGCATCTTCTTATTCATGTTATTTACTCCATTTTGCTATTATGCATTCCATGGATTTACTTACGCTTATTCGAGATGGACATTATTTGTCACTACTTCCTTAATTACTTATGTAAGTTTCTATCTAGACGATATAAAGAATCAGCCCAAATGGCACATTATAGTAGGTGGAATTACTACTATCGCATTATGCTGGCTCGCTATCATCTTGGCTGCCCATATGGCAGGTAAATACGATAACTTTAGGCTGCGTTATGTCTACCCATCTATGGGTGATTATGGATTCTTAATACTTGAGGGTTCTTTATTCACTCTTTATGTCACTATTTTATGTGTTTTAATATTCATCTTTATTAGAAAGAAGTTTATTAAATCCGTCTTTATGCTTGCGGTTACCCTTGAAGCAGTTTTAATGGGAACAACTACGCTTTATGGACATGGGTTTGAAAATTATATGAATGTTAATGGTGGATATATTAATAACAATAGCTTTCAAACTCTAATCGATCAAATTAGAAAAGATGACCCGACATATTATAGATGCTATTCATCGCAAGAAAATAGCAGTGCACGTAACGATTCAATGCGTCATAACTATAATGGTTTAGGGATGTTCCATTCCGTCTATAACTTTAATACAGCGGCCTTCTTAAACTGGAGCCAGATTAATGACTATACTGCACCAAGCAGTTATTCCGCTTCATATGTAGAAAAAAGACAAGATTTAGATACTTTCTTGGGTGTTAAATATTACTTTGTTCATAAGGATAAAGCCTTCTGGGGAAATGATGAGGCAAAAGCACTTAAATCTAAGTATTATAGAGCGAATGTTCCTTTAGGTTTTGTTGATATATCTTCTAAGTATCCTAACGATCAATATTTTGTATATGAAAACAAAAACTTTATCGACTTTGCATTTAGCTATGATAAGGTTGCAACTTATAACAATATCGATGAAGAAGGAAAGATTAATGAACCAACCACATTATTTAATCCAATATATCAAACAGAAGAACTTTATTTAAAAACCGCGATAGTGGGTGAAAACAATCTTAAATATGTTAACGAATTAATACCTAGCGAGAATATTAAAAAGTATGATGAATATCGTTCTAGTTTAGATGTTAAAACAATACCTACTAAAGACTATAAGATCACTTATTACGACATTCATAATGACGCAGATAAAGATAGGATAGATGCTTCTAGTTATAACTTTGTTAGTAAGTTATTAGATTTATCAAGTTATAGTGCATCTCAAGCCAAACCAAACGAATGGAAATATAACGGTAGATATGTTTCTGTTATTGAGCCTATTAAGCCTTTCCCATATGACGAAGATGGTATGGTGTTCTATTTAAGAAACACATATCTCGATAAGAGTGATATTAATCTTTATTTAGTAACTGAAGATGAAGAAGGCCAACAAAGGTTCTTAACGTTTGATAACCATAATGATTCTAACTTTGGTATCAATTGGACAAGTAGAAAGAATTGGAGAGGTGTTTATAGCGCTCCTACATATGATGAAAACGGTAATAAGATAGCCGCTCCAAAGGTCACCAAATTTATCATTATTGCAAGAAAGACAAATATCGAGAGATATGAGTTGGCATATAGGCTTGGAAGTAATGTTAATAAAACCATTGAAGAATTAAAAGCAAACCCAATTACGGATATCCATTATAAAACCAATCATTTTGACTTTAAAACCAACTTCAATTCTAAACGTGTGATTGTCACCCAATTACCTTATGAAGATGGTTGGAAAGTAAAGGCTCAAATGAAAGACGGCACAAGTAAAGAATTAGATATATTTACTGCTCAAGGTGGATTTGTATCATTTGTTAGCGAAGAAGGAGAAGTTAGTTATTCTTTAGACTTCTATACTCCATATTTAACGATGTCTTCTTATTTATCTGGAATCGGATTATTACTCTTTAGTACAAGTGCAATTAGCTACATCTATTTATCATTACATTTAAATAATGAAAAAATTAAAAAAGACTGGGAATTTAATAGAAAAACACCTAAAATCCCGTTATTTTAATATAATAATTTACTAATTTTATTTTTGTTTATATTTAATGTCTTGCTGATTACTTCAACAATATCTTTATTTGTTAATCCTTTTGATTTTAAAAGAGCAACTAATTCATTAATCTTATCTATATCTAGTTCGTTAGTTTCTTTATTGCCTTCAACAATTATGACCATTTCGCCTTTTAATGAGGCGGGATCAATTTCCACCAATTCAGTTAATGTTCCTCTAATAAATTCTTCATTAATTTTAGTTAGTTCTCTACCTATAACAGCGAGCCTATCACCTAACACTTCTAATAAAATTTTTAAAGTATCATTTATACGATGTGGAGCTTCATAAAAGATCAATGTTTCATTTCTATTTTTAAGTTCTTTTAACTCATTAATTGCTTCTTGATGTTTTGCTGACAAAAATCCATAAAAATAGAAGTGAGAAGTATCGAGTCCACTTGGTATTAGAGCACTTAAAAAGGCGGAACTACCGTTGATAACAGAAACATTTATATCGTTTGCTATACATTCTTTGACTAAGATATAACCTGGGTCTGATATTCCAGGATATCCAGCGTCACTCATATAGACAACTTTCTTTCCTTCTTTAATTTGATTGATAACATATTCGCTTGCGCTCTTTTCATTATGTTCTCTAAGAGAATATGTTCGTTTATTAATTCCAAAATGTCTTAATAAGTTAGATGTGTTTCTTGTATCTTCTGAGGCTACTAAGTCACAAGCTTCAACCGCTTCAATGGCGCGAGATGAAAACTCCTTTAAATTACCAATAGGAGTTGCTATTAGATATAAAGGATTACCATTTTCAAATGACTTATTTCGCTTCATGACGGAATTTTTTGTTGTTGTTATTTTGATGAGGTTGATTAAATTGCTTGTTATAGTCGTCGATTGATAAGAAAACAAATCCTTCATCATTATCAAGTCTAACGGTGCCGCTTATCACGTTGATTGCACCAACTTTATGTCTAACTTTATCAATGAATACTTCTTTACCAATTTCTGGATAGTTTTTCTTTAAATCGGTATAGGCATCATCCTCATATTTTAAGCAGCACATGAGTTTGCCACAGTGGCCGCTTAACTTAGGAATATTGATCGCAAGCATTTGGTTCTTTGCCCTATTAATTGAAATACCATCAAATTCGTTTAAGAAGGTGGAACAACAGAGTGGTAATCCACACATTCCTAATCCACCAATCATTTTAGCTTTATCTCTTGGTCCCACTTGACGTAATTCGATACGTGTGTGGAGTTTATACGCTAACACTTTAAGAAGTTCTCTAAAGTCCACTCTATCATCAGCAACATATGAGAAGATGACTTTAGTTTTATCTAAAGTATATTCACTTGATATAAGGTGCATATCAAGTTTTAAATTAGCCACTTCTTGTTCACAGATACTGAGAGCTGTTTTAGCGTCGTTTAAGTTATTCTCGTGTAATTTAACATCTGTATCGGTTGCGATTCTTATAACTGGTTTTAAACCTAATTGGCTCTTATATTTAGCTATTTCTATTGGTTGCATAACAATTTCACCAAGTTCAGTTCCTCTAGCGGTTTCAACAACTACTTTATCTCCGATATTGAGTTCAATATTGTTAATACCAAAGAAATAGGCTTTTGCACCCAGGTTAAATTTCACCCCGACATAGTGGGTGTAGTTACTATTATCAATAACGATTTCTTCTTTTTCCATAAGGCTATATTACTCCTTAACGATTTCTAAAATTAGATGGTCTAATTGTAGTGGGATATTTAAATTGAGATTTATTAGATTTCTTTGCTTTTGGATTTCTAATAGTCCATTCTCAGCGTGTTTAATATTATTCGCGAGAGCTTTTAGTATTGTATCATAACTCGTTAAAGTTATGGTGCTACTATTTTGAATATTGACGATATCAGTAAAGAAATGAGCGAGCATATCAAGGAAAAATCTTAACGATTCTTTTTTATTTATTAATACGCCTACTTTGCTTTGCATATAGAATATTGCTTCCTTATCATCCCCGCTACTTAAGCTTGTTAATAAAGATAAAACCATCTCTTTAGCAATGTGATAAGGAGCGCTTAATTCTTCATCTTGAAGATAATCTAAAATAAGCTCTGCATCATTATAAAAGAATGATAATAATTCAGCGTCATCTTTACTGACCCCAAATTCAGTCGCTTCTTGAATAATCTTATTACGATCAATTAATTTAAGATGCATGGTCTGACATCTTGAGATAATGGTGGGGAGGATTGCATTTTCATTATTGGTAGTTAAGAAAGCATAGACATTTGGTCTAGGTTCTTCTAAGAATTTTAGAATGCTATTCACCGCTTCAATGGTCATATTTTCAATAAGGTGAATGACATAAATCATAATCCCTTTTCTTTCAATCGCAGTTCTTTCAAATTGTGATTCGATAGAGGCAACATCGCCTTTTTTAATTGAATCTTTTGCTCCATCAAACACGACAAAATCTGGATAGTTATTATGATCAATTCTGATGCAAGATATACAGTTATTACAGGCGAGTGGATCGGGAGAATCACAGACTAAAGATTTAGCAAGGTAAGTTGCAACTTCTTTAAGTGGTGTACCTGGATCACCAACGAGTAAATAAGCATGTGAAAGTTTATCTTCCTTTAAGGAATTGATAAATGTTTTATAGATAATTGGTTGATTAATTTCTAAATATTTACCTACTTGCATATCCTTGCTAATATCGCCTTTAGAGCAGCGGAAGCTACTTCTTCTTGAGATTTACTAGCATCGATAACAACAAATCTATTTGGTTGAGTTTTTGCTAACTCTAAAAACGTCTCTCTAACTTTCTTATGAAAATCTAATTTTTCTAAATCTAATCTATTTACTTCTCTATTTGCGTTTGCAGCAATTCTACTAAGGCCTAGTTCAGGTTCAATATCAAATAATAATGTTAAGTCTGGCCAGGTGTTTTCGGTGGCAAACATATTGATATCAATAATGTTTTGGATACCTAAGCCTCTCGCTCCACCTTGATAAGCTAAGGAGGAGTCGATATATCTATCACAGACCACAATCTTTCCTTCTTTAGTTAGTGGCCACACTTTTTCAACTAAATGTTGTCTTCTAGCAGCGGCATATAATAAAGCCTCGGTACGAGGATCCATTGCAGTGTTAGACTTATCTAAAATGACATTTCTAATTTGTTCAGAAATAGGTGTGCCACCTGGTTCACGTGTTCTAATAACGTCATAGCCAAGTTTGGTTAATTCTTCAATAACTTTGTTGGTGGCGGTAGTTTTGCCGCTTCCTTCTGGTCCTTCTATGGTAATAAACATAATTATAATTTCCTTCTTCCTTCAAGTGCCTTGAGCAAGGTGAGTTGGTCGGTATAGTCAATATTGCCACCCATTTGTAAGCCATAGGCTAAACGAGTGATATTCACATTATATGGTTCAAGTAATTTAGTGATATATAAGGCGGTTGTTTCTCCATCCACTGTTGGGTTAGTGGCCATAATCACTTCTTTAATATCACCTTTAGATACGCGTTCAATAAGTGAGGTGATATTTAAGGTTGATACATCTCTACCTTTGGCTAAACACAGTTCGCCGTTAAGGACGTGGTATAAACCGTTATAGCCATTACTCTTTTCTAAAGAGATAACGTCTTTTGGATAAGAGACCACCATGAGTAATGATTTATCACGTTGATCGTTAGAACATATTTCGCATTTATCTTCACTTGTTAACATGCCACATTCTGAACAGTAGTGGATTTCTTCTTTGAGGTTTTTTATTGCTTCGACAAATTCATTTAAGTCTTCATCATTCATCTCTAGCATGGCAAAAGCCATTCTCTCAGCACTTTTTCTTCCTACACTAGGAAGTTTAGCAAGAGAATCTTCAAGTCGAGATAAAGGCTTAAGTTTATCCATTAAAAACCAAAACCTTTCGCCCCTCCGGCTAATTTTTCTTCGATAGCGGCTTCTTCCTCATCGATTTGATCAAATAATTCGTTGAGGGCGACCACAATCATTTCTTCGACCATTTCTTTATCTTCTAAAGCATCTTTATCGATATCAATTTTTTGAATAGATTTATCACCTTTAACAGTGACGGTTACAACTCCAGCTTGGTTCTTGCTGAATTCTTTTTCGTGTAATTGATCCTTGGCCTTCTTAAGCTCTCTTTGCATCTTTTGAGCTTGGATCATTAATTGCTGCATGTTCATTATATTTCTTCCTCCTCGAGTATAAAGTCATCATCATGTGCCTTTGGTAATTTTGATAGTTCATATAAGTTACGATAATCCATTTGTAAATCTACAGATTCTTTTCTAGAGACACCATAAACAAATAATCTTTTTCCTAATGCGGTTTCAATGACGTTTTGTAACATTGCTTGGTTCTCAACTAAGTTAGCTTTTTCCACCATTGTTTGAAGTTGGAATTCGATTAATAAAATTTTGTTAGACACCACTAAAGGATAAGCGTCTGCAATTAAAGAAGCATATTTACCTAAAACAGGGTGAGAGATGAGTTTTTTAATCTCTTTCCAATGTTCTAAGAAATAGTTTTTGTTATCTTTTTTACTGGATACCATGATGCGAATAATGGTGTGGTTATCAAAGGCAAAATGGTCACCCATAAGTGCACTCTTATAGACAAGAGCTTTCTTTGATAATTTCACTTCAGGAGCAATTTCTTCTGCTCTTGCTTTTTGTTCTTCTTTATTAACTGCTTCAACTTTTACTTCGTTGATTATTGGTTCAATTTTCTTGATTTCTACAGGTTTTTCTTCAACTTTTGCAGTATTTCCAATAGTTTTTGGTTGTGGAGTAACCTCTTCAATTATAGGAGCAGGAGTACCATCCTTAGTTGCTGATAGCTTTAATAATGTAACTTCAAATAAAGGTTTAATATCGTTAAGTTGTTTATATTCTTTTGTGGTGTTAAGTAAGATATCAATCATCTCAATAATGCGATTGCTAGTTAAGATGTTATTTAACTCTTTCGCGTCATCTTCATTGATGAATTGGAATAAGTCATTTCTATAAGTTAAGCCATAGATTAAAACATCTTTAAGGATGACGAGTATGTCGTTAGTGAGACGTTTGATGTCACTACCTTTTTGAATATATTTAGCAAGTCTAGATAAAACATCACTTACATTATGTCCTGCAATAGATTTGATCAAACCAATCTTTTCTTCTTTTGATTCAAGAGCAAAAATAGAGAGGATATCTTCTTCGTTAAGTGTGTTGCCTGAATAGGCTAATACTTGATCTAGGATGGATAAAGCATCTCTCATTCCACCATCCGCTAAAGAGATGATAGTGTTCACGGCTTCATCGTTATAACTAACTTTTTCAAGCTCTAATATCTTCTTAAGTCTTTCCTTGATATCTTCATCGCTCACTTTGGTGAAGTCATATCTTTGACATCTAGAAAGAATGGTTGGAAGAATCTTATGTGGTTCAGTGGTCGCTAAGATAAAGATGACGTGCTCTGGTGGTTCTTCAAGTGTCTTAAGTAAAGCATTAAAAGCTTCGGTTGTCATCATATGAACTTCGTCAATGATATAAACCTTATATCTACCTAATATACAGGAGTATTTAACTTTTTCGATTAAGTCTTTGATTTCGTTGATACCTCTATTACTAGCGGCGTCGATTTCAAGGACATCTGGATGGCTACCATCAATGATAGCGCGACAGTTTTTACATTCATTGCATTGGCATCCAATGCCTTCATCACAGTTAAGAGCTTTTGCGAAGAGTTTAGCCATTGTGGTTTTACCTGTTCCACGTGGACCGGCAAAAAGATAAGCGTGGGCAATCTTATTTGTCTTTAACGCATTCTTAAGTGTTTTAACAATATGTTGTTGTCCTGCCACTTCATCAAAAGTACTAGGACGATAAGTTCTATATAGTGCTTTGTATGCCATAATTATAATAATTATAACTAAAAGACGACTTTCAATAAAGATTAATTATATTAATCGTGTAATTTTACTTCTTTTTCTATTCTTACTATTATGATAAAATCTAATTCGCTTATGGAAAGTAGTATGTTAAACCGTCTCCAAACCGCTGAGAAACGTCTCGCGGAAATAGACGAAGAATTATTAGACGAAAAAGTTACTCGTGATATTAAAAGATTTAAAGAACTCTCAAAAGAAAGAAGTTATTTAGATAAACAAGTCGAGGCTTTTCACCGTTATCAAAAAACTGTATCCAATTTAGAAGATGCAAAGATTATGGCCTATGATAGTGATCCAGAAATCGCTGAAATGGGCAAAAGCGAAATTAAAACATTAGAAGAAGAGGAAGCCAAGTTAATTGAAGAAATAACTGAACTCTTACTTCCACGCGACCCTAATGATGATAAGAACATCATTGTTGAAATTAGAGGCGCTGCTGGAGGTGACGAAGCTAATATCTTTGCTGGTGACTTATTTAGAATGTATACCCGTTATGCTGAAATGCAAGGTTGGAAGATTCAAATGTTAGATGAATCACCATCTGAAGCAGGAGGCTTTGCTAATGTATCCTTTATGATTAAAGGAGACATGGTTTATAGCAAGCTTAAGTTTGAAAGTGGAGCGCATCGTGTACAACGTGTTCCTCGTACTGAAGCTAGTGGACGTATCCACACTTCTACTGCCACCGTATTAGTGATGCCTGAAGCAGAAGAGATTGATGTTCAAATTAACCCTAACGATCTTCAAGTTGATACTTATCACTCTCAAGGAGCTGGTGGACAAAACGTTAATAAGACTGAATCCGCAGTACGTATTACACATAAACCAACAGGTATTGTAGTGGCTTGCCAAACTGAAAAATCACAAATTCAAAATAGAGAAATTGCGATGCAAATGTTAAGAGCAAAAATTTATTCCACCTTATTAGAAGAACAACAATCCAAGATTGATAGTGAACGTAAACTCAAGGTTGGTACAGGTGAGAGAAGTGAAAAGATTCGTACCTATAACTATCCTCAAAATAGAGTGACTGATCACCGTATCGGATTTACTATCCAACAATTAGATAGAGTAATGGAAGGTGAACTTGAACCTATTATCGAAGCCCTTATCCATTATGACCAAGCTACAAAAATAGCTAGTGAACAATAATGAGTTCGTATAGAGATTATTATTTCTCTTTAAAAAACAATAAAGAATATCACTTTACTGACACAATTATTTATGCTCTCTTTTGTGATGTCTCTAAGATAGACGAAAACCATTTGCTTTTACACTTCGATGATGAAGTAAAAGAAGTAGAAAAATTAAATAATTATATTTCTAGAATAATTAATGGTGAACCATACCAATATGTCTTAGGATATGCCTGCTTTTTATCATACAAATTCTATGTGAATAAAGATGTCCTCATCCCGCGACAAGAAACCGAACAATTAGTGCTTGATACAGTGAAATTAGTAAAGGAAAACTTTGATAGAAAAGTAAAGATTTTAGATATGTGTTCTGGGTCTGGTTGTATTGGTATATCTTTAGCGAAAGAACTTGGCGCGGATGTTGATATGGTTGATATCTCAATTAAGGCTAATGAAGTAGCTAAAAAGAACAATGAATTAAATAAGACGAATTGCCATATTTATACAAGCGATTTATTCGAATCTGTTCCTCCGAAGAAATATGATGTGATCATTTCTAATCCCCCATATATTAAAGACTCGTCAACAGTTGATAAAACCACAATGATGAATGAACCTCACCTTGCTTTATTTGCGTCTCCTCAAACATACTTTTATGAAAAAATTATGCAAAAGTGCAGTGATTTTCTTGCAAAATACGGTATTTTAGCTTTTGAAATTGATGAAGATATGGAAGAAGGATTAACCGAACTTGTTAAAAAATATTTTCCAAATGATACCTATTATTTTAAAAAAGATATTTATAATAAATTAAGGTTCTTATATATTAAGAGAGAGTAAGTATGAATAACATTGGCAAAGATTTAAATTTAGCAGCTCAAAAATTACTTGATGGTGGAGTGGTTTCTTTCCCTACTGAAACGGTGATGGGACTCGGTGTCGTTTATGATAATTTTGATGCTTATAATAGATTAAATAAGATTAAAGGAAGACCAGAATCAAAGCCGTATTCTATGATGCTCGCTAACGTTAATGAGATTAGTAAATATGCATATATCGATAGTAGGGCTCAAAAGTTAATCAACGCTTATCTTCCTGGTCCATTAACTTTATTACTTAGATCTAAAGATAATGTGCCTGGTTATGTTACTCATAATACAGGTGTTGTTGGTATTAGGGTGCCTAAGTTTGAGGTGATTAATAACCTACTCGATTTAGTTGGAAAACCGCTTCTTGTTCCTAGCGCAAATCCATCAAATTTGCCACCTGCTCTTACCGTTGAACAAGTTGTTGTTTACTTTAATGAAACATTAGATTATATTGTTAACAATTATTGCGGAAATAGCCTCCCATCAACCATTGTAGATTTATCTAATTCTGACACTAAAGTCTTAAGGGTTGGCGCTATCAAGCAAGAAGATATTTACAAGATTGTAGGAGAATGATTATGAAGATTGCTATTGGCTGTGACCATGGTGGTTATGAATTAAAGGAACAACTCCGTCGTTACCTTTCTAACAATGGACACGAAGTTGTTGATTGTGGAACTTATTCTGTTGAAAGTGTCCACTATCCAGTATTTGCAAAGATGGTTGCAAAGAAAGTACAAAGAGGAGATGTTGAAAGAGGCATCGTTGTTTGTACAACTGGGGAAGGTGTGGCGATTGCTGCTAATAGATATAAGGGTGTGAGATGTGGTATTGCCTATAACGATGAAGTGGCAAGACTCATGAGAGCACATAATGATGCAAACGTCATTTCCTTCGGTGCTAGATTTACTTCCTTAGAAGACGCAATTAGAAGAGTTGAATTATTCTTAAACACCAATTTCGAAGGCGGAAGACATCAAATACGTGTCGAAATGCTTGACGAAGACTAATAAACTATTTATTAATTGATTTTTAAGTATCACCTTGATGTGATACTTTTTTATTATTATAATAAACGCGACAAAACCTTAAATGGAGGAACCAAAATGGAAATCGTAAAAAATGGTGAAAAAGAGAACATCTCTTTATCAGTAAAGGGTAGACTTGACACTAACACTGCCCCTGAACTTGAAAAAGTTGCTTTAGAATGTGTCGAAGGAGTTAAGAAACTTGTTCTTGATCTCGCTAGTCTTGATTACATCTCTAGTGCTGGTCTTAGAGTGATCTTAATGCTTCATAAAACATTATCATCTAGAGGTGCTAAACTCGTTGTTGCTCATCCAAAGGATGAAGTTATGGAAGTCTTTGATATGACAGGCTTCTCAAGCTTTTTAGTTATTGAGGAATAATGATGGATTTACATGCAGAGATTATTCTAGAGGATTATCGCAATAATCTAGAAACATTTGAGATTATCAAAAGAGTCGTGCTTGAACAGCTTAACGCTTATGTTAAGTCTTTTGGTTCTATCGTTAACAGTGTTGAAGCACGTATTAAAACTGAAAAATCTCTTGCTGGCAAACTCGCACTTAAAGGTGATAAATATCAAGATATCTTTGATATCACCGATCTAGTTGGAGCGCGCGTTGTCACCTTCTATAATGATGAAGTTGATAAATTTGCTGCTCAAGTAGAGAAGTCTTTTAACATTGACTGGGACAATTCAATTGATAAAAGAAAGATGTATAATGTCGACCAATTTGGTTATATGTCTTTACATTACATATGTAGCATTCCAGAAGAAATGTATAAGGATGATGCCCATCCTAATGTTAATAAGTTCCGTTTTGAAATCCAATTACGTAGTAACTTACAACATACATGGGCAACCATCTATCACGATACTGGATATAAAAACGATATCGAAGTTCCTCGTGAATATTTAAGAAATTTAAATAGATTAGCGGGTTTACTTGAACTTGCTGATGATAAATTTGTTGAAATTAGAACATCTCTTGATGACTATCGTCGTAGAGTTAAACAAATCGTTAAAAGTGGAGACTTCTCACAAGTTGAACTCAACATCGATTCCTTTAACGCCTATCTCGAAAACGGTGGATTTGATATGCTTAACTATCGTATTGCCACCATCAATAATATGGAAATCGAAGAGATTTCGTTACGTAACTTCTTAAGTGTTTTTAAGAACTTAGGATTCTCAACATTAAAACAACTCGATGATTTTAAAAAGAAATATAGTGATCTTGCCTATGAATTCTCAGTGAGACAATTCAGCGGTAAAGATATTGATATCATTTCTAACGCGACCGGACCTCTTAACCTTGCGGTTGTCTATGTCTTAAGCAATGACATGGGTGAAATCGTTGTTAAGCGTATCCTTGATAGAGTGTATGGCGAAAGAAAGAGTAACGCAAATCAAGCTCATAGATTAACCGCGATTGGTAAACATATGGGTCTTGTAAAGGATATTGAGGAATAAATATGAGCAAGACAAAAAGTATTGATTCTTCCTTATTAGATAAAGCAATTGTTTTTGCAGCAAAAGCTCACCAAGGTGTAGAAAGACGCGGTAAAGGATTTCCTTATATCGCTCATCCACTTGAAGCGATGGCAATTGTGGCGACGATGACTAATGACCAAGAGTTATTAGCGGCTGCTTGTTTACACGATGTCTTAGAAGACACCGATGTGACCTATGAGGAACTTAAAAAAGAATTTGGGCAACGTGTTGCTGATTTAGTTGCGGCAGAAAGTGATCCAGTAGTGGAGAATAAGAGCCAAGAAGAATCATGGCAACAAAGAAAACAATTTGCGATTGACCGTCTTGCGAAGGCTCCTCGTGATGTTCAAATGGTGGCGATGGGAGATAAACTTTCTAACATGAGAGCGATGTATCGTGACTATCGTGATATTGGTGAAGACTTATGGCTTCGTTTCCATGTCACCGATCCAAAATTACATGAATGGCATTATCGTGGACTCGCTAACGCATTATCTAAACTTAACGATACAGAAGCATATAAAGAATTTACCTATTTAGTTGAAAAAACATTTGGTAAAAAGTACGGTGCCTTTGATGTTAAAGAAGAAAATGGCAAAGTAGTCGTTTATGGGCAAATTAACGAACAAACTGTTGCAAAACTAAGGGATTTTTTAAGAAAAGACTATCATGTCGTCCTTGATTTTAAGCAAGTATACACTATCAATTTTGCAGGCATTAGAGGACTACTTAACTATAAAGAAGAAGGATATAAGTTCTATATCATTAATGCTTCTAAAAAGGTGACACATAGATTTGATGTCACTGGTTTTTCTAACCTTGTACCTACAAACGAAACACCACGTGAATATAATCTTGATAAAGCTACTCAAGCGGGTGACGGGTATACTTCTGTTACCTACTTCACTAACGATGGAGATGCAATGGTTAAACTCTATTATGAATTTGTTGATGAGGAAGTTATTTTTCAAGAAAAACGTTTTTCCCTAGAGGCTCTCAAACTCGGCATTCCAACTCCATTAGCAGGAGACTTAATTGATGTTGATGGAAAAAGAGGAATTATCTTTGAAAGAATTAAGACCAAGACTTCTTTCGCTCGCGCTTTAGCGGATGATTATTCTCGACTTGATGAACTCGCTAAAGACTTTGCAGAATTATCTATAAGACTTCATACGACAGTTACCAATAAAGCCATCTTCCCAAATGTGAAGAATGTTTATAAGAAGTTTGTTGATAATTTTAAAGGCTTAACCGATGAAGAAGTAATGAAAATAAAGAGATTTATCGACCAAGTTGAAGATAGAGATACATGTTTACATGGTGATTATCATTTTGGTAATGCAATTATTACTAGTGATAATTTAAAGCTCTTTATTGATATGGGCGACTTTGCTTATGGTAATCCATTATTTGATTTAGGGACGCTTTATTTTGTCACTCATAACGATAGGGATGATCATTCGGAAAGATTATTCCATTCACCAAACAAAGTGCTCAAAGAATTCTATGAACATTTTGTGAAATATTATTTTAAAGATAAGAGTGTAGAAGAGGTTAGCGAGATGCTTAAACCTTTTGCTGCATTAACTGTTATCCACTTCGCCACATTAGGCGGACAAAAAGATTGGATGTTAGATTACGTAAGAGATTTTCTTTTGCCACGTTGTAAATAAGGATTAGATATGGATACATTAGAGATTGAAACACTGAAAAGGAATGAGATTAATGCGAATAAGAGCCTAGCGATTGGTTCACTATTTACTGCGGGAGTTTTATTAATCCTCTTCATTTTATATATTACCGGAGCATTTTATGTGTCTCCTAAAGCACTAGTTAACATTTATGTTTCTTTCCCAATATTATTTGCTTTATTAGTCTCGGCGTTTTTTACCTCTAGAACCAGATTAGTGGAAAACCCACGCTTCAAATATGGCCTTATCATTCAATATATATTAGTAATGTTTGTGTTAAACATTCTATTACCAAAACATGCGATTATGGGTTGGGCCTTATCTTTAGTAATAATGACCCATTATTACAATCCTAAAGTTAGCATTTTTACCTTTATTAGTATAGCAATACTGATGTTTGTTGCTATCTATCTCGGGATGCTTTATGGCGAATGGGACGCAAACTTAATGGGTGGTTCTGGTCAATTTGGCAAGATTGTTATCGATGGCGTTGAGATTGATATTGATAACGCAACTTATGAACAAAGAGTTTCTTATCTCGCTTATTTAAGAGATAATGGAGATAATCGTTTCTTAAAAGCGTTCTTATATTATTATTTGCCACGTCTTTTAATCCTCGGCCTTATTACTCAAACTTGTTACTTATTAAGTGGTCGTGCTTCTCGTTTACTTAAAGAAGAAACCGAACAAGCAAAACGCAATCAAAAACTTGAAGGCGAATTAGAGGTTGCTAAGAGTATCCAAGATAGTGTTCTTCCACGTAGTAATTTAGAAACAACTCGTGAGAATGTTTATGCGATTATGGACCCCGCTAAAGAAATTGGTGGCGACTTCTATGACTATTTCTATATTGATAATAACCACATGGCGTTTGTTATCGCCGATGTCAGCGGTAAAGGCATTCCAGGTGCCTTGTTTATGATGAAAGCTGAGGCTTTAATTAAATCTTTAGCCTTAACTCTTAAAACCGATACTGCCCACATTATGGAAAGAAGTAACTTTTCCTTATGTCAAAATAATAAGAGCAACATGTTCGTTACTTGTTGGCTTGGCATTTTAGATTTATCTAACGGTGAACTTAGGTACACAAATGCTGGGCATACTGATCCACTTCTTTCTACTTCTAAAGGTATCGACTTTATTAGAGGTCACCATGGAGTGGTGCTAGGTGCGGTTGAAAACACTAAATATAAAGAAAACGTTATCAAGCTAGAAAGAGGCGAAAGAGTGATTCTTTATACTGATGGTGTGACTGAAGCACATAATAAGAAAGATGAATTATTCGGCGAAGCAAGACTACTTGAATTCGCTAGAAAAAAGATGAAGGACAACGCTAAAGACATTATCCATGACTTAAGAGAAGAACTTAATGTGTTCTCTGAAGGTCTTGAACAATTTGATGATATTACAATGCTTGTGATTGAATACCAGAAAGGAGCATTACTTATGGAAAGCAAAATCTTTAATGCAGACGTCAAGGAACTTGACAATTTATTCGAGTACTCAAGGTCATTACTAGAAGTTCTTGATTTCCCAAAACGTGACATTATCATGATTAACACCGCTCTTGAAGAAGTGTTCGTGAATGTTGCTAAATATGCTTACGAAGGTACTGGAGAAGTAGAAGTTACATTATCAAATGATAAGAATAAAGTGACATTCGTCTTTAGAGATTCTGGTAAAGCGTTCAATCCTCTTGAAAAAGAAGATCCTAACCTTGCAGTTAAGGCAGAAGATAGAGAAATTGGTGGACTTGGTATCTATATGGTGAAAAACATTATGGATGAAACATTCTATGAGTATAAAGATAACCATAACGTCCTTACCTTAGTGAAATACCGTAACGGAAAACATTAATTTATCTAATATTTGCAGTAAAAAACCATCGATTTAGAAGTGGGCATTTTTATGGAAAATTCCCTAAAATTGCTATTATAAATGTCCCTAATAATGTATATTTTTGGGGACAAAAAAGTTACGTCAAAGAATTAATTGGTTGATTGAATGTCGCAAAAGTTATACAATAAATGCGACAATGAAAACAGATTTAAAGGATATTATTTTAAAAAGAATCAAAGATAAAAAACTAAAAGCTTTTTTTTGTTATGATTTTACTGACTTATCTTCATACAAAACAATTAGTAAGTGTTTAGAGAGACTTGAAGATTCAAAAGTTATTACAAGAATTATTCAAGGTATATATAGCTTAAACCTATTTGATGAGGTCTTGTCTTTACCAATACTACCATCTGTTGATGATGTGATTCATTGTATGGCAAGGAAAAATAAGTGGATTATTTGTCCTAGCGGCAATACCGCTTTAAATATTATGGGACTTTCTACCCAGGTTCCTTCTTCGTATACATACCTCAGTAGTGGGCCTTATAAGAGTTACTTAATATATGATGTTCCAGTATTGCTCAAAAGGACAATGGCGAGGGAACTGATTGATTATAGCAATACAACATTATTATTGATTCAATGTATCAAGGCACTTGGTAAGGACAATATCACGAACCATGATATAGATACCTTAAAGAGTAAACTAAACCAACAAGATAAAATAAATGCTTTAAAAGAAACTCCAATTATTCAAACGTGGATTAGAAAGATAATTGTATTAGTTTGTAAGGAGTAGAATAGTGGGATTGAACCACTTTTTTATAAAAATGGTCTATTTCCACCATGGTATAAAACAATAGTTTGCATCAAAATCGCTATTTCTAGGTACTGCAGTACCCAAAAAGTTGATTTTTGAAACAAATCATATATAATGGAAGCATGATAATATACCATGGCAGTAAAACAATTATTGATAAACCTATAGTGGGTGGATCTGATCCTAAAAATGATTATGGAGCAGCTTTTTATCTATCACTTGATTTGGATGCTGCAAAGTCCTGGGCGTGTAAACATGATAGTTTAGGCGTTGTTAACAAATATTTGATAAGAAACGAAACATTTCAATCTCTAAAGATATTAGATCTAACAAATAAAGATAAATACTCAGTTTTAAATTGGATGGCTATCTTAATGCACTTTAGAGAATTAAGCGATTCATTTATCAAGACTAATAAACTAGTGCTTGATTGGTTAGAAAAATATTATATAGACGTTACTCAATATGATGTGGTGATTGGCTATCGTGCAGACGATTCATATTTCAGATTTCCAATCCGTTTTATTAGTAACGATTTAGCCTTTGAAGATTTAGAAAATATCTTTTTGTTAGGTCATCTTGGCGTTCAATATGCTTTTATATCTTCTCGTGCGATTAATGCATTAAAGTTTATAGAGGCAATAGATTGTGAACCTTCTTATTTAGGACATTATCGTTCTTTAGTAGTGGATGCTAGCAAGGTGTTTGATGAAGTGCTTAGTACCCCTAGAGATCCTTCTAAAACATATATATTGGATTTGATGAGGAAAGATAATGAATAACATTTATTTATATGAATATACTTCTTTATTTGAGAAGGTATTATCATACGCATATAAAAACCATTATTCTATAGATGCTTTAGAAAGAGGAATATCTTATTCATCTTTTTTTCAAAAAATAGAAAAAGATCACGATACTCTTCCTAGTTATATAACCGATAGAGAACTACTAAAGGAAATATTTAATAATACATATCGTGAATCTTTACCTATAACAAGTTACAACCAGTGCCTTTGGGCAGCCGAAAGTTATTTAAGAATTCAAGAAGAAACAAAATTAACTTTTGAAGCGATATTTATATATTTGCCTATTGAAAAGATGTATCAGTATTTTGATTTATATCATGAAATGGACTTCTCTCAAATTGTGAAAGAATTCATTCGCTTATTTAATGAAGAATCCGTTTTAAGTATCTTGATGAAGAAATATGGTTATTCTTTAAAAGGAGTAAGTGAAAAACTAGATATATCATACGACACCTTGAAAAGCTTAAAGAACAGAACAAGAGATATTAAAAAAGTTGATATCAATATCATTTATAAATTATCTTCATTCTTTAATGTAAGGATGGAAACGATAGCAGAGCTATCTTTATAATTTTTTTAAATATTTTTCATCTTGTGGCACATCTGTGGCAACCGTTTATATATAATGAAATTGCTCTTGGAGGAAAGTTACCATGAAAAGAAAAGAGAGAAGAAAATTATATACTTGTGATAAGAAGGGTCTTATTGAATTAATCAATGATCCTAAATATAAGGGTGATAAAGAAAAACAATTTAACGCGATTATCGAATATTTAGCCCGTAATGAAATGGTTGGTAGCAACACTAAAAACGATGTATTCGATTTAGCCTATACCGCTAGAAGTGCATTAATCGCTCAAGAAGCTAAAGAACATATTAATGATGATGGTTCATTATCATATGAAAGTGTTGTTAATGTGAAACATGATGTTAGTGAACGTATTAAGAACTTCATTAAAGACCCATATACCGCTCTTAGAGGAGAATTCACATTATGTGGGCAACGTCTTAATGATATGGAGACCGATGATCCTGATGTAGAAGAATATAACAACAAAGTAGTAAGAAATATCCCAATCCTCTATCAAATGATGAGCCTTGGAGTAGAAAGTAAGAAAGTCACTTATGGCTCCCATCAAGATAATAACTACGTGATGAACCGCTTATACAAGGCGATGGATAAGAAAGATAAAACATTTGATGATACTATCAAACGTATCAATAGTGGCGTCTTCGGTAGATTATTTAGAAGACCATCGAAGGAATATAAAGACTTTGAATATTCATTTAATCTCTTCCGTAGAACTGGTAACCCTCATAGTGGTAACGTGGAAGACTTAGAAAAGAAAACTACTAAATACTTAAAACATCTTATTCATGATTTCGACCCTAAAAAGATAGGTGAAAATAAAGCCCACTGGTTAGAATGCTTACCTAAGAGTCAAAGAAAGAGAGCAGAATTCGCTCTTAACGTGATGGAAGCAGTCCATGAACATAAAGAAGAAAAAGCCTATATTGATAATGTTGATAAAGCTTTAAGAGGAAAACCATATGATAAAGATCTTGGTAATCCTAAAGCCAATATTATTGATAAACAAGTCGACTTCCAAAAAGACCTTGATAACGACCTTAACGAAGAAATCATCAATACCAATTCTAAGAAGGTTGTTAAAAAGGTTGAGGGTATGAAAGAAATTGATGAAGAAAAGCTCGACGCGAGTGAAGATTCATTAGTTAAGTAATTAACCTAGATATAGAGGGCCACCTAAGTGGTCCTTTCTTTATGTCGTTATAGATATATGTTGTGTAGCATACGCTACATACCATATTAGATGATTATTTTATTTGCCTTATTCCAATTAATAAAATCGAAAAAAAGGTAGCATTATACCAAAAAAGAGATTTTAGGATGAATGTAATAAATATTTGCGCCATCCATTATTCTTTGCGTGTTTTGTGAAACTTATTATTAACAATGGTTTCACATAATAATTATGAAAGAGCTACTCCATATCTAGATTATGATAAAATATCTTCTAGATATGTTATCTTAATATATAAGAGTGATTATGGAAAGATTCATCTATTCAGACGTTTTAAATCAAACTGAATATCTCCGTTCTTTAGCAAAGCTAGGAATAGATACTTTTGGACTAAGAGTCCTTAATACTTTTGATCTTGCTTCTTATATCTGTTTAAAAGCTAATATTAAATTAGAAGGGCGATATATAGCAAATAACGAAGCAGACTTCATCTTACTTAGTGAATGTAATAAAGATGTATCTTATCTAGATGCGAAAAATATATGTGCAGCGATTAATTCTTTTAGAGATACAGGTAACGGGAATACAAGTAAAGAGCTTGAGCCATATTTAGATTCTAACTTCAAGAAGAAGAAAGAAGTGATATTAGAATCATTTGATAAATATAACGATTATAAAGCTATTAATCATCTATATGACTTATATGATATCCTCTATCTCCTAATTAAGAGTGATGTCAAGCTTGATAAAGAAGTAATCTATTACAAGGATATCCCTACTAGTGAATTCGCTTTAAAGGTGTTTAACAATATTTTTAATCTTAAAGAAGAAGTTTATCCATTTAGTAAGCTGAATAAAGATATCAAGATTACCAAGACTTATGGGAAAGATAATGAAGTAGAGCATCTATTTAATGTGATTAATCAAAATAAATATCCTCTTGATGAATGTTTAGTGGTCCTCACTAATGGTGGTGACTTATCTTATCTCATCGATTATATGGAGAAATATCATCTTAAATATACTTCTTCTATTGGTTATCCTTTTAGCCGTACGAACGTTGGTAAATTAATAAAGACGATTATTGATATGTCTAACTCTTTATATAATGTTGATGCTTATAAAACTTTATTCTCTTTATCTTGCTTCAATACTTCTAAATATTTAGATAAACTAACTTCTTCATATGACATTAAGAACTTCATTAAATATGCCGGATGGTTAAGGCTTGGCTTTGATAGAGATGTTAGTATCTATAAAGAGCTATATTCAAATACTGAGATATATAATTCTTTAATGTTACTTAAAGAAGAATATTCCAAAGGATTATTATCATTTATCAAAGATAACGTCATAGAAGATGAATATCATTATGAAGCGATTAATATATTAGAGAAATATGATGAATTATGTAACAAGTATAACGTCAACTTATTTGATATATTAGGCGTCATCTTAAATAGTAATGTTCATCAACATATCTCCACTAGTGGTGCGATCCACATTGCTTCCCTTAATCAAGCCTTCTCTTCTATAAGGCGTCACGTCTTTATTTTAGGGTTAGACTCTTCTTTCCCGGGTCAACCAACCGAGAACTTCTTGATATATGATGAAGAATATAAAGCGATGAAGGCTTATCGATATATATCTAAGTCACTCATTAAAGAAAAAGAGAATTTAATGAATCTTCTTATCTCTAGTAGTGAACAAGCATATTTAAGCTATCCTTATTTTGATAATGTTGATTTAAAGAATAAGAATCAATCTAGTGTTATCACTAGTAAGAATGTCCCAATCGATGAATTTAGTTATACGGATAATGTATTAGATAAGAATCATCATTTAATCGATTTATACAATAAAGGTGCTTATACTTCGATATCTTTAAATCATAATGAAGCCCCTTATTCATATGAAGCGTTACTAGATAAAGTCTATACTCCTTCGACATTTGAAAACTATTTCTCCAATAAAGTGAAATTCATTTTAGAAACTTTATTTAATATCTCTTTAGAAGATAAAGATGACCCTTATCTATTATTAGCTCCTACTGAAAGAGGAACTTTATTCCATAATATCGTGATGTATTTTGAAAAAGATAAGATAAGTGAAGAAGACTTTATTAAAAAAGGCTTAAAGATGTTTGATGATTTCTTCTTAATGAAGCCACCTTTAATTAAAGAAGCACTTAATAAAGAAAGAGAAATATTTACTTCTAAATTAAAAGAGTTCTATAAGAAAGAACCTGGTAATAGATGTATATATTCTGAAAAGAAATTAGTGGATGTAGAAATTAACGGTCTACATTTTGAAGGTCGCTTTGATCGACTAGAAAAAACAGATACTAATAAATATATCCTTGTTGATTATAAGACTGGTGGAACGGTGAAACATATTGATGATGATATCTTTACCTCTATGCAAGGCGTCATCTATATGAAGATGATCGAACTTAAACTTGGCATTAAAGTAGATAGATGTGAATTCCGTTATCCTTTCGCAGATAATAAGGCCGTAAAAGTAATGAATACTCCGGAGATAATGGATGAATTATATAAAAAGATAGAAGTATTTAAAGATGATATTAAAGATGCTAACTTTATCACTCTAGATAAAGCAAGTTTCATCGACCAATATCGTCATCTTATATCTTTAATTAAAGGACTAGGACAATGACGGACGTAGAAGCACGTAAAGTAATCATCGAAGAACTTAATAAAAATATTTTCGTCGTCGCTGGAGCGGGAAGCGGGAAGACCTTTATGCTCGTGAACCGTATTGTCGCTTTAGTGGAATCAGGTGTTGATATAGGTGAGATATGTGCAATCACTTTTACCGTGAACGCGGCAGCTGAATTTTTAGAAAGATTAACTGCCTTACTTAAACGACGTGCGAGTGGTGAGAGTGCGAAAGAAGATTATTTAGATGGTGGACTAGGTCCTATTAAACATCCTGAATTAGATAAAAAAGCATTAGAAAATATCGATATGTGTTTTGCTGGGACTATCGACTCATTCTCTAACCTCATATTAAGTGAATATCCGCTTGATGCGGGGATACCTTCTTCTAGCTCTATTATTGATGAAGTAGAGGAAGAAAGAAGATATAAAGAAGAATTTAGTAATATCGCTCATAATGATCCGACTAATATTGCTTTTAAAAACTTCACACGTTTATTTAAGAATCCATCTGATACATTCTCTAAATCGATTAAGTCAGTAGTGGATGCGATCATGCTCGATATAGAGTATGTTAAGCCTAGTAAAAATATTGATGAATATGTTAACTATTTTAAGGCTAAATATGAAGCTAAATTTAAGCATGATATCGACACCATCTCTAATAGCGAGTCACTCCTTGCTAGTAATGAGAAAGCGATAAATAATTATGAAGCCTTCAAGGCTAAAAAATATAATGTATTAGCCTCTTGGAATATTAACGAGATATTAGAAGCAAGTAAGCTTGCTAGTAAGATAAAGAACTTATCATTTATCGATGATCCTAATATTAAAGAATGTGCTTTATTTGATTTAGCTTCTCCTCGAGCAAAGAATTATACATATCAAGCTGGATGCTTATTAGATGAATTTATTAATGACGTTAATAGGATGAAGCATAGTATCGCTCTTGAGTTTTTGCTATATGCAGCTAATCAAGTAAGAGAAAAACTTAAGAAGGAAGGCAAATTAACATTCACTGAATATCTCTATACCTTTAGAAATATGGTGATGAAGGATTTAGTTAATCCATCGATGCCAATCATTACTCATATTAGAAAGCGCTTCACCCATTTCTTAATTGATGAATCACAAGATACAAGCCCATTCCAATATGATTTATTTATGTGTTTATGTGCTATGAAGTCAGCGCCATCTATCAAAGATATATCGCTTATCCCTGGTAGCTTATTTATCGTCGGTGATCCTAAACAATCTATCTATCGCTTTAGAGGAGCGGATATATCTTCTTATAAGAATGTTGAAAAAGTATTTAACGGTGGTAATAACATCGTTGTCGAACTATATAATAACTTCCGTTCATCTAAATTAGTCTGTAGTTACTTTAACGATATCTTTAAAGATATGAAGGACTATACCCCAATTGGGAATGTGAATGACGCGAAAGTTAAAGACCCTAATGACGGACAAGGTATTTATACATGTGCCTCTTACGTTGATGTCATTAAGACGATGGTGGATAATCCTAAATATGCTTTAAACGATAAGAAAGGGAATAAGAGAAACCTGTCTTATGGCGACTTTATGATTATTGCTAATAATAAAGAAAACCTCTATCCAATTGGTGAAGCGTTAAGTAGTAATAATATCCCTTATTACATCGAAGGATATAATTATGTCGCTAGTCGTAAGATTGTCGAAGTGGTGTTTGCGATATATGCTTATCTTGTTGATCCTAATTATCCAGGATATTTATATAATCTATATGCTTCTCCTTTATTTAACTTTTCGATTAAAGAGTTGATGTGTCTTAAAGATATCAAATTAGATGAAGAACAAGCTGAATTATTCCTTCAGATAGAGTCACTTAAAGATATATCTAATCCAGTATTATTATTCTCTAAGATATATGAAGATATACCATTATTTCACTATATCGATATGATTGGAATTGATTATATCTATTATTTAAAGAACGCTTTAGAAAAAGCTTATAGTGAGAACCTAGTCGCCTCTAAGCTAGACGCTTTAAACTTCTTAAAAGAAAGAATGACTGCTCCTTTAGAAAGAACCGCTCAACTAGAACGTAAGCCTAATGCGGTTTATATTGCTAATACC
This sequence comes from Erysipelotrichaceae bacterium, assembly GCA_015059185.1. GTDB lineage: Bacteria > Bacillota_I > Bacilli_A > RFN20 > CAG-826 > SIG220. The sequence continues at coordinate 105,881 of SVAY01000001.1, forward strand.
CATAAAGTGAAAGGCTTAGAAGCAAGTGTCGTCATATTAGATAAAGCAGGTGTCTCTACTAAGTCACCTATTAAGTCATTAGACTATATAGCGCATAAAGCTTATCTATTTAAATTAAGTGAGAATAAATATGAAGGAGGGGGATCATCTTTTGATGTTGATGCGTCCTCTTTATATAAAGACGCGGAAGAATTAGAAAAGATCCAGTCTAAAGAAGAAAAAGAAAGATTAAGATATGTAGCGGCGACGCGAGCGAGGAATTATCTATTTATTAATCCTGGCGATAGAGGCGGAGGAGCGTGGAAAGAGTTATTAACTGATAAATATTTCTCAGAATTTATCGTGGATGATGATCAATTAGTTAAATTTGATAGTAATAAATCTCCTCTAGATATAAAAGATATCTATTTAGATGAATCTACTCCTATATCATTTAATGAAGAAGAAACATATAAGATAGTGTTACCTTCTAAACTTAAACTTAATTATGAACATAATTTAGAAGAAGCTAGTGAAGAATCTATCGATACTGATGCTGCACTTAAAGGAACTTTAGTGCACGCCTTATTAGAACATTATGTGAATTCAGGACTTTCTATAGACACTGATGAACTAGTGAGTCTAATACTTAATAAATATAACGTAGATGATAGTTATAGAGATATGCTCGTTAAAGTGATGGATACGATGAAAAGTGGAGGCTATATCCAAGCAAGTGGCGAAAAGCTAGATTTATTTAGTATTCTACGTGAAGCAGAAGAAGTGTACTGCGAACTACCTTTCGCATATAAAAGGAAAGAATATGTGTTTAACGGCACGATTGACCTACTATATAAGTATAAAGGCAATTATTATATCGTAGATTATAAGACCAATTTAGATGGGTCTAGTCTTGATGAGAAATATGAGAAGCAACTTAATGCTTATGTATTAGCACTTAAGATAACAAAGAATATAGAGGCTAAGGCTAGTATCTATCATATAGAACTATAAGTATAATCACATAAACTGGTTTTTTTCGGCATTTTGAAATATTTTTACATTAGTTTGTAAAATGCCGTTATTGGCTAGTTAACAGGACTTTTTCAAAAAAAATTAAAATTTGTCCTCTTAAATGGCTATTTATGGTATGTTTTTTTGAATAAGGACAAAAATAGACTTTTAACGAAACCAAGCAAGAAGCCAAAAATATTAAAAAAACCAAAAAAGGTGTCACAAACTAAAAATATTGTTGAATTTGTGACACCTTTTGTTATGTTCATATGTTGTGTGCTCATTAGAGCAAGATAGATATATTTTTTGAAGATACAAAAAGCGTAAACTTGTTTATGAACTATTTTATAAAGAAGTATTAAACTTGTTTATGAACTAGTATATAATATAGTTAAAAATTGGAGGGCTATTAATATGAATGTAAGTAAAGAGATTCAATTATTATGTAATGTATTAAATCTCACAGAGACAGAACTTGGTTCTGAATTAGGTGTAAGTTATGAAACGGTGAATAATTGGAAACATAATCGTAAAAATATAGATGATTCAAATTTAGAAAAATTATATTGTTATGCTTATGATAAAGATATAAAGATAAACAATATTTATGAACAATTGCTTAAAGAAAATAATGTTGATGATGGCCATATCGTTTTATTTCACGGGGCAAAAAAAGATTTTTCTATGCCAATTGATATAGAACACAATTCTAAATTGAATAATGATTTTGGAAAAGGATTTTATCTAGGAGAAAATTATGAACAAGCAGCCAATTATATTTCAACAATTAATAAAAATAAAGTATATGCATTTAAAATGAACACTAAAAATTTGAAAATATATAAATATAATGTCGATAATGATTGGATGATATCAATTGCTTATTTTAGAGGTTGGCTCAAAGAATATGAAAATACTATTGTCATCCAGAAAATTTTGCAAAAAATTCAACAAGCCGATGTAATTATTGCCCCAATAGCTGATAATCGAATGTTTGACATAATTAATGAATTTGTAGAAAATGAGATAACTGATGAACAATGTAGACATGCACTTGCTGCAACTAATTTAGGATATCAATATGTTTTAAAGACAAAGAAAGCTATTGATTCAATTTCTTATTTGCAGGAATTGTATGTTTGCAATAAAGAAAAAGAAAAATGTATAGAAGGGCGAGTATCATTAACAAACAATGGCTTGCAAAAAGTAAAAATGGCTAGAATTGAGTATAAAAATCAAGGAAGATATATAGGAGAAATATTGAAATGAAACCATTAACTTCTATTGAAATTAAATTGTGCCAATTACAAGCTAAGATTTTTGAAGAGTCAGTAAAAAAGACAAAATATAGTTCTCCTATTTTTATTAGAAGATTTATGCTTTCTAGTATTGCTAAATCTTTTGATGAACAGACTTTCCTTTTCCAATCTATTTCTACAGAAGAAACGTTTGATTTGCTTGATGAAGAGTTTGGAATGAGCAATTATGGAAAAACGAAATATACTGAAGATCAAATGTTTTGGATTGGCTATATTTATAGATGCATTTCTATTAAATATAATTTAAGCAGTAAAACCGTATATAATTTGTTCAATGCAAGAGAAATAGTTAAACACTATAATATAGGACATACTTTTGATATCGTACAAGCTGCTGAGAGAATGATGGAAAATATTAATTATGAAAATGATATTCCAAAAAAGAGTCTTGATTGTATGCGAAGATTAATTTATCTAGAATCTGTGAATTCATTAATAAACAAAAAGGCGACAGTACATATTGATCGACCTATTGGATTTAATCACGACGGAATAATATATCAATTAAATTATGGGTATATAAAAGAATTAAAAGCTTTAGATAATGAATATCAAGATGCATATATTTTAGGAGAAGAAAAACCAGTAAAAACCTTTGAAGGTAAAGTAATAGCAGTAATTCATAGACTTAATGATAATGAAGATAAATTAGTGGTATGTAATAATGATAAAGATTATTCTAACGATGAAATAGAAAAGAACGTTAGTTTTCAAGAAAAATATTTTAAACATAAAATAATACGATGATATTTGTTCCAATTTTATTAAATGTGCCATTTTATGGCACTTTTTCATATCATCCATGTCTTGCCTCTTCATTCGTGCATTTTGAAGTGATTTCATTCGGCAATCTTAAGGATGGAACCTTATCTTAAAATAGTACAACTTTCGTGCATTATTGCTTTTTTGTTTTTTAAAAAATAAGAGGATCATTATATCCTCTCCCTATCAATATTTGATAGTATGATATTGGGTATATTTGAGGATTTATGTATGAATAAAGTGTCTTTACTTATGTTTCTTGGTGCGTCTATTTTTTTAAGTAGCTGTCGACCAGTATTTGATATGAGTTCCGCTACTAGTGAAGATAGTACTAGTGAACCTTCATCTTCTACATCTACTAGTATAGATAGTTCATCTACTTCTAGTAGTGATTCTTCTATTGTTCCACCTACTCTATTAGAGATGGTGGATCCTATAGTGAACGGGAATAACTATAAAGTTAAGATTAAGGGGATGGATGAAGTCACTTATCTATTTAACGATGACATCATGAAAGTAATGGACCATAGTCATGGTAATAATGTTTATTATCAATATATTGATAAAGATAAACACGCTACTTTGTTGAGTAATTATTCTCCAGGTGGATATTTAGTACCTCAAGCATCTACTTATATAGAGAAAGATACTTCCTTCACATTTGATCGCTTCTATCAAATCATGATGAATTATGGTGATGATATATTAGGGACATTATTCTCTATTGATGAAGCAAGCTTCACGAAAGTTGAGAATAAATATAGCTATCCATCTATAGATGTATCTATATCTAAAGATAGAGTGAGATCTATCTATGGAATAATAGAAGATGATAAGCCATATAATACAGAGGAAGAGTTAATCGTCACTCTTAAAGACTTATATGTCATTATTGAAGATGAAGTACCTACAAGTTTTGGCTTTAAGGAACCATATTCCTATTATGATGATACGACTGGATATGTGGTGATTGATAACGAATCATATAATGATGTTGATATACTTATCTATGATATTGGTACTACAACATCATTTGAGATTAAACAAGACTTAGTGTTCACGACACTTAGCTCAGATAGTCCTATCGATTATAGTGAAGTCTCTACTGAGACACTATCCTATTATAGTGAGTTATATGCAACTCTTTATCCATTAACTAATAGTTATGAATTATATATACCAGATTCATATACTTCTATAGGTACATATGAGATTGCCTCCGATTATAGTGAGCTAACCTTTAATCAGACTAAAAAGATTCTCCCAACTAAAGAAGAAGTAATAGAAGAAGCATCATTCTCCTATATCGGTATCGATGATATATACTTCGCGATTGAGTTAGATATAGGTAGTATCTATGCTTGCTACGTCACAAGTGATGTTGCACCTATACAAAACGTTAGATATAGTTATTCATCATATAAAGTGAACATTGATGAAGGTGCAACTGAAAGTGATATAGAGCTTATCAACACTAAGTTAGAAGAATTATTACCTACTTATAGTCATTATGCTTATGACTTATCTAATTATCATAAGGCCACTATATATGGTTATAGTGAATCACCTATAGAAGGTGAATATATGATAATGGATCTAAGCTATATATCTATATATGAAGGAACCACTCCATATCTAGACGCAAATATGTATTATGATAAAATCATCTATCAATATACACCTGATGAAAGTGATAGAGTGCATATAGACTTTATCTATATTCCAGTAGAAGCTTAATAACAATAAATAAGAGTAGGATAAGGATAAGAAAACAATTATTTTATTAATGTAACTATTTATAGTTACTTTAATAATTAGCACTCTCAAAGAGAAAGTGCTTGCTTCTCTCTCTCTCTCTCTCTATGATAAAAATATCAACTTTATGTCTTTAATAGACAATAAATGATTTTACATTCCACGAAATGTCAGTGCTGAAACTGATAATAGTAGGGGCCATTGATTATCTTAATTAATGGCTATGAGGGGAGCTTGGAATGAAGAAAAAAATGAAGGGTGTTCTTTTTGCTACATTACTCGCAGTTGCGGGTCTTTTTGGCGTCTCAAGCACCCTCATAGATAAACAAGTTAATGAAACTCCAATAGTGGAGAAGGCGGAAGCCATAGATAGCGTAACCTTTTATGTAGCATACAGTGGTTCTTACACAGTTAAATACAATGCTAATGTTGGATGGAGCACTTGGAGAACTGGTAATATGACAAAACTCTCAGCAACATATAAAGGTGTTGCTGTCTATTCTGGCACATTTTCTAAAGCGGGTGAAAATACGGGCGATGGCGCACTTGATGAGTTACAAATCCAGCTTTACGATGGTTCAACATGGAAAGAACAAAAAATACCATATAACACATGGACATATTTTACTGCTTTTAGTGGCAAAATATATGATTACTCAGCTGGAACATGGAACACATATAGCGCTGACAAAGTAATTACAAGACACGCTTTGTTTATTAAAGATGGAACGTATCAAGGAACTGCGCAATTATCAAATGTATCTGTTGTGAGTGGTGGTACCTATACTTATGATACGGCCTCAAATTGGCCAAATGGTTATGATTATGGAAGCCCAAAGGAAACATATTCATTTGAAGGGGTATACTCGAATGGTAATACGTCAACAGGCGCCTATAGTGGGAAAGTGACTGGTTCAACTACTATTAGTGCAAATAAAACTATTTACGAAGTATTTACAAGAACTAGCACATACACTATGACATTCTATCCTAATGGTGGTACTGGTTCGTCAACAACAAGAACAAAAACCCATGGCGTTAATTTTACAATTCCTTCATTATCTGATTTAGGAATTGGTGAGGGTGCTGCTAGAGTTGCACTTAAGTGGAATACAAAGTCTAATGGTTCAGGAACAGACTATCCTTTAGGCGGTACATATACCAATGACAAGGCTGAAACCTTTTATTTAATCCAAGATTATAAATCATACGAATATTCTGTTGATAATGGTACATCATGGGTACAAATGCCTAAAGTAACAACGGCAGATGGCTGCATTGCAACTTATGAATCTGATCCCTCTAACTATTTGCCTTCAGGTCACATTATTACAATAAAAAGTTATTATGGTTCTGGAGCACACAGCGTGCAAACAATCAATACATGGACCGGAAACTGCTATGAATATGGCGGAGAACACTATGTTAATTTTGGAACGAACAATAAAATCGTTCTATATGTAAGGAATAATGGTAATTTTGATATTGATGTTTGGGGTGGATCTGAAAGAGGAATTGTAATTGATAGAGATGGTTTTGAAACCAAATATGTTTGTGAGCTTAATACCACCACAAACAACTATACTTGTTCTTCTCTAGAGGTTTTACCGGGCGATATTATTAAAGGTTTCTATAGTTGGGGCCAAGGTATTTATGCAATTACTATGACCAATTATGCTTCATATGGCATCGACGTGAATGGTAATGTTTCAGTTCCTGCGGTATATCAACTTACCCTTACATGGGATGGAACGGAAGGTGGATATCCTTCAGTCAATATAGACTCTATGATTGTGAATGATACTGCAAAGTTAATAGCCCAAACCTTTAATAGCGATATCACTCCTATATGTGAAAGTATTGAAGGTGGTGCAGCTTCTTCAACTTTGAATACACAATGGGGTGTTGAGTCTGGATACTATAGTAAATTATCCACTGATACTAAAAACCTATTAAAGAATGGCATGACATCTGATGCAGATATCTTGGCTATGAGAGCTAAGTATGACCGTGTTGTTGGCAAATATAAAAGTGCTACTATCACCGATTATATGGGCAGAAATCCTGCACAATTAGGTGCTATTAGAAACTTCTCCCCATTCTCAATGATTAATGGAGAAGATGGTGGTGATAATGCTACAACAATCATTATCATCATTGCGTCTTCAGTCTCTCTCTTAAGTATCACCGCTTTAAGTGTGCTCTTAGTGAAGAAACGTAAGAATAAAGAGCAATAATAATTAAATTGGTTCTAACTATCTGGTTAACCGCAAAACACATCCCTTGGTCCCAGATAGAGGAATAAGAAACCTCACTTGCTAGCTTCAGTGAGGTTTTTAATTTGTTCTAGATAAATTGGAATAAGTTAATCAAAGATTAAAAATTTAATGATATTATTAAATCATTATATAAAGATATAAAGATATAAAGATATCAGTCTGTTAGCTTGGCATAAGTCGTTAACTTATTTTATACCTTGCCAGTAATAACCATTTGTTTTGCTATGTTTTCTAATGGCTTGGCTTATTAGTTTAGAAGGGGTTCCTGTTTCTTTACTAGCTTCACTAATAGAGTTATATTTTTTCAATATCGCTCCATCAATTGATAATTGTTGTATTTCTTTATAGTAGTAGTGGTTATTGTTCATTAAATATTGGAGTCTAGCTATATCTCCTTCTTTTATGATGAAACAACCATTCACTGTTTTCATTTTTCCTTTTAGACATTGTTGTATAGCAGTTAAATGAACATCCATCTTTTTAGCGGCAGTATATATAGAAGGATATATTTCTATTAACTCACCTTTTAATGAATAGCTAGCTATTCTAATAGATCCAGGTTTAGCTTCTCTTTTATATGGCTCTATATTTTGAACTACCTCTGAAGCATTATTATATTCTTTCCACATATATCCTTTGCCTGAGAGCCTAGTTCCTCTTATGCATTCGTATATGTTATTTCTTTTTATATGCATGCTTCTAGCAGCGGAATTAATGGAAGGAAAAATCCGTTTAATTGTCCCATCTAGGTTATAACAAGCAATTACTGTATTCCCATTCATATATACGTAATTTTAACCTCGAGTGTTGACCCTATTGCCTATGTGTCATGTAGGAATTTTCTTTTGAGAAAATAGTGAAAAAATTATTGATATCTTAATGATTTGACCCTGAAAAATGCTTAAAATGGTGCACTTTCTAGAATGTGTAAGTATAAATGATGGGAAAATCTGAAAAGCGTAATAGACAAAAATATACGGGGGGGGGTATATTAAAAGCACCTTTTAATGTAAGTTCGAGTGTAGGTCTCCATCTTTTTGGCGACGTAACTCAAACGAATTTTTGTGATTATGAAAAAACTAATTAAATTTAAAAACTTGTTATTAACTCTTTCCTTAGCATTTGCAGGTCTTTTTGCTGCTCTTTCAATTTCAATTAATAATTCGCTCAATAAAAACAATAATATGGAACAAGTTATAGCTGATAATGGGCAACAACAATATTTATATTGTCGTATTAAGGATGATGTTACTTACTCAGGAGACATAGAAAGATTTTGTGCTTGTTTTTATAATGGTAGTACTGAATTAACAAACAACCAATGGCCAGGAAACGCTTATCCAGGAAATAAACTTAAAATAGTGAGACGTGGAGGCTACATTTATGGTAGAGCTCTAGTCCCTACAGGTGTTACTGCTACCCATGTAATTTTTAATAATGGAGATGGCTATAACAGCTTTGCTCCTTGGCAAAGAACCGCTAGAAAACAATTTAGTAATCATTCGTTTGACACTTATGTTTTAGATACGGCAGGTGGTGTTGGGAATATAAGTGGTTATTGGACAAAACAACTATTTATTGATATGAACGATTCGGTCTGGGCGAAGGATTATGATGCAACATATTCAAATGTCAAGGCTCATTTATGGAGAAGAGTAGGAAGCACTGATACGTCAGTTACAACATGGCCAGGAAACGCTGTTACTTTTGTTGATGATTTTTTACAAGACGAAACAAGAAAAGGTTATGGCTTTATAGAAATACCTAAAGATGGGGATAGAGAACTGATGAATGTAATCCCAACTCATATTATCTTCAATGTTTGGGGAGGGGAAACAAATCAAAATAAAACGTCTGATTTAGAAATTCCATATACCGAGAATTGTTGCTTTAAAATGGATAGTAACACAGGTGATGTTGTTAGAACAGGTAGCTGGGTTTCACCGTGGCAAAATGGCAATAAGGGTGTAATTTTTGTTGATGTTTCTTCTTGTATATGGAAGACAAGTTGGAGTTTGTCAGATGATGAGTTAAGAATTTATTACTTTGATGATACATCTGAAAAAGGTACTGCTTGGCCCGGTAGTACCATGTCGAAAATTACAATTAATGGTAAAGAATATTTTAAGAGCACTATTCCATCTGGTGCAAAATACTGCATCGTAAACGCATGGAGTGGCAATAATGTTAGAGACACCACAGGAGATCTTATTATTTCTGGGAGTAGTTGCTTATTAAATATTAATTCTACTTTTGACAATGACGAACATCACCAAAGAGGAGAGTGGTTGCAGATAAATGATTTTGTCTCGTTTACCGATTCGCCTTCATCTACGACAGCTAGAATATTTGTTAATAATACTGGCCTATCTTGTTCTGGCCAATGGGCGACTTCTAATTATTGGTTTGGTGTAAGAGTATTTGGAGGTGCTTCACAATATGCAAGCGATGGGTCCACACCAGTTACAGCAACCATGTACGAATGTTATTCCTCATGGTTTGATGGACAATGTGGTGGTGGATTAGCAGATAGATATTATACCTGTGCAGACATACCATTTGATGGAGATAGTTATCAATTCGTTTTGATAAATAAAACATCAAATCAGGCGGATTATTATTCAATTCCTTATACTTTTGATTCATCAATGTTTACCTATATTCATTATTTAAGAGGCCAATCAAATAATTGCTGCTATGTAACAAAAGATGTCCTAGGTGACGCAAACAATGGAGATATGGTTGGGCAAAATTTCCTTACTTACTTGCTTAAGGCTTATGATACATGTTCTAATGCAAATGAAAATGGTTGTGGCCAAATTACTAACTTAATAAATCATTTTATATTGAATAATTCAACCCAAGAAGCAAGTAGTGCTTTATACCATACTATGGAAACAAGGCCGGTTGATCATCCAGATCATCCTTCTGGAGGATATGAGAAACCATTGTCATATATTGTTTCTGCTATGCAAATTGGCGGTGTCAGCAAAAACGCAAGTGGAATTGGTTCCTTTAAAACCATTTTCAATGTTGATGACACAAATTCATTTAACACGATTATTATCATCGTTGCCTCATCTATATCTTTGTTATCAATTACTGCATTATCAGTCTTGGTGATTAAGAAACGCAAATCGAAAGAACAATAAATTTGGTTCATTGTAATAGTCTCCTATTACTTGAATATATAGCGGCAGCTTGTTAACCCCTTGCAGCTGCTAGAAGTTTATTCCTTATGATTCGTATCAAGCACCCCATGCAAAAATGATCTGAGGAATAAATGAAAATCCCCCATCCTCATATTGATGGAGGATTTTTTATATGCAGTTAGGTGCATAAAAATTATTAAAATATATGCAGAGAAATAGTTGTTTTTGTTGATTAGATGCATAAAAATTATTAAAATATATGCAGAGAAATAAAAAGGGGGACACGATATGAGGCGTTATGATTATTCGTTTCTAAAAAATGGCAGCATTCCTGCTGAATTAACGAATCTGTTAACAGGGATTTATTCCATGAGAACCGAAGATGAATTAAGAAAGAATAAATACACTTCGATATACACAGAATTAGAAAAAATAGCAAAAATTCAATCGGTTAAAGGGAGTAATGCAATCGAAGGTATTCTTACTACAGATGATAGAATCAAGGCTATTGTTAATCAAAACAGTGCACCATTAAATCATAACGAGCAAGAGATTGCTGGTTATCGTGACGCTCTCAATCTGGTTCATACTAGATATGAAGTTCTTCAGTTCAACAAAGAAACAATATTAGATATGCATAATATCTTATTAAATGAAGCTAAACCAGAATCGGCAGGACATTATAAAACAACCGACAATGTAATTATGGAAGTGAGAAATGATGGATCTAGACATGTAAGGTTTCAACCAGTTTCTGCTGACGAAACCGAAGAAGCGATGGAACAACTTATTCTTGCGTACATTGATGCAAGAGACCAGTTACATGCAAATCCTTTATTACTAATTCCGTGTGTTATTTTGGATTTCTTATGTATTCATCCTTTCTCTGATGGAAACGGAAGAATGTCTAGACTATTAACTTTATTGCTTTTATATAAGGCGGGGTTCGATGCTGGTAAATATATTTCTTTTGAAGAACAAATCAATAAAAAGAAAGGTCTTTATTATGAAGCTTTAAAAAATTCATCTATCAACTGGCACGAAAACAAGAATGATTATTTCTACTTTGTCGGAAACTTCTTATTAACTCTCTACTCCTGTTACCAAGAATTAGACAAAAGGTTTGCTACAGTTAATAGTGGTAAGATTAATAAAACCTCAAGAATTGAGGCTACGGTATTAAATTCTATTGTTCCTATTTCAAAGAAAGAAATATGTGATATTTTACCAGATGTATCTCCTACAACAATCGAAGCTGTATTATCAAAAATGGTAAAAGAAGAAAAGGTTGTTAAAATAGGAAAATCAACAGCAACACGTTATTATAGGAAATAACTTTTCTAAACGAGTGTATGCCTGGATAAATGCAATAAAAATACAATAAAATTTTTGTCTAGGTAAAAAAGTGTTATAATAAATTTGTAACTGCAAGTTACATGATGTCTGTCGTCTTCCGCGTGGCGACTAATAAAAGAGCGGAATAAGAATGTCTGTCGCTATCCGTGATGCGACTAATAAGAGAACGGAGTTTAAAGATAATAAAGCCTCACCTCATAATGATGTGGGGTTTGTTTTATGGAAGAAAAATTTTTATTTCGTTAAAAATGAATTTTTTGAAAGATTCAGCGATTGTAATTTAATGGTGGATCAAAAAGGCAAAAATAAAAGACCATATTATTGTCTAAAAGATTCTGAGCTTGACTTATATTGGATGATTCCATTATCAAGTCAGTTAGATAAATATAAAGCTATTTATAACAATAAAATTAAAAAATAATATGGTGTTTGTGACATTTTAGATTTTGCGGAGACAAATAGTGACATAACTTATAGAAGTGGGGGCTGTTATGATGTGACCCATCCTTTGAAAGTATTCCGATTCCCTTTCTTAGATTATTATTAGCAGTCAAACTGCTATAGATACATTAACTAATATGCCTCAATCATCAGTAGAAGAAGTAATATTCGTATGCTTTGATGAGGAGACATATAGGATATATAAAAGACTATTGGTATAAAACTGATAAGAGCATCGTTAATTGTGATATATTTTATCTAAAGTAATATTAATTATGAGATGGGTATTATTTAGCATTATAGGTGTTATCGCTTTAGCGACTTTAATAACTATTATTAATGTTTTAATCAGGGAATCTAAAGATAATAGACCAACTCATTTTTCTTATAAAGAACCTTATACTGAGGATGCTCAAGAAAGAGCAGGGGAATTAGGAGAGAAAGTAACATTCACTTTCCTAAGAAGCTTATTTAAGGGATGACGAGTATCTTCTTACTAATATCTTGCTTCCTATTAGGAATAATAAAACTACTGAGATTGATAGTGTGCTAGTCTCACGTAAAGGTGTCTTTTGTATCGAAATAAAAAGATGGTCTGGCCATGTAAGTGGCACAGATGAAGATGAATATTGGTATCAAAGATATGATGATGGTAGGAAAAGCAAAACGTTAAGGAATCCAGTTAAGCAGAATGACAACCACTGTGATGTATTAGAAAAACTATTTAATGATAAATACCTTGTAGATAATATCGTGTTATTTGTAGGACTTGAGAGTGATAGAGGAATCTATTCTAAATATGCTTATACATTAAGACAATTTGAACGTTATTATCGTGATCTTGATAATGATCTAGATATTGATGATGTTAGTGATATCGCTATGAAACTAGCATCATATCAAGCAACATATAAAGAATTAGAAGAGCATAAAGATAGGGTGAAGAGGGATCACCAGGCTTAATTGGCCATATCCCTTAATTTGTTAACATATAAAAAGTTTTCAAACATTGGCTGGAGAGATTAAAAGACTAGATCCTTGTACTATTATTAGAAATAAATACTATTTATTCGAGATATTATTGATAGAAAAAAACGTATATTTGTCATATGACAATGCTAGTGATATTACAGTATGTATGATATTACAATATGATGATATGATCATATGATAATATCACATTTATTATTGTTTGTTATTTTTATGTTAGAAACTTTTTGTTCCATTATTTATTAATATTGTCTATTCTGTATATATGATAAATACTAATTTAGTGAATCCTGATGAACTAGAAAATTTTCTAATTAAAAATGAACGCGTCTATACTAGATCGGTTCATAATGTGTTCCGAATCGGGGTTGGCTCTCGTGAAAAAGCTATAAAGTATAGCCAAAGAATTAATAAAATTGGTATATATGACGAATCTGGTAAACTACCATATTTTATAAAAGTTTTAAACCCATCTTTTGTGCTTAAGATTTTATTAGATGAAAAAGAATACGATTATAAGAAGCTTCTTAGCATCTTGCTTTCATTAAGAAACAAGGAAGAGTTGCCTTCTGAAACAGCCGATGTACATGTTGATGAACGAATCATACGAACTACAGATTCAAAATCTTTTTTGTTTTATCTTTATAAAAAAGGTGTACCAGATGCTGATTATATTATGGTAGACAGGATACGTGATAAATATGAAGTTAGTGATGAAGTCTTGAATCTTGTGTTATGGTATACAATGCACAGAATTAAGATACTTCATCGGAATTATATTGATAAAGTAATTGCTTCTATGTCGAATTCTGATGTGGATAATTACGAAAAAGCCAAAAACTATTTGGCTAATTACTTAAGGCGTTCAAAAGAAAGAGTTTGATCTCAGATCTCTTAGCTGCTAAGCTGCTAAGTGATGGATATATCTGATTTTGAATTAGGTAAGAAATATAAAAGAGAAGATTTAATGTCTGCCTTTAAAGGTGCCTTTCAAGGTGGTATCAATATATGTAAACGTACTAATACAGTAGTGATTACATCTAAACATACTGGTAATCGTATATATGATGATGACTTATTTACAGGTGAAGTTATGTACTATACAGGTGAAGGTCAGATTGGTGACCAAAGAATGTGGAAAGGTAATAAGGCTATATTAGAAGCCAAGGACCTAAATAGAGATATTCACCTATTCGTTAGATTTGTGCCAACTGAATATACGTATTATGGGAAAGTCGTAGTGGTTGATGAACCATTCTACGCTGACGAAAAAGATGTTGAAGGGAATATGAGAAAAGTTATCAAGTTCCCTATGATGCAAGTATCATCACTTAGAAATATGACTAACTATGAAACTAGCCATATAAGAGTCGCTGGCATCACTCCTTTAGAAAAACCTGTTATCCAAGTAGTGGGAGCGGCAATCATTAATGATAAAGGTGAAGTGTTATGTGCCCAAAGAGGATACGGATCATTAATTGGCAAGTGGGAATTTCCTGGCGGGAAAGTTGAACAAGGTGAAAGCGATAAAGAAGCCCTTGTTAGAGAAATTAAAGAAGAGCTTAATATAGATATCGAAGTCGATAATCTTATAGATGAAAACTATAATGAATATCCTGATAAGAATATCAATCTAAAAGTCTATAGATGTAAGTATGTATCAGGTACAATTAATGATACTGAACATCAAAATCTAAAATGGACAAAAACTGATGATATAGAATCATTAGATTGGGCAGAAGCCGATAAGCCTATATTAGAAACGTATATAGATTCACTTCCTAAACGTATTGATGGTGAGCCATTACAGTTTGATTACTTCGAAGCTGAAGCGGTTAAATCATCTAACAAAGAACTTATCCGAGCAGTGCAAGATTATGAAAAATCTCAAAGAAATAAGCAAAAATCTGGTCAATCTGCAGAAATTGCTGTTATTCATTATGAAAGAGATAAGCTTAATAATGCAGGCCATCCTGAATTAGCAGAGTTGGTAACTCAAGTATCATTATCTAATTCAGCAGCAGGCTATGATGTTAAATCTTATGAAATTAATCCAGATGGCAGTTTTAATGAAATACATATAGAAGTAAAATCCGCAATACATTCTGGCAAATTTATAGAATTTTTCATCAGTGAAAATGAATTAAATAAGTTTAAAGAAGATCCAAATCATAAGATATATTGTTTAATTAAACGTGGTAGGAGTTATAAGCTTCACGAAGTTAATAAATATGACTTCTTTAGAAGCAACTACCTATCACCTATGACATATAGAGTTAGAATTAGGGTGGCTGAGTAAGCTACTTTTTTCCATATGTGTACGCTAAGTTTCGCGCGGAAATAATATAATTTTATTTCTTCCTGTGCTAAACTTTATCTTAGATTTAGGATTTGTGGTATGCCAAACATCGATGGCGAGATTACTGAGTTAGAATTAGAGAATAAACTCATAGAGCAACTTCGTTTACAATTTCATAGTTCAGATTTGGACGATGCTTTTGTGCGCGTTCATAACGATAATCAACTTTATCAAAACCTTAGAAAACAAATAGACAGGTTTAACAAAATAAATCTATCTGACTCTGAATTCAGGCGTTTAGTAAATTCATTAGAATCTGCAAGCACTGTCTATAGGGCTGCAAAAAATTTAAGGCAGATGCAGACCATCACAATGGATGATGGAACTAAAAAGAATATAAAAATATTCGAAAAAAATGATTGGTGTAAAAACATCGTTCAGGTTGCTCACCAAATAAACCAAACAGGTGAGTTTTTGGGAAGGTTTGATGTGACTATTCTTGTTAATGGGCTGCCTTTAGTTCAGATTGAACTTAAGAAGAATGGTGTTTCGGTTAATGAAGCTTTTGGACAAATTGAAAGATATAGAAGAACTGTTTATAAAGGGTTATTTAAATACATCCAATACTTCATAATTTCTAATGGTGCTGTAACAAAATATTTTGCTAATTCTGATAGACCATTCAAAAAAGAAAACCTTTTTACTTGGTCCGATCCAAATAATGTTGCTATTAATAAGCTCAATGAATTCGCAGCTGATAGATTAACCAAATGTAATATTTGTAGAACAGTTTCCCATTATGTCGTTTTAAATGAATCTGAAAAGGACTTAATGATTCTCAGACCGTATCAAGTTTGGGCAGTTGAAGGTTTGATGGATAGGGCTCTAAATACTAAAAATAGTGGATTTGTTTGGCATACAACTGGTAGTGGTAAAACACTTACATCATTTAAATTAGCCCAATGTTTAAGAGATACAGGTAAATACAGCAAAGTTGTTTTCTTGGTTGATAGAAGAGATTTAGATAGACAAACAATTAGAAATTTTAATTCCTTTGAAAAAGATGCAGTCGTTAAAATTGATGACGGCGAAGATTTGTATAATGCATTCAAAGACTCGTCGACAAAAATGATTACAACAACAATCCAGAAGATGAGTAATCTTTGTAAAAACTCGAGATTTGTTGACGCAGTAGAACAAAATAAAGACAAAGTTATTTATATTATTGACGAATGTCATAGAAGTAATTTTGGTGAAATGAGAAAGCATATTTTAAGAGCATTCCCAGATGCCCAGATGTTTGGTTTTACCGGAACACCGATTTTTGCTGAAAACATGAATGCTACTGGTTTGACTACTGAAATGATATTTGGTGGTAAGCCAGTCCACTCTTATAAAATCAAAGATGCTATCAATGCTCATATGGTTCTTGGTTTCAATGTTCAATATTTTAGAACGCTGCGTTTAGTACAAAAGGTAAAGGATGAACAAGTAGAGGCTATTGATGCCGAAGAATTAGTTAATGCTCCAGAGCGTATAAGTAACATTGTAAACCATGTTTTTAATTCCTACGATAACTTGAGTCTCCATCATAAATATAACGCTATTTTTGCTGTTTCTAGCATCGATTTGTTGATGAAATATTATGATGAATTCTCAAAACAGAATAAAGAAGTTGATGAAGATAAGAAATTAAAGATAGCTGCTATATTCACATATGCTCCAAACGATATAGATACAGAAGAAGTGGGGGTTGACCAGCCAATTGCTCAACAAAACCTCCAGAGAGTGATGAACGATTACTCTGAAACACTTTTTAGTGGAAAGAGATATTCCGTAACAAACTGCTCTGAATATTTTGAAGATGTTAGAGAAGCTTTTAGAAATGGTGATATAGATTTGATTCTTGTTGTTAATATGATGCTTACTGGATATGATTCTAGACGAATTAACACGTTATTTTTAGACAAGTCGTTAAAATATCATGGACTTATTCAAGCATTCTCTAGAACAAATAGATTAGAATCATCGACAAAACAGTTTGGAAATATTATTTGCTATAGAACCACACCAAAAGATGTCAAAGATGCGGTTAAACTTTATTCTCAAGAAGACCATAACATTGTTTTAATGAAGAAGTTTGAAGAGTATCTCCAAGATTTTAGGAATGCTCTAAGATACTTAAGAGAATATACTTTGACTCCTGAGGATGTTGATGCTCTTGAAGGCGATACTGCCAAGATAGAGTTTGTTAATAGGTTTAGAAAAGTAGCTAAGTGTTTAATTTCACTTCAAAACTTTTGTGAATTTTCATTTCCAATTACATTAAAAGATGACATCACCCCAGATGAATACAATTCATTTAAATCAAAGTACATAGAAATATATAACGAATTTAAAAAGCATCCTGACAAAGTATCTGTAGTTGCAGAAGTGGAATTTGATATTGAACTAGTTCATACCGATAAAGTGGATGTTGATTACATTCTCAATCTTTTAAGGAAAGCAGGCGAAGGCAATCCTGGTAGTAAAGTTATCGATGTGAATACTATTGTTAAGATTCTCAGAAGATCAACAGATCCGGTATTAATGAGTAAAAGAGAACTGCTTGAAGCATTCATTATCAATGTCTTCCCAACTTTACCTGAAGGCGCTTCAATTGATGAAGAATTAGCAAAATATATTGATGAACAAAGAGAAGCAGAAATTATAAAGAAATCTGAAGAAACAGAAATAGCGACGGAAGAGTTGAGAAAGCTTTTATCAAGGTATGCTTATTTCCAAACAATTGATATTACAGACATCAAAACATTATTGAGTAAGAAAGTTAAAAACAGATTCAGAGAAAGACACCCTGATTATAACATAATCAAAGCCAACAACGAATTAATTAGAATGATTAAAGAATGGGCTGCTTGGGTTTGTGAAAAATATTCATTGTATTAGGAGTTAAATATATGACAGTAGATAAAGACGAATTATTATCAAAACAACAAAGTGAAGTTGATTCCAAGTTGTGGGCAATGGCTAACAACCTTCGCGGCAACATGGATGCTAGTGAATTTAAGAATTATATTTTAGGACTCATCTTTTACAAATTCCTTTCTGACAAAATCACTAAAACAATTAATGACGAGTTGGAAGATGATGGTTTAACATTTGAAAAAGCATGGAAAGATAAATCTATGCAAGACGATATAAGGGAACTTGCTACCAACGTTATTGGTTATTTTCTTGAACCTCAATATTTGTTTAATTCATTTGTTGATAAAATAAACGTTAATGATTTTACTGTTGAAGATTTAAAAGAAGGGATTAAAGCTATAGTTAATTCTACAATTGGCTCAGAATCACAGGATGATTTTGCTGACTTGTTTGATGACATGGATTTGGATGATAACAAACTGGGTAAAGGTGAAGCTGAAAGAAGTAAATTAATAGGAAAGATAATTTTACAAATTAAGGATTTAAATTTAGATATTTCAGAAACAAATTTTGATATCCTTGGTCATGCTTATGAATATTTAATTGGTAAGTTTGCTGCTTCAGCAGGGAAGAAAGCTGGAGAATTTTATACTCCTGCCCAAGTATCTGAATTATTGGCTAGAATTGTTACTTTGGAAAACAAGAACCTTAAAACAGCTTACGATCCAACGTGTGGATCTGGTTCTTTGCTTCTAAGAGTTAGAAATAATGTTGAAAACCCTGCGAGTATTAAGCTTTATGGGCAAGAAATGGTTACAACCACTTATAACTTAGCAAGGATGAATATGCTTCTTCATGGTGTTGAATATGAAAAGTTTAGTATCGCTAATAATGATACGTTAAACAGTCCAAGTGAAAAGCACGCAGGCTTAAAGTTCGATGCAGTAGTGGCAAATCCCCCTTATTCTGCTAAATGGGAACCGGAAGGTAGAGAAGATGACCCGAGATTCAATGGATATGATGGAAAATATGCACCAGCATCAAAAGCTGATTATGCTTTTGTTCAACACATGATTTATCATTTAGCTGATAGTGGAACTCTTGCTGTCGTTTTACCTCATGGTGTTCTCTTTAGAGGAGCGGCAGAAGAAGTCATTAGAACTAAAATAATCAAAGATTATAACTTGTTAGATGCAGTTATTGGTTTGCCTGCTAACTTATTCTTTGGAACATCAATTCCTACCTGTATTCTTGTCATGAAGAAATGTAGAAACAATTCAGACAATGTTGTCTTTATTGATGCATCTAAATATTTTGAAAATGGTAAGAATCAAAACTATTTAAGAGAAGAAGATATTCAAAGAATACTTGATGCTTATATAGAAAGAAAAGATATCGATAAATATATGCATGTCGCTTCTTTAGACGAGATTAAAGAAAATGAATATAACTTAAATATTCCTCGTTATGTCGATACTTTCGAAGAAGAAGAACCAATTGATATTCACGCTGTTATGTCTGATATTAAAGAGCTTGAATCCAAAAGAGATGAGCTTGATAAAGAAATTGAGAAGTATCTCAAGGAGCTTGGTCTCTAATGGAAGAAAATAAGAAAAATAAAATCCCTAATGTTCCTAATTTGAGATTTAACTTTGAAGGAGAATACGTTGAGTCTTGTATAGGTGATTTAATCGTCCAAAAAGGGAAAAGAGCTAAAGGACAAGAATTAAAATATAAAGCCTATTCTATTAATAATCAAACAGGGTTTAGTATTCAGGAAGATCAATGGGGTGAAGCCTCGTACACTAAACTAGAAAAAAACGGCTACAAAGTAATTGAAAAAAATGATATTGCATATAATCCTGCAAGAATAAATGTTGGCTCTGTTGGATTGTATAAACAGCAAACACCGTGCATTGTAAGTTCACTTTATGTTTGTTTTACTACAAAACCAGAATTAAGTCCGGATTATTTGTTTAAGTATCTAAAATCAGATAAATTTAATAAAAAAGTTTTATCTACACAAGAAGGAGGGGTACGCACCTATTTTTTCTTCGACAAATTACAGAAAACTAAAATGTTCGTACCAACAATCTCTGAACAGACGAAAGTCAATGCTTTTTTAGACTGTATCAACGAGAAAATCGATACCCAAAACAAAATCATTGACAAACTGGAATCCCTAAGGGTTCAAATTAAAGAACGGATTTTTGATTTGGGTTCTCTCAAAAAAACAATATCTGATGTACTAACAGAAAGTAATAAAAAATCTAATATCCAAGACCAATATCCTGTTTTAAGTTCAACTGTTAAGGGTTTGTTTTTGCAAAGTGATTATTTTGATAGAGAAGTTGCGAGTAGCGATAACATTGGATATAAAATCGTTAAGAAGGGGCAAATTATAATTAGCCCGCAAAACCTTTGGATGGGAAATATAACTTATAATGATTCATTTGAACATGGAATAGTCTCACCATCTTACAAAGTTTTTGATATAAAAGAAGCTTATTCAAAGATTTATATTTATTGGCTTTTAACAAGCAAACATTCCTTATTTAACTATGGTTTGGTTTCAGAGCAAGGTGCAAGCATAGTAAGAAGGAATCTTAATTACGATTCCTTTTTAAACATAACCTTACCTCTTTGTAACGAAGAGCAACAAAAACATATCTCAAAATTAATTAAGTCAATCGAAGCGAAATTAAAAGTAGAAAAGCAAAGAGCAGAATTATTTGCTAAGCAAAAGAACTATCTTCTTTCAAATTTATTTATATAAACAAATTGTCTAAAAGATATTTCTTCTGGAGTTGATATTTTTCTAATAATTTAACATTAAAATCGAATTTGGTTTTTATTGAACTTAAAAATCCAACAAGACTTTCGATATAACTCTCCGGAAATGCTATTTTACCATCTAAGAATCTTTGATTGGTTATATTCATAGTATTCTTCGCTCCTTTATTAACTAAGGGATGCAAATAGTTATTAGTGTTAATTGGATTTAAAAAATAATAATGCAGGTAATTGCCTACAGCCATAGTTTTGGGTTCATAAATCCCATAAAGAGGAGAGACAGCAACATCTTCTTTGTTAAATGATTGTTTGACTATTCCATACGGAAATAATCCAGTTGGACTTTTTGTATAAACAACATCTCCGTATTTTACAATATTATAATTAGAAGTATCTTTAGCAGCAAAACTGCGACCCAGATGTTCTTCCTGATTAACTACACCTTCTTCAACGGCAACAGAAAAAACTGATAAGGCATATTTATTTTTATCCTTTCGTTCGGTTAACAATTGCCTTAGTTCAATGTTTTTTGCTTGCAATTTTGAACGCAACAACGAATCTATTGAGCGTTTCATCAACAATTTTAAATCTTCAATGATTTTGTTTTGGGTTTCAATCCTATCTTCAATTGAATTCATTAATCTAACTAAAAAATCTCGACTTTTTTTGTCTTCATAATATGTAATATTGAAATTGCCAACTTGCTCTAATGACAGATTAGGTTGCGCTCCAATCGATTTTAATTCCGAGATTATCTTTTTGATTTTATTTGTCTCAAGAAACCATGCAACATATTCTGTATCGTTTTTGTTTGAAAGTCTGATAATGCTTAAAGCTTGATTTGTGTTAGCTGGAAGTTCTTTGTCTTGAACTATGTGAACTATTCCTAACGCACCAGCAATAGAAAACAATATATCGTTTTGCTGAAGAATGCTTCTTTTTAAATAATTTTCATGCTCAATTTTTGAAATATAAGATTTTTTACTACTTAAAGATTTCCGGCTCATAATTGATTCGATTTTAATAAAATTGATGCCGCTATCAGCAAACTGTTTCGCAGTCGTTCCTTTTGTTATTGTGTTTGATAATTCTTTTAGTTTAAAAATTTTATATCTACCCAAATTAGGAACCTTTGAGCCGCTTTTGTTGTTATGTTCCTAATTTAAGATTTGGACCAAATGGTAGCATAGCTAAATTGAATGACATTGTTATGTTACCCAATTCAACAACTGTTTGTTCAAAAACCCTTTATGTTAGTACAGAAAATTTACTTTCAGACTTTCTCGGTGTAATTCCATATAAAGAGAATGTTCAAGTAAAAGGCATCGCTTTTGTAAAAGGAGATACTTTATTGTCAAATATACGTCCATATTTAAAAAAAGCGATTATTGCAACTTTTAACGGGTGTTGCAGTGCCGACGTTGTTTGTTTTCGCTCTTCTAATGTATTGCCCGAATACCTATATTACGTTATAGCTAATACAAAATTTATTAATTATGTTATGGAGTCGTGCAAGGGCTCAAAGATGCCTAGAGGCGATAAAGCTTGGATGCTTCAAAAACCCATTTATGTTCCAGACATTGAAAGTCAAAGAAAAACAGCAAAATTCTTAGCTTTGTTGGATAAAAGAATTGAAACTCAAAACAAAATCATTGGAGAATAAAACTCCTATAATTTTTCACTTTGTTTTTAGAATATATGGACTATATAGGAGGATAAATAATTATGGTCATTAAAGATATTACTGTCTTATGGAGAGACAACAAAAAGCAATTTGTTAAAGAGTCTACATATTCTGCCTATTGTTTGCTTTTAACAAATCACATCATTCCATATTTTGGAAACAAAGAAGAATTTGTGGAAGATGATGTTCAACAATTTGTACTGAAATCCCTGAAAGATGGATTAAGTGAAAAAACAATTAAAGACATTATTGTCGTCATCAAGATGATTCAAAAGTTTGGTGCTAAAAACAAATTAATGCCACTAAATCAGATTGATGTACTATTTCCATCTAAAACATCAAAAAAGAGCTTAGAAATTATGTCTAAAGATAATCAGAAAAAGCTTTTTGAATACCTTAAGGAAAACTTCTCATTCAAAAATCTAGGCATAGTCATTTGCTTGTGCACCGGAATGAGAATTGGTGAGCTATGTGCACTCAAGTGGAACAGTTTTGATATGGATAACAATGTAGTCAAAGTAAGACATACTGTCCAAAGGATTTATGTTGTTGATGAAGAGGTTCGTTATACAAAGATAGTGGTGAACGAACCAAAAACAAAAGAATCTAATAGAGATATCCCGTTATCTTCAGAATTGATAAAAATCATTAAGCCACTTATGAAAATTGTTAATTACGAGTTTTATGTGCTTAGTAATGAAGAAAAACCGATTGAGCCAAGGACATATCGAAATTACTACAAAAGAGTACTTAAGAATCTTGGCATACCATATTTAAAATTTCATGGATTAAGACATAGTTTTGCAACAAGATGTATAGAATCTAAAAACAGTGTTAAAACAGTAAGCGTCATTCTTGGACACTCAAACATAACTACGACTATGAATCTTTATGTTCATCCTGATAATGCTGAGAAAAAAAGATGTATTGAAAAAATGCTTAAGGATATTTTGTAAAAGGTTGGCGATAAATATTTGCTTTAATCAAATATTGTTTATACATGGTATAATATTTGAAATGACCACAGAATTAAAAAACAAAATAGAACAGGCTATCAATAGTTATATTGTTGGCGATTATATTTTTACTGAACAAGAATTGGAAGAGCTTTATAATGCCGCAGAAGAGTATATACCACTAGTTTATGACTTAAACGGTTTTAAGAGAGGCTATCGAGATTATATAAATACAATATTTGTAGCCTTTGTAAATGCTTGCAAAGACTGGGGGTCTTCAGAAGAAGGCTTTTATGATTTTTTGAATAAAAAGTTTAAAGCAGCTTATGTTCCTAGAGATTTAGTTGTAGAGATTATAAATTCATTGGCTTCGAGTAGTGTAGTGTATACGATTACATCTGGTAAGCGTTACTATGCGACAATGCTTAGTCATTCACTGTCTCCAATAAGTTCTGCTGAATCTTTTTTTGAAATGTGTTGGGAAATTTATTGTCGCGACTTAGGCCAACAGTATGTAAAGAATGATCCTGTTTGTAAATTAATAGTCAATAGTCTTAAAAACAAATTTAAAAACCATGGTTTGAATGATGATATTTCAATTGGTAGTAAAATATATGCTTTTAGAGTTGGACTGACCGGTCTTTTATCCAGTTCTCCAGAAACAATGGAACAGTTGTTAGATGACACTATGATTTCTATAGACTCCTTATTTAATAACGAACCCATTGCTTTAGATAGATATACCCATATCCTTCTTAAAGATTGGTGGAACAAAAAATCTCTATCGTTTGGAACACGTCCAGAAAGAAAAAGCAGAAACTACCGAGATAATATTGCTGTTGATTATTCACAGATTAAACCAAAATACATATTAGATGAAGGCGTTGCTAAATTATTAATACCGTCTATACGTTTAATGGATAATTATGATTACAACCCATATATATCTATAGATGTTAACGGAAATAATGTAATTACAGAAATGCTTGAGACTAGAGGTTCGGGTATCCTAATGTCTAGCGTTCAAAAGGTGTATGATTTATCGAGTTTTATCTCAACTGATGCACTCTCCATTCATGTAGAAATTACTCACTGTAGCAAGACCATATATGATTCAAGATCATCTTTAGATAGAAAGTTTATACTTTTTAGAGATGGAAAAGAAGTGTCTTCATCCGAATGTTTGCCTGGCTTGTATTTCTTATATACACCTAATCTTAAAGGTTTATCACGTTATCCTTCTGATATTCATAAAACTATTTTGAATACATACAGCATTGAAGCAGTTCAAGGTGATGTTTTACAAAGCGAAAATAGAACCGTATTCTTTTTAGACGAACACACAGATAGAGATTTGTATTTTTATCTCAAAGAAAAGAACGAACTTATCTACCGCATCAACGGTGAAGAATATCGCGTTATCGATGGGGAACTATATGTTGATGTGAATCTTACTGCTGATATTAATGATATTGGTGTTAGATATGAAGGGGCTCCTTTTAAACTATCAGAATTCCCTTTTGAAAAGATTATAGATAAATATAGATATGAGATATCATCACTTCTTAATGTTGGTGAGGCTCAAGAAATTGCTTTATTTAGGTATAGTGATAACTCCATTTTGGCTTCAATAAATATTATTAAATTCAGAAATATTAGGGCTACATTCGATAAAGATTTATATTATGGGAAGAACGAAGTTGGAGTGTTTGTCTTTGAGACAGAAAAATATCATCAAGAGACAGTGTTTAATATAGATGATGAAGAGATATCTGTTCCAATTGAAAATGGTGAAATAGTTGCTAGAGTTCCTACCCTTAGATGGAAAATTGATGATGGAGAATGGAATAGTAAGCCAATGGAAAAAGGCATGTGGTATAAGGAGATGACCAATTCGTCTATTCTTTATATCAACATTCCTAAAGATACTAACTGCATAATT
The DNA here is from genome assembly GCA_015059185.1 of Erysipelotrichaceae bacterium. Lineage (GTDB taxonomy): Bacteria > Bacillota_I > Bacilli_A > RFN20 > CAG-826 > SIG220. Next base: position 131,527 of record SVAY01000001.1, read on the forward strand.
GCTCTTTCAAATAATAAGCAGATTGAACAACAGGGCAACAAACTTGAATATAAATTAGGACAAACCATGCACTCACTCGCTTCAAACAATAATAGCGAGAGTGTAACTTTAATGGTTAGAACTGATAAGAATGATTTTTATTTGATTGGGGATATTCATTTTAAAGAGCGTTTTATAGAAGATCCATTGTTTATTAATCCTTTAGAAAAAAAGATAACATGGAACCCTTATTCTTTCATTGGAAATAAAGATGCTACATTTAAGCTCATTATTAATAATGATAAAAACCCTATTTACAAGGTAGATCTTACTTTAGAACCTCGTTTATTTGATTGTTCAAAATTTGATGACGATAATTATTCTTCGTCAATTATTTTGGTGGGTAAGGGGTTTTTGATGAAAGAAGAGGTACTTTATAAGAAAACTTTTTATCTTGGCAATGAGAAAAACTTTAAATATAAAAATAAGGTCATTTGCTTGTCAGACGTGATGATTCTTGCCGATATTAGAAAAAGGAAAGAAATCAAACCTATCTACATAGATACAATTAAATATTTAGGAACAATCGAAAAGTTTGATTATTATTCAGGATTGCTTTTTATCTTCGATGCACAAGGGAGAAAAAAGTATTTAGATACAATGTATGATGAAAAAACTAAATCCTCGGTCACAATTAATCCAGTACGTATTGAACTCAAGAGTGAGAGATCATGTTATCTAGGCTATGGTCTTGATATTGATGACGAAGACTTTGAGTATGATGATGAATTTTCTTTAGATTATAGAGGCAGAACTTCAATCGGTACTACAACTGATGGAAGGAAAAACCTATCTATCGACTATTTTATTTTTGAGGTAAAGGATAATGTTTAATCCGGTAAAGGCATCTAAGAATATCAAGGAAGAGTTCATAGATTATATATCTACATCATTTTCATTTGCTGATTCTGATTTAAGAGAACAGTTTATCGAAGAGTTGGAAAAGAACATTGATAATGGGCCTTGGTTAGAAATAAATGATGTTTTTAAAAGTGGCAAATCAATTAATGAATTAATAGATGATGGTGTACTATCTCCTTTATTTAAAGAATTAGAGGCTAAAAAACCTAACGACAAACTTCATAAGAAATGCTTGCCATTAGATAGACCATTATATTTACATCAAGAAAACGCAATTAGAGCAATAAATAGTGGTAATAATGTTGTTGTTTCTACAGGTACAGGTAGTGGTAAAACCAACTGTTTCCTAATTCCGGTTTTAAATGAGTTATTAAGAGAAAAAGAAAAAGGAACACTTGGTCCAGGTGTAAGAGCGCTCTTTATCTATCCAATGAACGCCCTTGCTAATGACCAAATGAAAAATTTAAGAAAGATATTGATGTATTACCCTGATATCACATTTGGTGTATATAACGGTGCAACAGAGAATAAACAAGAAGATGCAGTTGCAGTTTATGAAGCAATGTTTGCTAATGAACCAATACCAGAGTTAAGAAGTAGGCTTAAGAACGAACTTCTCTCAAGGGATGAGATGAAGGATAATCCTCCAAATATCTTGTTTACCAACTATGCTATGCTTGAACATTTATTATTTAGGCCTAGTGATGATGTGCTTTTTTCAAATTCAGATTTTAAATATGTTGTTCTTGACGAAGCTCATGTTTATAGTGGCGCAACAGGTATAGAGACATCGATCTTATTAAGAAGACTAAGAGCAAGAATATATTCATCTAGAGAAACACAGTTTATTTTAACCAGTGCAACTTTAGGTGATGAAACTAGTAACGATGATGTTATTAGATTTGCAAATAACTTATGTGGAGTTGATTTTGATGTTAAGAATATTATTAGAGGTACCAGAGTTCAATATATTCCATCTGAAAAATCTATCGACTACCCATTAGATTTATTTAACAAACTAGCAGATGAATCAAACTACGTTTCTGATGTTCTAAATGAATACGGAATTATCTACGACAAAAATAAAGACGAAAAAGAACTTTTGTATGATCTATTAGTTGAATCAGAGTTATATCAATTGTTTAGAAGAGATATTGATAGAATAACTACACTTAACGATGTCAAAGATATTTTGGGATTAGATGAAGAAACAACAATTTCATTTATTTCGTTATGTACAAAAGCATCTAAGAATGGAAAGTTACTTATTGATGCTAGATACCATTTTTTCATAAGAAGTTTAGAAGGCTGTTATCTAACGCTTTCACCAAGTCCTAGATTATTTTTAACTAGGCAAAAACATTATCAAGAAAATAAAACTGATTATTCGGTTTTTGAAGTAGCCATTTGTGATGACTGCGGAAAGTTTGCTATCGTCGGAAAAGAAGAAAATCATCACCTTGTACATGTGGCTAAATTAGATCAAGATGTTGATTATTATTTCTTAACTAGCGAAGAAAATGATGATATAGAAGAGGACGAAGATGTTCAAAAACTTGAGCATTATTATCTTTGCCCACATTGTGGTGCATTAACAACTGATGAACAATTAAGAAGAGGTGCTCCATGCGACCACTCTTTAGGCAACTTTATCAAAATTGTTAAGGCTAAAAAGATGGAGTCTGGTGGTGCTAGATGCGGAAACTGCCATCGTGGCACATACCATAGACTTTATTTAGGTAACGATGCCGCAACATCAGTTTTAGCGACAGCATTATATGAAGAGTTGCCTGAGGCAGAATATATTGAAGAAGAGGGTAGTAATAAAACAACTAATTTATTTGCTAGAGCTTCAACGCCTCACAAGAAAAAAGAGATCAAAACTGGCAGACAATTTTTAGCATTCTCTGATAGTAGACAAGAGGCCGCTAAGTTTGCTTGTTATTTATCAAAAAGCTATGATGAGTTTTTGCGTAGACGTGGTATTTGTCAGATTATTAACGAAGACAAAGATAGTATTATTAAGAACATCTATACCATTTCAGATTTTGTTGTGAAACTCACGTCTTTCTATTCCAACAAAAGAAGCTTTGCACAGTCAAATACTGACAACAATAATTTGACTGTAGTGAGTAGGAAAAATGCATGGGTAGCTATGTTAAACGAATTAGCTCGTTATAGTTCAACTACATCTTTAACTTCGCTTGGAGTCCTACAATTTTCTTATCTAGGTAATACCCCAGAAATTGTAAAAGCGGTAGCGGACACTTATGGGGTGAATGAAAAAACGGCAAAGAATTTATTAGATATTTTGGTGTTTGAAATAGTAAAAACAGGCGCAATTTGCGCAGATAATGATACAGATATCGATGATAATGATAGAGAATATATTTTCTATACTCCATCTCAAAAGTTTGTAACAAAGCTCCAATCACCTGATAAAAGAAAGACCACCGTTAGCGATTGGATGCCAAGGAATAAGGGCGGACATAAAGATAAGTTTTATAAAACAAATAAGTTATATTATGTTACTAACTTTTTATCAATTAACGAGAATGAAGCAAGTGAGTTTTTAGAACAGTATTTTGATTATTTAACCAAACCTGAAAATGGTAATAAATATTTGATGGTTGATAAGAATAAAGATGGCACTTATGTTATGCCTGCAAAATATTTCCAAGTTAAGATTGCTGGTGATCCAACTGCGAAATGGTTTAGATGCAATAAGTGTGGTAAGGTGTCACAGTTTAATATGGATGGACATTGTATCACCGCAAGATGTAATGCATTGGTAGAAGAAGTAGAGCCTGAATCCTTAAATTATGATAACCACTTTGCTAAGTTATATTTTAGCAACAGGATGTCTCCATTATTCATCAAGGAGCATACAGCCCAACTAAGTAAAAAAGAAAGCACTTCTTATCAGGAACAGTTTGTTAAAAAAGAAATAAATGCTTTATCTTGTTCAACAACCTTTGAGATGGGTGTTGATGTTGGTGATTTGGAAACTGTATTTTTAAGAGATGTTCCTCCATTACCATCAAATTATGCTCAAAGAGCTGGTCGTGCAGGTAGAAGTGTAGATGCTGCTGCATACTGTTTAACTTTTGCAAAACTAAGTTCACACGACCTATTCTTTTTTAAAGATCCAAAAAGAATTATAAGTGGAATTATTCTGCCACCATTATTTAAAGTTGATAACGAGAAGATTGTAAGACGACATATATACGCGATAGCGTTAAGTATGTTCTTTGCCGACCATCCAGAGCAGTATAATCATAATGATGCTGAGTTGTTTATCAACAAAAAAGGGTATAAACAGTTTATAGATTGGATTAATACAAAACCAGATAGATTAAGAGATATGATTAAAAAATCGATACCAAATATCGATAATCTATATGAAAGGTTAGGTATTGATAATTTTGATTGGATTGAAGACTTTTCTGGTAAGGAGGGAGTCTTTACATCATTAATTAATGAATATGAAACCAATATCGAAAATTTTGAAAACATCATTAAAGAATTCAAAAGAAAAAATGATTTAGAACAGGCTAGCAAGAATCAAAAACGTTTAAACAATTACACTTACAATAAACTTATTGAGTTTCTTGCAAGAGGAAATATCTTGCCTAGATATGGATTCCCTGTTGATACGGTTGAATTAGAACAGAATACAACTGCTAGCAATATTAACAAATTAAGATTAAGTAGAGACTTATCAATTGCTATTGCGGAGTATGCTCCATCATCAGAAGTTATCGCAGATGGTAGGATGTACACAAGCCGTTATATTAAAAAATCGAATATTGGGACTAATCGACAAGAATGGCACACAGCTTTTATTGGAACGTGTAATAATCCTGAATGCCAATGTGTTGTATACAATAAAACACCTATTGAGGATGGTATAGAAGTTAAATGTCCATCGTGTGGCGATATGTTGTCTAAAGTTGATTTCTTTGAAAGTATTGAACCAAGGTCAGGTTTTATAAGCGAAAGAAAAGATAAGGACGTACCTTTGTCTAGGCAAGAAAAGAATTATCGCTCTGATGACTACTATGTTGGTAATACACAATCAAAAACTATTGGAAAGAGTGTGTATAGATTTAATGGTATAAAAGTAACTGTTGAATCAACCACCAATGATTCATTAATGGTTAAATCATATAACAATTTTTATGTGTGTCCTTTATGCGGATATGCCATAGCAGAAGATGAAACTATTACAGGTGACAATGAGGCGAACAAATTAATTAAACAAAAAGCACATAAAATTACTACAACAGGAAAACATGAGAGTTGCTTTGGGCCATATGATTGCAATTGCCAAGAATTAGTAAGGTTTTCATTGCATCATATCTTTAATACTGATGTTGCAAAGATAAGTTTTGGTTGCGATACATCAGATTATAAAACAATGGTGTCTGTGATGTATGCGATTCTATATGCAATATCGGAAGAGTTAAACATTGAAAGAAAGGATATAAAGGCTTGTTTATCGCTTAAAGTGATTGATCATAAGCCAAACTATTCAGTTATAGTTTATGATGCTGTTCCTGGAGGAGCTGGTCATTCTAGAAGATTAGTTACTAGTGATGGTAGGATGCTATATAAAATAATTAATGTAGCTCTATTTAATATGGTGTCATGTAAATGTGAACCGTCATGCTACAACTGTTTAAGAAGTTATGAGAATCAGAAAATACATGATGACTTAGACAGAAAATTAGCTGCAAAGTTCCTAGAACAACTTATTGGTGATATAAAATTAGAAGATAAGGAATAATATGAAGTTATCAACCAAAAATTCTATCTATCAAGCAATCATACAAAATAAATGGTTGGATATTTCTTATATTAATAAAAAGGAAGAAAAGACCAATTACTACATTGGTATTGTTGATATTGATATAGATAAAGGTAGAATTTGCTGCGATATTTTTAATCCGTTTAAAAGTGATGACACTATGATGGGGAAAAACATTGCTATAGATGGAATTCAGTCTGCTTCAATATTGGAACAGAGTTATTATGAAACACCTAAGGAATTGTTAACTAAGATTAATAAGGATTCTAGAATTGGTGAATATCTTGATGTTGTTAATTTTGATAATAATATATTGAATTATTTATCTGATTGTTACCGTTTGGATAATGACCCGTTTTTAAAAGACGTTGTGATGGTGGATGGTATTGATATCCATACATTAACTGAGACAGGTAAATATAATCTCGATGATAAACAGTTCAATAAATTATTAGACGCTGTATTTAAGAAACCTAAATATGAAGCAGAGATTATTAATAGATATCAAACGCTTGCTATTAATAGGTTCTCAATTGATATCAATGATAAACAATATGTTGTCGCATATAGAACCCTATCACTTAACTTTAAAAACAAGACGCTCAAGATATCTGATAAGACTTCAATCAATAAATCATTTTTAGTTACTGAAGAAAAGAGATTCACTATTGGTCAATATCTAGATATGAATCCAGAAGAATTTGAATCTAGTTATGATGAACATGAAAAAGAATATATTGAGATGATTGCTCAGAACTTCCATAATGCAGAGAAAGTTAACACTAGACCAACAATATTCTTCTTAATGAGAAATAGTCAACACGGTGTTGATGAGGCTTTTGAAGCAATTCACGAGATGGATAAGGAAGGTAAGCTCACCATTCCTTTAAAAGCGTTCTTTGGTAGAAATAAAAATAGAAGTGGAACAGGCAAAGAAGTAAACATTGTTGTGTTCAATAGAAACAAGATCAATATTGACCAGATGAGAGTTGTATATAATTCGATGGTTAATCATGTTACCTATGTTAAAGGTCCACCAGGAACGGGCAAAACCGAAACTATATTCAATGTTCTTTTATCAGCATACGCGAATGATAAAACAGTTTTAGTATGTTCAAATAATAATCATCCTGTCAGCGATATCTTTAAGAAGATGGATAATTCCTTAACTATTAAAAAACCATTTTCTAACGAAAGAGAAAAAGTAATCTTCCCAATGTTGAGGCTTGGTAACAATGTTGAGATGCAAGAGACTATCTACAAGTTAAGAGAGATCCTTACATTTGTATCTAAACATGAGAAATCAAAAGTCCAAGAAGAATTAACCGAAACAAGCAAGAATAGATCGTTATCTGGTTTCAATGAATTAAGAGATTTATTAATGGAATATGAAGCTCAGATTGATCTAAGGGATAGACTCGAAAGTTTAGAGAAAATTAGAAGCCTAACCACTATACGAAAGATTAATGAAAAGCTGTTAGATCAAATAGGAATGTATCAAGGCAAATTAAGAAGTGCTCAAGCGATTAGAGATGAACAAGTTTTGAAGTATGCGATATCAGCTTCTGAAGATAAGAACTTCCAAAATTATGTTTATTATTCTTCACTCCTCAAATTTAAAAAATTATCTAATGATACCTATAAAGAACTAAGAGAAATAATCAGTTTAGAAGATATTGATGAAGGCGTTAGACAATTTAATAAATGGATCAAAAACAACGCAAATCTCCGCCGTTTGCTTGCTGTTTTCCCAATTATTATATGTACAAACTTGTCTTGTGATAAGCTTGGTTCACCCAAACCTCAATTTGACTTGGTTATTATGGATGAGTCAGGACAATGTAATATGGCAACCTCGTTAATCCCTATTGTTAGAGGTACAGATTTATTATTAGTAGGTGACACAAACCAACTACAACCTGTTACTGTTATTGAACAAAATGTTAATGAAAACTTATTAGAAAAATATGGAGTAAACGAGGAATATGATTACGTCCATAATTCTATTCTTTCTACAATGCTAAGAAAGGATAATAACTCCAAGAATATATTGCTTAGATACCATTATCGTTGTGGCAAAAAGATTGCTAATTTTGTTAACCAACGATTCTATGAAAAACAACTTAAATTACTAAATGATAATACCGGTGATTTGATTTACTACAATGTGAAAAACACATATAACCCAAGCGAGAGAAATGCCTATAGAGAAGAGGCTATGCAGATCGCAAAACTTATCGAGGACAATAAGTATAAGGATGTTGGTATCATTACTCCATTTGTTAATCAAGCGGCACTTATTAATGAGTTCTTATTTAGAAACGGTATTAGTGATGTTAGAGCAGGAACCATACACACGCTTCAAGGTTCTGAGAAGTCAGTCATTATCATGTCAGCTGCCATCTCTCCTAGAACAGGCAAGAAGACAATGGACTGGATTAAAAACAATCATGAATTAATCAATGTCGGAGTGACTCGAGCTAAGGATAAATTCGTATTTGTTGGTGATAAAGAAGCTATAGATAAATTAAGTGGTGATGAAGCTAATGATATTAAAGTGCTCTCGGACTATGTTTATAAGAATGGTGAAACAATAGTGCCTAAGAGTGATGCTGTCATCTCTTACGACTTCTCTAATGATTCTAAAAATGAAAAAGATTTTTTTGAGACAGTGCAACCATACTTTAATAAAAGAGGAAGCAAATTCAGAATTGAAAGAAATGTGCCAGTAAAGAATGCGATAAAAAATATACACCCAGAGGATTTAACTAAAATTGGTAAGAAAGAATTTGATGTTATAGTCCAAGTGTCTGGAGGGATGTTTAATAATCGTTATTCTACTATCGTGGTATTTGAGATTGATGGTGGAGAACATATAGGTAGTAAAAGGACCGCTGCATTAGACAGGCAAAAAGAAGAAATATGTAAACAATATGGGATAAAACTTATTCGTATCCCTAATAGTGCAGTTAAAGACTATGAATCAATCATTAGCTTGTTTGAATGTGTTGTTAAAGATTTGCCTAACATTGATGAAGCATACGATCAAATGAGCTTATTTGATAACGAATAACACAAAAAATTCCCTCAGGTGTTTACCCAAGGGAATTCTTTTTTCTAATGTATTATGAGTTGATAACAATTCAATATTTTTTTCCATTTTAAGTCCTGAATTCTTAAACTAAATTCCGTTTTTCTTCGGAAAGATGATTTTCTTAGAATAAAGTCCGATTCTTCATTAGA
>SVAY01000019.1 GCA_015059185.1 Erysipelotrichaceae bacterium
TTCTAATGAAGAATCGGACTTTATTCTAAGAAAATCATCTTTCCGAAGAAAAACGGAATTTAGTTTAAGAATTCAGGTTGACTCGTAAATATATAATCTATTTATCAGGTTCACCATATTCTCTAATCATAGAATTTATGGAAACAACCCATTGCTTACCGTATTTACAAACATCTATTCCGTTTTTCAGCTTTCCATACGAGATAGCTTTTCTTAATGTTGACTCATTTAAGCCCCAAATTGAAGTTGCATCTCCCATTGATATCAAGCCATCAAATGGCGTCTCAATGGTCTTTCCATTCTCCCATAATTCGTCACATGATAAATCAACATCATCGTTCCACACTATACCGTTTCCTCCTATATCTATAGAAACGTCATAGAATAATCCGTTTTCCTTTAATGTGTTGAATACTTCTTTCCATTTAAATAGAGGTTTAACATCATAGATCTTAGTAACGCCTGATACAAACTGCACTAATAACTTATAATCCTCTAGCGGAAATATTTTTTTGATTTTATGAAACATAGCAATCTAAATTAACTCTTTCTATATATCAAATATATCACGATATAGTGATATTAGAAATTTATATTTGCACATTATACTTATATATAAGACATAAACTACTACTAACCACATAGTTAGTAACAACATAGTTAATAGCAGATTTACAAAATATTAACTAAATTAAGCTTCTTTATATAATCACTTTTTGAATATAATACTCTATCGACATATATAGTATTATTATCAAAACACGCTTGAAAAAGTTGGGTATGGTGATCCAAGCCAGCAATCGCTAATGGTAAAAATTTAAAACTATAACTCATAGTTCTTTTTTATCAAAGTGGTTTCTAACATCTTCAAGCGAAACGTAACCGTCTTTTTCGCCAGATAATTTTCCTTCTCTTAAGTCAAGAAGCAAATTGAGCATTGCTTTCATCTGCTCGTATTCTTTTTCAAAATTAATGTCTTGAATAATGTATTTCCCCCTACCGTTTACAGTTAAATAAACAGGATTGCCTTCAGTTACGTTTTCTAAAACCTTGTTATAATTTCTTAAATCTGAGACTGGTAAGATTGTAGCCATAATTATTCCTACGATTATAATGTATATACTATTATGATTTTAATCAATATTTTACGATTTATGATGTCTTGACCATCATTAAAATAAAAACCACTATATTGCAAAATAGCGAGATAATTGGTGGAAATCGTGTTTTTGTTTATTTATTAATTGGGCCACCCAAAGAGAAAATTACAATGATACAAACGATTGCAATCACTAATAAGCTTCCAACAATAATTAAAGCGGTCCAAGGAACTTCGATATGAGTTTTATCTTCCTCGGCTTGAAGATCACTTGTTGGACGATAATTAGGATCTTTTTTTGCTTCCGCTTCTACTTCTCTACTTCGTTTTGACATGGATAGAACCTCTTAGTAAGTCTCATTATATAAGAAATGATAAATGTATTAAGTGGAATATTAAAGAAGGCGACGATGATTTGAGTGATTAATATCGCAGGATATGTCTGGAAGCCAAAAGCAAATCCTTTCATCAAGGTGCCAAATAATATCATCACGATTACTTCAATTAAGAAACAGGCAAAAGATATTTGATAGACATTAAAATATATCCTATCGTCACTCTTCTTAGAGAAATATTTATCCATAAAATAATTAAGTATTATTAATAAGGAAAATAATAAGAAGATGATAATTGGGATAGTAATCTTCTGCCATAACTCTAATACATAAGTAGAAGAATATAGAGTGACCGATTCACTTAAAGTGATAAATAAGGTGATACCAATAAATAAAAGAGTGAAGACACTATATTCGGTGATAATCATCACCTTTTTATTTTTAATAAATCTCACGAGTACAAAGAAGAAATAACTCACTAATCCCATAAGGGTATAAATAGCGGTGATTTGAGGGAAGAAGCCCATCGTCTTAGGGTCAAAGATAAAGTACCCTAATATATCGCTTGCCGCACCTATTAGTAGTCCGTACCAAGGACCGAGGAATACACTAGCGAATATGAGTAAGGCACATCCTCCAAAAGATACACGAACAAAAGGGACGATAGAGATATAATTAATCGCCACTACTTTCTGTAATATCGTGATAAGCGCGATAAATAGACCGCTTAAAGTGATCTTTTGAATAATAGATAAGTTATTCTTTAAAAATATATTATTCATCTTTAAATAGTCTTCTTACGCGAGAGGCGAATGCTAAAGAGCCAGTAACAAGAATAATATCTTCTGGGTATAAGGATAATAAGTTATTAATCACTACTTTATAATCAGCATCAAATTTATATTCTTCTAGAAATAAGAAATAATCTTCTTCGTTTCTAGCTCTTACGTGATCAAAAGTAGTAAGCGTTATATCATTACTAATTAAAGATAAACTAGGTAAGATACTAGAGATGTTTTTATCTTTAAAGCAAGCGAATACGATATGGATAGGTTTATCGATATATTTATCAGAGATAGACTTCACTAATTTATCAATAGCTTCTGGATTATGACCGCCATCAATAATGACTAAAGGATGAGACTTTACTATCTCCATACGATTAGGCATATAGGCTTTAAGTAGTCCTAACTTAATAATGTCATCATTCACATTATATTTATCTTTCAAGATATAGATTGCTTCAATAGCAATAGAAGCGTCATAACAAGCGTATGTTGCAACACTATTAAGTTTCACGTCTTCTAGATATCGATAATTAAAAGAGATACCATCATCTAAATGTTTAATATTAAATGTTGGACCAACTTTATAGACTTTCGAGTCCATATCTTTGGCATAAGTTGTGATACTTGTTTCTGCTTCAGTATTAAGCTCACCAATTAAAGCAGGTACTTCACTTTTAATAATCCCTGCTTTTTGAGTAGCTACTTCATATATTGAGTTACCTAAATAGGCAGTATGCTCAAGCGATACAGTGGTGATAATAGATAAGATAGGTGTAAAGATGTTCGTCGCATCGATTAAGCCACCCATCCCACATTCAATAATGGCGATATCAACTTGTTGATCTTTAAAATAGTTAAGCGCGATAAAAGTTTCGAGCTCAAATTCAGATAGATGATATTTCTCTATCTCTTTTTTATATTCGTTAATATATTTCTTTACTTCTTCATCTTTAATATATTCCCCGTTTATTTCTATCATCTCATTCATCGAATAGAAATAAGGAGATGTATATAAACCCACTTTATAGCCAGCTTCTTTATAGATACGGGCAAGATAAGTAGCAACACTTCCTTTCCCGTTACTACCAGCAATATGGATAGAAGGAACAGTATAACTAAAAGATACTTTTTTCAGGAACTTCTCAAAATTATCTCTTTGATAATCAGTTCTATCTTTTAAATAAGGTAAACAATTAACGATATCCATTAATAATTACCCCCTTTAGCAAGTTCCCTATCTAAATCACGCTTCTTAATGGTTTCACGCTTATCATAGGCTTTTTTACCTTTCGCAAGAGCGATCTCCACTTTTGCTTTCCCGTTTTTAAAATATACTTTAGTAGGGACGACTGTATAGCCACCGGTTCTAATCTCTTTATCAAACCATAAGATTTCACGCTTATGAAGTAAGAGCTTACGTGTACGAAGTGGTTCATGATTAAAGATATTACCTTGTTCATAAAGCGGGATATGCATATTAATAATCTCTGCTTCCCCGTTACGAATCACGATATAACTATCCCCAATCGTACAGCCTTTTACTCTTAAAGATTTAATCTCTGTACCACATAAAGAAATACCACATTCGGTAAATTCACTAAGGAAGTAATTAAAATGTGCTTTTCTATTCTCGGCGATGATTTTTATTCCATTACTATTTTTCATAGTAAATGTATTCTAGCACTTAATAATTAAAATACTTAAGAATTTTAAGCATAATTATAGATATTTATAAAATATTGGACTATATTATTTACGGTAAAAATTATGTCCAGTAAAGAAATACTCATTAATTCCACTCTTGATAAGATCAGACACTTCCTACAAAAAGATGGAGGAGATGTCGAGTTCATAAAACTTGAAAAGAATATTGTCTATGTCAATATGAAAGGGGCGTGTGAAGGTTGTTCATATGCTTACGCTGATATCAAGGAACTCATCGAAGTCATTCTTCAAGAAGAAGTTGATCCAAAACTCGAAGTGAAACTCGCTAGTGAGATGTAAATAGTCCCACTACCATCTTGGGGTATAGCCAAGCGGTAAGGCAGTGGGCTCTGAACTCATGAACTTTGGTTCGAATCCAAATACCCCAGCCAAAATTGTTGAAATTTCCCCCATTTTTTTGCCCAATTGGGTAGAATGAAATGGAGGATTTTTTTATTATCCTTTCAAAGCGAGATATATATGTTGAACTATGTTCATTAATGTATTATTATTTAAGTGTAAATCCGTAAAACTTATTAATTTACGGAAATTTACTAAAATATTATTATGGTTTATCTCTATAACGAATGTATCAAATTATTTGGGTCGCATTATGCACTGATGCAAGCAATTGCTAACAAAAAAATCTTTAAGATCAAAGATGGTCTTTATTCAACAAATAAGAATGAAAAAGAGTTGGCTATTTTTGTTAAAGAGCATATGGGTGCGGTTTTTACTCTTGAATCAGCATTCTATTATTATGGGATGAGTGATGTAATACCGGATAAATATGTTGTCGCCACTGATAAAGATGCATCTAAATATAATAAACAAAATGTAAAACAATACTTTATGAATAATGGTCTTATCAACATAGGTGTGACCTCGATTAAATATCTAGATACCACTATCCCAATCTTTGATAAGGAAAGATTATTGATTGAATTAATAAGGTATAAAAACAAGTTACCATTTGACTACTATAAAGAAATAATCAATTACTATAGAAACCATATTAGTGAAATAAGTATCACTACTATATTGGATTACCTTGAATCATTCCCAAAAAAAGAATTAATAACAAGAACTTTACAGATGGAGGTCCTATAAATGATTAATATAAAAGAACTCTCAAACAAAATAAAAGAAGAAGGCTACAACGAAGAATTAGCCGAAGCAAAACTATGCCAAGATATCATTCTTTTGCTGTTATCAAAAAGCAAGTTTAATAAAAATATAACCATCAAAGGCGGTGTGGTTATGAGAAGCTTATCAAACAACGCTAGAAGAGCCACTATTGATATCGACTTGGATTTAATAAGATACCCACTTACCGTTAATGGTATTAAAGACTTATTCAAAGCACTCAATGGAATAGAAAACATATCCATTAAGATTATCGGAAAAATAGAAGACCTCAAACACCAAGACTATAAAGGAAAAAGAGTTCATATTAATATCAAAGACTCTTTTGGAAACAATTTAACAAGCAAAATGGATATTGGTGTTCACAAGTACTTATCACTCACCCAAAGTGAATACTGCTTTGATATAGCTGCGTCTAATGAAGGTGCATCACTATTAATAAATTCAAAAGAACAAATGTTCACAGAAAAGTTAAAATCGCTATTAAGATTTGGTTATTTATCAACTAGATTCAAAGATATCTACGATATTTATTATCTCTCCGACAAGCTTGATAAAAGTGAACTTATAAATTGTTTTAATATACTCATATTCCAAGATAAACAAATGAAAGAGCACTCTATCGACGACATTATAAATAGAGTAGAGTCCACAATTAATAACAACATATATCGAAATAATCTTTCTACTTCTAATAAAAATTGGTTAGAGATAGACGATGAAATTGTATTAAAAGGAATTGTTAATTATTTGAAAAGTTTAAATAATAGCAAATAGCACTATTTTAAGAACAACATAACAATTGCCATCTATTGGCATACAAGAAATAACGTTATATGCCATTTTGTCATATTTCTATTTAATATAATTGCCAATATACATATAATGAAGATATGTTTTTGAAAGATACAAGAAAACAATACGGTCTTACTCAAAAAGAAGCTGCGGATATAGCAGATGTACCTTTAAGGACATATGTTCGATATGAAAAAGACGAGGCATATGGTAATGTACTAATCCGTCATGGAAT
The DNA here is from genome assembly GCA_015059185.1 of Erysipelotrichaceae bacterium. GTDB lineage: Bacteria > Bacillota_I > Bacilli_A > RFN20 > CAG-826 > SIG220. Next base: position 6,103 of record SVAY01000019.1, read on the forward strand.
GGTTAATAAAATTAATGATAGATGCGAGATAACTGAAAGAAAAGGTATACTCACAATAAAACAAATTTCCTCAGCTATTAATGAGGTAATAAAAGATGAATATTCTGATTCAATAGATTTATGTTATTTATTTGGCAGTTATGCTAAAGGATACGCCACTGAAACAAGCGATGTTGACTTGTGTGTTTCCACTACCTTAACTGGTCTTAACTTTGTTGGATTAAGCGAAAGCATTAGAAGTAAGTTACATAAAAAGATAGATTTGATTAGGCTATCAAGCCTTAACAACAACCTTCCTTTAATCAAAGAAATAATGAAGGATGGCATAAAGATATATAGCTAGCCATAACAAGGCTTATAACCTTGTTTTTTATTCATTAATTGATATTATATCCATAATAATATATAATATTATTATGAAAAAGTATTTTGTTTGTTCTGATATCCATAGTCATTATAACGAATTAATGACTGCTTTAAATGAGGCTCATTTTGACATCAATAATCCCGAACATATTCTTATCGTGCTCGGTGATATCTTTGATAGAGGTGATCAATCTGTCGAAGTATATAACTTCTTAAGAGGTCTTCCATTATCTAGACGTGTGCTTGTTTTAGGTAACCATGAATCTTTGTTAATAGAACTAGTAAGACGAAGAGCCGTTAATAGCGCGGATCATTATAACGGCACTTATAAGACCTTAACGCACTTCTATAAAGATCCTCGTAAGGAACAAAATAAATGGTTAGACGATAATCACGATAAATACACTTATATGGATCGACAGAGGTTATCTCAAGATGTCTTTAGAGAAGTCTATAGGGAGTTATTCACTAACGAAAAGATTAAAGAAGTGGTTAGTTGGATATTGTCCAATGAATGGGTGCCGTATTATGAACTTGGTAAATATATCTTTGTTCATTCCTTTATCCCTTTAATCACGACTGATGAAGTGTTTCAAACAGTGAAATATAATCCTCATTGGAGGACAAGTAGTACGCCTCAAGAGATAGAAGACGCTAAATGGGCGTGTCCATATAGACTATATAAAGCAGGTCTATTTAGTGAAGAAGAGAAGAACGGGAAAGTGTTAGTGTGTGGCCACTGGCACACATCAGATTTCTATAATGAACTTCTATATCAATATGAACCAAGTAAACAACTAGATATCCATAAAGATAATCCAATATTTATGAGTGAAAAATATCCCGGATTAATCGGGATAGATGCTTGTACTGCTTTAACTAAGAAAGTTAATATACTTGTAATTAACGAAGATGAATTATAATCAAATTATCAAAACGAAATTTTGTACATATTTGCACTATTTTTCTTCTTAATAATATTATTTTTCTTAACTATTGAACAAAAATGTACAATATTATATAATTTCAGTATGAAACTATACCATGGATCAAACAAAGAAGTAGTAAAACCCATATATGGTTATGGGCGAGCTGATTGTGATTACGGCTCTGGTTTTTATATGTCTGATGATTATAACGCCGCCTCTATGTGGGCCTCAAATAACCCCGCTGGAGGATATATTAATACCTATGAATTAGATTTAAAATCACTTAATGTTCTTTATCTTAACCATAATACAGATAAAGATGTTTTAAAATGGGTGGCCATATTGTGTAAACATAGAATCGATGAGAACACTCGTTTAGAAGCAAGTGAAGAAATAAATCTTTTAATTAATAGATATTGCCCCAAACTTGATGATATTGATGTAATAGTTGGATACCGAGCAGATGACTCTTATTACATATATACTAGAGAATTTTTACTTAATAATTTACCTCTTGAGTTATTAAAAAGAGCAATGGAACTAGGGAATCTTGGGCTTCAATATGTTTTAATTAGTAAAAAAGCTTTTAATAAGATTAAATTCATCGATTCTAAAATCATTTCTCATAATGATGAATATGCCAAGTTAGAAGAAAAAGCTAACAACGAATATGAGCTGCTTGTTCTTAACAAAAATATAAAACAAAAATATGTGAGGGATATTTTACGTGATAACAGTTGATATTAGGCTAATTAAAAGCAAATTTGGTCAGCTATTATCTTTTCTAATTTTAGATTGTTCATTAGATATTGATATCGTTAATGGAAAAATTATTTCTTCTTCTTTTTTTGATTTTTTGGAAAATGACATATCACCTTTTCTTAATAATGATATTAAAGATATAGCGTCTGCTATTTTTGGAGCAAGACCACTTAACATTACAAATAAATATCAAAACGATATCGTTTTTGCTGGAGAAAGTTATATTTCAATCTCAATCTCATTGGGAATCCCTTTGAGGAAAATGTTCTTACTTTACCCATTAGATAAGATGATAGAGTTATTCCCTGTCTACCATGAAATGTCTCCCTTTAGAGTTATAGAAAAAGTAAAACAAGAAATAGATCATATCAGCGTATTTTCCTTGCTCTTATCTAATAGCAATTACTCTTTAATGCAGTTGGCTAATATTTTAGATATAGATAGGCGTCAACTCACAAAATTATGTAGTGACCCTAAACAAGAAGAAAAACTTACAGTAAAAGAAAAAAGAGATATATCTAAGCTCTTTAATGTTGATGAATTATTTTTTTCTTCCTCTAATCTTGTCCCTTATTATTTTGCAATTTGGAAAAATGAAGTATTTATTCAGTTAATGAAAGATGAAATACGTAAAATATCTCAAACAAAAAAAGTCACATTCTCTCTAGAACAATCGATAAATAATCTTACCAAAGTTGAAACAATTCTGCATCCCACTGATGCAATAATAATAAGGAACAAAAAAATAGAGAAAATGCCTTCTTATTTATTTGACTTTGCATTAGAAAAAGCCATTGAGAAATATAGACAATACTGTTTGCTAAACCAACTGGCCTTTTGCTAATAATAATTTTCAATCTTATTTAAAATGATATAACCATCAAGATTTCTAATATCTTTCCTGTTATATTTTATTTCTCTTTTGTATTTATCTAAAAAGACACCACCAGCTTCTAATACAATTATTTGAGAAGCCGCAGTATCCCATTCTTTTGTGTTATTCGTAAGTCGATATGATACATCTGCTTTGCCACTTGCAATTAAGACTGCTTTATACGCCGCTCCGATATAAGCGATATCACTAAATCTATCTTTATATTTTTCTATATATTCTTTTTCTTCCTTAGACTGATGGAAAGGAGAAGTTAAACATATTAAGTTATCTATTTTATTAGATACATGGATCTTAGTAGTGATACCGTCTTTAAGTAAATATGCTCCTTCACCTTTAACCGCGTAATATATCTCTTTACTAAGTGGTTCCATAATAACGCCTAGTACCACTTCATGATTCCTCACTAAAGCGATATTAATAACAAATTGATATTGTTTTTTAATAAACTCCACTGTTCCGTCAATCGGGTCAACAACCCAGACATATTCTTTATCTAGTCTTGCTAAATCATCTTTACTTTCTTCGGTTAAGAAGCCGTAACCCGGAAATAACTTAGATAAAGATTCTCTAATATATTTATCTACTTGTTTATCAATACTAGTGACGGGAGTATCATCACTTTTAGTATCAACTTCATAAGAAGTAGAATAAAAGCCGCACGAAATCATCTCGGCGGCATTATTAATAATATCTAAAGTAGCCTTCAGTTCTTTTTTATACATATAAGGCTATGAAATGAAGAGATTATTTATCTTCTTCGCTTTCGTCATCTTCACTGACGTCAGCTTCAATTTCATCATTACGATCAATGACTTTTTCTTCGAATACTTCGTTATATTCTTTTTCTTCCACTTCTTCTTCGACATCGTCGGAGTCACTAGCTTCAACATCACTATAAACATCTTTCATATCGATATGGACTTTATCAAATGTGTGTCTACTTCTAAGATCCCATTTGTTTTCACCTAAGGTCACGAATCTACCATCTAAAAGTAAAGTGGTATAGAATTGGCTCACTTTCTTGTTAGCGGTTTCTTCATCATATCCTTTAGCTTTACAAACAGCCTTCCATAAAGCTTTAAAGGTTACTGAACCTTTGGATTTTTCAACGTAATCGTACGCTAAATCGAGTAATGATTTGTCACTCATATAAATCTCCTCCTTGCCTACATATGCTCTGGCGCATTAACACCGACAAGCCATAAGGCATTTTTAATCACTTGTTTACTAGCTTTGGCGAGTGCTAGACGACTCTTTGAGACTTCGATATTGTCTCTATCAATAATTTTGCTTTCATTATACCAAGCATGGATAAGTTCCGCTAAATTATGAACATAATTGGTGATGAGATGTGGGGCGAGTTCTTTTGCGGCTCCACTAATCACTTCATTAAAGCTTTCAAGTTGCTTTAAGATCGCTTTTTCTTTTTCACTCACTAAGTGAGGGGCGTTCTCATCAATACCGATATCATTACCTTGCGCTAAGACGCTACACATACGAGCGTGAGCGTATTGAGCGTAATACACTGGATTATTACTACTTTGTTCAACGGCTAAGCCTAAATCAAAATCAAGATGGCTAGAGGCTGCTCTCATCGCAAAGAAATATCTCGCTGCATCTTTTCCTACGTCTTCAATAAGTTCTTTTAATGTATAAGCGTCCCCTGCACGTTTAGAAGCTTTCTTCTCCACTCCATCTTTAATAAATCTCACCATTTGGATAAGAGTAATATCTAAGACATCAGGCTTATATCCGTGCATCATAAGGGCACTCTTCATACGATTGATATAGCCATGGTGATCAGCACCAAGAACATCAATTAATCGATCAAATCCTCGAGATAATTTATTTAAGTGATAGCAGATATCAGGTAAGAAATATGTATAGTCACCATTAGACTTTACAATCACTCTATCTTTATCATCGAGATATCGAGAAGTAGCAAGTTTAATCGCTCCTTCATCGTTATAACAGTTATCACCTAAGGCCTTAATTTCTTTCTCTACTGCGTTATCTTTTCTAATTTCTTTCTCGCTAGAAAAAACGTCGAATTTAACGTCAAAATCCTCTAAAACTTCCCTTATTTTCTTTAATTCAAGTTCAATTCCTCTTTCTTTAAAGTAGGAAACTGGATCATCCATATGTAAGGCTTTATCACCGATTTCATCATAGATTTGATGAGCGATATTAATGACATCTTGTCCGTAATACCCGTCTTCAGGAAGGCTAAATTCTAAGCCTTGAAGTTCTTTATATCGCCCTTCGATAGAAAGGGCTAAATTATAGATTTGATTACCTGCATCGTTAATATAATATTCTCTTGTAACTTTATTGCCGTCCGCTTCTAAAATTCTTGCTAAAGAATCACCAATCGCCGCGCCTCTAGCAGTACCAACATGAAGATCTCCAGTTGGATTAGCACTCACGAATTCCACATTGATATTTTGTTTCTTATCTTTACTCCAGCCGTATTTATCGCCTTCAGTTAATACTTTTTTGACGACACTTTGAAGTGAATCATTTTTAAGGAAGAAATTAATAAATCCTGGACCAGCAATTTCTAAATGGTCAACATAATCAAAGTTCATGACGCTTACTAAGTCAGAAGCAAAATCTCTAGGTGCTTTATGAGCTAATCTAGAAAACTTAAGCGCGACATTAGTAGCGTAATCTCCATGTGTAGGATCTTTACTTTTCTCAATAACGACGTCATCTAAATTAACTTCTATATTGATAGAAGCTAAAGCATTCTTCACATCATTTTTAATTACTTCAACTATATTCATTATTTATCTACTCTTCTTAATAAAATCGTGCAGCTAGCTTCGACCGCTAGTCCTTCTCCTACTGCTCCCATACCTTCGTTAGTGCCGGCTTTAATAGATACCGCGTCATAAGGTATTTCTAGTTCAAAAGATACGTTATATCTCATCTTAGGAATAAAGTCTTTAAGTTTAGGAGATTCTAAAGAAATAAAGATATCTAAGTTATTGGCTTTATATCCTTCTTGTTCCATAAGTTTTTTAACATGACGGAGAATCAGAGCGCTATCCATATTTTCAGTATTAGGATCATTATCTGGGAAATGTGTTCCTAAATCTCCAAGCGCTAAAGCGCCTAATATCGCTTCACTAAGCGCGTGATAAACCACATCTCCATCACTATGAGCAATTTCTCCCATAGGGAAAGGAACGTGAACACCGGCTAACATGAGCTTTCTATTAAGTCCAAGTTTATGGATATCTTTACTCGCTCCAATGCGATATGCTAATTTCTCGTTATTTTCTAGTGACATTGAATTTAAAAAACATGATATCTCCGTCTTTAGGGAAATATCCTTTGCCCTCCGTACGTAACTTGCCTGCTTCTTTTACTGCGGCTTCACTTCCGAGTTCATGGATGGATTCATAAGCGTATACTTCTGCACAAATAAATCCCTTTTGGAAATCGGTATGGATGATACCAGCACATTCAGGTGCGCTCATCCCGTTCATGAATGTCCAAGCACGGCATTCATCACTACCAACAGTAAAGAATGTTGATAAATTTAATAATTTATAGGTGGCCTTAATCACTTTCTCTAAGCCACTTTCCTTGACACCTAAATCATCAAGGAAGACTTGTCTATCTTCTTTAGATAATTCAGATAACTGACTTTCAATTTCACAAGATACAGGAATCACTTGGTTATGTTCTTTTAAAGCGAATTCCTTCACCTTACTATAATAGTCACAACTATCAGGATCCGCTAAATCGGTTTCAGCGACATTAGCAACGTAAATAATTGGCTTTCTAGTTAAAAGATGATAATTAACTTTTGCATATTCTTCTTGTTCTTTGCTTAATTCTACAGTTCTCGCTGCTAGACCTTGTTCAAGAGCCTCTTTAAATGGGGTTAAGATACTCATCTCAAGTAAAGATTCTTTATCTTTTAAGATACGAGCTTTATTTTCAATCTTTTCAATACGTTTAGTAACAGTTTCTAAATCTGCCATCACAAGTTCAAGATTAATGACTTCAATATCTCTAATTGGATCAACTGAACCTTCAACGTGAATGATATCAGGATTATCAAAGCATCTCACAACTTCTACAATCGCATCACATTCTCTAATATGAGCGAGGAATTGGTTACCTAAACCTTCGCCTTTAGATGCACCCTTAACTAATCCAGCGATATCATAGAATTCGACAGTGGCAGGAATAGTTCTTTCAGGCTTAAATAGATTAGATAAAAAATCTAATCTTTCATCAGGAACATTCACCACTCCAGTATTTGGATTGATAGTCGCGAAAGGATAGTTAGCAGCTTCCACATGGCTATTAGTAATCGCATTAAATAATGTTGATTTACCAACATTTGAAAGACCGACGATACCTGTTTTTAATCCCATAATTCTTTTAACCGCGTTTAATATTAGCATAAAGAGGAATATAAATCAAAGATTTAGAAAAACATTTCCAGCAGTAAAGAAAAAAGTTGGTGACTTTGACTTGTGATATAATGTTTTTGTCAAACAAAGGATGTTGAGGTAGT
>SVAY01000011.1 GCA_015059185.1 Erysipelotrichaceae bacterium
TCCTAGATTTTAATGGCATTTATAGCGATTTTATCGCTTCCTTCATCAACTCCTTTCAAAAAACGGGGAACTCAAAAGTTTTAACGTCTTGTCTTTGACGGGTGATTTGATATAATTTAGCTATAAAGAAGGAAGCCCCCAAGACCACAAATAGCTAGATCGGCCAACGGCTTCTTTTTTATCTAACGAATAGCACCATTAGACAAATAAGTAAGCATAGAACAATATATGAGAGCACGGTCTCTAATTGTTCCATGGATATCACCCCCTTTCACCGTGGTTACGTTGACCGTGGTCCAGGGAGCCTTCCTTCCGAGTGTTAAAGTCTTTGCTTTGACTATAAGGGCAGTTTTTGCCCCTATATATTCTTTTCAGGACTGATAAAAATGCAAAAATGTTGAAAAAATCTGAAAAAAATTCAAACAATAAAAAAACACTAGTAAACTAGTGTTCATTTTTTAATATTTGTAACAATTACTTATTAGCCAACAATGAATGGCGCAAAACTGATTCCAAGATCAATATTACTTAAAATCAAGAAAGCGATGTAATTAGCGGCGATTAATCCGCCAGTCACATAAAAGTATATTCTCTCACCAATTGAGCCTTTAAGCACCACAAAACGCTTAACTAATAATGAAATAAGTAAGAGTATTCCGCTTCCTACACCAAATACCATGAGTAAGAAGGCACTTTGATCTGCAGCAAATGTTCTAGTGACACAGTTCCAACTAAATAAATCAGCAAGACTCATAATACAGAAATTAAATGAAATAGAACCGATGATGTTTCCATAAGCCGCATTGATATTACCTCTCTTAGAGAGATTGATGGTCGCAGTTAATTCTGGTAAAGAAGTTGCAACACCTAAGAATAAAGCACCACCAAATGTTGAACCAAAACCATATACATCAACAACCCATTGGGTTAAATAGGTGATACCAATTGAGGCTCCGATTAACGCTAAAGCAAAAATAATAAATAAAACCACTATTTGTTTAACGCTTAATTTATCAAATTTAGTTGGGTTTTCTTCCCCTTCATCTTCTTTAGCATCTTCCTCTTTAGGAGTCTTCCAAATGTTAATGGCGTATAAAACAACAATGAGTATGCTCATTGGGTTAAACCAACCCCAAAGAATATTATTAAAGTTAAAGACGAAGCTAGCAATTATAACGGTTGTATATAATAAACCAATAATTAACATTGTAAATAAATGCACTTTATCAACTTTCTTATCTACTAACTTTTTAAAGAAGAATAAATAGATAATGGAGAAAAGCACCATATTAAATAAGTTACTTCCTAAGATATTACCCATGACTAAACTATTGTTATTAACTAAAACTGTCGCGGTAAACGATGTAAATAATTCTGGTAAAGATGTTGTTGCTGCTAAAAGGATTCCTCCTAAAAGCGCTCCAGAAAGATTAGTCTTCTTATCAAGTAAATCAACAAACGTTGATAATCTAATTGAAAGCCAAACAACAATGGTTGCTACGACTAAATAAGAAATAAGAGAAATTGGATATTGCCACATAATTATTCATTAACCTCCTTGATAACATCTCCAATTAAATATTTTGGTTTACATAATCTAAAGTTATTTAATATTGTCGCTCCGATATCTGCGAAGCTGTTTCTTGTTTCTAGATGACATCCATTATTTATTGATTTTGAATAAATAAGTAACGGCACATATTCTCTAGTATGATCTGTCCCATGCCATGTTGGATCATTTCCATGGTCCGCAGTGACCATTAATAAATCAGAATCATCTAATAAATTAATGAGTTTTCCGAGTTCTTGATCGAATGTTTCTAAGGCTTTTTTATAGCCCATAACATCACGTCGATGTCCAAACTCACTATCAAAGTCTACTAGATTCACAAAACATAATCCATTGAATTTATCATTTCCAATGATATTCATGGTTTTTTGCATGCCGTCAGAGTTAGAAATGGTCTTTACTGTTTTAGTCACCCCTGATCCAAAAAAGATGTCATTAATCTTTCCGACACATGATACTTCATAATAATGATCTTTTAATATGTTCATCACTGTATCGTAAGGTGGTTTAACAGCATAATCATGTCTATTAGGTGTTCTTTTAAACGTTTCAGGCATATTTCCTAGATATGGACGCGCAATGACACGTCCCACATTCCATTCAGGTTTCATACATATTTTTCTTGCGATTTCACAGCAACGATATAATTCATTTAAACCGGTAACTTCTTCATGAGCGGCAATTTGAAGAACAGAATCGCTTGATGTATAAACAATTAAAGAATTGTCTCTCATTTGCTCTTCGCCTAATTCTTTTAATATCTCAGTGCCGCTTGCAGCTTTATTACCAATCACTTTATGGCCAGTTTCTTTTTCAAGTTCATCGATTAATTCTTTTGGAAAACCAGTCTCGGTAAAAGTAAGAAATGGGTTAGAAGTTTTTATTCCCATCATCTCCCAGTGACCGGTCATTGTATCTTTCCCGTTACTAGCTTCAAATAATTTCATAGCAAAGCTATGATGGTGATCAACCTTTGTAGTCCCTTTAATATCTTCTAAATCACCAATACCAAGTTTATTAAGATTAGGAATAAATAAACCATTCTCTTGTTCAGCAATATGCTTTAAAGTGTTCGCTCCTTCATCATTAAAAGATTTAGAAATTGGATCATAGCCAATCCCAACGGAATCCATGACAATAACAAATATTCTTTTATAATTCATTATTTATTCCCTTTCATATAGGTATCATAGGCATTTAATATGCGTTTGGTGGATATGTGAGTATAGATTTCTGTCGTTGCAATATTAGTGTGACCAAGTAATTCCTGTACCACTCTTAAGTCCGCTTTATTTTCTAATAAGTGAGTCGCAAAACAGTGACGTAACGTATGAGGTGAGATTGAAGCTGTAATACCTGCTTTCGCCGCATACTTCTTGATTGATTTAAAGAAATATTGTCTGGATAATTGTTTACCATATTTATTTAAAAATAAATATTTCTTATCAACAATATGCTTCATTCCTTTTCTTACTTCTTCGATATATTTAACGATATACTCTTTTGCAAAATCTCCTAAAGGTACCTTTCTTTCCTTTGCCCCTTTACCATGGACAATAATAATTCCTGCATTAAGATTAATATTGCTCATTTCTAGATTAAGTAATTCCGAAACACGTAAGCCACTCGCATACATTGTTTCTAACATCGCTTTATCTCTTATGCCGTCCTTAGTATCTAAATCAGGTGCGTTTAATAATTCTTCTACTTCTTCAATAGATAAACATGTAGGAAGATGATCTGGACGCTTAATCGCTTCCATTTCTGGTACTTCTTCATGAATGATATTTTCTTCGTTAAGAAATGAATAAAAGCTTTTTAATGATGATAATCTTCTTAAACAAGTTGATATTGATAATCCGCTTGCGAGTTCATGACGGAAAAAATCAAGTACATCAGTCCCATATAAATCACTTGTATCTCTTTTAGATGGATAATAAAGAAAAAACATCTTTAAATCATCTTGATAGTTTTTAAGAGTTAAAGGCTGTAAACCTTTTTCAACAAGAATATATTGGGAATAATTTTCTAGCGCGTCATTAATGTCCATATTACGTATTATAAATTAGATTAAATATTATGTTAACCAATGCTTAATATTTTTAATACTAATTGTTACCTCCCTTCCAAAATAAAAAGCACAATTTAAATGTGCTTAAGTCTTGAAATTTATTTGTACCCCGGGATAAACCGTGCTGACGAGATAACAAACCTAATAAGGACTCTACTCCCTTAAGCAGTTAATATTGTACCACTATAATAATTAATGGCAACTTTTACTTTATAAATTTATGATATCTTTAACCAATAAATGATATCTATTTCTTTGTTCTTTAATCGTTCCTTGTTTAACGAATACATCAGGAACAGCCTTAGAAATAACTTCACCTTTATAACCATGATTAATTAAATAGTTAGAAACAATCTCGGTTAAGCCTTTAACAGTTGAATAAGGATCATAAATAATGACCTTCTTAAAAGACATAACATCTTTAAGCGCCTCTTCATCGAGAGGTTTAATATATAAAGCATTATATAAAGAAGCATCAATCTTATTATCTAATAAAGCATTCTTTAATTCATGAATAATTGGGCCTAAAGAAATAATAACTTTATCTTTCCCATCAAGCACTTTTCTCCATTTACCATATTCTAAAGAATATGTATCAGTAGATTTTAATATAGTTTCACGTGGAAAACGGATAACAAATGGTCCATGATGAAGGAAAGATTCATTAAATAATAATGAGGCTTCATGGGTGTTACTTGGCATCGTTATGGTGACATTAGGAATGCTTGAAAGATATGCTTCATCATATAGACCTTGATGGGTTTCTCCATCTAATCCAACTAAACCTGCACGATCCACTAAAATGGTGGCGTCAAGATTCATACGGGCTAAATCGTGAGATAACTCATCATATGCTCTTTGAAGGAATGTAGAATAAATACAAATTACAGGATGTAAGCCACTAGTAGATAAGCCGCTAGCAAATACAAGCGCGTGTTCTTCAGCAATTCCTACATCAAACATACGATCAGGGAACTGTTTAAATAAAGAAGTAATACCACTACCATACCCTGTTCCTGGAGTAATGGTCACTGTTGAAGCATCATTATTCATTCTTTTTGCAATTAAGCTAGAGAAATATTCACTCCAAGAAATGTTACTTGCGTTATAAAATTCCCCAGTTTCTTTATTAAAACTAGGAACGCCATGCCATTTTCCTTCTTTATCTTCTTCTGCATATTTATAGCCCTTACCTTTAATGGTCTTTAAAACAATAAGGGTAGATTTATCATTTTTACGTGCTTGGATAAATGCCTTCTCCATCGCTTTAATATCATGTCCATCAATTGGACCAACCATCGAGAAACCAAGTGAATCAAGCATTGTCGTTTTCATCATCACTTTTTTAGTCCAGTTTTTAAATCTACATACTGAACGATAAATCGCTCGAGTAAAGCGAGTATGAGACATCATACGAGTAAATAAATGTTTACTCCTACGATAAAAATCACTGACAGAGATGTTTCTTAAAACGTGAGAGAATCCTCCAACAGCCTTAGAAATTGACATATCATTATCGTTTAAAACGATAATATATTTATGATTATTCAGTCCTTGAGTATTATTAATTGCTTCTAAACTTAAGCCGTTAGTAATACTTGAATCACCGATAAAAGAGATTACTTGATAATGTTCGTGCTTTAAGTCTCTTGCTACCGCCATACCTAAAGCGGCAGATACACTCGTTGAAGAGTGACCAGCTTCATAATGGTCATAAGGTGATTCCTCTTTCTTTTGGAAACCACTTATCCCGTTAGCGAGTCTAATCGTTCTAATATCTCGGCCCGTTAATAATTTATAGGTATAACATTGATGACCAACATCAAAGATAATTTTATCTTTAGAAAAATCAAAGACACGACATAAAGCGATGGTTGCATCAACCACTCCTAAGTTACTTGAAAGATGTCCACCGTTTTTAGAAGTAATATCCACAAGGAAAGAAGCGATATCGCCAGAAAGGACATCGAGTTCCTTATAGGATAAGTCTTTTAAAAACTTTGGATCCTTAATTGATAATAAGTCAACGTGCTTAACTTCTTTTTTCATTATTTTACTTCTATGACTGCTTCTACTTTCTTTTCCGCTTCTTTAAGCGCTTCTTCAAGTTTCTTAGTTATTTTAATACCCTCTTCATATAAAGCGATGGATTCATCTAAAGAGATGGTTTTATTCTCCATCTTGCTTGAGATTTCTTCTAATCTTTTAAGTTCTTTTTCAAAATCAATTTTATCTTCCATCGTTTTTGACCTCTTTGACAATACTTTTTATGCTTCCATCTTGTAAGGAAGTAATGATGATTTCATTTTCTTTTACTTCTTTTATAGAAGTAATAACATGACCTTTATCGTTTTGTAATAAGGAATAACCTCTATTTAATACCGCTTTAGGATTAAGAGCGTTAATCCTTTTTATTTCCCCTTCTAATCGGGTTCGATAATTGTTTAATCTATTAAGAAGACTATTTTTAAGCCCTTCTTTATAGAAAGCGATATCTTCATTCATTGATGATAATTTATTTTCTAAACTAGATTTCATATCCGTTAGATAATAATCAAGTTTTTGAATGATTTCCCTTTGATCTATTGTTGCAAGTTCTGCCGCTCCTGTTGGGGTGCTCGCTCTTTTATCAGCAACATAATCGATTAAGGTAGAATCTATCTCGTGTCCAACGGCGGCAATAACTGGCATCTTACTAGTTGCTACCGCTCTAACAAGCGCTTCGTCATTAAAGGCGCTTAAATCTTCACTTGCTCCACCACCTCGACCAATGATTAAGGTATCAAGCGGATATTCTTGACTCTTTTTAAACGCTTCAAGAAGTTCCTTAGGAGCATTCTCCCCTTGGACACTACTGGGGAAGAAATAGATATCTGCTAATGGGTAACGACGTAAGATGTTATAAGTTAAATCTTTAATTGCCGCACTTCCTTTAGCAGTGATAATACCGATCGCATGAGGATAGATATTTATCTTTCTTTTTCTATCTTCATCAAATAAGCCTTCACTCGCTAACTTCTTTTTGAGTTTTTCTAATTCTTCTAAGATAGAGCCTTGGCCTTTAAGATTCATTTCATAGACGAATAATTGATAATTACCGCGTGGGACATAAGCATCGATTGAAGCGAGCACTATCACTTCATCACCATTCTTAGGTTCAAAAATGATTTTAGAAGCGTAGTTATTAAACATCACAACATTGATAATTGATTCATTATCTTTGAGTGAGAAATATAAGTGACCAGTCGCAGCCTTTTTAAAATTACTTATTTCGCCCTTAACATAGATGAATTTTAAGTTTTCATCAGTTGTTAATACATTTTTAATGTATTTATTAATGTCTTGGACAGAATAAATAACTCTTTCCATATTAGGCTAATACTTCATCTAAGATGGCGTTAATAAATTTTGCTTGTTTCTCTTCAATATATTCTTTTGCAAGTTTCACTGCCACATCGATAACAATTGCTTTATCAATGGTTTCAATATATTTAAAGTGAGTATAACTCATAAGTAAAATTGCTTGCGTGAGTAATGGTAATCTTTCCCATTTCCAATCCTTAAGGTGTTTAGAGAAGATTTCGACTGCTTCTCCATAATGAAGTAAAGAAACATTCACCATATCTTCAATAAATGGAGGAAGAATGGTTTCGTTATATTCTTCTTTTAATAAAGAAAGCATAATCTCTTTAGCGCTTCTTGGATCAGATTTATCACCATAGTTAAAATCATTAAGCTCCATATAGATGGTCGTCATAATGATATAGTTTTGTTGATTTCTTGAGATTGCCATAAAGGTTATTTCACTAACTCCGAAACAATGTTCACTAAATTATCGACTGTGAAGCCATAAGCATTAATCACGTCGCTTGCTTTCGCGCTCTTACCAAATACATCAACTGAGAGGTGATGATCAGCGTATTGGTCCCAACCAAATTTAGACATCATTTCAATAGAAATGCGCTTTGATTTTGGCATATTAAAGATGCTCGCTTTATATTCATCACTTTGTTTTTCAAATAATTCCCATGAAGGCATCGAGACTACTCTAGTAGCAATACCTTTTTCAAGCAAGGCTTTTTGGGCTTTAAGGGCTAAATCAACTTCTGATCCACTAGCAATCATAATGAATTTTGCTTTGGAATTATCGCTAATCACATATGCGCCTTTATATAAGCCTTCTACACTAGAATTAACAAGTTGAGGTAAAACTTGTCTAGATAAGATTAAGCTAGTTGGAGTCTTTAAGCTTCTAAGAGCAACTTGCCATGCAGCATATGTTTCTCTTGCGTCACAAGGACGGATAACAGTCATATTTGGGAATAAACGTAAGGTTGCCACTTGTTCCACTGGTTGGTGGGTTGGTCCATCTTCTCCAACTGCAATAGAGTCATGGGAGAAGAGATAAATGGCTGGGAGATTACTTAAACATGCCATTCTCATACCACCCTTCATATAATCAGAGAAAGCTAAGAAGCTTCCAACATAAGTTCTCACTCCACCGTGGAGTAACATACCATTTTGAATAGCGGTCATCGCAAATTCACGAATACCAAAGTTAATTTGATGTCCTTCTCTATGAGCGGGAGAGAAAGCTACTGCATCTTTTACTTGAGTCATTACACTACTAGCAACGTCAGCAGCGCCACCAAATAGATTTGGAATACAATTATTGTAATCGTTTAAAGCATTTTGAGATACTTTTCTAGTGGCTAAAGCATCAACTCCAAAGTCACTTGGAAGTTCATGAGGTAAATAAGCGCTTACATCATTATCTTTAAGTTTAAGGAATCTTTCTGCGTCTTCTTTATATTTAGCTTGATAGCTAACGAATTCTTTTTGATAGTCGTTATAAGCTTTATTACCACGAGCAACAAAGGTGTCATTAAAATGGCTTCTAACTTCTTCTGGAACAAAGAAATCTTCATGGTCAAAGCCATAACTTAATTTGGCTTTTTTACCATCTTCTACTCCAATTGGAGCACCATGCACTTTATTGGTTCCTTGCGCACTAGCGCCATAACCAATCACAGTTTTAACGATAATTAAAGTTGGTTTAGATGTACTCTTTTTAGCTTGACGGATGGCTTTATCAATGGCTTCGACGTCATTACCATCTTCAACTTTAAGAACATCCCAACCACTGGCTTTAAATCTTAATTCAGTGTTTTCGTTATATGAAAGATCAAGACCACCATCAAGGGTGATGTTATTTGAGTCATAAAGGAGGATTAACTTATTAAGTTTTTGATATCCTGCAATTTGAATAGCTTCTTGAGAAATGCCTTCTTCTAAACAGCCATCTCCGCATAAAGCATAAGTATAGTGGTTACATAAAATATCACCATGTGTATATAAATTTGCAACGTTTTGTTCTGCGATTGCCATACCAACAGCCATCGCAATGCCTTGTCCTAATGGGCCAGTAGAAGCATCAACCCCTTCAGTCACACCAGCTTCTGGGTGTCCTGGAGTAATACTACCTAATTGACGGAATGACTTGATATCATCCATCGATACTTTGTATCCGCATAAATGGAGAATCGCATATAGTAAGCTACTTCCGTGTCCAGCACTTAAAACAAAACGGTCACGGTTAATCCAGTTAGGATCTTTACTAACAGCATTTAAATGTCTTGTATACAAAGTATACAAAATTGGAGCTGCTCCTAGAGCAATACCTGGGTGACCACTTTTGGCTTTGTTGGTCATATCAATGCATAAACCACGGATGGTTGCAATTGATAACTTATCAATATTATCTATCATAATTTACCTCCCCTATTTACGTAGATATTATTTCTTAATTTGAATACCGAGTTCATCAAGTTGGGCTTCATCAACAACGTTTGGCGCACCACTCATTGGGCAAACCGCACTTAAGTTCTTAGGGAACGCAATAACATCGCGGATATTATCTGTGCCACCTAAAATCATTGTTAATCTATCAAGTCCAAAGGCCATACCAGCGTGAGGTGGGGTTCCATATTGGAAAGCATCGATGAAGAATCCAAATTTACGTTTGATATCTTCTTCACTTAAGCCTAATACTTCAAAAATCTTATGTTGTACTTTTTGATCATAGATTCTTAAAGAACCGCCTCCTGCTTCATAACCGTTAATAACAATATCATAAGCATAGCTTAAGATTTGTCCTGGATCGGTATCTAAATATTTTAAATGTTCGTCTTTTGGACGAGTGAATGGGTGATGGGAACTAGTCCAACCGGTATCGGTCTTTTCAAATAATGGGAAGTCCAC
The DNA here is from genome assembly GCA_015059185.1 of Erysipelotrichaceae bacterium. GTDB lineage: Bacteria > Bacillota_I > Bacilli_A > RFN20 > CAG-826 > SIG220. The sequence continues at coordinate 9,903 of SVAY01000011.1, forward strand.
AACCCAAAGTAAATCATATGTTCCTTCTTTAATTAAGTTAAGTTTACGAGCATATTGACTTCTTAATGCGCCTAAATAAGGTAAGACTCTTGTTTTATTACCAGCCGCAATAATAAGTAAGTCATTATCTTTTAATGATAAATCATTAAATAATCCTTTAATCTCTTCTTCGCTTAAGAATTTAAGGAATGAACCAACTAAAGTGCCATTTTCAACTTTAAGGACAGTGACGCCTGGAAGAGAGAATTTCTTCGCTTCTAAAGTTAATTCATCAATGACTTTACGGCTAGTTTCACTTGCCACTCCTGGAATGACGAGGGCTCTAATTGCTTCTACTTCTTTATAACCGTTAAATGAGGTGTTAGCAAAAACTTCTTTCACATCATTAATGAATAAATCAAATCTAGTATCTGGCTTATCACTACCATATTTATCCATTGCTTCTTGATAGGGGAGTCTTCTTAAAGGAAGTTTCACATCATAATTGATGGTCTTCTTAAAGATATCTTTGATTAATCCTTCCATCAATGTTAAGAATTGATCTTGATCAAGGAAAGATGTTTCAATATCGATTTGGGTGAAATCTGGTTGACGGTCCGCTCTTAAGTCTTCATCTCTAAAGCAACGAGCAATTTGATAATATCTTTCAAATCCACCAATCATTAATAATTGTTTAAAGATTTGTGGTGATTGAGGTAAAGCATAGAAATTACCTGGATGGACACGAGAAGGAACGAGATAGTCTCTAGCACCTTCTGGAGTAGATAAAGTTAAGATTGGAGTCTCAACTTCAATAAAGTGATATTTATCTAGATAGTTATGAGCAGCCATCTTAATTTGATGACGGATATCTTGATAATGTTGCATCTTAGGACGACGTAAATCTAAATAACGATAGACTAAACGTGTATCTTCAAGCGCATCAGTTTCATCAGCAATGATAAGAGGTGTGGTTTTTGCTTCATTAATCACTTTTACTTCACTTGCGATAACTTCAATCTTACCAGTCTTGAGGTTTGGGTTAGGATTGCTCTTAAGAGCAACTTTACCTTTAACTTGTACGACATATTCATTACGAATGGTTGATAGATTAGAACTATCTTGAATGGTAATTTGAATAATCCCACTACGATCTCTTAAATCTAAAAACATAATGGAGCCTAAGTCACGACGCTTAGAAACCCATCCAATTAAAGTGACTTCTTTATTGACATCAAGTTCACTTAATTCTGTGTTAAAACATGTTCTTTCCATATATTAATCCTTCTTTATTTACATTGTTCATCGGTGCAATAGTCATCACTACATTTGCACTTACATTCTTGATTAAAGATAGCGTCGAAATAACAAACGATATTATCTTCTTCAATTTCGTTTTGTTCTTCTTTTGCTAAATCTTTCACCACTAATTTATGGTTGTTATATTCATTTTCACCAATGATAACAGCGAATTTTGCTCTCTTTTTGCTCGCTCTTTTAAACATGTTGCCAAGCTTTACATCATCAAAACAGTAGTCAACGGAATAGCCAGCAAGTCTAAGTTTATTAGCGATTTCTAAAGCATATAATCTCACTTCGTTACCAAGTGGCATCATATAAATATCTAAAGTATCATCATCTTCTTTAATTAATTCATCGTCCTTAAGGACATCATATAATCTTTCAATACCAAATGAGAATCCAACACCTGGAAGATCTGGTCCACCTAATTCTTTCATTAAGTTTGAATAGTGACCGCCTCCGCCTAAAGCGCCGTAATTCTTTCCCTTAAGGGAAGTATAATCAAATTCAAAGACAACTTCGGAATAATAATCAAGCCCTCTCACGAGTTGATCATCAACTTCATAAGGGATAGCGGCATCATCTAAAGCACTTTTTAATGCTTCAAATCTTTCTTTACTTGTTTCACTTAAGAAGTCATTAATCTTAGGAGCGCCTATTGCTAACACGTGATCTTCAGGAACTTTACAATCTAAAATACGAAGCGGATTAATCTCATAACGTTGTTTACAGTCTGGGCACATATTATCTAGGTGTGGTAAGAAATAACCTTTAAGTGCCTCACGATATTTAGTACGAGTTTCGTTATCACCTAAGGAATTAATCTTTACTTTAACACTAGTTAAACCTAAGGAATAAAGCATGCTATAAGCCATGGAGATGACTTCAAAATCATTAAGGACACTATTATGGCCGACGGATTCAACACCGAATTGGGTAAATTGACGATAACGACCAAGTTGAGGTCTTTCATATCTAAAGGCTGGACCGGAATAGAAGATTTTAAGTGGTAACTCATTAGTCGCATAAAGTTTATTTTGAATGACACTACGGATAATTCCAGCAGTGAATTCTGGACGCATGGTCACACTTCTTTCTCCCTTATCGAGGAAGGTATACATTTCTTTACGGACAATATCACTACCTTCACCCACTCCACGAGCAAAGACATCACTATATTCAAGAACAGGTGTTCTTAATTCGTGATAGCTATATAAAGAGGCAATTGTTCTTAAAACAGATTCAATACGGATAAATCCTCCTGTTTCGTTAGGAAGGATGTCTCTTGTTCCTTTTACATTGTTTTTAGCTTCTGGCATAATATATCTCCTTAATGAATAATTCTTTTGACATCATATACACCATTAACATTTAATAAAATGTTAAATATGTCATTTAATCTCTTTGCGTCACTCACCATCAGCGTGAGATTAATTAAACAGGTGAGGTTATTATTTGTTGTATGCGCATGTAAGTTAGATACAGGCACATGGTTATTAGTTAAGACGGTCATGACGTTCACTAATAGGTTTGGTCGATCAGTTGCTTCTAAGATGACATCAACTGGATAAGTAGCATATTCAATATCAGTTCTCCATTTTACTTCCACTAATCTTTCTTTTTCATTAGCGATATTTGGACAAGTGATACGGTGAACGGTGATACCTTTTCCCTTAGAAACATAACCAACAATATCGTCTCCTGGTAGAGGTGTACAGCAGTTAGCAAGTGATAAAGCAATGCCAGTCACACCTTTACATTCAACAGGTATTTCTTTCTTGCCGCCACTCACTCTCACACTACCTAAGTTAGAATCGAGGTTAACTGGTTTTTTAATATGTAAGAAATCGATGATTGAACTGGTGACTGGTTTACGTCCACTGACACCGATAAATAGTTCATCAACATTTTCAAATCCAAAATGCTCAAGTGTCTTAGGGTCTTCTAAGAGTTTCATCATCTCTTCTTCTTCGATTTCGCGATCAGCAAAGGCATCTAAACAAGATTGTTTGCCTCTAGCAATTTTTTCTTCTCTAATAAGAGCGCTGTTCTTTTGGGCTAAATATTTCTTAATAAAGCTACGAGCAGAACTGGTTTTAACAAAATCGAGCCATCCTTCATTTGGTCCCGGAGCATTCTTACTCGTTTTGATTTCAACCATATCTCCGGTTTTAAGGACGGTATTAAGAGGAACCATCACGTGATTAACTAAAGCACCAGTCATTGTTTGACCAATTTTAGAGTGAATACGATAAGCAAAATCAACTGGGGTTGAGCCAGCCGGTAGTTCTAATACCTTTCCTTTAGGAGTAAAGACATAGACGTTAGCTTCAAAGATGTCTTTGGTTAAATTAGACATATATTCGCTAGCGGCTTCATCACTACTATCATTACTCAAAGAGACAAAGTCTCTAAACCAGTGTAATTTATTTTCAATTTCTTTTTGTTCGGCTTGAGGATTATATCCAGTACCTTCTTTATAAGCCCAGTGACTAGCAACACCAGTTTCAGCAATTTCATCCATCTCTTTAGTTCTAATTTGAACTTCATAGAAGTTACCATTACCACTCATAATAGTCGTATGTAAAGATTGATACATATTGGATTTAGGGGTCGCAATATAATCTTTAAATCTACCAGGGACCGGGGTATAGGTTTGATGGATTAATCCAAGTATTTCATAACACGCAATCTCAGTATCAGTGATAATACGAAGGGCTAAGATATCATAAATCTCATCAAACGAATGGCCTTTTTTATAAATTTTCTCATATATTGAAAAGATAGATTTTACTCTTGAAGAAATATCAAATTGAATATTGTGTTCAAATAAAATGTCGGCAATACGTTTTTTAATCGCATCTAAAGATTTAGATAAAGAACGATATCTTCTTTTAACTTGCGTTTCAATTTGATGGAAGATTTCTGGCTCTAAATATTTTAAACAGAGATCGCTCATCTCACTTTTAATCACATCAAGACCTAAACGGTGCGCAATTGGTACAAATACATCTAAAGTTTCTCGACTCATTGCGATTTGTCTATCACGTGATAAAGCGCCTAATGTTCTTAAATTATGTAATCTATCGGCAAGCTTAATTAAAATGACACGGATATCTTTAGCCATTCCAATGAAAATTTTACGGTGATCTTCCGCTTCAAATTCTTCACTGGTAATCTTAGAAAGTTTTAATCTTTGAATCTTAGTTAAGGAATCAACAATCTTAGCGACATCGCTTCCCCAGCGTTCTTCAATATCTTCAATTGTGGTATCAGTATCTTCAACAACATCATGTAAAAGAGCTCCGATTAAAGTCGAAGGTCCGGCGTGAAGTTCCGCCACAATATGACAGACTTCAATTAAATGATGATAATATGGTTCGCCACTTTTTCTAAACTGTCCCTCATGCTTTTTTAAAATGAACTCATAAGCATCACGAATGTTTTTCCTGTCTTCGGGACTTGAAATATACTTGATGTATATGTTTTCGACATCTTCGAATGTATGTAATGGATATCCACCATTTACGAGAACAGTTTGCTTAGTTGCCATAAGATAATAATATACTTATCTTTTATTTTTTCAAAAATAAAATAAAAACATATAGTTAAATATGTTCTAAAATGTCACTTATATAAACGAGATGTAAAAGCAATCTTAAAGTTAATGTAGTTTAATTTCTTTTATTGCATTCATTTATATGGAACTCGTAACTTATTGTTCCCTTATAGCTAGAGGTATCAAGAGTACCAATTGTATCGATATATTGATAATTAAATAAAGATTCTTTTGATATATTAAAACCAACAATCTTTGAATTATAGCCAATACGAGTTAAGATGTGTTTCGTATCTTTTGAATATTGAAGAGCTTCAACCTTGATGCCTTTTAAAGCAAGCAAAGGCGCAGGCCAACCTTCACCAAAAGGAGCGAAAGAATTATAGATATCATAATGATCTTTATCGATATCATTAATTGATATATCAATTGTTTCTTTTTCTTTTTTAATAATTGTGGAACTATTCACTAATTCTATGAAATCTTTTTTAAAGTTTTCATAATCACTCTCTTTAATCGAACAGCCACCCGCTAAAGCGTGACCACCATAATTTAGCATATATTTTTCAAGTTTCTTAAATGCTTCGACGATATTAAAGCCTTCTAAACTTCTCGCGCTACCCTTTAAATTGCCTTCTTTGTCTCTAGTAAAAACAATCGCTGGTTTATGGATCTTGTTCATAATGCCGTTAGCAATGAGTCCGATTAATCCCTCTTTGATATCAAGTTTATTCACTAATGCCTCATCATTAAGATTAGTTAAGATATCATTAGTCACTTCTTTCCCTAATTCTTTGCGTTCATTATTCGTGGCTGTTATGAAGTCAGAATAGGTTAATATAAAATCTTTATCGTCGCTGACGAAATATTTTACAATAAGATTGATCGATTTATCTTCTTTCATTCTTCCTAAAGCATTGATTTTAGGAGCGACTAAAGAGCCAATCACCCTTTCATCAAGCTTCTTATGTTCCGCTAATAAAGAGATTGGAAGGAATTCATCAACCACGTAATCATTAAAAACAGCTTTTAGTAATTTACGGTTATAACTCTTAAGCGGCATCATATCACTGATAACAGATATCGCGGCCATAGTCGCAAGATATTTATCGTAATAGCCTAAGACTGCTTTAGAAAACATAAATGCACTATAAGCACCACTAGTTGCTACCTCTCCATATTCTGATACTTCTGGATGAACAATCGCATCAGCGTTAGGCAAAGGTAGTTGCACGGTATGATGGTCAATAACAATCACTTCAATCCCAGCATTTTTAAGGATATCAATTGCTTCGTTTGCCACTATCCCGTTATCTACTGTGATCATTAAATCAAATTTGCCAATACACTTAGTCGCATTAGTGACATTAAGTCCATATCCATCGATATAACGGCTTGGAATATAATAACTCACTTCATAATTAAGCATCTTAAACATCTTTACTAAGATTGATGTTCCCATAATGCCATCTGCATCATAATCGCCATAAATGATAATTCTTTTCTTATTCTTAATAGCGTTTAAAGCAATATCACGCGCTTTAGCGATATCTTTAAATTCATGGCCAAGAGAAAAAGAAGATAAATCGTATTTAGCAGTTAATTCTTCGTAATCATTTAAAGAAATATGATAATAATCTAATAATGCATTTAAAAATTTGTTGTCCATAAATATAAGAAAAATTAAAGGCTACATAGTAGCCTTATAATCATTAATCGTTAATACCAATGAAGACCGCTTCTTCAGGCTCACTAGAACGGTGAGTGGCAGATTGAATTTTCTTATTTTTCTTCTTACCCTTACGTGGTAATGTTCCTTCTTCAATGCGGTGGAACTTACTATATAAGAAGTGTGAACATGGTCCAAATTGATTGACGATGATAATCGCGGATAAAATCACTCCAATAGTTAAAGCGATGAAGATTAAGCTTGTCGCATTAGGACCAAAGCCAAAGAAGTTGATACCAATATAACAAACAACGATTGTAAAGATTAAGATTGGTTCAAAGGCAATAGAAGTTGCTTGTTTCATAACTTCTTCTCTATGACCTAAAGTAATAACTCTTGTCTTATCTTCTAAGATGAGTTCTCTCTCTTTATTCATAAAGAGGATAGTCACAATCATTGTAAATAATGCGATAAGAGGAACAATAACTGCAGTGTTAGCTGGGAAAGCAATACGAGTTAAGGCAAATATACCAGCACCGATAGCAGTAGTCACGACTGGAGCCACTAAAGCGACTAAACCACGACTTAAACGATATCTAATCATAAAGTAAATACCCATGACTCCGATTGCAATGGCTGTACCAGCAACGATACCACCAAAGTTAGGTTCATTTGCTAAATAGGAACCACTGGTTTTAATAGAAGCATAGCTCTTAGTATCTTCACTATGATAGGCATCTAAGATGTTGCTTAATTCCACTTTCGCTCCACCTTCATAGTTCGCACTAGAAGCGATGGCGTTTTCTTTAAGTGGGCTTACTAAATCGTAAACAAAGTAATAAGTAGTCTTTTCAACACCTTCCACCATATCTACGTGAGAATAAGAATCACTCTTTTGGATATAACTAGATAAACTCTTACCTTCGGTATCATTAGCGTCTTTATAGATAGTAACTTTATCAAATAAACCTTCTTTTAAGGAATCAATAGTAGCAAGTTCGTTTGTTGAATAGATATAAACTTCGCTAGTTTCAGCTGGTTTAGCTTTCGCATATGGAGCGTTATTACCTAATACACCGAATGTGATTAAGCCCGCGACACTAGCAGCAAATAAAACTAATGTTGCAATACCAATTGGTTTTCTACGTTTAGTGAAGTCTTTATCTTGATAAGCACCTTTAAATACTTCTTGTTTTTCTTCTTCAGAATTTAAGGAAGGAACTTTATCTTGTTCAACACCGAATAAAGAATATTTACCAGTGAAGTCAGTATTATTAGTAGCTAACCACATTAAGCCTCTAAGGAAGAGGAGGTTAAGAATTAATGAAGCTAATCCACCAACGACAGACACTAAAGCGAATGATCTCATTAATGTTCCACCAAGTAGATAAACAAATGCACCGATGAAGATTAATCCGATATGGATATCAAGTGTTGGTAATAAGGCTTTCTTAGCTGCTTCGGTATTAGCTTTTTTAAGAGTTCTACCCTTATAACTTTCTTCTTTAAGTCTAGAAGCATATAAGATGCCGCTTGCTAAAGAAGCAAAACTGACGGCAATAATAGCCACTAAAGCCGCGATATTAAATTCAGCATTCATTAATACCATGAAGCCAATAGAAGCAAATACTGCTGCAATTGAGGTAGTCGCAATTGATAAACTAGATAATTTAAAGAATACTGCAAGTAATAAAGCAACAATGACAATGGCACATAAGGTAGCAATAAATGTTCTACTCCAAGCGACATATTGGTGTGGGTCAGCGTTTCTAATTAATGATTCAGTAGTCGCTGGCACGAAAGTTACTTTCTCGTTATTGATATTAGTCACTTTATAATCAAGTGGTGTGGAGTTAATTAAGTTAACGTAGAATCTCGCGTTATCATAAGCGTTTCTTACTTCAGTAGGTGTCACGGATTCATCACCGTCGCTATCTAAAGTTAGAGTAGCCGCTAATTTATTTTCTTCATCATCTGGATAGTACATATTATCAAGATTGAATTTCATGATAATTTTTCTAGCGATATTGGCATCGTAGTCTTCATTGCCTTCCACTGTACGTGAATAACGATCTGTTTCTTCATCAAAGTCGTACCAAAGATAGATGTAAGTTGTGGTAACGGTTTTTGGATTACCTTCTTCATCTTGTTCACCGGTTTCAGTGGTTTCACCTTTACCAGCTTCTTTTTGAGCCTTAGTCTTTTCCACTAAGTCTTTAAAAGATTCGTTATTCTTATCAACTGGGATAACGATGGTTGGATAATTATTAATGTTATCTAAATAAGCAGGGTGATTAGCGAGTAAGAATTTATCATCTTCTTGGGTAATAGTTGTATAGTTCTCATCATCATCAATATTGGTTAAAGCTAAAGAACCGTTAAAACCTAAATAGCCAACAATGTTAGATTGTTCATTGTTATTTGGTTCTGCAAATTGCACTTTGATAATATCATTACCATAAGTCTTGATGTTATAAGCGGTGACACCGACGTTCTCTAAACGTTCTTTCATGGTATCCGCCATATCCTTAACAGCGTTAGGATCTTCAATTTCTTCTTCACCATAAAGGTCATCTTTATTAGTTAAACGGAAAGTGACTTCTCTACCTTCGGTATATTCAAGGTTGGTTTGTGTTCTAGTAAAGATGCTGGTAAAAGAAACACCCATCACGACGAGTGCGGTAAATACTAAGATGATATGAGCCCAAAATCTACGCATAATTTGTCCTCCTAGGCGACAACAAAAAAATATGTTCTTGAATAATATATTACAAATATATTGTTCGTTCAATAAAAAGTAATATATTTTATGATTCTTTAGTTATATCTAACTGGATTGTTTCCGCTATTGATGTCATTAACTAAATCTTTTAAATATTCGGTATAAGAATAATTTGGAATTGGATCATGGAGTATCATATCGCAAAAATATTGGATAAATATATTTTTACCACTAGCATTATCAGTGCTGAAATTTAATATGGCAGAATCATTTGAAATAACTTTATTATCAATTTCTTCTGACTCAACAACTGAAAATACATTAACGTTTTTATATAACGTTTTTTGAAATGATGTCGTATACATTCCTTCTACAAATGCATCAATATACTCATCTTTTAAAGATGAATTGTCGTTTAAGCCAAAATAATTGATGTATGTATAGGTTTTGGGATTAATGGTTAAATCATTAACTGTATATTTTGGCAGACAATTAATTGTAAATAAATCATGCGATTGAGTTTGTATTAATTCGAAAATGTCTGATATACAAATTTTAATATCTTTATCTTTTATTGAATAACTACCAGATGGTGTTGAAATGCTGTATTTACTAAATAGGGTCTTCAGATGATTGTGTATATTATTAAGTAATTCTCCGCCGTTATTTGGTAAAGAAACAAATAATGAATTGTCCTCTTTTGTTCTTAGGAAGTTTCCAAGAAGTTCATCACTCATTAAGTAACTAATTAAAGCCGAAAAATGATATTCAATTATTCCGTTATTTTCTAAACATTTATCGAAAAACGCATTAAGATTATTGTCATTGTCGGCACCATAAAGTGTATCGTTTTTTATCAAACAACTAGCTCTAATACCATAAGGTATTTCACCTTTATCATCAAAACAATCCAGTATATTACTTGAAACATGTTTTTTAGCAATAGTCTTTAATCTATTAGCTTTTTTTAAACAAGAGAAATTTTCTTCTATATCAAAAACAAAATCTGCTTTATTATAGTCGGTTTCTTTAACAAAGTTAAAACCAATATCATTATCTTGAAAATGCGATGCAATCGAATAAAATAACGCATCATCACAATATAGTGCAATTCTTTTTTGATTATTACAACCGGAGAAACTGAATAAAAAAGGGACTAAAAGAAATAATTTAAAATTCTTCATAGAAATCCGCTCCACCTAAGCAAGAGATCGCAAAGTAGTAAGTATCGCTATCGTAATAAACATTGTTGCTATCCGTCCAATTAGAAGTATTTGGGTCAGGGGAATATGTACAAATGTTTGTAGTGCTTGTATCCGACCATGGTCCATCTGAAGTTTGACTAACAAAAGATATTTGCTCGAATCTATAATGAGCTACTATCAAATAAGTTTTTCTTGATGTGCCTTATGAAGATGTCGGTAGGCTTTTGGCGTTGCCATCCTTCCTTTTGGGGTACGGTCAATAAAACCAATCTTAAGTAAGTATGGTTCATATACATCTTCTAAGTTGGTAGTTTCTTCACCAATTGCGCTCGCTAAAGTATCAAGTCCTACTGGTCCACCATTAAAGCGGTCCATCAAAGTTAATAGATATCTAATATCAACATCATCAAGACCGATATCATCAACTTTTAAAGCATTTAAAGCTTTAAGAGCATCATCTTTTGTAATGTTATCACGACCTTGATAATTAGCAAAATCTCTCACACGTTTAAAGAGTCTATTCGCGATACGAGGCGTTCCCCTACTACGTTTAGCCACTTCATTTGCCGCTTCTTCATCAATCGTACAATTAAAGACGCTAGCGGTTCTTTTCACAATCTCGCTAATCTCTTCGTTTGTATAATAATTGAGCTTTTCTGTAAAGCCAAAACGAGCACGTAAAGGCGCGCTTAAATCACCTGCACGTGTGGTCGCGCCAATCAAAGTAAAGGGTGGTAAATTAATCTCAATAGCTTTAGAAGAAACATCGCGATTAATCACTACTTGGAAGACAAAGTCTTCCATTGCGCTATATAAAGCTTCCTCTACAATTCGAGGAAGACGATGTATTTCATCAATAAAAAGGACATCACCTGGTTCTAAAGAAGAAAGAATTGCACCTAAATCTCCAACCTTTTCAAAAGCTGGTCCACTAGCGACTTTAATATGAGCGTGCATCTCATTAGCAATGACATGTGCTAAAGTTGTTTTACCTAAGCCTGGAGGGCCATAAAAAAGCATATGATCAAGAGGTTCATCACGATGTAAAGCTGCTCCAATAAAGACTTTTAAATTCTCTTTAAGAGCGTTTTGACCAATATATTGATTGAGCCTTTTTGGACGTAATGAAAGTTCTTCATTAAGTTCATTAGGATTACGTTCTGCATCAACTAATCTACTCATTATTTTTTACCTAATTGTTGTAATGCCATCTTTAAGATGTCTTCGCTTGTCGCATTTGGTTCATTAATTGAAGCAAGGACACGGTCAATCGCAGCACCTTTAAAGCCCATACTTTTAAGCGCTTCATACACATCTTCATATAAAGTTGGATCGCCTTTACTACCGGTTAATTCACCCTTAAGATCTAAGATAATTTGAGCGGCAGCTTTGGCTCCAATACCTGGTAATTTCTTTAAATAAGCAACATTGTTGCTTGCAATCGCATTCATCACTTGTTCAGGGGTTGTTGCACTTAATGCATTAATCGCACTTTTTGGTCCTAATCCTTTTACTTTAATTAAAGAAAGGAAAACGGCTTTTTCTTTTTCACTACTAAAACCGACGAGATATTCTTCATCTTCTCTAATCACTTGATGGGTATAAAGCAAGATTTGTTCACCTTCAACAAAATCACTTGGATGAGAAACAAGCACTTGATAACCAGTATTATTGACATCAAGCACGATGGAATCTTCAAATGTTTTAAATACGATACCTTTTAAATAATAAATCATAACTTTTACCTCATCTATTTGTTAAAACAAATAATAACACAATTAATAAGCTAATAAACGTTGCAATAATCGCGCTATAAATAGCAATTCTATTCTTATTAGTCACGTTTAAATTCCTCAGGGCGTGGGATTGGAACACGCTTATGTTCACTGATACGGTGGAGACGTTCAATCTTATTAACCACCTCTTCATCGACCTTTTGACCAAGTAAATAAGCATCTAAATCTTTATATAAGATTCCCATTTCTTTTTCATCAGTCTGTCCTTCATATAGTCCCGCGCTTGGTACTCTTTCAACTAGTTCTTTTCTGACGCCTAAAATAGAAGCGACATTCCTCACCTCTTCTTTAGTGAGTCGACAAATAGGTAGTAAATCTACTCCACCATCTCCGTATTTTGTGAAATATCCAACATAGGATTCATCTAAATTATCAGTTCCTAGAACTAACATACGATTCTTTTGTCCATAGGCATAAAGAATAGACATACGGATACGGGCTTTTAAATTGCCTTTCGTCGAAGCATCCAATTCAATTCCTAATGATTCAAATTCTTTCACAAGTTCATTGAACGCTTTACTTCCATCAATAACGGAATAATTAATATCTAAATCTTTAGCAAGAGTAATGGCATCTTTAAGGTCGTCTTCAAGAGAATTGATTGGCATCATGATACAATGAAGTCGTTCTTTACCAACCGCTTTAAGAGCTAAAGCAGCGACCGCACTAGAATCAATGCCGCCACTTAAACCTAAAACATAGCCATCTTGATGACTATCTTTTAGATAATCTTGCATAAATTTCACTATGACATCGATATATTGTTCTAATTTCATAACTAATTATAGTAATCAAAGATAAAGTCATCGAGCATCACTTCATCTCCATCACTTGCCCCCATTCTTTCAAGTTCATCATCCACCCCAATTTTACGTAAGTGGGCTAATAGCTGCATTAACCCTTCATCAGTGGTGATGTTAGTCATCTTATAATATTTAATAATTCTATCGCCTAAGATACGGAATAAATGGGCTTTTTCCTGGACGATATAGAATTCTTTCTCTTCTTCCTCAAGGGTATATACTTTAGTATCGAGTTCTTTATATTCTTCTTCATAAAGTGGGAAAAGAGGAGTCTTATCAAGTAATTCGACACATTTATTTAATAAAGGTTTAAGTCCTTCATCGGTTAAAGCACTGATAGGATAAACTTCTTGTTTGACTTTTTTCTTAAAAGTTTTAAGTTTTTCTATTGCCCCTTCTTCATCCATTTTAGAAGCAACAATAATCATTGGACGTTTAGAAATACCAAGTCCATATTGAGCAAGTTCTTCATTAATAACTTTATAATCTTCGTATGCGTCACGCCCGTTAGAGGACATATCAACGACATGAATAATGACACGACATCTTTCAATATGACGTAAGAACTGTAAGCCAAGACCCTTGCCTAAATGAGCTCCTTCTATAAGCCCAGGTAAATCTGCCATGACGAAAGATTTATCTAAATGAGAAACAAGACCTAGGTTAGGTGCAATCGTTGTAAAAGGATAATCAGCGATTTCTGGTTTTGCGTTACTCACTAATGATAATAAGGTTGATTTACCAACGCTAGGTAATCCAACAAGTCCGACATCCGCTAATAACTTTAATTCAAGAATTAAACGATGGCTTTCTCCTGGTTCGCCATTTTCAGCAATACGAGGCACTCTATTGGTACTACTCTTAAAGCAGGTATTACCTCTACCACCTCGACCACCTTTAGCGACCAAAAGTGTTTTTCCTTCTATAGATAAATCACCGAGGAATTTATGATCTTTTTCTAAATAAACAACGGTGCCAACTGGGACATCAACAATCACATCTTCACTATATTTGCCGTATTGATTTTTAATGCCACCTTTTTCTCCATCTTTTCCAATAAAGACTTTAGAGTGGCGGAAATTAAATAAGGTATTAATCTTTGAATTCGCTCTTAAAATGATTGAAGCACCGCGACCGCCATTACCGCCAGCAGGTCCGCCTTTTGGTACATATTTTTCACGACGAAATGCGATTGCACCATCGCCACCTTTTCCGCTTCTAACTTCAATAATTGCTCGATCAATAAACATAATTATTTCTTATACACCTTATTGACAATAACGGTTGGACGACGTCTTGCGTCTTCCACAGCTTGTGATAAATAGACACTTATAACGGCTAAAACAAAGAACATAAAGCACGCAATAAAGAGCATCACATTAATAATGAGCCAGATAGCAAATCCAAAATTAGAAATATTAACAATATTGTTAAGCGCTAAAATATAGAGCACTAATTCAGTAACTGCACTTAATAAGAATGTACAGCTAAAGAAAACCGTTACTCCAATCGACCAACGTAATGGACGAGTGGTTAAACTCACTATACTTGATAAAGCTAAATTAAACATCGAACGGATGTTATATTTACTTTTACCCTTAACTCTTTCTTCTCGAGAAAATAAGACTGTACCAGTTTTAAAACCTAAGAAAGGAACTTGTACACGGAATACTCTACTGGTTTCTTGCATTTCAATAACATGGTCCGCTACACGACGATCAAGTAAACGGAAGTTAGCCACGTTATAAGGTACCTTCACTTTACTAGAAAGATGGTTAAGTAATTTATAATAGATGCCAGCAGTATTCTTCTTAAAAGAAGAGTCTTTCTTTCTATTTCCTCTTTGAGCATTGACTACTTGATAGCCTTCTTCCCACATCTTCAATAATTCAGGAATGAGTTCTGGTGGATCTTGAAGGTCAGCATCGATAGGAATTAAACAATCTCCAGTCGCTTCTTTAAGTCCTGCAGTGACTGCAGACTCATGTCCCCAGTTACGGGAAAGATCAACAACTACTAAATGAGGTAATATTTTTTGCTTTTCTAAAAGGATGGATAAAGTGTTATCTTTACTACCATCATTCACTGCAACTATTTCAAATTCGTAGTTTTTATTCTCGTTGATAACTTTTTCAATGTGTTCGAAAAAAAGCGGAGCGGCTTCCTCTTCGTTATACATTGGAACGATGATTGAGACTTTCTTCATACAGATACCTACTATTTATTATAATAAATATAAAAAAAGACCACAATTAATATGTGGTCTAATTCGTTATTTTATACGCTTAGTCAGCGATAACTCTCACTTGAGTACGGTTTTTACCGAGTCTTTCGTATTTGACACGGCCAGAAGCTGTTGCGAAGATGGTATCATCGCCACCCTTTTTGGTGTTTTCTCCTGGATAAATTCTGGTTCCTCTTTGTCTATAGATAATGGAACCGCAGTGGCACCACTCACCATCAGCGACTTTTGCACCAAGTCTACGGCCAGCAGAGTCTCTACCGTTCTTAGTAGAACCAACACCCTTTTTAGAAGCAAAGAGTTGAAGATTTAATTTAAACATCATAGATGGATACTTCCTTTCTTTATTCGATAATTTTGACAAATTCTGGATCGGATTCCGCTATTGTCTTTAGTCCGGAGACAATCGTTTCGATCACTATTTTGTCGTGGGCGCTTACTTCCTTGACTGCTTCTAATGAAGCATTTCCTTCTTCTAACGTAACCTTGAATGACTCAATTTCTTGTAAGTTATTGAATCCTCCAGTCACCACTGCACTCACTGCACTACAGACAAGATCATGTCCATATGCGGCGCTATTAGCGTGGCCTGTTACTTTTAAAGAGATGAAGTTATCACCCTTACAAGTTAACTTGACTTTGATCATATTAAGCGTTGATCGCTTCAATGACTAAGCAAGTATAAGGTTGACGATGGCCGATGGTCTTGTGTTCGTTAGCTTTAGCTTTGTATTTGAACACTCTAATCTTTTTTGAAAGACCTTGTTTAACCACTTTGGCTTTGACTGAAGCACCTTCGAGATAAGGTGTACCAACTTTAGCTTTCTTATCACTAACTAAGAGAACTTTATCGAAGTTAATGACATCGTTTTCTTTGGCTTCTAGTTTTTCAACATAGATTTTTTCACCGACGCTGACACGGATTTGTTTTCCGCCAGTTTCAATAATTGCGTACATAATGTCCCTCCTTTTTCTTTTTGTTTCACTAAGGACTCGCTATTAAGGTAAACCTTAATGGTTTTTAAGACCTTCTCTAGGCGGTTGTAGCTAGTGAGGCGACAACGCTAGTAATATACCATAAATAACATTTATAAGACAACAATTAATTTAGTTTTTTCTTTAGAAAGTCAAATATCCCGGTGTATCCATCTTTTCCAATGACGTAATGCTCTAAGAAATGTAAACCAAGGTTTTTACTCTTCCTCACTAATCTTTCAGTCACTCTAATGTCGTCATTACTTGGGAAACTGATATCGTTAGGATGGGTGTGAATAAGATAAAAGCCATAACCATTATTTTGATAGATTTCTTTAAATATTTCTCTATGAGAAAAATGGACACTTGAATCAGTACCTCTTCCAATAACGATTTCTTTAATAATCTCTTGTTTACGATCAAGAACAACAAGGACTAAAAGTTCATGTTTATCTACCAATATTCTTTTCTCGTATTTTGCAAGAACACTTTCAATAGTTGTTTCTTTATAAAAATGATTTAACTCTGCTCTTTGATAGATTGTCACTAAACTTGTTAAAGATAAAGCTTTTGCAGTTTTAATCCCATTTATCTTTTTAAGCGATTGATATGAGGAAGACAGCAATCCATTAAGTCCACCAACATAAGATAAAACATCTTCTGCTAACTGCACTGCATTAGATGATCTTGTTCCGCTGCCTAAAATAATAGCGACTAATTCCATATCACTAAGCGCATCAAAACCATATTTCAACGCTTTTTCTCTCGGTCTATAATCTAAAGGTAAATCTTTGATTTTCATAATGATTAAGTCACTCTTTTCTTGATTTATCTAGTTTCTTTTGTTTTAATAATTTCGATGATGCGTGGGCACTTCGGTGTTGACTAGCTGAACGACCACTTTGATGGTAACGTAGCTTTGCATCATTTTTTTGTGGATTTTTTATTCATATATCACCCCCAAACTTTAGAGATGGTCAGAAGCATTAATTCCAAGAGAATTTCCAACCACCTAAACTTGCAGTGCCCTTTTTAGAAAGGAAAAGCTTATAGACGACAACCGCTACAACCGCCACTGCAACAACCGCGAGCACTGCACTGAGAGTGATTGCTTCTCCCACAGTGATCTCGCTTAATTCTTGTTCACTTAAAGTCACAAAGTTCATAAAAAACCTCCTATATATTCTTGTTAAGACGGAGAAAAAATGAAAAATGTTGAAAAAATTTTCATTAGAAAAAAGTTATTTATAAATAAATAAAAAAGCCCCTAAATAATTAGAGGCATAAATACGATAATCAATTACTTAAGTTTTTCTAACTTTTCTTTTAAAGAAGCGAGATTAGCGAGGTGAGTTTCTAATTTGCTCTTTTCGTTATCCACTTTTTCTTTTGGTGCTTTAGCGAGGAAGTTAGGATTATTAAGCATATTGTTACATCTCTTAATTTCATTTTCTTCCACTTCAATCTCGTGTTTGATCGTTGCAATTAACTCATCTTTATTTTGGTTAGATTCAATTAATACATCTCCATCATCATAGACAAGGAGTTCACCGCTTGTAGAGATAAGAGGTGCATTACTAAATTCGACATTAGAGAAAGAGAAACGATTGAGATATAAAGCGAAACTAGAAAAGACATTTATCTTCAAGTTGGCTTTGATATTTAATTGTGCATTAGGTGCTAATTTGTTCTCAATCTTATAGTTTCTAATATCACGGATGATACTGAATAAGAGTTCCACTTCTTTATCATGTTCAGTATTAATCTCTTTCTTAGAAACTTTTGGATAAGATTCAAGCATAATACTTTCTAAATGTTCTGGAAGAGCTTGATATAATTCTTCACCAATAAATGGAGTGTAAGGATAAATGAGTAAAATGATATCTTTAAGCGCTTTATATAAAGTTTGATATGTTGCTTCTTTCGCCTTAAGATCTTCACCATTTAATGTAACTTTACTCATTTCTAAGTATTGGGAGCAGAAATCATCATAAACAAAGTTATATAAATGACTACTTGCTGCATTAAAGTCATATTTATCCATGTTCTTAGTGACGTTAGTAATGGTCTTATTAAGCCTATTAATTAACCATTGATCAATTGGAGAAAGATTCTCTAACTTACCTGGTTTAAAATCATTAGGTAAGACACTTAAAACATAACGTGCACTATTCCAAATCTTATTTAAATAGTTGCTGCTCGCTTGAACTTTCTCTTCAATATAACGAGTATCTTGACCAGGTGTCGTGTTAGAGGTCATAAAGTATCTAAGAGCGTCAGCACCATATTTTTCAATAACATCCATTGGGTCAACACCGTTACCTAAAGACTTTGACATTTTTCTTCCTTTTTCATCACGGATAAGCCCATGAATGACACAGTGTTTAAATGGAATCTTGTGAGTCATTTCTAAAGATTGGAAGATCATTCTTGAGACCCAGAAGAAGATAATGTCATAACCAGTCACTAAACAACTTGTTGGGAAATATCTATCTAAGTCAGGAGTCTTGTTAGGCCAGCCCATAGTAGAGAATGGCCATAAGGCACTAGAGAACCAAGTATCAAGTACATCACTATCTTGTTCATAATTCTCAATATCGGCTGGAGGTTCCATAGAGACCACCACTTCACCAGTTACTTTATGATAATAAGCAGGAATTCTATGACCCCACCAAAGTTGACGAGAGATACACCAGTCTTCAACATTTTCCATCCAAGAGGTGAATACCTTTTCAAATCTAGCAGGAACAAACTCTACTTTATCTTTTCCTTTTTGATTCTTAAGAGCTTGATTAGCAAGTGGGCGCATCTTCACAAACCATTGTTTCGATAACATTGGTTCAACTACTGCATTAGTTCTTTCACTATGACCAACTGGGTGAACAATTTTCTCAATTTTAATGAAGTTACCCGCATTTTTGATATCTTCCACTAAGACTTTACGGCATTCAAATCTATCTAGACCTTGATATTTACCGCACTTCTCATTCATTGTCGCATCTTTATTAAAGATGATTGGTTTATTAAAGCCATATTTTTCACCGATAATAAAGTCATTTGGGTCATGAGCAGGAGTACATTTCATCGCGCCTGTTCCAAATTCAATATCGACATATTCATCTGCAATAATTGGAAGCTCATCTCCATTAGCAGGGTTAATAACATGTTGACCAATATATTTTTTATAACGATCATCATTTGGGTTAACAACAACACAGACATCACCAAACATCGTTTCTGGTCTAGTAGTTGCCACTGTTAAATAATCATCACTTCCAACGATTGGATATTTAAAGTAGAACATTTCTCCTGGATCATCTTGGTGAATAACTTCAATATTACTTAACGCTGTTTGTTGAACTGGATCCCAGTTAATAATTCTTTCACCTTGATAAATAAGGCCTTTCTTATATAAATCAACAAAAACAGTTCTTACTGCAAAGTTAAGTCCTTCATCTAATGTGAATCTTTCGCGTGAATAGTCTAAAGATACACCCATTACTTTCCATTGTTTATGGATGTTAGCGGCATATTCATCCTTCCATCCCCACGCTGCTTTAAGAAAATCTTCTCTAGAGATTTTAGTAACATCCACTCCATTGTTATAGAGTTTTTGCATAACTTTTGCTTGGGTTGCGATACCTGCGTGATCCATACCTGGAAGCCATAAAGTATCAAATCCTTGCATCTTCTTATATCTAATAATGATGTCTTGGATAGTGACATCCCATGTATGTCCTAAATGTAATTTACCTGTAACGTTTGGTGGAGGAATAACAATACTAAATGGGTCTTTTGATTTATCTCCGGCTTTAAAATATCCACCTTTAAGCCAGAATTCATATTTCCCTTCTTCCACTTTCTTATGGTCATAACGTTTTTCGAGCATATCTCTTCCTCCTAAAATAAAAAGCGCCCTTATCTAAGGACGCTTATTTAGCGCGGTACCACCTTAGTTCTAGATATATTTATCTAGCACTTCGTTTGTTGTCTCCTCCAAAGCGACCCTTCACTAGTTATCTCGTTAGGCTCCCACCATCCCTAACTCTCTATAGAGAATCTCTAGTTACTTCCTCTTCTTCAACGGAATTATCTCTATTATATTAGATTAAATATAAATGTGAAGAAAATTATTAAATATGACTTTCGATATATCCTCTGACCGGTCCATAAGTTTGAGGCTTAAGGATGGAGGTATAGAATTTATCAAAATAGAGATTAACTTCTTTAAGATGCTTTTCTAATTTAGCTTTCTCACTTTGATTCACTTTATCAACTTTCGTGATCACTGCAAAGCAAGGAATACCTTTTTCATTAACATAGTTAATGAGATTAACATCATCTTCACTTAATTCTCTTCTAGAATCTAATAAGAACACGACAAGTTTAAGATTAGGGTTATCCACTAGATAATCTTCCATGGTTTGCATGAATAATTTATCGAGATCAATCCCACCTTTTGCGTATCCATAGCCTGGTGCATCTACTAAATAGAATCTAGAATCAATCTCGTAATAATTAAGTAAACGAGTATGGCCAGGTTTAGAAGAAGTGAAAGCTAATTTCTTTTTGTTGCATAAAGCATTGATAAAAGAAGACTTACCAACATTACTTCTTCCGCAAAGTAAAACCTCTGGAAGGTTCTTTCCAGGGGCTTCGCTTTTTTTAGAAGCGGATTTTATGAATGTCACTTCAGTAAAATTAATCATTTTTATTTAATAAACAGACCTTAGTCGCATCATCCACGGTTTCCATAAAGACGATTTTAAGAGTGTCTTTAACTTCACTAGGAAGTTCATCAACATCTTTCTTGTTATCTTTAGGAACAATGATAGTTTTAATACCACTTCTAAGCGCAGCAAGAGATTTCTCTCTAAGGCCACCGATAGGAAGAGCATTACCTCTAAGAGTAACTTCACCAGTCATCGCGACATCTGGATCGACTGGAGTACCACTTAAGCAAGATATGATTGCACATGTCATCGCAACACCGGCACTTGGTCCGTCTTTAGGAACGGCGCCTTCAGGTACGTGAATGTGGATATCGTTATTGATAAATAATTCTGGATCGATATTATATTTCTCGGCATTAGCCTTGACGTAGTCAAGAGCGATACTTGCGCTCTCTTTCATCACATCACCAAGTTTACCGGTAAGGACCAAGCCTCCTTTGCCTTTAAAGTAGGTCACTTCAATAGGAAGGATATCTCCTCCGTATTCAGTATAAGCAAGTCCAGTCACGACACCGATTTGTTTATTCTTTTCTTTCTTGCTATCTTCGAATATTTCTACTCCAAGATATTCTCTCACTTTACTAACATCAATTTCGATATTCTTAATGGAATCGTCTTTGACGATTGCTACTGCCACTTTACGGATACAAGAAGCAATCTTTCTTTCTAAATCACGGACGCCACTTTCTCTTGTATAATGACGAATGATATAAGTAATGGCATCATCAGTAAAATTAGTTTGTTCTGGCTTTAAACCGTTTAATGCTTTTTGTTTTTCAATTAAGTGTTTCTTTGCGATTTGAACTTTTTCAAGTTCAGTATAGCTAGAAAGTTGAATGAGCTCTAAACGATCTCTAAGTGGTCCAGGAATATTTTCTAAATAGTTCGCAGTACAAATGAATAAGACATCGCTTAAATCATATGGTTCTTCAACATAGTTATCGTTAAAAGCTGTATTTTGTTCAGGATCAAGTACTTCTAAAAGGGCACTTGCTGGGTCTCCTTTATAGCTAGAAGCGACTTTATCAATTTCGTCAAGCAAGAAGACAGGGTTAGTGACTCCCGCTTTTCTCATCCCTTGAATAATTCTTCCAGGCATAGAACCAACATAGGTCCTTCTATGACCACGGATTTCCGCTTCATCAGAGATACCACCTAAACTCGCTTTAAAGAATTTTCTTCCTAATGCGCGTGCAATGGACTTACCTAAAGAGGTTTTACCTGTTCCTGGCGGCCCAAAGAAACATAAGATTGGGCTCTTTAAGTTACCGGTTAATTTCTTAACGGCAAGATATTCGACAATTCTCTTCTTAGGAATCTCAAGACCATAATGATCTTCATCTAATATCTTTTCGACGTTACGTAAATCATCATTATCTTCAGTCTTTTGATACCAAGGAATATTCATTAAAACATCAACGTAAGATTGGATGAGGGCAGCCTCGAGAGAACCATTAGGCATCATCTCGAATTTCTTCAACTCACTTTTAACCTTCTTTTTGATATTTTCTGGGTAAGGATATTTGTCGAGTTTTTCAATAATGTTATCTGGAGAAGAGTTGTCATCGACATTCTCACCAAGCTCTTTTTTAATCGCTTTGAGCTTTTCTCTAAGATAATATTCTTTCTGACTCTTTTCAGTGGACTCTCTTACAGATTCAGCGATGGTTGATTCAATTTGATTCTTGGTTTCTTCGCCTTTAATCATGATCATCACTAAAGTAAAGAGTGATTCGACATCATCTTTTTCTAATAAATCTTGCTTTTGTTCAACCGGAGCGTCGACAAAGCTCGCTAAAGAATAGATGACATCAATTAAGTTAGGATTTTTAGAAATGCTATTGAGTAAACTCTTAGGCATGTTATTCATTAAAGCAGGCATGCTTTCGAGTTGAGAATTAATAGCTTCTAAATAGGATTCACTTACTTTACTATCTTTGATAGTAGGGAGTGGTAACACAGTTCCTTGAGAAACGTAATAGCCGCCTTCTTCTTGATAGAAGACGTTAGTAAATTCAACCCTATCAATAACTTCAACTCTCACTTTCACTGACTTTTCTCTTTCAGTGAAGGAGACGATACGTGCAAGAACACCAATAGAATATAAGTCATCACTGGTTGGTGTTTCGACGTTACTTGATTTTTGGGTGGTTAAGAAGATTAATGAATCAGCTTCTTGTTTGGCAGCTTGAATTGCTTTCACAGAAAAGCTTCTTCCGGCTTCAATGACTTTTTGATTGCCTGGGAAGACTATTAATCCTCTGGTGATTAAAAGAGGTAGAGTTAATGTTTGTCTATTTTCGGACATATTATCTCCTTTTAATTATTTATAATTAATCGTTATTGCTGAATAAGAAATTTTCGACTCTAGACATGACGATGTTGTTCTTAAATTCATCTTCTTGAGCCTTAAGAGCATTTTTCACATCTTCGATTTTCATTTTGTATTGTTCCGCTAATTTAGCGTACTCAAATTCGAGATCCTTATCGGTTAAAGAAGTTAACTCTTCTTTCTTACCAACTTCTTCTAAAACTAAGTAGTTAGTTAATTCTTTAGTAGCAGTTGTTCTTAATTGAGCTAAGAAGTCTTCTTCTTTTTGACCAAGGATTTGTAAATATTGTTCAAAGTTTAAGCCGGATTGAGCCATTCTATCCATGAAGTCTTTCTTTCTAGATTCAACTTGTTGATCAAGAACTTCTTCTGGGATATCAATTTTGCTTCCTTTACCGATTTCTTCGAGTAATTTATTAAAGTATTCGCCTTTGAGCTTTCTTTCTTCTTCTTCGAGTTTTTGTTTCTTTAAGTGTTCTTTGAGTTGTTCAACGGTTTCAACGCCTTGAATGTTTTGTTCAATGACAAATTCGTTATTGAGTTCTGGTAATTTCTTTTCCTTCACTTCGTGAATATCGCATTGGAAGACGGCTGGTTTGCCTTTTAATTCTTCTGTATATTGTTCTGGGAAGGTAACGTTAACATCAACGTGTTCACCGGCTTTATGACCAACGAGTTGATCTTCAAAGCCTGGAATGAAGGATTTAGAACCTAAGACTAATTCATAGTTTTCAGCGCTTCCACCTTCAAATGGTTTGCCATCGACTAAACCAACGAAGTCCATAACGACGGTATCACCATCTTTAGCCTCGCCTTCTTTAACAACTAAAGTTGCATTTCTTTCTAACAATTGATTGGTAGCTTCTTCGAGTTGCTTGTCAGTAACTTTAGCTTCTTTCTTACCAATCTTTAGACCCTTATAGTTACCGAGTTCCACAGTTGGTTCAGTAACGATAGTGAATTTAACTTCTAATTCATCATCGCTGATTTTGGTAACATCAACCTTTGGTTGAGCATATGGTCTAATCTTATCTTCACTAAGGATAGCACTATAGATGGTTGGGAGTAAGGCATCCACGGCATCGCTTAAGACTTGTGCATGATTGACTCTTTCTTTCACTAAATTGGCTGGAGCTTTTCCTTTTCTAAAGCCCTTGATTTCGACTTTCGCGGCTAATTTATTAAAAGCCTTGTCTTGTGCTTTCTTCCATTCTTCTTTGTCGACTGTGCATAAAACTTCGACATGGGAATGTTCAAGCTTATTAATTTTTCTTTCCATTATTTTTTCCTCCGAATAACAGCAAAAAGCATTATAAATAAATTTATATACTCTTGCAAGTAAGATGCATAATTTATCTAAATTATTATTAGAAATCTTCTAAAGCGTGATTAATATCATTAACGAGTTCTTCACATTCTACTGAATGCTCACTCACATAATGTTGTTTTAAATATTCACTAGTAACGATTCTAAGTGACTCAATAAGTTTAGAATCGTTATAATCAACTTCTTCAGGATAAATATAAATTAAATAGGTGCTTAAAATCTGTAAAGCGTTCATAGATAAAGATGAATCTTTATACACTTCAACAAGCTTATTTGATAAATCTGCGAATTCTTGATCCACAAACGGGGCTTTAAGCTCCTTAGGATTGACCTCAATGATTTTACCCATATGGTTAAACTTCACGACTTTATTAAGTTCTTTTTGGACTAATAAAAGTAAAGCGAATGATCTAATCGACTGTTTAGGGAAGTCAATGAGTATTTTATTTATATAAATAAGATAGGGAGTAATGTCTTTATCTCTTAATGCATCAAGTGCTCCGACGACAGTGTTAGAATCCTTGCTCATCAAGAATTTGATTAAATCATCCTCACTGATATCGTGTGGCTTATAAAAGTTTCTTTCATATTCTCTAACGATATGAGGTAAAGATTTGAGTGTCTCTTCCCCTTCTTGAGAGAAATAAGGCATATTTTCATATTCTTTAATCGTGTCATAGGCTTCATCAAACTTTTGAGCAAGGCACAATAGCTCAATATGTGTACGCATAAGCATTGGAAGTCTAGTCTTAAGTACGTCTTTCTTCTCTTTGATAAGTGTTAATGCATCATCAATCTTGTTAAGAGATAAATAAGCACTTAAACAATAAAAAAGATCATCTACATCACTAGATGAACGGGTTAGTTTAATCACTAAATCGTATTCTTTTTTATCAAATAATGATTTTAAATTGTCCATTTTTTGTTAGTATTTATTTAGTAATAAATTAGTAGTTTTAATAAACTTTGTTTATTATCTACTTCTTTGGGTCAACAGCAAGTGCGCCATCAATACAGACGACAAACTTGGTTCCAGCGTCTGTTAACCAGTTAGAACCACGCTTCACTCTCTTCCACATTTCTCTACTACCACCATAAGTGATCTTTTCGAGTTTAATGCAGTTGAAGAAACAGTTATATTCAATCTTTTTCACACTTTCAGGAATATGCACAACACGTAAGTTCACACAGTTTGCAAATGCGCCTGCGCCTAAGACTTCAATACCTAAAGGTATATCTGCTTCCTCTAAGGCAGTATTTTGACAGAATGCATGGCCACCAATATGTTTTAAGCCTTTAGGAAGTTTCTTACGGTTATCGCTTGAATCATTCTTCTTAGTTTGGTCTTCGGCAGGGACATAAACAATCTTTGGAGCTTGTTCAATGATGACGTTGTCATCATCTTTGTTGTTCACTGAAGTATCCACTACAACGTGTTCCCTTTCATATTCATCAATGTACATGTTTAGTGTTCGTTGATTCTTCACGTAAACGTGATCTTTAAAGGCACGAGAATAGATGATATGAGTAATAATGGTTGAGATAAATAAAACACCTAAGAAGATGTAGCTATATAAGCCATCATAATAAGCAACATGCTTAATTAATGCCGCGTAGATATTTAATCCTATCACTGTGCCATAGAAGAAGAATGCTGGATAAAGCATACCAGCAATACATCTATAAGGGGGTTTCCAGTATTTAAGTCTACCGGAAAGAATCATAACAATACTAGCTATTGCTAGTATAACAGCAAATATCGCCATAAGCGCTAAGTCAAACGCCATGATAAACATCCAAACTTGGATGATTGGTAAAGCTAGACCAAAATTATCTAGCACCACACTTACTACGTTATTAGTGTAATAATCAATCTCGGTATTCGCGCCACCAGTAAACAAGTTAATAACAAAGTTCACATAATGCATACCATTAAGTGGCACTTCCCCGTTAATAATAGGAAGGAATAAGGTCAAAACAAAACAAGCTATCGCTAAAAGCGAGAACAGCAAAGTAAAGATTACTGGGGCTGAGTAACGATAGATTAATTTCTTTCCGTATACTTCCTTAGGGCGTTTGGTCATAGTTATTTAATTCTCACACGATTCTTTCTTAAAATTGAGAAGTCCTTCATTCTCCACATGAAGTTTGGAGATCCACAAGTTCCTGGAGTGTTCATTCTTGCCTTGTTATCAAGCATTAAGATGTCTTGAAGAGGTAAGATGGTTAAGAAACTTGGTAAGGATAAAATGTATTTTATAATCCTATAATATAAATCTCTTTCACGGCAATGGAATCTTTCTCTAAGTTTGAGTTTTTCTTCCGCTGTTAAGCCTTTAATCCAGCCGTAAAGGGTTTCATTATCATGGGTTCCACTATAGACAACCATACCTTCAGAGCTACCTGGTTTTGGATCGAAGAGTTTGAACTCCACGACATACATACCTGGTAAACCAAGGCGGTCTCTAAGTTCGATAACGCTTGGGACTAAGTCACCTAAGTCTTCAGCGATAATCTTAATATTTGGATTCACTGCCTTTAAGGCATTGAAGAATTCATCACGTGGACCAATCCTCCATTCACCAGTAATCGCTGTTTCAGCATCACCTGGAATAACGTAATAAGTATCGAATGCTCTGAAGTGATCAATTCTTAAATAGTCACAGATATTCGCGAGATAATTCACTCTATCAACGAGTAAAGCATAATTATCTTTCTTCA
Source organism: Erysipelotrichaceae bacterium (assembly GCA_015059185.1). Taxonomy (GTDB): domain Bacteria; phylum Bacillota_I; class Bacilli_A; order RFN20; family CAG-826; genus SIG220. Next base: position 37,268 of record SVAY01000011.1, read on the forward strand.
TCTCATCGAATTTATAGATTGGGAAACCCCATAATTGACCGGTGGTACTAAAAGCATCTGGTGGTACACCACCAACTTCATAGAGCTTATTGTTTTCATCATATGTAAATAAGTGTTTGTTAGTCCAGCATTCAACAGAGTCACTACCAACATAGAAAGGCATATCACAAATAATTTGGATATTCTTTTCGTGAGCGTACGCTAATAAATGCTTCCATTGTCTTAAGACAACATATTGAAGGAAGATGATAAAATCAACTTCTTCTAAATATCTCTTTGGTGGGTTGTTATGATTATCGAAATAATGGATTTCATAATCACTCCAATAAGTCCAAGGGGCGTAGTTATTATGAGCCTTAAATACTTCGTAGGTCGCATATTTCATAACCCATGGATATCTGGTCTTAAACTTCTTCATTCCTTCCATCTTGGTTTCAGAATACTTCTTATAAGCTTTACGTAAATAAAGCATTTTGAAGGTATTGACCTTCTCATAGTTGATATAAGGAGAATTCTTACGATAGGTAGGAACTTCGTCAAGAAGACCTTCTTCCACTAATAAGTCTAAAGAGATATAACGGCAGTCAATCGCTTTAGATGATGTAGACATGTATGGAGAGTTACCAAATCCTAAAGGATTTAATGGAAGGACTTGCCAGTATCTATAGTGATGCTTGCTAAGCCAATCGATCCATTTATAAGCCTCTGGACCAAAGTCTCCAATACCGTGGTTTCCAGGTAAAGAAGCCACAGGAAGTAATAAACCAACATTTGTTCTCATATAATTAAAACCTCGTTTTTATTATAGGATAATGACAAAAATAATGCACTAGAAAAGACAAAAAAAGAGTTATATTTTTTTCTATTAATAAATCAGTTTCGTTAAAATTGTATCTAAAAGCATCATTCCTTCATAAGTAGGAATTAGAGCGTTATCTTTATATATTATTAATTTATGATTAATAAAGTCGTCTATCTCTTCTTTTTTATCGTTTAATAAATCAATACCAAACTTCTTTCTTAAGGCAATAACGTCAAGTCCTTCACTTGTTCTTAAGTTCAGCATTAGTTGATAATTGATATCGTCTATCCTACTCACTTCTTCTTTATAATCAACATAGTTATGAGCGAGATATTTCTTAAGATTCTTTGTATTCGTGTAACGGATGTTAGAGATATATCCGCTTGCCCCTAATCCTACTCCATAATATTGCTCATTCCTCCAATAGGTGAGATTATGAAGCGATTCATAGCCGGCTTTAGAATAATTAGATACTTCGTAATGGTTAAAACCATTATCAACCAATATTTTAGTCACCTCATCATAATATTCTCTTAATGTATCATCACTAGGTGGATTGATGCCTTTGATATAAAAAGTGGTATGAGGGGAAACAGTTAAAGAATAACAAGATATATGTTTTGTCTTTAAGCTAATGAGATTATGGATATCTTTTATTAGCATCGCTTTACTTACACTAGGAAGCCCAAGAATGAGATCGACGTTAATATTATCGATTCCCACAACTTTTGCATCTTTAACTAGCCTAATAACATCATTAAAAGTATGGTGGCGGTTAATTAATGCAAGAACTTTATCATCTGTAGACTCCACTCCTAAAGAAATACGATTAACATGATAACGTTTAAGTAGCTTAAGTTTATCTAAAGATAATGAATCGGGATTAGCTTCAAACGTATATTCTTTAACTCCACTAGAATAAGGTTTAACCATATCTAAGAGTTTAGTTAATTCATCGATTGACAATGCACTTGGCGTTCCTCCTCCGATATAAATGGTATCTAGTTCACCGATATGATAAGAATCAAGTTCGACCTTTAAAGCATCTAGATAAGCATTTACATCAAAAGAAAAATACTGCAACTTCGTGAAGTCACAGTAATCACAAATATAATTACAAAACGGAATATGAATATATAAAGCCTTTGGCTTAGTCATCTTTTTCCTTATATTCTTCCACTTCTTTTCTTACTGAATCATCATCAATAGGTTGAAGGACACGGTCCATCTCTTCATGAAGGATTTCTTCTTCAGTTGGTTTTTCATTCTCTTTTAAACGAGGATGAGTATATCTATAAATGATATAAGTAACAAGAGCAATCGCTCCAGTAACGCCAATAACGGCAAGTAAAATAAATAATCCTTCCATAACTATCTCCTATTGATTGGGGTATATACAAATTTATTCTTAATTTGTTCTTTACGATAATAGCCTAACTCAACTAGATGTTCCATACCTGTACGTGCAGTTTCATAGGCACATCTATTGGCTTGCTTAAATTGTTGAATGGTATACATCTTTCCTAAAGTACAGTGACGAGCATAGAAACGCGCTTCACCTTTCTTAAGGGAAGGATCAAGTTCAAGAAGATGAACTTCTAATCTTCTAGCTTCTGCTTCATCAAGTCCACGAGGAATATAGCTAATAGCTATTTCTTCAAGTCTTTGCTCTTCTTTTTCTTCATTAATGACGATACGTTTATCTTCACGTTGCGCAGGCGTAGCAGGTGCTAGTTGAGGTTGCTCCACTTTTTCTTCTTTTGTTTCTTGTGCACTAGGATGAACTGGTTCAGGTTTAGCCTCTTCAACTGGCTCTTCTACTGGAGTCTCTACATCGGGAGCGTAGAATTCTTCTTTAATCATTTGAGTTTTATAACTCACGATATGATCAATTAGTTGATTGATAACATTTTCGTTAAAGTCTAAACCATATCTTACAAAGTAAGTAAGGTCATTATATCTTTGAGTGTTATTGTATAGCTTCACTAAGTCAGCTTCAGAATCCACTAATAAGTGTTCGAGTGGTAAGATGCAAGCCATCGCCCCCATACTCTCACGTGCAATGATAGCTTTAGCAAGCAAGGCTGCAGTTTCTTCAGAATATTTGCTATATGGCTTCACCATTACTAAATAGTAATAAGCAATATAAGCCTTAATAATTGGAGAGACAGTAGAGTTGTTAATAAAGTTGCAGAGGTCTTCCATCAAAGATTCAATCAAATTAACAGGTGCGGCGGTATAAATACGATCAATCACCACTCTATTAGCTTGAGAAGAGTCTTCCTTACTTCTAAATGAAGAGGCTTTATCATCAACGAGAATGCCATGCACTTCATTAATAAAATTAATGTCAATACTTCTAACGTATGATTCTTTAATAAATTGTAAGGCATCTAAGTAACGAGGCAAAATCTTGCTGGTTTCATCAAAGAAATGAACGTCACCCTTAAGGACATTACGCATGCGGATATCACTATCATCGAGGTTATTGTTCTTAGCAACGCTCTTGAGTAAAGATTGATAACTTAATATTTCTAAACCATCATACTCATCATCTGCTAAAGCAGATACTTCTCTCATCACTCTTAAAAGTTTCATTTCCGCTTGAGCGTTTTTAGAAATGATAAATTGACAGTTACATAAAACATATTCACCTTTAGAGAATGAATGGAGTCCTAGTCCAATATTATATTGCTTTCTATAAGCGATGATGTTAGCCCAAATATTATCAACTAATGATGTATTAAGGTCTTTCATCACTTCGGATTTAGAAGCATATTTTTCTTCTGTAAATCTAAACGCTAAATCATTATTTGCCATATTCTTTTTCCTTACCTACTAAAATTATAACTAATCATTATCTTGTAAACAAGAAAATTACTAAAAAACTACTAATTATCTTCTTCGTCATCAATGGCGAGAATACTCATAAAGGCTTCTTGAGGAACTTCAACTGAGCCAATCTTCTTCATCCTCTTCTTGCCCTCTTTTTGTTTCTCTAAGAGCTTCTTCTTTCTTGAAATATCTCCACCATAACACTTGGCTAAGACGTCTTTCCTCATCGCTTTCACATCAACACGTGCGATGACCTTGCCACCGATAGAAGCTTGAATTGGGACTTCAAATTGTTGACGAGGTATGACACGTTTTATTCTTTGAATAATTGCTAAACCTCTTTGATAACTATTAGGTTTATATACAATGCTACTAAGTGCGTCCACTACTTGTCCGTTAAGTAAAACATCTAACTTCACAAGTGGTCCTGCTTTATAACTAGAGAATTCATAATCAAATGAAGCATAGCCCTTGGTATAGCTCTTTAATTTATCGAAGAAATTAAACACTACTTCTGATAGAGGCAATTCATAGACTAGATTCATTCTTGTATCATCAAGATAAACAAGATCTTGATAGATGCCACGTCGATCCTGACATAATTCCATAATTGGGCCAACATATTCCTTAGGTGTCATGATGTTTGCTTTAATATATGGTTCTTCAATAGAAGAAATCTTACTAACATCAGGTAACTTAGATGGGTTATCAATATTGATGACAGTCCCATCTGTCATGTTTACATGATAAATAACACTTGGTGCGGTTAAGATAAGGTCGAGGTTATATTCTCTTTCAAGTCGTTCTTGAACGATGTCCATATGCAACAAACCTAAGAAGCCACATCTAAAGCCAAAGCCCAAGGCTTGAGAGGTTTCAGCAACGAATTGAAGCGAAGCATCATTAAGGGTAAGTTTTTCTAAAGCATCTTTTAAGTCTTGATATTTTTTACTATCCACTGGATATAAGCCACAGTAAACCATCGGGTTCATCACTTTATATCCAGGGAGAGGTTCCAAACATCCTTTTTCAAACAAAGTCACTGTTTCACCAGGATGGACATCTTTGATGTCCTTGATTTGAGCACAGATATAGCCAACTTCCCCTGCTCTAAGTTCATTGCGCTTAAGTTCAGCTGGTGTTCTAATGCCAACTTCAGTCACGAGATAATCTTTATTAGCGGCCATTAATTTAATATGGTCACCAACTTTCACTACTCCATCTTTGATTCTTACTAAAACCACTACTCCACGGTATGAATCGTAATAACTATCAAAGATAAGAGCCTTGAGGGGTTTAGATGCATCACCACTAGGAGCAGGAATATATTTAATAATTGCTTCAAGTAGATCATGCACTCCTACACCTGTCTTCGCACTAATTTCTATTGCGTGATCGGCAGGGATACCAATTCGATCTTCAATTTCTTTCTTTACCACTTCTGGCTGAGCGCTTGGTAAATCAATTTTATTGATTACTGGTAAGATTTCTAATTCATTATCAACAGCGAGATAACAGTTCGCGAGAGTTTGAGCTTCTACTCCTTGAGTCGCGTCCACCACTAAAATCGCACCTTCACAAGCTGCTAAAGAACGTGATACTTCGTATGTGAAGTCAACATGCCCAGGAGTGTCTATGAGATTAAATAGATAATCTTCACCATTATCTGCTTTATAAGCAAGAGTAACGGCATTAAGTTTAATGGTGATACCTCTTTCTCTTTCTAAATCCATAGAATCGAGAATTTGATCAACCATCTCCCTTTCTTCCACCGCTCCGGTCTGCTCTAAAATACGGTCAGCAAGAGTTGACTTTCCATGATCAATATGGGCAACAATAGAGAAATTACGTATTTTTTCTTGCTTATATTCCATAACTTATAAATATTAGCATATTTTACTTATTGTAAAAACTAGAAATAGCCTCGCTGACCTCTTCTTTTGATAAGACTACTTCATAATTAGACCATTCTTTTTTGAATAAGTCTTGATATTGGTTAGTCATATACCTCTCGTCAATTAAAAGAACTGCCCCTTTATCTTCCTCACTTCGAATTACCCTACCTACAGCCTGCATAACCTTATTCATTCCTGGGTAGATATAGGCATAGTTTTTCCCGTCAAACCCATGACTAGAATAATAAGAAGCAATGTTATCACTTACATAATTAATCTTTGGCATACCGATTCCTACTACCACCGCTCCAATAAGACGGTCGCTCACTAAATCAATACCTTCAGAAAAACTTCCCCCAATAATCGCGAGACCTAATGTAGTTTTATCTGGATTAAGTTTAAACGAATCAATAAAAGCTAATTTATCACTTTCTTCCATATCCTTTTCTTGCTTAATAAGCTCATATTCGTCTTGATGAGCTTCAAGTAAAGGAAGGATGTTATCTAAATATTCATAGCTTGGCAAGAAAACGAGGTAGTTACCAACTTTTGCATTTATAAATGCGCGGATATAATCTACGACTTGTTCATAACTTGCTTCACGGTTACGATATTTCACACTGATCTTAGGAGCGACAAGAAGTTTAAAGTTCTCTTTAGGGAATGGAGATTCAAGCTTTAATACTGGAACATCCTCTTTTCCCCCTAAAGTCGAAATATAATAATCAATTGGCGATAAAGTAGCAGAGAAATAAACCGCTCCTTTTATACGCCCAATGATTGATTTTAAATATTTAGAGGCATCTAAACAGTGCATCTCTATATCGATGTATTTATGATGCTTTCTCATATTGAATAAGAAGGAGTCTGAAGCAAGATCATAAATCTTTAAGAAGCGATTGACATTTAAATAAAAATCCAAGAGTTCTTTGCTCACTTCTTTATTATAATTTTTGTTCGCATCAAGCATTACTTCACTAAACTTGGTGAAGACTTTTAAAGTGGCTTCATCAAAGTAATCAACTTCGTTATTTCCTTCCTTATATTCTTCGTTAATTGTTTTATAGTATTTAGTTAATTTCGCTAATATGGTTTTAAGCGGTTTATAAGAAGAAGATTTCATGGACTTTTTCGCTTTGCGAAATTCTTCTTCAATTATCGAAGCACTGTACATGTCACGTGACCTATCAACAAGGTTATGAGCTTCATCAATCAAAGCAAGGTAATGAGATGAATCTTCATCAAAATATCTCTTCATATAACTGATTGGATCAAATAAATAATTATAGTCACATATAATAACATCTGAATAGAGGGATAAATCAAGTTCTAACTCAAATGGACAAACTTCATAATTTTGAGCAAGGTTAATTATCGTATTATAATCAAAATCTCGGTATGTTAATAAAGCGTATTTAAGAATTGCACCAATCTTAGAATAATAGCCTTTTGTATATGGGCATTCATCAGGATTACAACTCTTCCCTTTCATTAAACAAATCTTTTCTTTAGCAGTTATCACTATTGAAGTAAGTTTTGCTCCTCTTTCTTGAATGATGTTAGTTGCGTGATGCACGTTTTCTTTCCCGCTTGCTTTTGCGGTTAAATAAAAAATCTTAGCTTGTTCATCTTTTTCTAAACTTTTAATTGCTGGATATAAAGTTGAAATCGTCTTTCCTATACCAGTAGGAGCTTCAACGAATAATTTTCCACCTTTAGATGCAATTGCATAACTATATTTAGATAACTCTTTTTGGCCTTTTCTAAAATGAGAAAAAGGAAAGTTTAATTCTTTTAAAGAATTATCTCTTTCGTTTTGCAAAGTCATAATAATATGATAGAACTCTAAATATTCTTCAATATAACCAATGACTTTTTGTTCTAATTCTAAATAAGAATAAAAATAGCTTTTAATCAATTTATCAGAATGCTTTTTTTGTGAAATATAGGTAAGTCTTAATTCAATGTCCTCTAGTTCATTCGCTTTACAAAACATATAGCCATATAGTTCTGCTTGTCCAAGGTGCCACGCTAGATTCTCTTCATGGAATGTATTTAAATCCGCGACTGTTGTTTTGATTTCATCAATGACATATTTCTTTTTGCTCTTTTTAATGATGCCATCCGCTCGCCCTTCAATATGAACTTCGATGTCATCGACAAAAATGGTCGCTTCAAGCGGTATTTCACTTAAATAATTATCATTTTGCTTTGACTGATATAAGGCATGAAGAAGCGTACCTTCATTCATACTAGAACGATTAAAAACACGATTATCAATATCGCCAGTTCTTAAAACGAAATCCACCAATTGGTGAACGCTTAATTCTAGTTTAGCCATCTTATTTTAATAATGTATGTAAAAAGGTTTGATTACCATTAACAAAACTACGGTAATCCATTTTGCTTTTTCCTTCTTTTTGAAGTTCTAGTAAAGAAATGATGCCGTTAATGGTCTGTAAATAGATCGCTTCTTTATCACTTTTCACGATCTCACCAACTTGACCTAGTATCTCATTAGATATGATGCGTGCTTTATATATTTTGATCTTTCCTTGTTCGCTTATTAAATAGGCGCCAGGTACATCACTTAAGGCTCTAATATAGCCGTATATAGTTTCTTTATCTTTAGATAAATCAAGATGTTCTTCTTCTTTTTTAATCATTGGGGCAAATGTCACTTTGCTCTCATCTTGAGGGTAACCTTTAAGCTTTCCTTTTAAATAAAGTGGGATATATTCTTCCACCATATAGTAAGCAACTTTCGCAAGTTTATCGAATAAACTAGTAGAATTATCATCTTCATTAATCTTAATTGATTGAGTAGCGTACACTCTTCCAGCATCCATCTCTTTTGTCATTTCCATAAGAGACATACCAGTATATTCTTCGTTATTAATTAAAGCGTATTGAATAGGAGCGGCTCCACGATATTTAGGTAAGATTGAGCCATGAAGATTTAAGCAACCAAAGCGAGGGATATTAAGAAGTCCTTCCGGTAAGATTTGGCCATAGGCTAAAGTAATGATTAAATCCGGATTAATCTCATTTACAAATTCATATTCTTTTCTAATCTTAATAGGTTGATAAACAGGAATATTATACTTAAGGGCTACTTCTTTAGTAGGAGTAGGCATAATGATATGCTTTCTACCCACTGGTTTATCAGGTTGAGAGATAACTCCTACAATATTAAAACCATATTGAATCATCCTCTCTAGAACATAACTAGAGATACTTGGAGTTCCCATAAATAGAATACGTGCTTCATTATATTTCATATCTCCACCACTATATCTTAAAAAGATATTTATTTCCAATGTTTCTACTCTTTATTGTAAATAAATAGTTTTTTTATTATCATATTGAGGTATGAAGATACTTATAGTAAGTGATTCTCATGGTCATAATGAGATTATTGACGACCTTATAAGAGATAACAAAGATGTAGATATTTTTCTCCATGCCGGAGATAGCGAAGTTCCTAGTTATACCCTCTACCCATTCCGCGTGGTAAGAGGTAACTGTGACTACACTTTTGATATGCCTATTGAATTTATTATCCCTTCTCCTTTTGGTAACATCTTGTTACGTCATAAGGATGATCGTCCAGTTAGCTATTTAAAAGAGCACGACATCAAAATCTATATCCACGGCCACACTCATGTGAAAGAATGCTACAAGAAAAATGGAATCTGTTATATCAATCCCGGTTCCTTAGTCTATCCACGTGATAAAGATAGTAGCTATGCGGTTTTAAAAAGCGATGAAAAAAACTGCTATCTTGCATTCTACCGAGTCGAAGATAAGAAGTTCCTTAAAGCTTATAAAATATATGTAAGCGATGGAAACGGACACTTTATCGACGCTCCAACTGTCAAAAAGACAGAGATGGAAGAAATGTACGAATCACTGAAAGAACTCCATTTCAACGCTCTCAAAGAGCAAGAAAGAGTTGAACAAGAAAATATAAAACAAGAGGAAAAGGATGAAATAGATTTATCTACTCTAGAGCCAGACCCTCTTACCCCATTTATAAAAGAAGAAAAGGAAGAATAAAATGAACGCGAATGAACAAGCAAAAGTCAAAGAATTTTTAGGACGTGCCGAAGAGCTCCTTAAAACTTCGATGAAGATGGAAGATATTTTCCGTCTTACAATGAACAATAACTCAAAACAAAGAGCAGCAATCTACGTCAACGATAAAGGTAAGACCAGACACTATAAATATAGCAAGATGAAAAAGCATGCTTATCAATTTGCTAGTGTCATCGCTCAAGACCTCTATCAAGAAAAGAAAGGACTCCCACTCGTTCTTAAACTTGCTAACTGCCCACGTTGGGGTGAACTTTTCTGGGCCATCTTAATGGCAGGATATAAGCCACTTTTAATTGATGCTAAAACATCTAAAGATGGTACACAAAACTTGATTAACCAAGCTCACGCTATTGCAATCATCACTGATGATGCTTATGAATATAATGTCTTAAAGATTTCTATTAACGAATTTATTGAAAATCGTTTACATCAATCTTATTCATTCGCCACTACTTGGGAGAATGAAGTTATCTTCTGTTCTAGTGGTACAACTGGCGACGTTAAACTTATGGTCTTTAACGGCTATAACTTATGTCATCAAATCTGTTCTAGCTTAGAAATGGGAGATACCACTAAAGACTTAATGTATCCAAAGAGCATGGGTAAGATTAATATCTTAGCAATGATCCCTTTCCATCATATATTCGGTTTCGTGGCAGTCTTCTTATGGTTCTCATTCTATGGTAAGACTCTAGTCTATCCACCATCAATGAGCGCTTCCGAAATTCAAAAATTATGTCAAAAGGCAAGAGTCAGTCATATCTTCTCTGTCCCATTATTCTGGGATTCTTTAGCCTTAACTATTGAAAGAAAAGCTGCTTTAGAAAGCCCTAATAAACAAAAATTGTTTAACGCCTGCGTTGGTTATCGTACCGGTAAACTAAGTAGAGAAGAAGCTGGACAAGGCGCCACTAATATCGTAAGAGATACCATTCAAAGAAGCTTACTTGGTACTTCCGTTAGATATTGTATCTCTGGTGGCGGTTATTTAAATAATAAGACCGCAACCATCATTAATGGTGTTGGCTATCCTTTATATAATGGATATGGCATGACCGAAATCGGTGTTACTTCAGTTGAGCTCTCTCCAGAAGTTGAAATTAGACTTAAAGGATCAATTGGTAAACCACTTCACGGTGTCCAATATAAACTCAAACCACGTGATAAGAAAAAGAATGAAGGCGAACTCTATGTCAAGAGTGAAGCTATTCACGTGAGAGAAATTATCGCAGGTGAAGAAAAAGAAACCACTCTTGACGAAGAAGGTTATTTTGCAACTGGCGATATTGCTGAAAAAGATGCGACCAATAACTACTACATCAAAGGCAGGATTAAAGACATCATCATTAACGCTGATGGAGAAAACATTTTCCCTGATGAACTTGAACTTTTCTTTAAGAAAATCGAAGGAATTAAGAACTTATGTGTCTTAGGTGTTGCGATTAAAGCAAGCCAAAATGAAGATGTTGTGTTAGTTATTGAAGTTGATAATTCTATCACTGATGAAGCTCTTAAGAAGTTAGAACAAGAAGCTCTTGAAGTAGGTAAACATTTACCAAAGGGTACTAAGATTTCTAAGATCTACCTTTCTAGAAATAAACTCCCACTCGCGAACAACATGAAAGTTAAACGTTATGTTATTAAAAAAGCAATTGAAGCTAAATCTAATGACTACATACTTTTAGGTGCGAAAAAAGAAATGAAAAAATTTGAAGGATTTGATGAAGAAACCATTAAATCCATCTTAGAACCTATGAGAGATATCTTCTCTAAAATCTTGATCTTACCAAAATTTAAGATTGAAGATGGGGCCCACTGGATCAATGATTTAGGTGGTGATTCCATGAACTATGTTGAACTCGTTCTCAAGGTTCAAGAAACATTCAATGTCACTATTCCAGAAGAATTATATGGTCAATTAACATGTATCAATGACTTCGTTGAAGAAGTTGCAAAACTGAAAAAGAAGAAATAATTGTCAATTTATAATTGATAATTGAATTAACATTTGATAGTATAAGACGCGACGTCTAAAGAAGAGGTAACAAAATGGCAAACATTAAATCACAAATCAAACGTATCCGCACTAACGAAGATGCAAGATTAAGAAACAAATCCGCTAAGAGTGCTATCCGTACTGCAATGAAGAATGTCAGATTAGCAGTTGAAGCTAAGGATAAAGCTAAAGCTCTCGAAGCTGAAAAGGTTGCTTATAAATTAATCGATAAGTCCGTCAGTGACGGTGTCCAACACGCAAATACTGGTGCAAGACAAAAGAGCACCATTGCCCGTTTAGTTAAATCATTAGATTAATTTATTAATCTTGATTGAATTTAATCAAGAACATTTCTAAAGCATAATAGCGGTCTACTTGACCGCTTTTAATTTGATAATCAAGATTAAATAACTCATCAAGAGTTCTTCTAATCTTCTTTTCATCGATACTATAGACTTGACGTGCAATTACTGCAGCACGAGTCTCTTTAATCTTTAATGTATCGGCGATATCTTTATTATTCATTCTTTGAGATACGAGATATTTCACTTCATGTAGTAATCTAAATTGATTACCAAGAGTCGAGATAATTCTTACAGGTTCAATGTTTTGTTCCACTAGATCTCTATAGACCTTAATAGCAAAATCTTCTTTCTTACTAATTAAATTGTTATAAATCAAAAAAACATTCTCTTCAAGCGGCTTCACTACCATTAAATTGATATCAGCGTAAGTAATATGAGGAGTATATAAGATTAATTTATTAACGGTGTTACGGAGTAATGCAACATCTCCACCAGTTCTTCTAGCCAGTTCACTTGCCGCATCTTTATCAATCTCCGCTCCACTCTTTTTAATTAAGGAATAAACATAATCAAGCCATTGATCTTCACTCACTTGGCCTAAGCATAATACTTTACCCACTTCATTAACAATGTTAATGACACTACCCTTTTTATCTATATCAGATTCATAGACGGTTAAAATTAAAGTAGTCATCTCATCGATATTCTTTAAATATGATAAGAATTCTTTATATTCTTTACTTTCTTTAAGAGTTTTAGTTTCTTTTACTAAGAAGTTACAGTTTTCTACCACGACAACTTTTGCATCATAGCCTAATGGAGTTAATGTGGCTTCATCAATGATAGCTTGTAAACTTACTTCAGTTGCATCTAGTTTCACATAATTCATCTCATCAGGCGTACCTAAAACTTCCTTCGCAATGCTTTTAAAGCGATGTTGAATAGTAAAAGGTTGATTACCGTAAATTAGATATAACATTATTTAAATTATATATTCTCTTCACTTAAAAAGTGAATAATAGATGTTTTTTTGAGTTCCCCGTTTTTTGAAAGGAGTTGATGAAGGAAGCGATAAAATCGCTATAAATGCCATTAAAATCTAGGA
>SVAY01000002.1 GCA_015059185.1 Erysipelotrichaceae bacterium
CAAAATCAAATATGGATATTAGAATGTTGCTAACAATTAACAAAGTAGGACATACCTACAAAATTAAAACGCTACCTTTCCCTGCACGGTTCCTAGAATTCCCACATATCAGTAGAGTCATCATTACAATCAGTACCGCATTGATTCAATAACACTATTCGCGTTTTATACTGTATTTCTAGCATTGCTAGACAAAATAAAACCCGCTACTTTTCTATCGTATTGAATTCCGATTTATTTTGAAGCGGGTAAATATTCGTGTGTCATGCTGTTACTATCCGAACACCTCTTTATTATGTCGTATAGAGTTTACTGATTATTTACACTTTGAGTAAATTTCAAATTTTTTTAAATAAACTAAAAGTGTCCCTATTGTTCATAAAATATAGCAATTTTCGAAGGTAAAAAAATAATCTGGCCGATGACAAATAGATAGAATATTATCCATTTGGGATAAAAAAGACACCTTGATGCTATCAAAGTGTCGGAATTTTTGATTGGTGAAGCGTTAGGGATTGAGTTCGCTACTTTTGGCTTAGAAGACTAGATATAAAGATAGATTCTTTCCTTACTATTATCATTCTATATTAGATGTTATTTGTAGAGTGGATTACTACTATATACTGAACTTAACCACTGCCTACTATGGTATTTGATAATAAAACATCTAGTTTATAAACCTTGATTATTCAATAAATCGATAAAGAGGTTTCTTAATAAGGTAATGACTGCTCTGGTCTTGCGTGTTCCCACCTAAAAAGCCGTGTTCCCACGGAATTTTTGGTCATTTTTCGATGATTTTTTCTATTTTTTGTGATTTTGAGTCGTGTTCCCACCAAAACGATTTGGAATGCCCGCTACTTTTTAATGTTATAGTTTTAAGACTGCGGGTATCTCCATATCTTCCTTATGAAGATCTAATCTTTCAACAAATCCAGCTTTTATATAAAGGCTTCTTGTACCAACGTTCTCAGGTTCATAACTGAGCCAACAAGCTTCTGATTTTCCTGCTGGGAAGGTTTTGACGAATTCAATAGCAAGTCTTAACGCTTCTTTGCCAAAGCCTTGTCCTTGATATTTCTTATCAATCATGAAACGCCATATATAATAATACTTTTCAGGTAATCCATAATATTTTGTGGCCCACGGACAATCATAAGCAATCATAATGAATCCCACTGCTTTCCTTCCATAATAAATGCCAAAAGGATATACTTTTATTCCTTCTTCTGTTATTGCAAAATATGCATCGATTAAACTATCAGCGTTTGGAGCAACAAAAGACTTTTGATCTTTGTTAACTTTTAATTTTGTAATTTTATCATATTCATCCCAAAGGATTTTCTCTAAATGTATTTTCTTTTCCATAATTATCTCCGCATTATCAATTATAACGAATAAGAAGGTTTCAAAAAATAATCTGTTGTAGCGAGTTCACATTCAATTTAAATCAACTCAAATTGCCAGCTACTTTTTTGCTATTTCTCAAGTGTAATCCCTGTTGCTTTTCTATCTCGTAACATTCTGGACAATTTGTTCCTCCATAACATCTATTAGTTATTCTAGTTCTCCATGAATGTCCTCTTTTTTTACACTTTCACCAAACACTTTCTTTTGAACCTTTGGTAAAGTATTCAGGTATCAGAGGAAAATTCTTTTCATAATCCCATTCAGCAGCAACCTCAGGGAACTCTGCAACTATAGATTTATTTTTTAATAGTTGTCTCTTAGAAGTGATGATATCAGTCAAATCTCTTCTAATAGATATATCTGGGATAGAGTCGGACTTAAGATAATCAAACAAATCTCTTATTGTTTTTTCGATTCCTTTCCACGATTTACAATCACACGCAATATTAATTGCATTATCTGTTTTCGGAAGAGGTTCTTCTCTTAATCTAATTAGTGTAATTCCGTTATTAACACAATATTTCTCTTTCTTGTTTTCACGCTCATCTGACCCTAAACCTGTATGATAAAATGACCCGTCATACTCAATTGCTATGTTATGAGATGGGATATAAATATCAAACTCGTATTTTCCATTATGCTTTGTTCTATTTAAAGCGTCGTTATAAACTTTCTTAATGTAATAATATATAGCTTGTTCAACAAATGATGTTCCAGAAAGACTACAATTTGAGCAACCTCTACCATTGGCTCTGTTATTGACCTTAGCTTTCCAAGAATGTCCACAAATTGGGCATTTCCACCACACACTCTTTGTTGAATGAGAAAACACATCTGATGGGGTCAGAGGATAATTCTTTTCGTAATCCCATTCTTCTGACAATAAAGGATTCAATGTCTTTAAATCATTTATACCTCTTAGCACTTTTTGATTATGACAATAAGGACATCCTGCACCACGAAGAGTTCTTGTTACGACTCTAGTTTTATATGAGTGCCCTTTTTCACATTTCCACCAGGCATATCTATTTGAAGATGCAGGAACTAGATTAATATCAATACTGTTCTTCTCATAATCCCATTCTTTAGCTACCTCAGGATATTTTTCTACAAGACCATTTTTCTCAGTCATTGTAATTAATCTACCTTTGGTAATTTTCGCAACTGCACATTTTGGGCAGCCACCACCTTTAGCTCTAGAGTTAATTGAAGCCAGCCAGGAATGACCACAATCATTGCACTTCCACCACACTCTCTTTGTTGTGCCGTAAGTATATTGTTCTGGGCTTATTCCAACATTCTTATCAAAATCCCACTCTTTAACCAACTCAGGTTTCAATGTGTTCAAATCATTGTAGCCAATCAGTATCTTTTGGTTTGCACAGTAAGGGCAGCCATTTCCTCTACCCCTTTCTGCAATTCTTACTCTCCAGCTATGTCCTTTCTCACATTTAAACCATGCTCGAGTTTCTGAACCCTTAGTAAAGTCTGTTGGAAGTAGTTTTCCATTCTTTTCATAGTCCCATTCAGAAGCCTCTTTTGGGCAAGTGGTGGCAAAATCGTTGTATCCGACAAGCACTTTTCTGTTAGCACAGTGTGGACAACCGGTTTTATTTCTCTGATTTGGGGTGGATTGCCAACTCCCACCACATTTATCACATTTCCACCATATTTTCTTTGAATAATTAGCTACAACGTCTTCAGGTTTTAATCCGTTATTCTTCTCATAATTCCATTGTTTAGCTAAGTCAGGTTTTAATGTCTTTAAATCGTTATATCCAACTTTAACCTTGAGATTAGCACAATAAGGACAACCGCTGTGAATTCTTACTCTGTTTGAAGGGGAAGCGTACCATTCGCCTCCACACTTTTTACACTTCCACCAAACATTTGTTGATGACTTTTGGCCAATAGCACCAGGATTTATCCCTAATTCATTATTCTTTTCCCAAAGCCATTCTTTCATCAACTCAGGCTGATTTGATTCAAAATCATTTATACCTGCTATAATTTGGTGGCTTGAACAAACAGGACATCCAAATAACCTTACTGTTCTTTTAGCAACTGAACATTTATATGATGGGTGCCTGCTATCTTTATCACATTTCCAATAGAAGATCTTATTTGATTGGGCTGCTAACTTTAAAGGATCAACGCCATAATTCAAATCATAATCCCAATCTTTTAAAACATCAGGATAGTCTCTAAGCATTTTTCTATTTGCCATATAGTTGATTATATCAACTTTCCATCTTTCTTTCATTAATAGGTAGCGAGTTTCCCCGCACGGTTCAAAAAGATGCTAATGATGTATTTAATCAAAATCTTGCTTTCTATTATATTGGAGACTCATCATTACCAGGTTTCCATTTGGGATTTGATACTAAAATGAGCAAGAAAAAACTCGCGCCATATTAACTCCAATATGTTGGTAGCGAGTTATAAACTTTATGGTGAAGCGTTAGGGATTGAGTACGCTACTTTTTATAGGATTCAATTTTAAGAGGATAATTATCTGACTTGAATCTCCACATAAAACCACCAACACTTTTCTTTTTACCTGTGCATGCCATATATACATTTCCACTTGATAATCCAAGTGTAACATCTGCATTATTTGCACTCGCATACTCCCTAATAAAATTTCCTTCTAAGTCATACTGGAGAACCGGTTTAGCCCTTGGGCCACCTATTTTCCCTAGCCTAGCCTCTCTCATAAGTTGTTTTGCACTATCCGTATGTTTATATCCCTTGGTAGTTTGCTTAATATACGGTTCCACTGGCAATGGGCTTCCCTCATATCTCCAAATATAATTTGCTGCAGATTTTGCCTTTCCTTTCGCACATTTACAAACTGTTGAATGATGTTTATCAATTCCCAAAACCTCACAAGCTGTCCTGGCACAATCATACTTTGCAATGAAGTTACCATCTAACGAATACTGAAGAATTGGCATAGCATGTGGATTGTCACCACCTTTTCGATGTGTTCCATACATTGGATTATTTGATCCACTATATCTTTTTGATATTTTTAAACGTTCTTCATCAGTATAGACATGACCTCTCCACTTCAATTCTCTCGGAATAAAATTATCATCATAATCATCTTCAAAACACCAATAGTAACCACCGGCTGTAGAACTTTTTCTTCTGCAAACAGAAGATATAGTACTAAAATCTATTCCTGTTTTGTTGGATGCATCTGACATCGAATAGTAACGCTGAATAACATTCAATGTATCAGGTTCAATTTGAATAACTGGTTTAGATATCTTTTCAATATCTTCTTGTGTTCTCTTTCTTCCTTTTGCTTTTTCAGAAATAATCTTTTTTACAGACTCGGCAAGAATTTTATTTTTGTTTCCTCCAGATGATAGATTATAACCAAATTGCATATTCATAGATTGATATACATTGATGTAAAATTGTTCTCGCTCATCAACTTTTTCAGCGGAGCAATATTCAAGAATCTCCTTTTCAAAGTTAGGATATCTATCCATTGCTCTTCTTACAAGCATGTCCTTGTATGATGAGACACGGCCAAAACGTCTAGAACCTTTATATGTTTGACCAATATAAACTTTTCCATTTGGAAAGGTATATTTATAAATGAAATATATTCTTTGATTCATTATTTATATCTCCACATAAAACCATTAGCAGATTTTCTCTTTTTGTTTGCGCATTCTCTTATATTTGTTGCGCTGCAATTAAGAGCTTGTGATGCTTCAATAGATGATGGCCATTCTTTGATAAAACCTCCATCTAATGAATATTGTAAAATTGGTTTTCTTGCATTTATGCTTCTTAGTTTGCCTCTTCTAATTGCGGAACATTTTGGACAACCACCGTTCATCTTAGTTCTAACAGGAATGCTTGTTTCCCACGAATTACCACACTCTTTACAAATCCACCATGCTTTTTTATTTGTGCCTCCTGATATTTCGTGAGGGTTTAAAGTATTTTTCGAGTAATCCCACTCTTCCAACAATTGTGGATACTGAGTAGCTAAATCATTAATACCAGGAACAACCTTTTGATGGGTACACACTGGACACTTAGTTTGATTATGTTTTGATGACCTATTAACAATGCTCGCTTCCCATTCGTATCCACATGTTGAACATTTCCACCATACTCGTTTTCCTGAACTAACAACGAAATCAGAAGGTTTTAAATCTCCATTTCTTTCATAATCCCACTCAGCAGCAACAATAGGGTTTAAAGTAGCTAAGTCGTTATACCCTTTTAACACTTTCTTGTTTGCACAAATTGGGCAATTAGTCCCTTTCCCAACATCTTTTGTTGCCCTTTGATACACGGTTGCTTCATAATGATGGCCTTTTTCACAAACCCACCAAACCTTTCTATCTGCACCAACGTTCACATCAGAAGGTTTTAAATCTCCATTTCTTTCATAATCCCATTGCAAAGCAAGATCTGGCCTAACAGTTTCAAGATCATTGTACATAGGGCGACCAATAGAATCATACTGAGAAGCACCTTCTACTTTCCTTCTAACTACTTGATGTGTACATGCAGGACAACCATGATGAGAATAGTGTCTATTTGATGGGGTGCTCTCCCACTCATAACCACATATAGAACATTTCCACCATACTTTTTTATTGCTACCACAAACTATATCAGATGGTTTTAAATCACCATTTTTCGTGAAATTCCATTCTTTTGATAACACAGGATTAATTGTTTCTAAATCATTATATCCTTTTAATACTTTTTTATTTGAGCATATTGGGCAACCTGATTTATGCCTTTGGTAAATATATGCTTCCCATTCATGTCCTTTTTCACAAATCCACCACACTTTGGCTTTTGAAGAAACCATAAAGTCTGATGGATTTAAATCACCATTTTTTTCATAGTTCCATTGTTTAGCAATTTCTGGAGCCAGTGTCTCTAAATCTGTTTCTCCCTTTATTGGTTTTTTACCTGAACAAAAAGGGCATTTATTCAAATTGTCTTTATTCGTTCGATTTGCTACTGATGTTTTCCAACTATGTCCATGTTCACAAATCCACCATACTCTTCTAGATGTGCCAATAGTAATAGAGTTCGGCAAGATATTATTCTTTGAATAATCCCATTCTTTTACAAGATCTGGTTTTAAAGTAGCTAAATCGTTATATCCTTTTAATACTTTCTTATTAGCACAAATCGGACATCCACATTTTTTCCTAGAATAAACAGGTGCTCTATAACTATGGCCTTTCTCACATATCCACCAAACACTTCTTCCTGCTGATGCAGCAACATCTTCCGGTTTTAAAGATTTGTTTTTTACGCAATCCCATTCTTTCGCTATTTCTGGTTCTCTATATGCAAGCGATCCTTCATATTCTATTTTTTCAACTAGTTCAAGAATCGAACTATAATCATCATCTATCTCTATATCTGGTTTTATTTCTAAATTACACAAAGAATTAATCATATCGAAAATTGATTGTATTATCGGTTTAAGGAAATGCATCTTCTTATCTGCACGTTTAGCTTGAATCAACACTGCATTAGTTTGGTATATAGGTAATCCAAATTCTCTAACTCTGATTAAATGAATACCATTTTTAAAACATAAGGTATCTTTCTTGCAATCTTTGTTAGGATTTTTATGCCAAGCATTTCCATCATACTCTATAGCAATTTTGAGAGAAGGAATAAATATATCTAGTTCAAGGGAGTCTAATTCTTTTGGTCTAATGTTGTATTGGGCATCACTAAAATATCTTTGTATGTAAAACAAAATTGTTTTTTCAGGTAAAGATGTTCTAATTGCAGTTCTGTATTTTCCCATGCCTACATTATATGAGTTTTAATAGATTATTTGAACATTTGATACGAGGTAAATAGATTATTCAAAATTTGAATAATAAAGTAACGAGTCCGCCCCGTACGAGTCAAAATTATACAACTGGTGTATTTAATCAAGATCTTGCTTTCTATTGTATTGGAAAGCCATCATTAACTAGGTTTCCATTTGGGATTCGATACTAAAATGAGCAAGAAAAAACTCGCACCATATATTTTATACTGATAAATCAGTATTATGGTAACGAGCATTAACCTACATGGTGACCCTAACGGGATTCGGACCCGTGAATGTCGCCTTGAGAGGGCGATGAGTTAAGCCACTTCTCCATAGGGCCAGTAGAAAGATTATATCACTATACTATTTATTTAGTAAGGATATAACGTAATCTATTCTTCTATCACATTCTTGCTTAGTCAAGATTTTCATTACGTAATAGAGATTTGGAGAATTCTTTCTTGTCGTTAAAGTGATTCTAAGCATCTCAGCAATATCAGAAACACTACCAACGTATTGATCAGGATTTTGTTTATATAATTTGCCGTTAGGAGCGTATCCTAACTTTTCTCCCACTTCTTTCATATTATTAAACCAAGATTGTTCATCTTGCTCTAAAGATAATCCTTCTTTCATCGCTTTTAAGGTGGCGGCGATTTGTTCACCTGAGAACTTAGGATTAAATGGTAAGATATTATTACCAAGAAGTTCTTCATATTTATCTAAATAGAAGAAGGAGATGATACTTGCCATATCACCAAGCTTTTCATAATCTTTTCTTGGATTTTCCTTTTCACGTTCAATATTTAAGATGCTCTTAAAGTATTCAGTATCTCTATTGATAAGTTTATATAACTCATTATTATATTTTTTCGCATAGTCATAAGCGAAGGCGTAGATTTCATCTAACTTCATTCTTCCTAATAATTCTTTAGAGAAGAAATTAAGTTTTCCTATATCAAATAAGGCTCCATCATGATTCATCTTAGTGAAATCAAAAGTAAAGTCGTCCATATTTAAGAATTGGTTATCTAATATCCATCTTTCAAAATTAGAATTCGCGATGGTCATTAAATACATAATAACGGCTTTAGGTAAATAGCCGTCTTCAATAAAGAAACTCACTGCGGCTTCTTTATCTAAGCGTTTAGATAATTTTCTTCTATTGCCGTTTTCATCAAGCT
This sequence comes from Erysipelotrichaceae bacterium, assembly GCA_015059185.1. Classification (GTDB taxonomy): domain Bacteria; phylum Bacillota_I; class Bacilli_A; order RFN20; family CAG-826; genus SIG220. The sequence goes on from SVAY01000002.1 coordinate 8,422, forward strand.
TCATGATAACTGGAACGTGACAATATTTAGGTGCCTCCCACCCCATCGCTTCAAATAGTTCAACGTGAATTGGTAAAGAAGCAATCCATTCTTCTCCTCTAATGACAGTAGTTGTTCTCATAAAGTGATCATCCATGCAGTGAGCAAAGTGATATGTTGGAAGCCCATCACTCTTTAAGATAACGATATCTTGGTCATTCTCTGCAATCTCAAATTCGCCTCTTACTACATCGCTTACTTTAATCTTATTTAAGTAACTACCATTAGATTTAAATCTAATCACATATTGATCTCCGCGTTTAATTCTTTCCATTCTTTCTTCATTAGTAAGGTGGCGGCACTTCGCGAATTCCCCATAATATCCTGGATTAAGTTTATTCTTTTCTTGTTCGCTTCTAATTGCATCAAGCTCTTCACTCGTACAGAAACAAGGATAGGCTCTACCTTGTTCAAGAAGGTATTTAATACCTACTTTATAAATATAGGCTCTTTCACTTTGTTTATATGGTCCGTAATTTCCTTTTTCATGATCACCTAAATAGCCTTCATCAGGGTCAACATTAAAAATATGGAGTTGATCAAGAAGCATTTTTCCACTACCTTGAATTTCACGTTTAGTGTCTGTATCTTCAAGTCTAACAAAGAAAACGCCTTTAGTTTGAGAAGCAACTTTTTTACAAATCATTGAGGTGAATAAAGAACCTAAATGGAGGAATCCAGTTGGAGAAGGAGCAAATCTAGTGACTTCCGCGCCAAGAGGCAAATCACGCGCTGGATAACGCCTTTCTAAATCTTCTAACGTGTCTTTTACTTCTGGAAATATTAATTCCGCTAAATCCTTATTTGTTACCATTTTTCATTCCTCCTAGAAATTATGTTGCAACTTTTTTCTTGTTTGCTATAATAATTAAGCGCTTATAAGTTGCAGGCGTAGTTCAGTGGTAGAACACTACCTTGCCAAGGTAGTTATGCGGGTTCGATTCCCGTCGCCTGCTCCAATTACTTAAATCAGCTTCGGCTGTTTTTTTTATTTCAATTTATCCCTCTTATTTAAGTTATTCACAGTTAATACAGCTTTTTGTAATGCTTCCGCGTTGATCATTCCTACCTCTCTTTGTTCAATCGTATCAACGAGGCGTTTGAATCTCTTACGCTGGATGATGAAGAACTGCTTAGAAGATGAATCAATCTTCATACGGCAATCATCATTCACCATCGTGATGCCAATCATTAAATCTGTATTAATACCGGTAACGGTAGAGAGACGTGATAATAACTTATTAAACGCGACATAAGGGTTATCAACATAATTCTTAGATCCGTTCTTCGCAATCAAGATTAAATCTGGGTCATAAGAATTACCAGTTAAATCGCCTTCATAATATTTATCCATGATGACATAGATAAACTTTTCACCAAAAAGCATATGGTCAATCACAGTATTATGTTTAGAATCGAGTTTAAAAACGAAATTGTTAATTAAATAAAAGTCGTGATTAAGGGTGTAGTTATAAATCTTACGATAATAATAGCCTTTGTAGTTTCTTTTGTGATAGATACGAAGCAAAGGTAAAACCGCAAAGATTACGAGTAAAACCGCTCCCACAATGGAGGCGACGATAATGAAGGTAATTTGGATCTTAGTTAATTCGTAAACAATCATACTTCAACAATGTATATTAACAAAAAATGACCTATAAAAATAGGACATTTTGTTTTTTTATAATAAATTTTAACTTGAAAAACTAAATTCCGTTTTTAGAATTAAACTTTGTTTTTCGGAATTCTCTCTTACAAATGTTATGTTTTATATGTCTATGCTTCCGTCAAAAGGAGGTTATCATATGAAACAAAAGCATATGACAAAAGAAATGCGAGAACGCATTGAAAAAGGTATTAGAGAAGGCGAATCTCTCAAAGAAATTGCTAAAGCAATAGATAAAGATCCCACCACAATATCTAAAGAAGTATTGAAACATAAAAATAAAACAACAAAAGATCCAAGATCAATTGTTACATCTAGCTTCTGCACAAGATGCTCTAATTTCCAAAAATGTGATGTTGTTCATCTATGTAAAACTCAAGGATGTAGCAAAAAATGCAAAAGTTGCAATAGCCTTAATCCGACGTTAATTTGTTCATTTTTTATTGAAAACAAATGTAAAAGATTAAGTAGATTTCCTTATGTTTGTAATGGATGCAATAAAAGATTAAGGTGTCGATTAGAAAAATATGAATATGTTCCTATAACCGCTCAAAGGGGATATGAAAAAGAGCTACGTGAATCTCGACAAGGTTTTAATCTCACTGGTGATGAATTTAAATTAATTGATGATACTTTTAAAAAGGGGTTTGAAAACGGACAATCCATCAATCATATAATCGCTAATAATCCAGATCTTGGGATATCAGTTAAAACAGGATATAACTATGTCAATTCTGGTAATTTCCAGGTTAAACATAACGATCTTCCTAATTATATGAATCATATTCTCAAGAAAAGGAAGATTATTTCTAAAGATTATGAATATCTTGAAAATAAAGATATGAACCGCAAAGGTAGAGAATATTACGATTATATCGAATATATCGATACAAACAATATCATCTTTCATGGAGAATTAGACTGTGTTGGAATCACTAAAGATTATGTTGGAACTTTACTCACCATTATTATTCCTAAATGGAGTTTATTACTTCTATATAAGCTGGATGTTAAAGATATGGCTCACGTTAACGAAAAGATCAATTTTGTTTATGACGCAATGGGATATGAAAAATTCAATAAATATCTAGGAGTTCTTTTAACAGATAGAGGTCCAGAATTTAATGACTATCAAGGAATTGAATTTGATGAAGATGGAGTCCACCGCTGCAAACTGTTCTACTGTGATTCAGGACAGTCCACTCAAAAGCCATTTGTTGAAAGGATTAATCGAGAAATTAGAAGGTATGTTTTTAAAGGACAGTCAGTAGAAAGCTTGACTCAAGAAGACTGTAACTTAATTGCTTCTTATATTAACAACATGACACTTGATGGATTAGGCAATAGAACACCATATGAGTTCGCAAAAAGATTTTTAGGTGAAGAAATCCTAGAAAAATTAAATATCAAATACATTAAGCCGAATGATTTGATTATCAAAAATATCGACATGATTAAATACGAATTAAAGAAAAAATCCAAGTAGAAGCCGCTACCTGGATAAACATATGACGGAAGCATAAACGGAATTTAATGTTACAACAGAATTTACCGTATTCTTTTCTTATGCTTTCCTAACCATATTTTTATCGTGATTTTTAACGATTTGCAAGAGTTTGAAATACTTAATTCCGTTTTTACTAAAGAAAAACTCCGTTAAATAGAATTTAATCTTTCAAACAAATTTTTAATTCTATAAACGGAATTTAGTTTTTCAAGTTACATTTTTATAATAAATAATTAATCGTAAATTGTTTCACCGTTAATCGCGGCTTTAATAAATCTTTCGAGTTCTTGTTTTGATGTCTTCTTAGAAATAAGAGGCAAGTTATCAACATCAAACCAACCTACATCATCAGTTTCGTATTCGTGTTCTTGAAGTTCACCAACAAGTCTAGCTTCAAAGATGATAACATATTCAGGAATAGAAGTAGGATTCTTAAATGGAGTTCTATCTGTAATACCCACTAAACGAACGATATCAATGTTTGCGCCTGCTTCCTGCATACATTCATTTCTTGCCGTTTTTGAAGGAGAATCATATAAATCTGACCAACCACCTGGAAGTGAATAAGCTTGTAAATTTACTTCTTTTACCATCAAAACCTTTGTTTTTTCTTTATTGAGAATAACTGTTCTTACTGAAACATTTGGTGTTGGATAGATATCACGTGCAAAGTAATTAGGACGATCAAATTTAACATTTTCAAAGTCTTCTAAAAACTTCGTAGATAAGTCGTTTATCTCTTTATAGTTTGTAATTGCGTATGGATCTTTAGAAAAAATAAGTCCAATCTTAGATATCGATTGAACTTTTAATAAGAAGTCGTAAAATTCTTTGCTTTCCATAACCTACTATTTATTAGTATCATCCATGAGATTTTCAAATACTCTTAAGAAGTTGGCTTGGTCAACTGATTCAAGTGTGCCGTTCACAGCAAATGAGATACGGCCAGTTTCTTCTGATACAACAACCGTCACCGAGTCAGAGATTTCACTGATACCAATCGCCGCTCTATGTCTAGAACCATATTTACCAGCGAATGCTTGGGTAGTTGGAGTAAAGAATACACTAGCAGCAACAATTTCATTTCCATGAATGACCACTGCACCATCATGTAATCTAGTTCCTGGATAGAAAATCGTTTGTAATAATTCTGCTGATACAGGAGCTTTAATAGTGACACCATTTTTAAGCATATCTGCTAAAGAAGTGTTTCTTTCAAAAGTAATAATCGCACCGGTCTTAGTCTTGCTTAAAGAGATGACCGCTGATTCAATTTGCTGATACATTTCATGTTTATCAAAAATCTTTTCAACTTTGAAAGCAGTATTTTTAGCTTGTTTCACTTGGAATGGATTGGCGAGGAACTTTCTTAAATCACCAAGGTTGATGAATAATGAAAGGATTAATCCCACTGTCATAATTGCTAAAGCAACATAGCTAATGATAGGAAGTACGAAGATATATCCAAAGATCACAAAGAACGCACAAGTAGCGAAAACAATAAATGGAAGTTTTCTTTTACAAACGATATATAAGCAGTAGAAAACAGCACCAAAAATCGCCGCTAGAAGTACTAGGGTGAGGATGATATTTCCAATTGGTGTTCCGTTATTAAAGACAAATTCCATATATTTTTGTTAACTTATTATAGATAATAACCCACTATTATTTCAATCTCTTTATAGAAAAAACTATGATTTATGCCTAATTTTTTACTAAATTAGTTAATCAATGTGGACAATTGTAGTTTCTTTAGGTGCAATTTTCTTTTTGTAATTAATCTTATGCTTTTTACGATATTTAAGTAATGTTGCCACTCCTAAATCAGATATTTCTAAATATAATTTATCCGTCGCGTAATCATATTTTTTATTCAAATAATGATAACGTTGAAGCATCATTACATATCTCGATATTTTCTTACTTGGATAAGATATTAAAGTGCCATAAGTTGGACAATCTTTAAAATTAAGTGTTTCTTCATCTTCTTCTCCCATCAGTATCTTTCTTACCCCGTGGCTGAGAGGATAGAAGTGTTTTTCGTTAAGAAAACTTACGGTTTCTAAAATCTTAATATGCGTGACACTTAGACGTAATTCTTTACTAGTTTTTGTCATATTTTAAGTTTACATTTTGATTTACTCTTATGCAATTATTAGAATAGATATATGGCTACACTTCATACCAACGCCTCTAAAGGACAACTTGCAAAAGTTGTTTTAATGCCTGGAGATCCAGTGAGAGCAAATAACATTGCGAACGAATTTTTACGTGATGTTGAAGTTGTCAGTAATGTGAGAGGTATTGCTATATATACTGGCTACACCAAGAACGGAAAAAGAGTCTCAGTTATGGCAAGTGGCATGGGTCAACCATCTATTGGAATCTATTCTTATGAGCTATTTTCTCAACTCGGAGTAGAACTTATTATCCGCGTCGGTACAGCGGGTTCATTTAACCCTAATATCCATGTGAAAGATGTGCTTATCTCTGAACGCGCTCATACAAGAAGTAACTTCGCTTATCAACTTGATAGAAAAGACATATTTGACTGTGATGCTTCTATAGAAGCAGTTGAAGCAGCCAAACGCTACTCTAAAGAGATTGATAGAAACGTAATTGTTGGTACTACATACACTAACGATGCATTTTATGGTGAAACCGAAAGAATGAGAAATATCTGGGCAAAAAAGGGATATATCGGAGTAGAGATGGAAGCATTTGCGTTATATTACACTGCTCAAAAACTGAGCAAGAAAGCATTAACCTTATTAACAGTCTCTAATCACTTCATTAATGATGAACCAGACTTAACCAAAAAAGAAAAAGAAGTAGCCATGAAGAACATGATGCTACTTGCTCTTAAAGTTGCTGAAGATTTTGCTTAGATTGATTTAACGAATTGTTTAGCTCTATCTAAGTCTTCTTGACGAGGATAACCTTTATTTAAGAAGATCCAACTACCAACGCAGTGGAATTCCTTATCACTCACTTTCACGTCTGCCTTCTCGGCAGCTTTTTTAATGACCTTTAAAGTTGATGCACCACTTGCAGCGGTATTAAGATTAACAATCTCACCAATGTTATCTTTATTGTTCTCAATAAAGTCTTTCACTTCTTTATCGATATTAGCGGCGTACATCGCATTCACTAAGAATAAGGTGTCAACCTTACTTTCTAAAGGATGAGTAACATCAAGAGCTTCAATTCCTAAAGCTTCTGAAATGGCTGTCGCGAGTTTTAAAGTATTGCCTTTCTTTGATTTTGTGAAATATCTAATGGCTTGACTCATAATTCTTCTTCTCCTTCTTCTAAATATTTATAGAGAATCTTATATAAATTAGCGGCTTCTTCTTCGCTAAGATTGATGGTACTAGCAACGCTAGGAGGAACATTAACTGCTTCTTCTTTCAGTTTCTCTCCACTTTCGGTTAATGAGATAACGATGTTACGAGCATCTTTCTTATCTTTCTTAATAGAGATATATTTCTTAGCCTCAAGCTTTTTAAGTAAAGGGGCTAAGGTATTAGATTTAAGAAATAATCTTCTTCCTAATTCCTTTTCATTAATATCCCCTTCTTCCCAAAGCACCATCATCGTGATGTATTGAGTATAAGTAAGATCAAGTTTGTCGAGTAGAGGTTTATAACTACGGACAATTTTGTTTGCTGCACTATAGAGTGGGAAGCATAATTGGTTATCAAGTTTTAAGCAATCGTATTTTTCCATATCACTAATATATCGCATACGATTAATTAAGTAAAGAAAATATTAATTCAATAAAAAAACCGTCAATCAAAAGATTGACGATTAAATATTGATATAGATCTAATTATCTAAGTTCTGCTCTACGTTTGAAGCAAGCGACGACGAGTAAGACGTCAATTGCTAATGTAATCGCGTTAGTGACGATACTGCCAACATTAGGATTTTTAGAAGCTCCATTAATTAAAGTAAATAAAGTAGAGACTGCACTAATGATTGCTACAACAATGCAGAAAATACCCCATCTTCCCTTAAGAGAGAACATGAAGCCTCCGATAATCTTAAACACCTCAAAGATACTAGCAAAGACCATAGCACCAATAGCAAGTCCGATTGCTAAAGAGACAGCAACTGTTGCTTCTTCAGCAGTAGCACCAGCATCGATTGAGGCTTGATAAGCAGCGTCTTTAAGAGCTGGAACGCCAACTGCAAAGACTGAGATACTAACCACTAATAATACTAATGAGATGATGGTAGCAACTAAGATAATAATTGACCAAACTGATGGTTTCTTCATAATTAATTAACTCCTTTCGTAAACTATTATAAACATATTTTTCCTTTTTACTAATAAAAATCCCGTTGCAAAAGAACGGGATTTCTTCTTCTATTAAATAGTTAATTATTGTTCTACTGCTTCTATTTTCTCTTCCTCATATAATTTTGGATTATGAAGAATGATTTCATAGAAGATATATAAGCAGATAAGAGTAATAAGTCCACCCATACCAACATCACTTAAGAAATGTGCACCGACTAGTAAACGAGTAAATGCAACGAATACGGTATAGGCTAAAGCGCAGTAAAAATAGACGACTTGATGCTTAAGTTCCTTACCCATAATGAATGGAAGAAGAACAACAACAAACATAGTTAAGGCGCATACGCTTGTATGACCACTTGGGAAAGATTTGAATTCTTCTTTACTAAGATTATGAATCTCCATTAAATGTTTATAATCACTACAACGTTTCCACCATGGATAAAATTCAATATGTTCTTGATAAATAGCAAGTCTAAAACGTGGACGATGGAAGATATTTTTCACCACTGTTGTACCAACAATCAAAGATAAACCAATGAAAGCTGCACCAATTGCCATCAAGATCCATAAACGTGGATTATTCACTTTCTTTGCTAAGTAATAACCAAGAACTGAACAACCACCCATTAATGGAGTAGCAATAAAATAGCCAACCCATTCAGGTGCCACACCATACCAGCCGTTTTTCCCAAAGAATTCACCAGCATCGAAATAAATTGCTACCCCTAAGAAAGCTAAAGAGAATAAACCAATAACAATCTTTTGCCATGTGACTTTAGCAAGCTTTAAAGCGTGGTAACAAACTACGCCACCCATAAGAGCAATTACGCCATAACCGAGATTCATACTTAAGGCAGCAACGGTTAATCCAAAACCATTATTTTGAGAAAATATCGCTTGGTTCAAATTTAGGTCAACAAATGAACCAACAATAATCATGACAACGAACACTGCCATCGCAATAAAAATATGTAATCGCATTTTTTTCATCATACAATACCTCTAACTTTTTAATTTTAATCTAAAGATTTATCTTTATCAATTTGATAATAAATACAACGGTGGTTAACTCCACGATATTCGATATATTCTTCCTCTTTTGTAAGAGTCATCCCGCACTTCTGCATTACTCTACTACTAGCAACATTTCCTTCAAAATGTGCCGCTTTTACAGTCTTTATTCCGATTCTAAAGAGTTCTTGTATCGCTCTAGCGAGTGCTTCAGAAGCGTATCCCTTATTCCAGAAATGCGGATCAAGGAAATAACCAACTTCCATAGTATCTTCTTTTTTATCAACTTCATTAAGGAATCCAATCAATGTGTCTTTAAGATAGATTCCATAAACGAATTTATTTATATTTTCAGTAATGCTTTTTAATCGATAAAAGTACTTATCAAGTTCTTCTTCATCATGAAACTCCGGAAGCATATAAGTCTTTTTAATCTCACTACTGAGGAGCATTGCTTTCATCTCACTTTTAGATGCTTCCATAATTGGTTTAAGTGTGATACGTTTACTTTCTAATATTAAGTTTCTATCCATAATAACTATTCTTTAATCTTAACAGTGATATCACCGGTTGAAGTTTTAATATGGCATTCCCCGCCAGAAGTAGAATGAGGAACGTTAATATGTCCGGTACTAGTTTCTGCAAATACAATTTTATTTGTTAAGAATATCGCATTTACTTCTCCAGTTGAAGTTTTAATATTAATAATTGAAGCATCACTATCGGTGATATCAACATCACCTGTGCTACTATGTGTAGAGAGATTACCAGTTAATACAGTGTTTACTAAAGAGATATGGCCTGTTGATACTTCAACAATTAATTCACTAGCCTTAACATCAACTAAACTCACATTACCCGTTGAAGTCTTTAAATTCACTCCACTCGCACTAGTAGAACTAATATTGATATCTCCGGTACTTGTAGTAACAGATAATCCTGATAGAGAAGTTGCACTATATTTAACGTTACAAGTAGAACCTTTAATTTCCGTGTTATCAAAAGTGAAGCCGCTAGGGATAGAAATATTCCCAGTTGAAGTAGTAATCATGAGCTTGCTATATGTTTCAGTTGGCATATAGATGGTGATATTCATCTTTTTATAACCAAAGGTGAATAATCTTTCATACCAATTTTTGGTATCTACACTTTTAATAGATAAAACACCTTCCTCTTCTTTTACATCGTGATATTCTTTTTCCTTTTCCGTAACAACGACTTTAGCGTCACCACTTTCTAAAGGTTTAAATTCTAAATCCGCTGTTGAGATATCAATATCAAAACTAGTAACAGAGTCTTTAATCACATATTCACGAGTGATTAATTCTTCTTGTTTATATTCTTTACTAATTCCAATACCAAATAGGATTGCTCCCATAGTAAGGAGTACCCCTCCTGCAATAATTAATCCAATGACACCTTTTTTCATATTATTAGGCCTCCTTTTTCATAAACCATGACTTGATATGTCTAATGGTAGCTTTTGATAATTTGATTGTCGCTTTAGTGACACCAATACACGCAAAGATAAATAATAAGGCTCCACCAACGCTCATCATAAAGCCGCCAAAATAAGTCATCGAGAAATTGCCAATAAATAATTGATAAAAGAATCCAACTAGAGAATAGATAGCAGCTGCTCCTAAACCTGCTTCAATCGCGTAACAGACTATCACTCCAATCCAGACTAAGAGATAACCAACTAAACATAATAGGATAAATACTATTAATAAAGGGAACCATAATGGGAATCCTAAAATGAGGAATATGATTTCCCAAGGTCTCATTCTTCTTTTAGGTTTTACTCTTTCTTTAACAATGCTGATAAGGGTTGTGTCTTCTAAGATATCGTTAAGAACTTTATCCACTCCACCTAATTCATCAATCGCTTCTTCTTCACTCTTTCCTTCTTGCATGCGATCATCAATCATCTCACTATAAAAGCTAATTCTTTCTTCTTTCTCTTCTTTAGGGAAAGCGTAAAGTTTCTTCTCTAGTGAGTTTAAGAATTCTTGCTTAGTCATAATTTTTCCTCCGTGATAAAGGTATATAGTTTCACTAATTCTTTTGCATCGCTTTTAAATTCCTCAATACGAGCGAGTCCGACACTAGTGATGTGATAATATTTACGAATACGTCCTTCATATTCAGTGACTCTTGTCTCCACCATTTTCGCTTCAATCAGTCTTTTTAAGATGGTATAGAGGGTTGATTCGCTTAAAACAATGACGTCACTTAAATCCTTAATAATCTTATAGCCATAAGAATCTTCTTTTCTTAATGCGGCTAAGACACAGACATCAAGCACACCTCTTCTAAGTTGAGCATCCATACCATACCTCCTATTACGCTATACATCGTAACACGTGGTATCATCATAATCAATATTAATCTCTTATATATGCACTTTTTAAAAAACAATCATTTTAACTACTACTATTGGACACTTTTTAAATTTGATAGTAAACCGTCCAGTATTATAATGAAAGGCATTGTATTGTTTTCCATCCGCGGCAGTTATTCGAAAATTTCGAACAACTTGATTTTTGTTTAATTCCGACGTCGAGAAAAGTTTCTTAAGATGATAATTAATTGTATTTGTTTCAACATTATAAAGAAGGGCTATCATTTTTTGAGTAAGCCATATATTTTCATCACTATAGATAACTTCAACACCGCTTTCTCCAGTAGCACCAATCATATTAATCGGGGTAATTCATATTTCAGTTGTCCACAAAACGAAGACAACTCAATAAAAAAAGATTAACACTTCTGTATTAATCCTTTGATTCATAGTTTGGGTATGAATTAGTAATTTGATACCAACCGCACAAATTCAGGTATTACCGTACAAAACGCATAGTCACCGTACAAACATCATTTAATGGGCTATATCATTGCATTTTCATCAAACAAAGGATGCCTTACACCACGATAGTAGGCATCAACCGCTTCTTGATGATCAGGAGCAAATAAAGGTGGGATTTCTTCTTCAGAACAGAATTTGAGCTCAAAAGACTCCTCATCCACTCTCAAATCTCCACCTACTATTTCAAAGACGTAATAAGCACCGATTGTATGAGCCTTATCACCATTTCCCCACACCATATTGTGGTTATGGAAAATACCAAGGAAATGTTTAGGCTTAACTTCTAGTCCTGTTTCTTCTTTTATTTCTCTAATAGCGGCTTCTAAGTATGTTTCATTGAGTTCTAATAAACCACCAGGGAGTCCCCATTTATTGTTATCTGTTCGATGTTGGAAAAGAATCTTTCCATCTTTTTCAACAATTCCACCAGCGCAATTTAGGATAATCTTTTGACTTCCCAAATACCTTCTTATTCTTTTTATGTAATTCTTATCGTTACTATTTTTCTTTTCTAAGAACAACTCATTTGCATCCACATTAAATCTTTCAATCAATAATGCAATCTTATCGTTGCTCATTTCAGTCTCACCTTTTTCAATATGAGCAATCATGGATTTATCTTTATAGCCAAAGATTTCTGCGAATTCTAATTGGGTAAGATTATTTTTCTTGCGGATCTCTTTTATCTTTTTGCCAAAATGAACACTCATGTTATTTGTTATCCTTTTTCTCAATTAACAAAAGTTCATTGAAATGAAGAAGCATTTCTTTTTCGTTCTTTGTTGGATTAACAAATAGTCTATTTCTAAATGCTTCGTATTCTTGTCTAGCATGTTCTAAAGCTTCTTGATGTGAAACTAATCCTGGACCATTCAAAATGTCTTTTCTAGTCATTGTTAAGAAATAATCTAATTCTTTGATCCAATCATTCATGGTCATCACATGCTCTTCGAGAGCTTGAAGTTCTGCAAAGTCTAGATATAAGGAAACGATTCTATTTAAAATATCCATTTCTTCTTTAGTAAGGTAATTTTTCGCCACTACTGCATCTTCTAATAACGGATAATCGCCATTAAACGAAGTCAAACCCATAAAATCTTTAGACGCATCTGCTCTTTCTTTGATGATTTCTGCAGCAGTATGTCCATGAGCAGCCCAGTGCATCTTGTTTTGTACAGTTGAAAAGAATTTATAAGCAACTTCTGACTTAGGGTCATAATCTGAACTAGTAGCAAAGATCTCAAGAACTTGTCTCCAAAATACCTTTTCACTGCTTCTAATATCGCGAATTCTCGCTAATAATTCTTTGAAGTAACGGCCGCCACCAGCTTCTTTAAGGAGATTATCATTAAGAGCAAAGCCTTTTATTGTATATTCTTTTAATGTATTGGTTGCCCACTTTCTAAAGTTAGTACCAATATTGCTTCTTACTCTATAACCAATAGCGATAATCATGTCCAAGTTATAATGATTAACGTTACGTATCACTTCACGTTCACCTTCATTTTGAACTATTCGGAATTTCCGAACAGTTGAGCTTTCATCTAGTTCGCCTTCGTCCAAAATGTGTTTGATGTGTTCAGAAATATTAGACTTGCTTGATTGATATAAAGAAACCAACTGATCTTGTGTCATCCAGACATTGTTATCAATTAATTTCACCTCAACATTGTTATTATAGATAATTATTAAGCCTTTTTCGTTCATATATAATAACCTCTTATGTTCTATATTATTATATCAAAAAAGTGAATTTTTCTCAACAAATAGAAAAAGAAAAAAGGTCTGATATTTTCCGTATCAAACCCATTAATCATACTATGGCGCGCCCAGAAGGACTCGAACCCTCAACTTCCAGATTCGAAGTCTGGCATTCTATCCAGTTGAATTATGGGCGCTTTTTCTTTCGTGGATAAACTTTTTTAACTTGTTTACCAACTGTCTCATTATAGGACGAATCAATTAAACTTTGTATAAATTCATCACTTAATGTGTCGTTAAGAGAAACACTGATCCAGTTTTTCTTATTCATATGCCACGCTGGATATATTCCTTTAACTTTAAGTAAATCATCATGGAGATGTTTCTCTGGCTTAAGATTGATGATGACATGTCCTTTTACACCAGGCGCAAGTTTATCATCCTCCACTTCCCCGAATAAACCAAACCAGAGATTGTTATCTTTATTTCTTATTACTCCAAAGCTCGGATATTTAGCCCAAGGGAAATCTGGCTCTATATCGTATTCTTTTTTTACATATAATGCGAGCCGATTAGCCTGAAGAGAATTAAACACAGTTTTATAAAAACATTTGTCTCTAATTTCTATTAATACTTTTTGATATTCTTCTCTTATCTTTCCGACAAACTCACCCACGACGCGATCCATAAAGATGAGACTATATTCTTCATTAAATGCTTTATCATATACTTTCGCGTTTATGTCTTCACCTTTAATATCAATCCTAATGATAAATTCATCATTTAAATCTTTTTCATAATGATAAGCATCATCACTAAAAGTAAAACCAAAAGAAGTTAACTTCTTAACATCAGGATGATAGAGATGAAAAATATCTTTTATAAAGTCCATTTATAAAGTTGAGATGTAATGAATTAATTCGTCAACATCTTCTTTAGAAGTGAGGAAAGAAGTCACAAAACGAATAGTTAATTCATTCCCTTTATCTTCCCACTTCTCGCAGCCATATCGTTTAATGAGATCAAGCGCTTGATCTTTTCTAATCGTTAAGAAAACTTGATTAGTTGGAGAATATAAAGTATGAAGATTCAATTTGTTAAATCCATCTTTAAGATAATCAGCAACTTCGTTAGTCTTTCTAGCAATATCAAAATATAAGCTGTCTTTAAAAGCTTCTTCAAATTCAATACCGACTAAATAGCCTTTTGCAAGCATCGCTCCTTTATTTTTAATATGGTAACGATAATCTTTAGCTAGTTCTTTATTATTAATGACAAGTGCTTCGCCTAATAATAATCCGTTTTTAGTTCCACCAACGTAAAAAGCGTCACATATAGAGCCAAGTAAAGAAGGCTCGACATCATTATCTTTACTAGTAAGTGCACTTCCGAGTCTTGCTCCATCAATAAAGAAATATAAATGATATTTTTTACAGACATTAGATAAATCTAATAATTCTTGCTTAGTATAAATGGTTCCTATCTCAGTGGAATTAGAGATATAAACCATCCTTGGTTTCACCATGTGTTCATCTTGATAAGTGTTCATCACTTCTTCGACCTTAGAAGGTAATAATTTACCGTTCACTGGTTCGACTAAAATGATTTTATATCCTTGTCCTTCTAACGCCGCGGTCTCATGAACATTAATATGACCAGAACTACAACTAATCACTCCTTCATAATGCTTTAAACAACTAGAGATAAATAAAACATTAGTCTGGGTGCCACCAGCTAAAAAGTAGACATTACCTTCACTAGAAAAGGTTTCTAATATCTTCTTTTCTGCATTCTTAGAATGATAATCTAGGCCATAAGGAATATTTTCTTCATTTTGACATCTATTTAAAGCATTCATGATGCGTGGATGAGCAAGTATAGAATAGTCGTTTTTAAAAAGTCTCATATTATATCGATGCATTTATTTCTTCGACATTTTCTTCTTGATGATCTGCGACAAGGCTAAAAATCGTACCAAGTAAGAGGGGGATGTTGCCACCCAAAGCACTGCCGGCGATAGTGATGATATATAAAGGTAATTTTCTTTTTATTCTAGTAATCATACTGATAGTTAAATAGCTAATAGAGATTATACTTTCAAATAAGAAGAAGATAGCAAGGGGTAAAAATAAAGCTTGCACTTGTACAGCTTGCTCTTCTACCGTGCCAGAATAATTAGTAACAAGTGAGCCACTTGCGATTTGATTTATCAATTCATCTTTATATCCTGGACCCGCAATAATAAAGAAGAAAACAGTAAAGGCAATGATTAACATCGTGGCAAATATACCAAGTACAAAGCCGATAATCATTAACATATTTGACGCTTTTCTCATAATAACCCTCGTTATTTGTATTCTATTAGGATTGATTAACTTAATCAATGAATTACTATAGTTGAATTGTATCTAAAACCATCATCACCGTGAAACCTAAGATAAAAGACCAGACACCAAAGTGATCGTGTCCTTCCCCTTTCATCTCTGGAATCATTTCTTCTGCTGTCACATAAATCATACAGCCGGCGGCAAAGGCAAGTGCCCAAGGCATAATCACTTCTATTTGCATCGCTAAAAATAGGCCTAATATTGCTGCGATAGGTTCAACAATACCTGAACCCATACCAAATAAGAATGCTTTAGTCGCGCTTCCTGTTTCTCCTTTAATAGGTAGAGCCACTACTGCGCCTTCTGGGATATTTTGTATGGCAATGCCAATCGCGAGTAATAATGCCCCCATCAGTAATACTTGGTTACCTGGATTAGCTAAAGCGACACCAAAAGCGATACCAACTGAAAGTCCCTCTGGTACATTATGGATAGTGACTGCTAAAAACATCTTACTAGTTTTAGATAAGCCTCTACTTGGTAATCCTTCTTCTTCATTTTCCATCACATGGAAGTGAGGAACAATCTTATCAATGAGCCATAAGAACCCTGCTCCTAAGATAAGCGATAAAGCAACTACAACGTAGATTGGCATATAAGCAGTATTAACTTCTAAAGCTGGCTTAATAAGTGAGAAGAAAGAAGCACTGAGCATCACTCCGCTAGCAAAGCCAACAAATACTCTATTTAAGCGATTACTAATCTCTTTATTCTTAAAGAAATAGACAAATAATGCTCCGAGTGTTGTCGCTAAAAAGATGATTAATATACCAATAATCGCGTAGATATAATCAGCCATTAATTTGAATATCCTTCACAATGTAACCGGTAGGAATAAAGACTTCTCTAATCTTATTAACATCTAACTCTTCTTTAGAATAAATAACGGTCTCATTTTTATGATGAGAAGAAGTCACACGTTTCACTTTAAAATTCTGACGGATGACATTATTCACGTGGGATTCACACATCCCACACTTCATCCCATCAATACTTAAACGATAGATATATAGATGTTCGTTTTTCTTCTTGAACAATCCCATAGTTAGTCCCTCCTAACTGAAATCATTTTAGCAAACTTTTATTTTTCTGTAACTTAATATGCGTAAAATTAGATAAGCGATAATAAAAAACAAGTAAGATGATGAAACCTTGGGTGAATAAAAGCGTGTAAACTATATATCAATTTATCTAATAAATGGGTGTAATTTTTCGTAATTACTCGCGAACTTTAAAACTGTTTCATCCTCCATATATCTTCCAATCATTTGTAAACCAATAGGAAGGTGATGGATGAAGCCGCTAGGAATAGAGCAAGCTGGATAGCCGTTAAAATTTACTAAGAAAGTTAAGGCGTAGCCAAGTAAAGAATCAATCTTTTTGTTGTTGATAAATTCAGGTCCTTTCGTGTTCCCATCATCCGTATTAAGTGGAGATAAACAGCTAGAAACAGGAGAGATGATTAAATCATAATCTTTAAAGATTCTTTCAAATTCTTCTTTTAATACTTCTTTAGCCTTTTTATATTCATTTAATCGATCTTTTTCTTTAATCGCTCTATCATTCCAATAAAGTAATTCTTTAGACAAAGAATCAGTTAAATCTATTCCTTGAGCTTTATAAGCAAGATATTCTGCACTTGATTCTTGCGAGATCGCAATACACCATAACTCTAATAATTCTTGGCTAGTATAAGGAATATTAAAATTCACTCTTTCTACCACTGCCCCAAGTTTCGTCAGTGATAAGGCTCTTTTATATACTTTTTGTTTAATCTTATCTTCCACTTCAAAGATATTAAAGTCATCAGTATAGGCAACCTTTAATCCTTTAATTGGTTTATCTAAATAAGACACATAATCTAGTTTTTCTTTATCTACTGAAAAAGGATCTTCTTTATCATATCCTTGCATTGCATTAAGTAAGATAGCAGCGTCTTTTACTGATTTAGTTAATCCCCCGTTCATACAAAACGGAAATACACTTGGATCTACACTATTAGCATAGTGACTAGCCACCGTTCCGTTACTTGCTTTAAAGCCAAATATATTACACCAACCAGCAGGGATTCTAATAGAGCCACCAGCGTCTCCACCTTCTGCTATTGGAACGAGTCCCATACTGACAGAAGCAGCACTTCCGCCACTAGATCCACCAGCGTTATGTTTATAGTTATATGGAGTAGAAGTAGGACCGTATCTTTTATTATCAGTTGTTCCTCTAAAGCCATATGTTGGAGCGTTACATTTTCCGATTGCAATGCCACCTAACTTTTCTAAAGCAGTTGTAAAAGGAGAATCAACGTCATCTATTCGGTCTAAATTAATCACGCCACCCGCACTATTTGTCCAACCCTTCTTAGAAGAGAGGAAATCTTTAAGGGCAAAAGGAACACCAGCAAAAGGACCAATATTCTCACCATTATTAATACGATTATCTAGTTTAAGCGCTTCTTTTTCTGCTTCGTCAAATTTTGTATAAGTGAAGGCGTTTATATATTTATTATATTTATCAATACGATATTCAAAATATTTCACTACCTCACTAGGAGTGAATACTTTATTATTCACTAATTCACCAATTTGATAAGCGCTCATCTTATGTAGTTCATAAGTGGCTTTAATATATTCTTCCCCAACTTTATGTTTCTGCCAGTATTTTACAACACGGTATCCAAGAGGTGCGAATATTAATTCGCTGAGAAGTTCAATTAACGCTCCAAATATTGAAGCACCGATACACTGCCATATCGTCCACCTCACTTGAATCGCATTAGGAATAAAAGGGAAGATATAAAAGGCTAAAAAGACGAATAGAAAGTTATCAATAATTTGACCTAAGAATGTTGATACATAACTTCTAAGACAGAAGGCGAGTTTACCGTCAGGATCTTTCTTAATCTTTTTACCGACAAAAACATTTAAATAGTTATTGGCAAATGAAGAGATGATAAACGCAATGGTACTTGCAATCATGATTGACCAAGCATTAAATGCAAAGATATCGACATGTGGATTATGGATAAATAAACTAATTAAATAGAAGATAAGCCCTACTACTGTATTAATAGTGATAGCTAAGATTGATATATAGTTACCTGCTTTCGCCCCAAAATGCTTAGTAACGATATCTAGGATTAAAAAAGCAATCCACGAGATAGTGATCCCATAGTTAATCGCTAGAAACGGTAAAGATACCATCTGATATTGGGCTAAGATATTCATGCCCACTATCACTAAACAAAAAAGAATAACTACACTTTTAGGAACGGCCTTAAACAAGAGAGTTATTCTTTGCTTAAAAGAATGATTATTCATGATTTCTCCTTGGTTTTATTTTATATAGCGAAGGATTTAGAGGCCGAACTCCGCAGGAGTATTATAAACAATTAATTTATAAATTATTAGTCTTTTTTTATATGAATGAAAGTAACGTTTCTTTCTTCGATTCGTAAAGTCGCTGCAAACATATAAAATCCAAACGTCACAATAATTAATAAGAGATCTAAAAACCAACGTGGATATAGTTTTTTAATAGAGAATTTATAATCAAAGTGATACCCATCAATATAGCACCTATGATAATCGTAATAATATTTTAAGCTTTCACTAAGTGGATATAATAAACCAAACGAAAAAGTATTAATTAATTTTACGACAAGAGACTTAACAAGCATCAAGAAGAAATGCATATCAAATCCTGACTTCTTACCCACTTCATCTTCAAAGTGTGTCCCCTGTTGCACGATACGCTTTTCCTGTACCCCCAATAAAGAAGGTAATGACGATGGTATAAATAATATTCACAACACGGGAAACGATATTAGATGGTATCCCTGAGTTCTTTATATATGTTTTAATTAAGAAATCGATAAGAAAGATTGTTCCAACAGTGATTGCTAATCCGATAGCGTAAAAGATATACATCTTTGATAACTTTCCTTCAAACCTTAATCTTCTTCCATCGATATACTTTTTAGGAGTGAAGTATCTAGCGCGATACCAATAGCATACAGGATACGCTAAAGAAAAAGAGAAGACTGTAGCCCAGAATGTCCATAACATGACGAGGTATGCCTTAGTTCTATCTTCAATTCTTAATTCACTCATAAACTCCCCTATTATAAATGAATAACATCATCTTTTCTATAAAAGAAAATGCCGATAGTAATCGACATTTAATCCGCGATTTTGTCTCCTTTATCCATTTTGATACAATTATACCCAATAAAGGCATTTGCACCCAATTTTGAATGGCGGGTATGGAGTTTCGAACCCTAATTAATATGCTCTTTTAATTTTTTATATACTTCGTAAGGATTATCAATATGAGCAAATGAATATGCGGCTGGATAACGATGGTTAGGCGATGCATAAACTGGCGCAGCAGCATTACCAAAGACAATAGATCCAGTATTTGGGTGAACAAGTTTATCCAAAAAATCAACACGCACGTCAACACTTATGACATTTTTAATATCAAGTGATTTGTAATCAACACCGATAATACCAGTGCGAATAATTATTCTTTTATTAGTAACTACATAAAATGCACGGCGATATTTAATAGTTGTTCCTATAATAGTAATGAGATAGAAAAGTAGAGGTATTGACGCAACTACTGTAACCATTATTGCAGGAAACATCTCTTTTTCCCCGTTATCATTAAGAAAAGTAATAACACCAGTTAGACCTAATATACCAAAAGTAAGTAGACCACCAGTAAATAGTAAAAAGATGAATCCAGTAAGTAAAAGATTAAGGTGAACAAATCTTTTCTTGTTAGGTTTATAAGACTCGATAACTTCTTCGTCATCATCTAATATTCTTTTTAATTCTTCTAATTCATGTCCCATAAAAAACCTCTTTTTTTATTCTATCAAATCAATAACTGATGTGTGAATATGAATCGTGAGCCTTTTATTAAACTGTTTTTAATAATTATTCTATATCGAAATGTGTATTCGAATATGTTTGAACAAAATAAATAACGAGATAATCATAGTCAAAAGTTCTGCAATGGGAAATGACCACCACACCAAATCCACCGCGTTATTGCTATTAACAAAAAGCAAGGCAAACGGTACCAACAAAACGATTAATCTGAGTAGAGAAATGATTAATGGAGTCACAGATTTTCGATACGCTTGTAATATACCTTGGATAGCTAAAGATACACCCATAAAAACATATCCTATAGAGGCAATTCTAATGGATGTCTTACAAAGATTAATAATCTGCTCCTTATTTTCCCCAGATGTCGTTAAACCAAATAAATTTGCAATTGGTCCGGCTAACAGTTCAAATAAGATTGTTATTATCCCTGCTACTATCACAGTGTCTATAATTCCCCATTTGATACATTCTTTAATTCTCATCTTGTCGTTTAAACCAATGTTAAAACTTAGTAAAGAAATAATCGTATTGCTTAAACCGAAGCAGGAAAATAAAGCAATTTGTTGGATTTTATAATAAATACCATATGTCCCATTAATTAAGTCTCCATCTGGACTAACAGAGAACACTTTAATCATCACAAACATGTTGATCGATAATAAGGCTTGCATCAGCATGGCTGCCCAAGCAACTTTATAAATAGAACCAATAATCTTGATATTAGGAACAATATCTTTAAAAGAATGTTTTACTTCTTTATTTAGTAAATAATGGAATAATACCGCTACTAATAAAGAGGCAATTTGACCGATAACAGTCGCGTAAGCTGCTCCAGCAACACCCATATTAAGCGGATAAATGAACACATAATCTAAAACTATATTTATCAAAGCTCCCACTACTTGTGAGATTGTGGAATGCATTGTTTTACCAGTTGCCTGTAAAAATCTTTCAAAAACATTAAATCCAATCGCACCAAAAGATAATGTTGTGACAATAGTTAAATATTCACTACCCATTCTAATAATTTCTTCGTCGTTAGTCTGGATAAACATAAACCACCTAGAGGCAAATAAACCAAATAGTAAGAATATTAAATATATACATAATCCTAGAAAAATGCCGTTGCCTAATGTTAGACCGATTTTCTTTTGATTTTTTTCACCCAAACCTCTCGATAACAAAGCGTTTATACCAATACCAGTACCAACGCCAACTGCAATCATAAAGATTTGAACAGGAAATACATAAGTAAGAGCAAGATTAGCCTTAATTCCTGTCTCACCCATATTGATAATAAATACAGTGTCAACAACATTATAGAGAGCCTGCAAAACCATGGAAAAAACCATTGGTAACCCCATAGACCAAAATAGTCTATTGATCGGCTTAGTGGCCATTTTATTATTGTTCATATAAAAATCCTCCTAGACGCATCCTGATCGGACTTACGTTATCAGAGGATAACTACTCATCAGCGAGAAATATACTACCACAAGAATATTTTTTTATCTAACGAAAACTTTCAAACAAAAATCCCTCCTAATTATTGTACTAATTAAGTCTAATTTTAGGAGGGAATTTCATTCTTGGTGGCCATGAATTAGTGATTTGATACCAATCGGTCAATTTTGGAAGCCATCGGTCAATTCACTAACCTTTCGGTCAGTTGCTATTTTATATGGTTTCTGCTTATTTTTTATACTTTTTAAGCTGATTTCATTTTTGAATCCTGCACGATAGATGAACTCGAGGGTTTGGTTCCTGCTTTCTATTCAGAAACATTTCCCTGCGTTTGGTTATCGATTATTAGAACTCTACCAAATGGTAATTCTTCTCTTATTCTTTTTGCGATATCTTTTTGTCTATATTTTATGTAATTTTCTCCATCATTCTCGAAGCGATCAAAATCAATTGTATTGATAGGTGTTTGAAGTAAGTTATCTCTCGCAATAATTGATCTATACTGAGACACCTTATGCGTTATGTATTTGTTCTGGACACTTTTATTAACCGCTTCACACAGCAATAAATAATTTCCTATATTATCAATTATTGGTTTTTGCAATTCTGAGTGAGATGGCCATCCCATTCTCGCCCATTCTCTATCAGGGTTTTGAGGATAAATATGCTCTAAGTTAATAAGTGGTACAGTTAAATGTCCTGATACATTCTTGTCAATGATGTCCATAATCATCAATCCTCTTTTTATTCCTCTTGAGGTTGTCGTTTGACCTAGTGAGTCAGTAAAGTCTTCTAAGGTTATTTTCCAAGTTATTGGGTCCGAATTAACTTTATCTATTAAAAATTGGTTAAGAGTTGCTAAATCAGTATTATTTTTAATTTTATCCACTACTTCTGTTAATAGGTACCTAAAAGATGTAGGTGATGATCCATTCAATGTTAACGCAACACTCATCATGCATAAGGGAAGCATTAAGTCGGTCATGTATTCCTTGCGAATATTTGTGTCTATACCTTTCATTGCTAGAATATTCAAAACATCTAATAATGTTGCACGATTAATATAGTTAATTACATATCTTATTGGATTGTCATCAAGCCCTCTTAATGAGTTCATAGTATCAACAAACTCCTGGAACGATTGTCTATCTTTTGTAACATAATCTTTTAAGAAAGTAATAATCGCCATGTTATCAAACTTTTTATCAGGCTCTTCTTTCTTGAATTTATAGTAGCTGATGATTGATTGCTTTACATCCCTCATCCTAGAAGTGTCAACATTAATTGAATAAACCATTTTAAATTGATCCAAAGCCGTTTTGATTACTTCGTCTTTTGATAATGGCTTTCCCCCAGTGTTTATTTGTTGAAATATTTCAAATGCGTCATCTGCGTTTTCGCATTTCTTTAAATAGATAAAAATGTTGTTTTTAATTACATCTATGAAATCATTAATACGCGTTATATGAGCATCAACAAATTCTCTTAATTTCAAATACACTGTTTTAAAAGGTGCTGTTGCGTAATTGTTGAAATGGGTTTTATATTTTTCATCATTAGCAAGAATGTCATATGAAATATCAAAGTAATCAATACTGTTAATTTGTATTCCTCGTTCACCAGAAATGTCTTTTATTGCTTTTATCAAGTTATTGATTGTAACGATTCTTTGCTGCCCGTCAGCGAGCATCATCTTTCCACCATCTTCATAGTAAATAAAATCGAGAAAATATAGTTGTTTATCTTTATTGTCAATCAATTCTAATAAATCTGTTTTGAGCTGTACGATTTGTTGTTCTTTCCAATCATAAAACCTCTGAAAAATAGGGATACCTATTTTCTTATCTTGGTAATAATAAAGCCTTTCGTATTTGGTTGTAACTGCATTCTTTGAAATAATCATACTCTACCCCCTATGCTTTCCTATATACAACACGTTCACCTTTTTTGTGTTCATTTATTTCTTTATAGGCAATAATGCCAGGTTGATTCGCAAGCCCAGCAGTATGGAATGAATTGCTACTAAAAATATTTCTTATCGTTACCCAAAAACGTCTTTGATTATTTGAAGGAAGCGTTTCTTTAAAATGGTCTGGTATGTATTCAAGGTTTTCGCAAAGAATATCATAGTAAATTGGGATGATAATATCACTATCGACAGGGTATTTATTTTCTAGAATTTCATCCCTTGCAATATCTCTCAACACAATCCAAAAGGCATCAGTTCCAGTTCTTTTAGCTGTTGTATTTTTCAATGAACTAATTCTTCTCTTCAAAACATCACCTAACATTTTTTTATTCCTTTCTTCTTTAGTAAAAATAAGTATTCGTAAACATGTATGTCCCTATCTTTTAGATTTCTGCATGCTCTAAAAACGTTATATTTATGGTCAAATGTTTTAACATCTCCCATACTTTCTAACATTGTTGTCATTTCTTCATAAGACACAAAACCTTCTGAGTTAAATGAAATTAAAATGTATTTTGAATTAAGGTTTTGGCATAGTTCCTTCAAAGACCTTAAGGCCTCTGCTTTCTTATTGTATGTCGATTTATTCCAATCGGTTGGTATACCAGATACCTTAGAAATATTTTCAGGTTCCTTGTAATTATTTATTAAGTTCAGCATGAAATAATTAGACCCATATGGATGTTGGTTATATGGTGGATCTAAGTATGCCAAATCTACTTCAGGCAATGTTTTACAGATTAGATTTGAGTCGCCCTGTAAAACATGAACTTTGCATTCATAATTGCTAAATACTGGTTTTTGAATATTTATATCTGAAAGAATCCTTTTTAATGCATTTCTACCATTTCCTCCAAACTGCCCTATATTTGTTTTAGAGTTTTTATAAAATCCTTTAAATACTCCTCCAGTATTATTTTTAACTGACGCTTCATATAATAAATTACCCAAGAATAAAGTTTTATAAGGCTCCGGAATTGTATCAATTAATTGCCTACAAGTGTCTATATATCTTGCATTTCTTACGGTATAAAAAACTCTTTCTCCAGCCTTGATATCTTTATCGTCTTTAGGACTATAGAGTCTTCTAATAAACCCATTATCGATTAATGGCTCTTTGGATAATTTATCAGTGAGATATTTATGCCACTTATCTAATTCCTTAAAATCTATTTGGCTCTTGTTTGTTAGATAACATATGTTAATTGTTTTAGTGTAGTCTTCAAGGTCGTTTGTAAATAGGTTGTTAGAGTATTGTTTAAGAAATCTAGAAACAATTCCCGAACCTGCAAAAACATCAAAAGTATCAATCTTTTCCTTTTTAAGATCTTTTTTAACATATTCAATTGCATTCCCAATAAACGATAGTAAGCTTCTTTTATTGCCAAGATAAGTGATGATTTGCTCACTTAAAAATACCTTAGACTCTTCCATCTACATCCATACCCCTACATTTTGGTACTCTATACTACCCAAATGTATATTAATTATATTTCAGGTGGGTTTTATATACAACGCATATGTGTATTACAATGCACACATGAACGTACTAGAAAAAGTTAAAAATATGCAGTTAGAAAGAGGCTGGTCAACCTATAAACTAGCCTTAGAATCTGGTTTGACTCAGTCAACTTTATCGAATATGTTTGCTAGAGGAACTTGCCCTACTGTTGATACTCTAGAAAAGATATGTGATGCTTTTGGAATTACACTTTCAGAATTCTTTGAAGAAAGCGATAAAAAGACCCATGTTTCTAAAGAGGAACTTGAGTTATTAAGAAAATACCGAGCTTTAACGGATAAAGAAAAAGACGCTGCCAAATCAATGATCAACGCTTTATTTAAAAAATAATTCACTTAAATAAACTTTTATCAGTTATCTCATATTTTTGGGATATCTTTTTTTATTTTTCTAAAAATTGATTTTTTCTAGATTATTTAAGTTTCATTTAAGTTTTCCTTTGTTTAATAAGCATATAAGGAGAAGGGAAAATGAATAAAGTAGCGTTGCTCATTCCATGTTATGAACCTAATGACAAAGTTCTTGGATTCTTAAAACAATTTAAAGAAGACGACTTTGATTATTTTCTTTTAGTTAACGATGGCAGCGGGGAAAAATATGACAGCATCTTCTCTTCTATTGACCAAGAAACTGTCTTTAATCTTTTATATTATGGAAAAAATAAAGGTAAGGGCGGCGCACTTAAGACGGGAATTGAATATATTTTGAATGAAAAGCCCGATATTGATTGCATTGTTACTTGTGATAGCGATGGTCAACATACTTATGAAGACATCTTAAACGTCAAAAATAGGGCGAACATAGAGCCAAACAGTTTGGTGATGGGTGTTAGGCAGTTCAGTAAAGAAAACGTCCCAGCAAGGAGCAAATTTGGTAATAACTTCTCTAAAATTTATTTCAAATTAGTCACTAAGACGAACTGTCGTGACACTCAAACCGGGTTAAGAGCGATTCCTTCTTGTTTGTTTGATTTAGCCCTAAATACCCTGGGAAATCGTTTCGACTATGAGATGAACTTCCTATTAGAGGCGGTGAAAGAGGTTCCATTAGCACAGGTTGATATCTCAACAGTGTACGAACCAAAAGGCGAACATAAATCTCACTTTAAAACCCTAAAAGATTCATTCCTCATTTATAAGACACCGATACTATATGTTTTGATATCTACAATTAGTTTCTTCATAGATATCGGTATCTTTGCATTATTATCGACATTCGTTTTTAACGATAATAGTGAGCAACAAGTATTCTTGTCTAACTTAGTGTGTCGTATTATCTCTGGTTTATTTAACTTCTTAATGCTCAACTTTATCGTCTTTAGAACAAAAGGTAATACCGTATCTAAAGCATTAAAGTACTGGCTCTTATGGCTCATTAATTATGGATTAGGAAGCTCACTAACATACTTGTTTGAATTCCTACCAATGGCGTTATCGTTCATCAAGATTATTATTGATGCGATAATCGCAATCTTAAATTACATTATTAATCTCACATTTGTCTTCGCTCGTAGAAAGAGTAAAAAGAAGGAAATACTAAAGAAAGGAGAAGTGATGAATATATGAAAAAAGTACCATTAATACTCGCAATTACAACATTTTTCGCAATCGGGACATTAACTTCATTTAATGTTCTTGACACTTTTGTCGCTGAACATGCCTCTGGTTCTGTGAATACGGATGATTATGATTTCTCTTTTACACAAACATCAAGCAACAAAACCTATATTAATTACACAACTGGAACAAGAACTATAGATAACAAGGATGTAACCTATTATCTAGTGGAAGTTCATCTAAAACAGATTTCTGATTTAAGAACGCAATTGGCCACAAATAGCTCTGGAGAATACGGCGCGAATATCACTCAAGCCTTCTCAGACATTGTTGAAGAGGCTGAAGAAGACAGTGGCACAGAAGTATTAGCAGCGATTTCTGGTGATTATGCTTTCTGGAGTGGTAGAGCGGGCTATGTCATCAGAAATGGTGTCAGTTATCGTAGTAGCACCAGAACCACTGATGGCGAAGATTTTGCCATCTTCAAAGACGGCTCTATTCTCTCATATGATGAGGCCGATGTTGACTTCTCTTCTTTAGAAGAAATGAATAATGGATGTTATCAAAACTGGTGTTTTGGGCCCACTCTTTTGGATAATGGAACAATCGCAGTTGAAGAGGATGAAGAGATCGATGGAAGAAGTAAAAGTGATAATCAAAGAACCGCGCTTGGATATGTCGGAACAAATCATTTTTATTTCTTGACCACAGAAGTGAGTGGCGGCAGAAATAGTAAATCATCGAGTAGTTTCTCTTTATATGATTTAGCGAAATTTTTCCAAGAGTTAGGTTGCACCTATGCTTATAATCTCGACGGTGGTGGCTCGGTATCAATGTATGTTGATGGGGAATATCCGATCGAAGCAAGTAGAAAGTTAGGAGATATTATTTATGTTGTTAACGCGTAAGATTAATTTAAGATACTTCTTCATCTATTTAGGAGTGACTGCTTTCAGTGTGTTATTTACCATCATCTATTACATGAATTCATATGGAATGACTGATAATCACCTCACCTATCTATTCGTCCCACCTCTAATAACTGCATTAATATTCTTGTTATTCTTCATCTTCAAATATTCACTTTGTGATGAGGCGAGATATATCTGGAATATGGCTTTCCCATTCATTTATGTCTATATGATGCTAAATGGTATTTATACCATTGCGAAAACATCATCAGATTGGTTATTCATCTTCGTGATACTATTCTCTATCGGTGTGGCCATTTCTCTCATCGTAGAAGTGGTGAGTAAAATCAAAGGTCACAAAAAACAGGTTTCTTAAAAGAGTAAACGTCGAGATAAGCCCATTTTCTGCAATAAATCTATATCTAAAATTTGTATCAAAGTAAAATTTGGCAGGGTTACATTGTTTTGATGCAGGGCTACAAAACGCGAGAGCTTAAGAATTCGAATAACCTCTGATAGACGATTTTAGAGAACTCCGTATCCGCTCCTTCATGTCCATGAGTTAGTTTGCCTTCTTGAGGTGGAAAGTAACACATTTCAGAGTCGACTCCCAAACTTCTTAATTTGTTATACATTTCGAAACCTTGATCATAGAATGTTCCTGAGTTGCCATCTGAAATAAATGACGCTGGGAATTTATCCGTCACATATTCAATGACGTTGGTTTTTCTGATTTTTGGATCAGTTTTTATTTCGTTTGTATTTAAATAGAGTCTACCTAATTGAGTGAACATCCAATCGACTGTGATATCACCGGTTACTCCGAATCTGTAATTATCGAATAACGCTGCGAAGAAATAGATGGCTTTGATGTTTTCCGGATTGATGGATGGGCTCTCTTCCACTATAGAAGCGTATTCGGGATTAGTTTGGATATTAGCTAATAATCCGACTAAATTCCCGCCTGCGGAACCACCGCCTAAGACGACGTTACTCATATCTAAATTATAAGAAGCGCCGTTATCCACCAAGAATTTTAGTCCTCTATTCAATTGTTTGATGGAATACGGAAATTGGTATTCTGGCGCTAGGGCATAGTTCATTTGAACAACGTTATAACCTTGCTTAAGGAAATTGGTCGTTATAATGTCTGTTGGACCTGATTTCACCATATTGGGGTCGCCAATGATTTTATCGCCCCAAACATATCCACCACCATGGATAGAAACAAAAGTAGGCGCCTTAGCGAATTTATGTTCATTGGTGTAATAAATATCCAAATAGCCATTTGGAATAATGTCATCATACTTAACGTCTGATAACAGTTTTGTGCCATCTTCCAATGTGCTTTCCTTTTGCACCGCATCAGTGACATTGCTTGCAGGACTTCCCATAATGGCAGTGGCAAATAAAGAGATCGTCGAATTGGGAGTAATTGTTGTTAGCGAAACAAACCCACATAATAAGAAAGGTAGTATAGAGGCAATGGGTAGAACTATTTTTAGGGCAATGCTTTTGCTGCTTCTAAAATAACAAACTAACCCGAAAACCGTTAAGAAAGTTCCCATAATAAACGAGGTTATACCAAGAATTGTTAACATTGTGAAGGAATCAACAAATAGACCAATAAAATTTATTAAAGCGATAATGCTAAACAAGATGAATAACACTAGTTCTTTCACATTGCCCTTTGGGAATCTAATAACTAACTTTTCTTCTTTCTTGATCAATAGGAATAAGATAAAAACAATCGACGCAATCAATCCAATCGTCGCGGTTAGCCTAATACCGTTGACCATAAATTGCTGCATGGAACCGATTATAAAATAGATTATTCCAAATAGAACATACATTAAATTTTTGTTTACATTGAACTTTTTCATTTTTTCTCCTTTGATTCGATATGTTATACTAATGGAAGAAACATTTTGTTCTTTCCAAAAAAAATATTAACACATATCTATCATTAATCCATGCGGATAGAACAAAAAGAGGAGATTTGTTCCATGAAAATAAACGAAAAACAATTAACTACATTAAAGGAAAACAATAGGCAAAGCCGCAATAAAACGAGATTCTATATTCAGGAAGCACTTCTTGAGCTAATGAAGAAGAATGAATATGACAAAATAACAGTCACCGATATCATCAATAAATCCGGTGTATCAAGATCTGCGTTCTACAGAAATTATTATTGGAAGAAAGATATTCTTGTCGATATGTGTTCAAGAATGGTACAAGAAGATGATCAAATCACCATCACTAACGACATCATGGAAAACTGGAAGCTATTGTTCGAACACGTTAAAAAGCATGATCATTTTTACATTTTAATGGAAAAGCACGGACTCACCGGATTCCTTTTGGATGATATGAATAAAAATTGTTTTGGATTAGACGAGAAAACTTTCGGCCATATTCTTTGGAATGGAATGATTTATAACGTTTGCCGTGAATGGATTAAGTCAGGTCTAAAGGAATCGCCAAGTGAACTAACTGCTTTAACAAGCCATCAACTAAAGAAATTGGGCCTTATGATTGGAACTCAAATTAATTAAAAATAAAAAAGGACTGAGTCCAATTAATTTTAGACATCAGTCCATTAACTCCCCTATAATCTAGTTGAACTTGTCCAATAAAGTGGGTTCACTTCACAATTGGGCAAAAAAAGGGGAAATTTCAACAACATTGGCGGGGGCAGAAGGAATCGAACCCACATTAACGGTTTTGGAGACCGCTGTACTGCCGTTGTACGATACCCCCAGCAAGAGATATTATAAGTTCCTTGCGATAGAACTTACAAGAGACATATCAACTTTGCCAGCAAAATTTGCTTTGAAATGTTTCATGATAGAAGGCATGGATTTGTCTTCTAACTTACTAATTTCTGCTCTAATTTCTTCTTCACTTAATTGACGAGGAAGATAGCCTTTAAGAGTCTCTTCTTGTTTAGTGATAGCACCTGCTCTATCAGTATTATTAACTTTAAGATATCCTTCTTTTTCATCGCTGAGTTCTTTAAGAACTTTTTGGATAATACTTAAGCATTCAGCGTCACCGATATCTTTACCTTGGGCTTTGGCTTCTACTTCTTGAAGCTTATATCTAGTTAAGACTACACTTAATGCTGCACGAGCATCATTATCACGTGCTTTCATAGCTTCTATATTTGCTTTTTTGAGTTCATCGATTAACATAAATATCGCCTCCGAGACATTATTATAACAAAATATTAAATTAATTGAATATTTTTTCTATGAAAATTATCATATTAAAAAAGGTTGGTATCGTTTATGAATGAAAAGAAATTACAACAATATGCAGAACTTTTAGTTAAGCAAGGTATCCGTGTTTTAAAAGGTGAAGAAGTTTGGATTACTGCTTCTGCTCAAAACCATGGCTTCGCGACTCTCATTGCTGAAGAATGCTACAAAGCAGGTGCAAAATACGTAAGAATCAATTTCTATCACGATAAGAAATCCGTCTTAGATTATCAATATATGAAACTTAAGGATTTAGGGAGTGTTCCTAGCTATAGAATCGCTGAATATAAATATATGCTTAAGAAACTTCCTAGTAGACTCTATATTGAAGATGAAGATCCGGATGCATTTAAAGACTGTGATTCAGAAAAGATGGCGAAAGCTAGAATGATGTCTTATCCAAAGATCAAACCATTTGCTGATAAGATGGATGGAAAATATAAATGGTGTATTGCTGCTATCCCTACTGCTCAATGGGCCACTAAAGTCTTCCCAGGAATAAGTGAAGAAGAAGCGATTGAAAAATTATGGGACGCAATATTCTATACCTGTAGAGTGGAAGAAGAAGGCACAAATGCTAACTGGGATAAGCATAATGCTTATTTAATTGAAAAGAGAAACTTACTTAATTCTTTAGATTTAAGATACCTTGAATATAAATCAAGTAATGGTACAGACTTCAAAGTTGAATTAATTAAAGGTATCAACTGGGGAGCAGGAGTAGAAAAAACTGATAAAGGTAAATTATTTAATCCTAACCTCCCAACCGAAGAAGTGTTCACCACTCCTCTTAGAGGTAAAGCTGAAGGCTTAGTAGTCGCTACTAAACCATTATCATATGAAGGTAAATTAATCGAAGATTTCTCTATTAGATTTAAAGATGGTAAAGCTGTTGAAGTAAAAGCAAGAAAGAATCAAGAAGTCTTAGAGCATATGATTAAGATGGATGAAAATGCTTGCATGCTTGGTGAATGTGCTTTAGTGCCATATACTTCTCCAATCAATCAAAGCGGTATCCTCTTCTATAACACCTTATTTGATGAAAACGCTGTTTGTCACCTTGCTCTTGGTATGGGATTTAAAGAACTATTACCAGATGGAACAGAACTCACTACTGCCCAAGCTCTTGAAAGAGGTGTTAATGATTCAATGATCCACGTTGACTTCATGATTGGATCTCCTGACTTAGAGATTGTTGGTGAATCATTTGACGGCAAAAGAACTGTCTTATTCAAAGATGGTGTCTGGGCCATTTAATTAATCTATATATTATTTATAATAATCTATACGTTTAGACTGATTGAAAATCGGTTCGTATAGATTTTTATTATCTCCGGCAAGTCGAGACACTTCTTGATGCATACGAATCGTTAAATCAATTTCTTGTTCATGTCGATCTAAATTAGGATTTGGATATAAAGGTTCACCTATCGTTAAAGTGAAACATGCAGGTTGTTTAAATAAAAATGCGCGTAATTTAGATGGTTTTCGATAGCTAAAGGCCATTGGAAGTACTGGTTTATTGTTTTTAATGGCAATAGAAGCAGCCCCTTTTTTAAATGGTCTAATTGGAGCGTAATATTCCCACATACTACCTTCAGGATAGATTTGAAGGAACCCACCACTTTTTAAATAATCATCTATTGATTTAGTAAACGCCATCATTGCTTCCATATTTCTTTCTGGAATTGGGACTCCTCCCATCATCCTAATAAGGAATGCGTTCTCACTTCTAACATTATTTGCCCACACAAGGATGCGTGGAAAACGATATCTAAGTGCTTTATTAATCGCAATAAAGTCCCATAAATGGACATGATTAGAGATAGTCACTGCGCCATCTTTAAGTTCGTGCTTTCTAATTCTTAGATTCTTCCTTCCTTTAATTCTTAATCCTAATTTGAAATAAGACACAGGAAATACAATTATCACTAGAACGAGACGAATAAAGAACTGTTTGAACCTAAAACAATAATAAGAATTGTATAGTGTGCCCAAGGTAATAATAAACATTTTCCACACAGTGCGTGGAAAATGTTTCTATATTAATATAGAAAAATTATACTTTTTCTTCAACCTGGGCAGCATAGAAGAGTTCCTTCTGCCTTTCTATTTCTGCTTTCAACTCTTCTTCAGAAGGAAGATATAATTTATATTTTGATGCGAACAATTGTTCACTTCCTTTAAGTACTGAATACCTTGCGATATCTTCATCCGTTTCTGAGCATAAGATAATACCTAATGTTGGGTTATCACTACTGTCTTTCTTTAGTTCATCAAACATCCTCACATACATATCCATTTGTCCAACATCTTGATGTGTTATCTTTCTTGTTTTTAAATCTATTAGTACGAAGCATTTAAGAATATAGTTATAAAACACTAAGTCAATAAAATAATCATCTTTCTCGGTATGTATATGAAATTGTCTCCCAGCATACGCAAATCCTTTGCCTAATTCCACTAACACATCTTTAAGGTTAGATATAAGTGCGGTTTCAAGTTCGCTTTCATGTATCTCTGCATTTTGAGGTACATCTAAAAACTCAAATATCATAGGGTTCTTAATAAATTCATATTTCTCATCATTAGGTGTACCTATTTGTTTGATAGTGTCATCTAGTGACTGAGTTTTTAGTAGTCTATAATAGTATTGCGATTCAACATTCCTTTTAAGAGTTCTATAACTCCATTGTTGATTAATACACTCGTTTTCATACCATTTACGTGCTTTTGGATCTAAAACAGAAACAAGAATTCTATAATGTGACCAACTCAGTATTAAAGATTTTCTACGCGGTGCGTAGAAAATGTTTCTATACAATTTATAAAATGTATAGAAAGAATATAGATTTGTTTTGCCATAGCCCTTACCAAATTCTTTGGTTAATGTTTTTGACAACTTTACAATAATCATTGTTCCATACTCTGCCCTATTATCGCCTTTGAGAACTTCTTCATAAATTCTTTTACCTATTAGCCAATTTCTTTTTACTAATAGAACATTAACTGCTCGGTATGCTGTTAATTGAGATTGTTTGATAATTTCTTTGATGTCATTTTCATAATTATCGGTAGTCACAATGTTGACATCCATTACTAGCGAGTTATTTGTAATTATCTCTACTTTTTTGGTGACTGTTTTTGCGTTTTTATTCATAAAAAACCTCCTACTTATATAGGAAATACTTTGTATTTCCGACATTGGTTTTCCATGATTTGATTAATTTATTTTCATTAATAATTTTTAACTCTTTGAGTTAGATGACATTAAATAAATGAACAGGCAAAAAAAGAAAGGAACCGATTACTCGATTCCGTATCTTCATTATTGGCGGAGCAAGAGAGACTCGAACTCTCGCACCAGTTGCCCGATCTACGTCCTTAGCAGGGACGCCCCTTCACCAACTTGGGTATTGCTCCGTTTGTGCCTAACTATGATAACACAATTAGGCTTTTTTTAAAGATATTTTTAATACGCTCTACCAAATATTACTACTTTCTTAGCAGGTTTACCTGAAATAGGACAAGTATCACCAAATGGGATTTGATTAAATGGCATACATCTTGCAGTTGCTTGATAGAGTTCTTTAATCTTATTTTCACTCTCTTCTTCTTCATCCCACATCACTTTTGCGTAGCATCTATCGTTAAGTGCTTGTTCAATCTCTTCTAAAGAATGACATTCTCTAGTATGTTCTTCGACGAAACGATAGGCTTTTTGATACATCTCAGTATGGATGAGTTCTAATAATTCTTTCACTTTAGAAGCAAGTTCGTCTAATTTTACAGTGATCTTAGTGCCATCATTACGTTTTGCTAAGACGCATTGTCCCGCTTCAATATCACGTGGACCAAGTTCCACTCTAAGAGGGACACCCTTCATTTCATATTCAGAGAACTTCCATCCTGGAGTCTTATCGCTTTCATCAAGTTTCACTCTAAAGCCAGCATCTTTTAAGGTCTTTGCTACTTCTCTTGCTGCTGGGATAACTCCTGGCTTTTGTTGAGCGATAGGAATAACTGCAACTTGGATAGGAGCAACCTTTGGAGGTAAGACTAATCCATTATCATCCCCGTGAACCATGATGATGCTACCAAGTAAACGAGTAGAAACACCCCAGCTGGTTTGATGAGGATTATAAAGTTTACCATCTCTACCTTGGAATTGGATGCCAAAGGCTTTGGCAAATCCTTGTCCGAAGTAGTGAGTGGTACCACTTTGAAGTGCTTTACCGTCTGGCATAAGAGCCTCGATAGTATATGTTTCTTTTGCACCTGCAAATTTCTCTTTTTCCGTCTTTCTTCCTTTTAAGAAAGGAACCGCTAAAACATCTCTACCTAAATCATCATAGATTTGAAGCATCCTAAGGGTTTCAGTTCTTGCTTCTTCTTCAGTCTCGTGCATAGTGTGACCTTCTTGCCATAAGAATTCTGCCCCTCTAAGGAATGGACGTGTAGTCTTTTCCCAACGAACAACAGAGCACCATTGGTTATATAACTTAGGTAAGTCCCTATAGGAGTTAATAATCTTTTGATAATGTTCACAGAAAAGAATTTCACTAGTCGGTCTAATAATAAGTCTATCTTCAATAGGTGCGTTACCACCAATTGTCGCAACTAATGTTTCAGGTGCAAATCCTTCAACATGTTCTTTTTCCTTATTAAATAAGGATTCAGGGATGACGCTTGGCATATAGACATTCTCATGTCCTGTTTCTTTAAAGCGTGCATCTAAATAATTTCTAATTTGTTCCCAGATAGCAAAGCCATAAGGTCTATAGACAATAAAACCTTTGACACTGCTATAGTCCATAAGTTCAGCTTTCTTACAGACATCTGTGTACCATTGGGCAAAATCGTCTTCTTGCCTGGTAATGGATTCGTTCTTAATTTGTTCTTTTCCCATGATGAACTCCTTTTATTGATATTTTTCTGATAACGATTTAAGTCGATCAACTTTACGTTTATCTAGTGGTAAGATGAACGGGCTACTAGCAGAGATTGTCTCACTAGATATATATTCAATACCACTATTAACGATAAGTTCGATGGCGAGCCAACCTTCAACATCGCTAGCGATGATTGGCTTTTTATATTTTAGTAGTTGTTCCACTAAAGTGTGAATAGATAATCGTGTAAATTTACTTTTTCTAATTTCTTTGAGCATTTTGTTATCGATGATGAAGTAATCAAAGTTGCTATAAATCTCTGGATCAAGGAGCAAGTTTTGGTCATGCAACAATAAACCTAAAGAGATATTTTCAATCTTCATCGATTCAAATAAGTGACGTAAAGAAGCATTATCAACATCTTCTTCATCAAAATCTCTTTCTTCAAAAACGAGGACTAATGGACAATTCTTAAGCGCAGAAACTTGTACGATAGTATCTCTCATGAAACTGATATCACTTAATGATACTGGCATAAATAACTTAGCTTCATCATCGTGTTTTTCGTTAGCGTAGATACTAATGACATCTTTACTAACATAAGCGAAAAACTCTTTATTTCTGTGGACTTTTGCTGAGTATTTACTCATTTCCATGAAATTTGCAAATGGTGAACCCGGTGCTTTAATGGAGTTATAATAACCAATGACTGAACCTGAATTCGTATTAATAATCGCTCTAAAAGAATAACGCAAAGCATTTGGTTTAAGTAAACGGGTTATTTCTTGTGAATATTGACCGGTTTCAGAAAGGATGAGTTTACTACTTCTTGTATAGAAATAGGATTCAAGTTTATGTTGCTCAGCATAGATACAAGCTTGTTGAGCAGTCTTATATATCGCATTGAAGTCTTGATAATATTGAGCGTTTTCAACAACACCGATGGCAAAGCCAATGATATCTTCGTATCCTTCAATACCAATGATCTTTTTAATCTCGTGGCACATATTCGCGACAAGCTTCATTGCCTTTTCTTTATCAGACATTGTTAAATCAAATAAAACAATCTCATTTCCTGGTTCATCAACAATTTGTCTTGCTCTAGATGTATCAACTGCAAATTTATAAACAACATTCTTTAATGTTGCAACAATTATACTCTCCACTTTATCTTGGATAGCAATTTGACTACGTATGTAGAAGAATCTAACGCAGAAGGTATAACCTGATAAGCTCTTTTGTTTTTCAATTAATGCTTTAACGTCTTCTTTATTAACATGACCAACAAGGACACCATGGTTCTTTTTAATCGCTTCAGTATTAGGAGATGTATATCCTAAGACATGGCTTTCAAGGTGTAATAAACCAACTTTAGAATCAAATTTCACTTTCTTAAGAATGGAAAAATAACTTTTCTTACTCTTTTTCGAAACGATATCAACTTCTAAATAATCACTTAAGGTACGGTTTTCAATACAAATACCATATATCCAGTTCTTCAACTTATCGACGCTTTTTTCATTGAAGAAAAGATAGAACTGAGATAAGGAAATCTTTTGTTTATTCTTTAAATCACTCCTCGTGAAATAGGTGACGTTATTGTTTTTTAAATCAATGACATAAATACGAACGGTTTTACTTTCCTGGGCAATGCTTTTTTGAGTGTTAACAGCTCTCACGTTGGACAAAGAAAAAGTAAGGATAAGTCCGCTTAATAATAAGAAAACAACAAGACTGATAATAAAGAAGATGAGAAACGCACTATCTTGAAAGTTCCACCAAGCCATATGCGATAATTATAAACTTTATTAAGTGATATTTCTATCTCTTAATTTTGCTTATATGTAACCCATAAATTTTTATAGAGTGACGCTATAAATAATGGTATACTTTTTGCTGGAGAAATACCCAAGTGGTCGAAGGGGGCAGTTTCGAAAACTGCTAGGGGATGCAAGTCTCGCATGGGTTCAAATCCCATTTTCTCCGCCAAATAAAGAAAAAAGCCTTCCGATTTGGAAGGCATTTATTATAACCTACTAATTATTCAATTGGATTGATGAAGAAATTGCCATATACCTGTTGTAATGGGGTTAAGGTTATGAAAGCATTTGGATCAATCTTTTTAACAATTCTGACAACCTTTTTAGTTTCATAACTAGACACCATCATCTTAATCACATGCTCTTCTTGACCGCTATACGCGCCATGCGCTTCAAAGATTGTAGCAGAGTGAGGGAAGAGATTAATTAAGACATCAGTGATGTAATCATTCTTAGTAATTATTTCCACTGCAATCTTCTTATTCCTTACGTGGATGGAATCGATCACCATTGAACTAGTTAAGAAATATAACAGTGCAAAAGGCACAATTAATACGATTTCTACCTTGTTATTTGGGAAAACTATAAGGTTGATCAACATATAAAAGATAACGACAATAAAGTTAGCAACGATATTATATTTACCTACTCCAGTTGACTTTCTAACTGAGAGATAACAAGTCACAATATCCATTCCACCACATGATGTGCCTGTCTTAAGAGCAATACCACTACTAACGCCTGTACATATACCAGCGAATATAACTCTAGTTAATGGCGAGCTAGCAATAAATACGTTATTAGCAATATCCTGGATAAAGCCCATAGATGAAAAAAGAGAAATAAATAAAGAACTTAAACCTACATTTACAGTAGAAGTAATTGCGAATTTCTTACCAATTTTGAAAAAGGCAAAGATCAATGCTGGGATGTTAATTGCAAAATATAAGATGGATTGAAGCAATGATAAGCTAAGACCACCACTAGAAAATGTTACAAGCAATAAAGCGATACTTTGAGTGAATCCACTGAAGCCACCAGTCGCTAAATTCATACTGCCTTCTTGGTAGGTAGAAATAAAAGTAGAGAAGCCAAAAGCAAAAATCACACCACTAATAGCTGAGATGAAAGTTGTGATTGAATAGTTATAGATTCTTTTCTGCTTTGGATGATCGAAAAAATAGTCTTGTATTTTTTTCTTGATGCGGACAGTTTTTCTCATAGAATTATCCTAACTATGTTTTTAAATAAAAACAATAGAAAAGATGAAAAACTCCTAGCAAAATGTGTGCCATAACAATTTTATTGTAAATAAAGAATTGTTTATGGTAAGATATGGAAGTTATCGGGCAAATTAGGAGGCTCAAATAATGGTTGTATTACGTGCTATTGGTGGCTTTTTTGTAAAAATAGGTCGTTGGATTAAAGAAACCGCTTGGATCCAACCACTCTTAATCGTTGGTGGTATCTTCGCCATCATCTTCTCAATTCCATATATCTCTAACTGGGTATCCAGTTGGTTTACTGATTCCAATGCAGCAAGTGGTTTCTATAAGGACTACAAAGTTTCTCTAGAAGGCGCTGATAAAGGCACATCCGATGCTGACGATTTATTCAAATATATGGCAAGTGACGAAAAGAGTGCTTCTGATAAAGCTAAATGGGGAGAAAAATTCTTCGTTACCTTTGTCCAAGAAGATTGCGCTGGTTGTGAATCCATCTATAAAGGTTTTGATGTCTTAGAATCAAACTGGAACAAAGCTGAATTCGCTAAAGAAGGTAGTTCCGAATCCTATAAGATGTACACTATCTTCATCGACACTACTGATACCATCGATGATGAAACTCAAAACTTATTCCAAAAATATTTCTTCGATCGTGTTGACTATCAATTTGAAGAAATCATCGGTGTCATGCAAGAATCTAACTATGTGAAAAACCTCACAAGTTCCACTAGCTACCTCTCTGATTTACAAACCCTTGATGATTCAGAAAAATTTGCTAGCCCAACCATCTTCCTTTATGACCCAAGTTATGAAGGTAACAACACTCAACTTGGTGTAAGCGAAGTCTTATTCACCGTCAGCGGTAAAAATAACGAATCTGGTTCCTACCCAATCGCTCGTACATTATTCGATTGCTGGTATCACCAAGATATCTTCGCTGCTAACTACCAAGCTTAATTAATTATTCATAATTAAAAGCATTCCAATCGGAATGCTTTTTGTTTGCCTATATTTACTTAATTCTTTTTAATACTGAAGGAGGAACGAGGTGAGATACATCTACTCCATTCTTTGCTAATTCCATAATGGTACTGGAAGTTAAGTTACTGGTTTCTCCTCGTGACATAAAGAAGACCATATCAATTGAATTATCCGCTAAGGCATTAGCAGAAGCGAGTTGATATTCATATTCAAAGTCTGTCACCGCTCTTAAGCCTCTAATGAGATGAGTAGCACCATGGTCTTTAGCATATCTCACAGTTAAGCCTTTATATGAATCAACTTCAACATTAGGAAATTCACTTACTGCTTCTTTAATCATCTCGACTCTATCTTCAATAGAGAATCTACCTTTTTTATCAGGATTAATCGCCACTAAAACAATCACTTTATCAAATATCGATACAGCTCTTTTAAGGACATCCATATGTCCATTAGTGATGGGATCAAAACTACCTGGATATAATGCGACTTTCATATCTATTTAAAAGTATAAGACATTCACACTGATTTCGCCATAACGATATTCTTTCTTCTTTAGACAGTCAATATTACTAAAGTCGAGAGGATGGTTACATTCTGTGACGATACGAGCGTGTTCATTTAATAAATCATTATTAATTAAATAATTAATAACATCGATATATGTTTCACTTTTATATGGTGGATCAAGAATCACTACATCAAATTTATAGCCCTTTTCTTTTAAAATGTTTAATGCATTAAAATCACTATCAAAGATTAATTCATAGTTATGGATATCTAAATTAGATAGATTATTCTTAATCGTTTTAATCGCTACTTGATACTTATCAACAAAAACACATTTATAAGCGTTACGAGAAAGAGCTTCAATTCCCATTGCTCCACTTCCTGCATATAAATCTAAAATGTTGAGATTAGTTAAATCACCTAAAGCAGAAAAAAGAGCTTCTCTAATCCTATCTTTTGTAGGTCTAATTGCTTCATCATTAGGATATTCAATTAAACGATGACGATATTTACCTGCAACGATTCTCATTTTTATTCCTTATATCACCGAACAATATGTTATTAATCTCATTTAATAACACTTCAACATCTTTATATGCTTTTAAATATTCTTTTACGACAGGATGACTATCAAGTTTCTCGCTCGCTCTAAATAGTTCTAAACGCGCACGTTTAACTTCAGGAGATCCACTACCAAAATGCTTTAAAGCATCGCTTAAATATGTTTCTTTTAAATCTTTGTTATAGCTTAAGGCCATTACTTCCTCATTATTTTCCATCGCTTTTTCCTTTTCGGATAACAAAATAAAACGAGAATCATTTTCCATCAACTCTTTTAATTCATAAGCAAGTTTAATATAAGGAAGCATAATAACATTATATACGTTTCAAACTAGATTAGTTTGTTAATTTTTATATAAGTGATATTATATACCTATGAAACTTAAACTTGTTAAAGACAATAACCCTAAAATTCGTAAGAAAAGTGAAGAGGTTAGTTTACCTTTATCCGCGGAAGATAAAGAATTGCTTGATAGCATGTTTAACTATTTAGTTAAGAGTCAAGACGAAGAATACGCTCAAAAACATCATATTAAGGCTGGCGTAGGTCTCGCTGCTATTCAAGTTGGATACGCGAAAAGAATGTTTGTTATTTATTACGAAAAAGCTGGTCAAATCATCCAATATAAGCTAGTTAATCCAAAAATTATTGAAACAAGTATAAAGAAATGTGCTCTCCAAGATGGTGAAGGATGTTTATCGGTAGATAAAGAACATCGTGGACTTGTCCATCGTTATTATAAGATAGTGATGAAAGCGTATGATGCTATACAAGAAAAAGATATCACTATCACCGCGCACGGGTATGATGCGGTAGTTTTACAACATGAATATGATCACCTCAATGGTATCCTATTTTATGACCATATCGTTTACGATACCCCATTTGTGCAACTCCCTAACGAAGAGTTAATCTAATTTTATTAGGTTATTATATTTTATTAGTTTATAATAAAGCCAAGAATACTTACATAATCATGTTTTAAAGGAGGACTATGGAAAGATTAACTAATCCTATTTCAATATATGCGCTTGGGGGACTAGGCGAAGTAGGTAAGAATATGTACTGTATAGAAGATAATAAGTCGATTATTATCATTGACTGCGGTGTACGTTTTCCTAGTGTTGATCTTCCAGGAATAGACTATATCATTCCAGACTTTACCCACCTTAAAAACAATCGTAACAAAGTTAAAGCTTTAATTATTACCCATGGTCATGAAGACCATATTGGAGCGATTCCATTTTTAATTCAAACAATTAATGTCCCTGTAGTTTACGCTCCTCGTCTTGCAGCGGCATTAATCAAACATAAGCTTGATGATAACCGTATTAAAGAAGAACTCAATATCGTTGAATATACTGAAAATAGCATTATCGATATAGCCGAATTTAAAATCTCATTCTTTAGAGTGACCCACTCAATCCCAGATTCATTTGGTGTTGTTGTTGATACACCTCAAGGTAGAATTGTTTCTACAGGTGACTTTAAAGTTGATCTCACACCTATTGGACCAGATATTGAATTAGTGAAAATGGCTAAACTTGGTAATGAAGGTATCGATTTATTATTAAGCGACTCCACTAATGCAGAAAATGAAGGCTTCACTCCTAGCGAGAAAAACGTCTATGATTCTATTATGTCGGTATTTGAAAATACTGATGGTAGATTAATCGTATCAACATTCTCTAGCAACATTTCTCGTATCCAACAAATATGTGAAGTTGCACTGAAATTTAAACGTAAGATTACTATTGTTGGTCGATCAATGGAGAATGCTGTACAAATATCTCGTGCATTTGGTTATATCAAAGTTCCTGATAGTGAAATCATTGATCCTCAAGATATTAAGTTATATAAGAATAGTGAATTACTTATCCTATGTACTGGTTCACAGGGTGAACCAATGGCTCAATTAGCACGTATCGCTAATGGGGAACATAAAGATATTCATATCGTCCCTGGTGATAAAGTTGTTTTCTCTAGTAGCGCCATTCCTGGAAATGGTATGATGATTGATCATGTTGTTAATTTATTAACTAGAAGCGGCGCGGAAGTCGTCACTAACTCTATCTTGACTGATATCCACTCCTCTGGTCACCCATCAAAACAAGAATTACGCTTAGTGCTTAAACTTATGAAGCCAAGATACTTTATGCCAATGCATGGTGAACATAGAATGCTTAGAATTCATGCCGAAATAGCAGAAGAAATCGGTATTCCACGTGACCATTCATTCGTCCTTGATAATGGTAACTGTTTATCTCTATATAAACATAAAGTTACAAGAGAATATGATGTAGAAAGCGGAGCTTTATATATTGATGGTAAAGATGTTAACGGTTTAGCGCCAAGCGTCTTAGCAGATAGAAAAGTCTTAACAGATGATGGTATGATGACTATTGTCATCACTATTGATAGCAAAGCTAATAAGATGCTCACGGAGCCAATCTTCTATAACAAAGGCCTTATTTCTCAAGGTAGTCAAACCGCAAGAAAAGAATGTGCAGAATTAGTAAGCAAGGCTGTTAAAGATTTATTAGCCACTAAAACTAATTATGCAGAAATCAAAAATGTCGTCAAAGATGTCGCTGGTAAATATATATTTAAACGTACCAACCGTCATCCAATGGTTATCCCAGTTATTTTAACTCAAAACTAATGTTTATCTTAGCTAGCAATTCTCCAAGAAGAAAAGAACTAATCACTGAGCACATCACCAGTGATTTTCTTATTATCCCTAGCAATGCAAACGAAATATATGATGAAAGTAAATCAATAGAAGAAAATATAACATCCTTCAGTTATTTAAAAGGATATAGCGTTTTAAAGAATCATCCTCTAGATACAGTTATATCAGCAGATACGATGGTTGTATTTAATAATAAAGTTTATGGAAAACCAAAAGACATTGAAGACGCTAAAAGAATGCTTGCTGAATTTAGTAATAACGAACATATGGTTCTTACTTCATATCATATTTTCTATCAAGATAAAATAATTCATAAGGTAGTTAAATCATATGTTAAATTTAAACTACTTACACCTGAATTTATCGAAGAATATACTACATCACTTAGTCCGCTTGATAAAGCAGGATCATATGGGATTCAAGATTCTTTCATGAAAGACAAGATTGAATACTATAAAGGCAGTTTATCCAACATCATTGGTTTACCAGTTGAAGACATTAAAAAAGACCTTGCGGCCTTAAAAATATTTGATTTTTAGATAATTATTGCAGTAAATTACGAATA
Organism: Erysipelotrichaceae bacterium; assembly: GCA_015059185.1. GTDB lineage: Bacteria > Bacillota_I > Bacilli_A > RFN20 > CAG-826 > SIG220. The sequence continues at coordinate 52,739 of SVAY01000002.1, forward strand.
TTTTCTGCTTTTTCTTTTAATACTAGAGTAACTTTATCTTGGCTAGCAATAACAGAAGTAACTCCTAACGCATGAAGTTCATCTTTATTAATTAATTCATTTTTATTAACTTTTACAATGAGTCTAGAACCTTTGGCTTCTAAAGAAACAATATTCTCATTTCCTCCTAAAGCATTAACCCACGCATTATTATCAATCGCGTCGCTTTTTATCTCAATTTTATCTTTCCTACTTCTTACTACAAATATGACTTTAGTAAGTATGATTAACACTAAAACAAGTGCAACAACGGATATACCAATAATTAAACCTATATTTACATCACCCATAAATGGTCACCTTTATCTCTTAATGATTTTATCATAGAATTAAATAGATGAGTAAAAATATTGAAATTGAAAAACGTGTAATGTTAACAAAAGAACAATATGATAATCTTTTTCATTATGCTAGTAAGTATGAATACCAAAAGCTAGTTCTTATTAACCACTACTTTGATGATGAAAATCTTGCTCTTAGGAATGCTCACTATATGTTAAGAATTAGAAACATCAACGCTAAAAACTATGAACTTACTTTAAAGATTAAAGGTGAAAATGGTGATTTAGAAATAAATGAACCAATTAATAAAAAAGAAGTAAAATCATTAATTGATAAATGCGAACTAAAAGATGGAGAGATTAAGGATAAAATCTTAAAAGTAACTTCTAAAGATATTAGATATATCACTTCTTTAGAAACTGAACGTATAGAAATAAAATTCGATAACTATTTATTTGTATTAGATAAAAATAAATATAGCGATATCACTGACTATAACTTAGAAATTGAAGCTAACGATATAAATATAGCTAATGAAGTAATAAAAAAATATTGCACTGAGTTTAATGTGCAATATTCTAAAGAATATAAGAGTAAGAGTAGACGCGCGATTAATTACGCCTTAGGTATCTAAGTACGTTTATGTTCGCAATCAATATATAAAGGGCAAGCTGCAACTGTACAAGCAATATCAGCAATTCTTTTAGCTTGTGGAATAAAGACACTGATATCATCTGGATTATATCCCACTACCATCTTATGATCATCAACAATAATAGGTCGCTTCATAACACTAGGATTTTTAAGCACAAAATCAACTAACTGTTTAACTGACATGTTCTCAACATCTATATTATTTTCTAAGATAATCTTGCTACGTGTTGAAATGATATCTTCTGTCCCGTTTTCGGTCTTAGAAAGGATATCATATAAGTCTTTTTCTTTAAAAGTTGGTCCAAATATATTCTTTTCTATGAAAGGAATATCATTATCCATGAACCACTTTTTAACTTTTTTACAACTGCTACAACTAGGTGAAGTATATACTTTTATCATAGAAATATTATCTTATAAACATTATTTCAATTCAACATTAGTTGAAAAATATATAATCATTAATTAAGATAATTTAAGAGGTCAATTTATGGAAAAGAACATCTTAACTGGAATTAAGCCTACAGGCCAATTAACACTTGGTAACTATTTAGGCGTACTTAAAAACTTACACGAAATGATGGATAGAGGTAACTGCTATATCTTTATTGCAGACTTACATGCTTTAACACTTCCAATTGATCCAGAAGTATTAAGAAACAATTCTCGCGATATTGCTGCTTTCTATCTAGCGGCAGGGCTTGATCCAAATAGATGCGCTTTATTCCTACAAAGTGATGTCTCTGCTCACGCTGAACTAAATGCTATTATGCAAAATTATATGTATATGGGTGAATTATCTAGAATGACTCAATTTAAAGATATTTCTAGCAAAATCGCTGCAAAAAGCGATGCAAAAGATGCTCATATCGGTTTAGGAATCTTTACTTATCCTGTCTTAATGGCATGCGATATTGTCCTATATGACGCTGATATCGTTCCTGTTGGTGAAGATCAAAAACAACACGTTGAATTAGCGCGTGACTTAGTTGTGAGATTTAATCATAAATATGGTGACATACTTAAGATGCCTTATCCAGAAGTAAGAAAAGTCGGTGCGAGAATCATGTCTTTAAGTGATCCATCTAAGAAGATGAGTAAGAGTGATCCAAAAGGAGATATCTTCCTCAAAGATGATTTAGCAGTTGTTCGTAAAAAGATTATGTCCGCTGTTACTGATACTGGTTCTGAAGTTAAATATGATAAAGAAAATAAACCAGGTATCTCTAACTTATTAACAATTTATGCCGTGACAAAAAATATGAGTATCGAAGATGCTGAAGCACACTTTGTTGGATATCGATATGGTGACTTCAAACGTGAAGTAGCAGATGCTGTATGTGAAGACCTTGGTGCCTTCCAAGAAAGATACAGAAAGATTATCGAATCTAAAGAATACGAAAGAGTATTAAAAGAAGGTGCTGAAAAGGCTAGAGTCGTTGCTAATAAAACACTTAAAAGAGTAAAAGAAGCAGTCGGATTACTTACTCTATAATTTATATGATAAATTAAAGGCGACAATTTAAGTCGCCTTTTAGTTTACTTAATATCTAATTCTTTTCTTAATGCATTATAGATTTCAAGCGGTTTATCTTTCGCGCTTATTGGATCGTCACTTACAACACATGTATAGAATTTAATCTTTGGTTCTGTTCCGCTAGGTCTAATTGCAACTGAAGCACCATCTTCTAAGAATATTTTTACCAAATTAGCTTTTGGTTGGGTAAGATAATATTCATTTGAATCTTCTCTTACAATGCTTCTTTCAAAATCTTCTATTCTAGTAACTTTTAAGTGGTCGATATATTCTAACTTATCTTCATGGAGACGTGTCATGATACGTTTCATCTCTTTATCTCCATCGCTTCCACCAAATTTTAAAGAGAAGACTTTATCTTCGTAATATCCCACTCTACTACCAATTTCGAGCCAGACATCACCTAGTGTCTTACCTTCTAAATAGTATTTAAGAGCCATTTCTGCATACATTAAGACCGCTTGAGTGCCATCTTTATCTCTTGCAAATGGAGCGACAAGTACGCCACAGCTTTCTTCATACCCGAATTGGAAGAGACGCTTTTTAGTCTTTTCGTAATACGCTATACGATCGCCTATATACTTAAATCCTGTTAAAAATTGTTCAGTATGAACTCCATAATAATGAGCAATCTCTTTACCAATAGAAGAGGTAACAACGGTGTTAAACATAACTGCACGATGTTCAGGTAATAACCCTAACGCCTTACGACTTGATAAAACATAGTCTAAAAGCATCGCGCCAGATTGGTTACCATTTAAGATGACATATTGGCCTTTCTTCGCTCTATAAGCAATACCAACACGGTCTCCATCTGGATCGGTCATTAAGATTAAATCAGCGTCAACCTTTTTCGCTAATTTAATTGGTTCTTCATAACTCACTTCTTCTTCTGGATTAGGTGATTTAGTGCCACTGAAATCAGGATCAGGTGTACATTGAGATTCTACTGGATAAACGTTATAACCTAAATCTTTAAAGACGGTCATAACTGGCATAAGTCCAGTACCATGGTTAGGTGTATAAACAATCTTAAATTTAGATTTATCTAAATCAGGATATAATTGAATGCTTTTAACATTCTTAATATATTCATCATCAACTTTGTCGTCTAAAACAACAATTTGAGCAGGATGTGCTACTGGAGTGTAAGTTACATTAAGTTCATTTGGTAGTTCGGCAATGATATCAATTAATCTGTTGATCTTTTCAGGGATTAATTGGCATCCATTCTCATCATAGACTTTATAACCATTATATTCTTTAGGATTATGGCTAGCGGTAATCATAATACCGCCAGAACATTTTAAGTATCTTACTGCAAATGATAATTCTGGAGTTGGTCTAAGATCATCAAATATATATGCTTTAATTCCAAATTCAGTTAATACTTTCGCAGTTTGAAGAGTAAACGCACGTGAGAAATGACGATTGTCATGAGAGATAACTACACCATCTTTAGCGACATTAGGATATTTTTCTAATAAATAAATCGCAAATCCAACGGTTGCTTTTTTGACTGTAAATTCATTTAATCTATTGGTTCCTGGACCAATGATACCACGCATGCCAGCGGTACCAAATTCCACATCTTTGAAAAATGCATCATCAATTTCTTCTTGAGACATGCTTCTAAGTATGGCTTTATCCTTATCACTGACTAGTGATGAATTAAGCCATCTGTTATAGTTGTCGAGTGTTCTCATAAAAAGCCTCCGTGCCTTATTTTAGCAAATACCTAATATTGAAACAATATTATTAGGGATATCTACAGTAAACACTTTGCCATTTAAATAACTTAAAGGTTCATCAAGATTTTGAAATTTTAAATAATTTGCGACTAAAAACTGATTCACAAGACCGTATTGTTTCTCAATGCGTTTATTGAGTTCAAAATCGCCATATTTATTATCGCCAATAACGGGATGACCAATAGAAGCCATATGAACACGTATTTGATGTGTACGACCTGTCAAAAGTTGCACAGAAAGAAGAGTATAATCCTTATAAACTTTCACCGGTTCATAAAGAGTAATTGCTTCTTTTGCTCCATTGGCAATTTTATCAATTTTTACGAGTGATATATCTTCTATTTTCTTAAGTGGTTTATCGATCTTACCAGGCTTATCAACGCGGCCTTTAACTAGCGCTAAATATTTCTTTTCGATTCTTGTTTTATCTTGCATAATTGACATTAAATACTGTAAAGTTGCGATATTTTTACCAAAAATCACGAGTCCAGCAGTATTTCTATCAAGTCTATGCGCTGGTCCAGGAGTAAAGGCTTTATTGGTCTCATCATACTCGCCTTTATACTTTAAGTAAGAAAGGACAAAATCATCCAAAGCTTTTCCTGTTGCTTTATCTTTTTGAACAAGCATTCCTCTTGGTTTATTTATAAGAAGAATATTCTCATCTTCATAAACGATAAATTGTTCGATATAGTTATCTGCCACTACTTCTTTAGTCTCGGAATTAAACTTATCATAATCACTATCAGTGATATAAATAGAGACTTTATCGTCCTCATTTACCACTGCTTTTTTATCTTGCCAGTGACCATTTATCTTAATGTCTTTTTTACGAAAGAGCTTTTCTATATATCCTAAAGGAACTTTAGGCAAAACTTTCTTTGTATATTTCTCTAAACTTTGTCCAGATTCGCTCTTTTTGACTACAAATTCTTTCATACAATAATATTATCTTACTACCTCTTTTATAAAAAGAGTGCAAAAAGAAAAATTTTTGGTATAATATACTTCGCGAATACAATAGTATTTGATTCAGCTACGGAGGAATACCCAAGAGGCTGAAGGGGTGGGCTTGGAAAGCTCATAGACATGTAACAGTGTGCGAGGGTTCAAATCCCTCTTCCTCCGCCAATAGAATGAAACTTCCCCAAGGATTTTGTCCAAGGGGATTTTTAAATACCAATCATATAAATTGGACAATACCAGTTGTCTGCATTAATAGGGAACAGATCTTCTCTTGAATCAATCACGATTCCTTTAGAGATTGGCTTTCCATATTTTTTCAAGAAATTAAAGTTAAAATTACTACTCACTGGATTAATACCTTTTTTAATTTCAATCGGAGATATATGATCAACATAATCTATGATTAAATCTGCTTCTTTTTTATCTTTGTCACGATAATAGTAGAAGTTTCTTCTATAATCCACACCTGCATTTATATAACTTTTAATAATTTCACTAACAACGTACGTTTCATAAAAAGCACCATTCATTACACCGTTTTCAAGCATTTCGGCATTTGGCCATTTACATAAGTATGCACACAAGCCAGTATCCATGAAGTAAAGCTTAGGGGCTTTGGTTATTCTATCAGACATATTTTTTGCATACGGTTCTAATAAAATAGCAATTCCCGAAGTAACTAAAATAGAAATCCAGTTTTTAACAGTTCTCACATCAATACCTATATTTCTTGAAATATCATCATAATTAATTTGTTGGGCGGTTCTTAAAGCCATATAATCTAAAAATCTTAAGAAGTCACCTTCTTTATCTACATTAATTATCTTTTTGACATCTTTTTCGATATATGTGGCAATATAAGAACTAAAGAAAGTATCTCTATTTAAATCTTTAGCAATATATTCAGGCATTCCACCTTTAAATATTCTTTCAAAGATTTCCTTGCGACTGCGATAAAGATTTTTGTCTTTGACTTTGGCGTATTTTGCTTTCAAACAATCTAAATCAGGGTTAAATATGTTTCCGTCCATTTCTTCTAACTCATTATTTGCTAGCGATGCCATATTCAATATTGCAGTACGACCTGCCAGTGATTCAGATACCATGTTTTGTAATTCAAACTGATTGGAACCAGTTAAAACATACATGAGTGGAACTGGCACATTGTTTTGCAAACATTTATTCTTCTCGCTATCCACCACTACTTTGATTGCATCTAGAAGAGGCGAGGCTTTTTGTATTTCGTCAATAATAATCGGCCAAGGATGTGCTTCTAAAAAGAGCTTTGGGTTTTTATTTGCCAGCGTTCTATTTTCCAGATTATCCAAAGAAACAATGGCCATTTCTTTTCCGAATACTTTGCCAGCAGTTGTTGTCTTTCCGACTTGTCTAGCACCATAAATAGTGATGACAGCATATTCACTTTTTATCTCATTGAGTTTTCTTTCAATTGTTCTAATATATTCCATATGATTAAACCTCAATCATATAATACAACATATTTTCGACCAAAACAACAACGCAATGCTATTTTAGTCGAAGATGTATGTTTATCGACAATTGTGCTTTAGCACCTGTACGTGTATCGACATTCAAGGGCATAATCGATTACCAAGACATGTACATAAAAGTGCGTGTTTTTTCTTGAGTTTTTGGAATTATACAATGTACTTAGAATTGACGATTTGAGACACAAAAAACGGATAATCGATTATGACTACCCGTTATAAATCTATCAAAGGAGACTATTTTTTGTCGTCGATATCTTTAGATAAATCTTTTTGTTCTTCCACGAATTCCTCAACTTGCTTTTGAACTTTCTTAGTGACTTTATCGTTATCACTACCTTGGTCATAAGAAACAGTAACTTGTGGGAATGGAATACCAACATTATTATCATCAAAGACAATCTTAATTTCTCTATTTAAATCACGTTGCACTTGATAAATATCAGTTTCTTTACATTTTGCAACAAATAGGAGAACGACTGCACTATCAGCAAGTTCACTAACACCTTTATAGAAAGGACCTTCGACAATTGCTGGAATCTTACCTTTAATCTTTTCTAAATTATCTGCAATAACTTTTTCAATGTTTTCAATACGATCGCCATAGTTAACACCAACATAACATTTGGCAACTGATAAGTCTTTTGTTTGGTTAACAATAGAACGGATATCACTATTATTAACGATTTTGATGTTGCCACCTGCGTCAATTAATTTAGTAGTTCTAATGCCAATGGATTGAACTTCACCTCTCCAACCATCGATGATGACAATATCACCGACTTGGAAGTCGCCTTCAAAGACGATAAAGACGCCTGCTAAGATATCGGCCACTAAAGCTTGTGAACCAAGGCCTATGATAAGAGTTAAGACGCCAGCACTAGCAATCATCATTGTCGCATTTGCTCCCCAAGCAGCAAGAATGAAGAAGAAAGCAGCAATGGCAATCGCCCATTTAGCTAAGTTAAGTAATAATCTCGCAATGGTAATTGCTTTATTTGAATGGAATGTGAGCATAGCTACTAATTTAAGTAGTAAATTTAAAGCGATAGCAATCACAATGATTTGTACCGTTCTAATGAGGGCTGGAATCGCAGTACCATAGAGGTATTGCACCACTTGGTTCTCACTCACTACTTGATTGAATACTGAATTAACACCGAAGATTTTCTCATTAAAGCAGAAGGCTACGATGACTCCAGCAGCTATTAGAGCATAGATGCTCCAACTAATAATTTTCCCGACTAATTTGTTCTTTTCCATAAATTATCCTCCTTGTTTTTATGAAATTTTATATTTCACGATTATATCTTTAACAACTGTATAATCGCTATTTTCTTCAGCACTAATGTTGTAATAAGTGCACGCTCCTGCCGATGAGGATGGGAAGAATTCGTAACTTTCATCCCCATTTAAGCAAGTGTATTCATGAGCATTAGTTTCATCATAATTCCACTGATACATTTTGTTTTCACTAAATGAAACACTTATTTTGATTGCTTTACTTAATGTAACAGTGACGCTAATAATTTCGCCCTGATTTATAGAATAGTTTGTAAGGAAACCACCATCCGAGACGTTGAAACGCGATTCTGTGGTCGTTCCGTCATTAATATATTTCATGCTCTTGATATACATGTAAGTACCAAGAGATTGTATATTTACTTGATGGGCCGTATCGTCTCCAGTGAGGAGATATAAATAATCGCCTAATGAATAACTACCTGTTTGTTGCCATCTGATATATAGAGTTACATTCTTAGTGACTTGGTAGTTGTAACTAACAGGACTACTTCCATCGGGGGTTTCGCTCCATCCATCAAATACATAACCTCCTTCTGGAGGCACTAAACTACTTAGCTCATCCTCTCCGGGTAGTATAACTATTTCATTCTTTTGTACTTGATTAGGATATATAGAATCAAATGAGCCACCATTTGCGTCTAAACGAACGGTTAACAAATCGGTCGGTTCCCACTGAGCTACAAGAGTGACGTCGGAAGAAATGCCAAACTCAGTGCCAGGAGTTAATAAGTCATCTACACCTTTTATCTTCCATCCGGAGAATTTATATCCATCTTGAGGAGCGATGTATTCGCTTCTTTCAATAGTTGGTATTATTTCTTTGTTAGTGTTTCTTACTACGTATGGATCGCAACTACCAGTTCCACCATTGGCGTCAAAATAAATGGTGTATTCGTATTCGATCGGAGCTTCATAGACAAATTTTATATATTCAAAAGATGCTAAACTGCCACTACTGCTATCCATAGATAAACAGAAATATCTAGCATTAGGGTTGGTGCATTCAAATGTATAATCTTGAGCAAATTCAACTGTTTGTGTTTCACCACCTTCGGTTACTCTTTCATTGATTGGACTGTTACTATAGACTATGGTGAGATCATAATTGACAGATTTGCTGTTTACTGTAATCGATTTTATTGGACCAGCGAATGGTGTTGCTGTAGAGATAAATCCGTCATAAAGGTACATATCAAGTGTTTCATTATTCGAAGAATAGCTAACGTTGTTATATCGGTATTCGACACCATCTATCATAACGGTTGAAGTCTCTGTGCTTGGTAAATCTGGGAAGCTTCCAAAGAAGTCTTTGCCGGCAATAACTTCGTTGTCTTTAGTTGGGATTGGACCCCATCCAGCCACTAAAGTAGTGTCGCTATTAATAGTAATGGTTTCACCTGGTTGAAGCATTTCGCCTTCACCATTTACTTTCCAACCATTGAAGCATTCATCGTCGAATGGCACAAAGATACAAACAGGAAGTGAGTATTCACTACCGGTTTTAAGTTCAATCGAACTCATAGTTCCACTTCTATTATTAGCGTCAAATGACAAAGTAATAGTTTCAGAAGGAGTTGGAGTCTCGGAAGAGGATGGAGTTTCAGAGGAAGACGGGGTCTCTGATGAAGATGGATCTGGATCTGGAGTAGGCTCAGGTTCTGGAGTTGGTTCAGGTTCTGGAGTTGGTTCAGGTTCCGGAGTAGGCTCAGGTTCTGGTCCAACTTCTTTAGGAGTAATAACTGTATCTTTATAAATGGCGAAGTTATCACTACTAACATCTAAAACAGAAATATTATAGATAGTGCTTGGTTCGAGTTCTTCGAATACTCCTTCGTTAAGCCCTTCTTCTAAATCTTTATAAGAATAATAATTATTGTTTTTACCTTCTAAAGTGATGATGAAGTCATCATTTTCTTTATTTGATAACTCTAATTCATATGTGACAGAAATAGGAGTGATATCAAGCCTATTCATCTTCACTCTTGCGGCAATAAAGACATTAATACCTACTAATGTAGATACTGTAGTGACAGCCACTATAGCAACACCAGCGATAGAAGCAGTACTCGCTGCAGTCGCGCTCATCACGCCACCATTAGAAGCAACACCACTAGATGAAGTAGAAGAACCAGATGAGCCATTATTAGAAGTAGAATTATCTACATCCTTGAGCCTTTCTCTTAATTCATCCTCTTTCTTCCTTCTTTTTTCTGAATCACGTTTCTTGTCAGAGTTAAAAGTGCGATTATCGTTTATTTCATCGCGGATATTAGTTTTATTATCTTTATAAGAAGTTGATTCATTATTTTGAGTATGACCAAATTCAAAAATAGAGAATGATTCTTTTTCGTTAGTAATATTGTAACTATTAAATTCGTCGCCTCTCATAACGAACCAAGAGTTAATTATTGTTGTTTTAAATGCTCATCTAAAACATTAGAAGCATCATCTTTGTTCTTATAGACATCTTCTTCATTACGTCTAATCTTTCTTAAACGTGTATCACGTAATAAGAGCATATTATCATGCTTTCTAGTAACGATTACTCTAATCACTTTCTTCTTGGTGTAATCAATTGTATATCTTGGTCTAATGAAGAATAGGATGATAATGAATAAACAGCATAAGAGTAATAATCCACCGATAACGATAAGTGCAATTGCCCATCCTGGGAATCCACTAGAAGTATTATTAATAAATGCAAATTGAGATAAACGAGATACTTCAAATGTTAATTCTCTTCCACTGATAGATTGAATCTCAACGAATTCCATATCATCAACACTATGGATATGTAAAACTCTTAATCCTTTATTACTGACATCATTTGGAAGAGTAATCTTCACTTTGATTTTTAAACCTTCTTTAATATCAGATGGTTGAATTTCAGTTTCCACTCCACCTTCAGTCTTAATTAATTTAACGTCATAAACTTTAGAGATATATTCAGATTCAGATAATTTTTCTTTGATTTTATTGTAATCAACTTCACTACTAGCTTCTTTAACTTCCGCTCTAACTTCGACTCTAATAGTAACATCGGTTGGTATTTCAATATCATCTTCAACGATAATCTTTACGCCATCCTTATCATAAACTGGAGTCTCTGGTTCTTCACTAGAAGATGAAGAGGATGGAGTTTCAGAGGAAGATGGGGTCTCTGATGAAGATGGATCTGGATCAGGTGTTGGAGTTGGAGGTGTAGGACTTTCAGTTGAAAGCATTAATTGGTTATTTGCTTTATTGATATTTACATAGTAACCATCAACATCTGAAGCGAAGTTATTAATATATGTACTAGCAATTCCATCTGCTAAAGTTCTAGTGAAATCACCAGGTGCTTCCATATTAATACCAATCTTAGCTTCACCTGTTAATCCTCCTTCAAGAATATCAACATAAGTGTCTTGGTCATCTGGGTCAAGTGCCCTTTTTATAGCTTTTGAATCTCCTGCAGAAATAATAGGGATGAAAAGGTTATCTTGATATTTTTGTGAGGAGCCATTGTTAATAACTTTAACTGATCCACCAACATTTACAACGACGTTTCTGGCATGAATGCCACCACCACCATTAGCAGCGTAGTTTTCTGAAATGGCTGTAGTTCCTTTTAATGTGAGAGTCATGTCGCCTGTTTGACTATATGAACTGCCTAAAATAGCACCGCCAATATTATTCGCGTGATTTTGTTTCATCTCACAGTTTTCAAATACTGAATCAAACTGAGAATATGAGGCACTAAGCATGCAAACACCAGCACCTCCATTTGCCCTATTGGTTTCAAAAGTAGATCCTTTAACATTTAAATAGCAGTGAGTACCTTCATAAGAAGATGAAATGGCTCTATATGAAATAGCGCCACCAAATCCTAATTCAGTTTCTTCAGGATTAAAATTATCACAATGGTTGTTTTTAAAAGTACAATTTTCGATGTTGAGAGTGGATGAAGATTGTGAACTGTCCATAAGATAAATGGCGCCACCTTCAAGGATTGCTCCGTTTGCTTCAAAAAGACAATTTAAAATACTTATAGTATTGGTTTTATCACTAGCATCTTCGAGCGTTTTGGTAAACCAAACAAAAATTGCGCCACCACGTCCTTCTTCAGAAGAAGAATAATTATCCACAAAGTTAGAATTTGTAATTTTTACTTGTTTTTGAAAAGGACTAGATGAATATCTTTGAATGCGGATAGCTCCGCCCTCAGACCTAGCGTTGTTGTTTTTAAAATTTGAATCTGTAATTTCTAATTCTCCCCTTGAACAAATGACGCCAGCATCACCACCTGTCTTATTGTTTTCAAATGAAGTTTCAGTGATGCTTAACCATGTCTTTTCTTCCGTACTAATAACGGCACCTACAGCGAAATCGGATTCGTTATACATAAAAGTCGAACCAGTATCAATTTCAGCGTAAGTTGTGTCGCTTAAGGAAATAAGATTATTACCGTTTCTATTAAAGTTTCCGCCAAAATGAACGTCGGTAGTTGTGAGAGAACTGTCACCGCTTACTACAATTTGGCCCGCAAATAAATTGCCGATGAAGTTGCCGCTGAGAATGTAAACTGACGCATTATTAGCATTTATAATATGAGATTTGAACTTAGTAAAGTAACCGCCCGAGAATGGAATATTAGTCTCATTGTATTCAGCATCTACTATTCCATAAGAATATTCGTCATAAAGTTCTGCTATATGATAGGAATGATTATCTTTATTACAATCGTCAATAGTTAAAGAACCTTCATTAGTAGTCACATTAAAAAATGAATTACTTTTCTCTTCTGACCAGCCTGTTATTGACTTTCCGTTAAGACAAATATTTACAGAGCTTTTTATATTAAGTGTGCAAGGAGCTGTTAGAGCGATGTTCTCCGAAAGATAATAGTTTCCTTGTTCAAGATCGAGTTCCCATAGTTGTTTTCCAGAATTATAGGTCCATCCTATTGATGGGCTAAATGAGAAGAAGCTGCTATCTATTACTTTATCATATTCCATACCCTCTGAATGAGATGTCCCTTGATTGTGGACGTGTGTAATAGGATCAGCTTTAACTTCATGATAATCAATAACTTTGTTGTTAAGACCTATAGCTAACGTGGTAGAGCTAACCATACCAAGTGCAGCTATAGCGAGTAATGCGTAGATTTTCTTTTTCATAATCTTCCTTTCCAACTAAATCTGTTGTTTCAGTACTTTACGCGTATCGTGTGCGTAATCAAATCATTTAAATATAAATATAAAAAGTGCATATAAGAAAGAATATTTGTCATAGTGTTTCACATTGAAACAATCATTTTATTTCTCTCATTACCTTGTATAATAAGTCTTGTTGATATACGAAAATATCATTTAAAAGGTTATTCATACGTGAAACGTACATTTGGAGAAGCACTTCTCACTTTAAGAAAACAAAAGGGATTATCACAGCAAGAGTTTGCTGATCTTTTACCTGTCAATCGCTCTAGTGTCGCTAACTGGGAGGCTGATAGACGTTTACCAAATGCGACAATCATAGCAAAAATCGCTGAAATATTTGATGTTGAAGTAACTGAACTACTCGATACTGCAAATGAAATAGATAATCACCCAAATGTTATTATTGTTGACGATAATAAAATCATTCTTACAGGTGGCACTCCAATTATTGAACAAGCCCTTCCAAATGCTAATGTTATAGGATTCACTAAGCCTTCTGAAGCCATGGAATACGCTAAAGATAATCGTGTTGCTCTAGCGTTCTTAGATATAGAACTAGGTATTACTAACGGATTAGATATATGTAATTCATTACTTGAGATTAATCCTCGCACCAATGTGATATTCCTCACCGCTTATCCAGAATATTCAATTAAAGCCTGGAATACGGAAGCGAGTGGCTTTATGGTTAAACCAATTACCTTAGAAGGAGTGAAAGAGCAACTTAAAAAGTTACGTCACCCATTCCCAACAGGAGCCATTAACTAATGAATAATGAGAGTAGTGATATCTTAATATATGCCTACTTTTTTGTAGGTGGTGCTTTATTCTTACTCGTCTTATTAGGTTTAGTCGCTTCTTCTATATTTCCAACTTTAAACAAAAGAAGTAAGGTGTTCTTCATTACTTCTTTTTCATTAATGATTATTAGTATTGTAGCTTATGTTATTGATGTATTAATCTACACTAATCCTACACTTGCGTGGGTAGAAAGAATCGTCGCTTTTATTGAAACACTTCTACCTTCGCTTTTAATGCCTATATTAACAGTCTATGTTCTCCACTGTTGCAACAAAAGTGTCCGCAAAAACCCAATATTTTATATTAATATCGCTTTATGTTTAGTTTTATTTATCTTATTAATCATCACTCAATTAACCGATACAATATATTACTTCACCGATGATAATGAGTTCATCCGTGGAGACTTTTATTGGGTCTTAATCGTTCCGATGCTCGCATTAATCGCTATTAATTTAAGACAAATAATTTATAGAAGAAAAGAGTTAGGTAAGAAGTACTTTATTGCTTTTTTAATTTATCTACTTCCTTTATTAATTGTCATGACCTTACAAGCATTTATATCGGTCTTTATTTATATTGTGGTCGCTGTATCAATAAGTGCTCTATCAATGTTTAGCATTATCATGACTGATCAAGTAGAACAATATCTACGCCAACAAAAAGAAATTGCTGATCAAAAGGCTAGTATCTCCGTATTAGAGATGCGACCACATTTTATTTATAACACGATGACTAGCATCTATTATTTATGTGAACAAGATCCGAAAAAAGCACAACAAGTGACATTAGACTTCACCACATATCTTCGTAAAAACTTTAATGCGATTACAAGTAAGGAGCCTATTCCTTTTATAGAAGAACTAGAACATACACGCGCTTATCTAGCTGTTGTACAAGCACAATATGAAGATAACCTTTTAGTGGAATTTGATACACCTCATACTCAATTCCGTGTACCACCACTAACTTTACAACCACTTGTTGAAAATTCCGTTAAATACGGACTAAATATTGATTCTACTGAACCATTACGAGTTTCTGTTAGAACAGAAAAAGTTGATAATGGCAGCGTTATTATCGTTAGCGATACTGGCCATGGTATCGCAAATAAAGATAATGGGGAACCACATATTGCTTTAAATAATATTCGTGAACGTCTATCGGCAATTAAAGGGACATTAACCATTTCACCAAATGAAAATGGTGGCACTATTGTTAACATCTATATTCCAGATAATTACAAATAAAACCGCCATTAAAATATATTCACATTGAATACCGAAATAATCTAGATAGTTTTTTAGAACATCTTGACCATCTAAACAAGTATCAAGTAGTCAAACCAGTTTCTTTTATTATTGCCATTAAATTTTGTCATCAAAAACGTCTTAAAATATGGACGTAACATTTGTAATATACTTTAATAAATATTATCAATATAGGATGTTAAAATCATATAAATGACATACTAAATTATATATACTTTATCTCTTAAGAGATAATATAGTAAAAGAAAACGCCACCGAAGTGACGTTACATTTGTAATGGTACCTTTTTATAATTACTTATCTGCTATAGATTCCATTAACGGGATATTTTTTGTGTATTTATAGGCAATTCGAGCAGCATCTTCTAGCTTTTTTGGAAGGTCTCCCTTAATCCATCTCACAATATAGTTATAGAAGGTTGATAACCAGAAGGCTTGTACTGTTCTATTCTCCTCATTTTTAGGAAGTAAGGACATAAAGACATCATATATCTTATGTTCAAAACCTAATTTAACTAAGATAGAGAATGTATCTTTATCTTTATTAACTTCTTTAAGGATCATTACCCAGTTGTTATAGATATCAGTACCGATTTGGCTTGCTAAACGATGAGCAAATAATTCAATTTTATCCACTAACACTTCATCAATGCTTTGATAATTACGGTAGAAGGCCATACGGGAAACACCCGCGACTTGGCATAAGCGGGTGATCGTTATATTTTCGAGTTTCTCTTTATTTAATAGAACAATAAGAGCAGCACTAACACAGTTACGGGTAAATTCTCTTGATTCCTCATTATTTCTTTTGAGGGTTCTTAATTGTTTTTCATTCATTCGCTATTCCCTCCTTATAGTTCTATACGGTTGAATTCAATATCGGCTTCGATATCATATTCTTTACCATGTTCTTTGATTTTTTGTCTTTCTGGAGCAATCTCTTCAACATCATTTGCTTTCAAGAAACTATTTTGTTCAATTGGATAACCTCTGGAGATTTCTCTATCAATATTCGCTTCGATGAATTTTTCTTGAGAAATTGTTGCAATTGTGTCATTCACTAATTTAGCTCTTTTTAATGATGTACCGCTTAACTTAGTTAAATCAATTTCTTTGTTCTTGAACTTATGCTTAAGATACATATCGCCTTTAAGTTTTAAATAACTTTTGTCGAGATAATGCTCACTTTTTGGATCATTATATTCACCTAAAGCATCAATAAATCTTGTATATTCTTTGGAAGTTGTGCCTCTCCATCTTTCAAACCAACCACCTTTATGTTGGTCTTTAATTCTTGCAAAATCATATGGCTTATTGTCTTTTCTAATATTTTGGAATGTTTCCTTCCAAGCTTCACTATATTTATCCATATAATATTTGTTAACGAATCTTACTTTATTAAATTCAGAATCTTTTCTAGCGATATAATCTAAGTCTTCGTTTCTATTTTTCACAACATCACTGAAATCAGCAATATCAACTTCATCCTGATGTGTTTCAATTGCATGCCAACGGGAGATAAATTCGTTATTCATCTTGATGTGGCAGACATCTTTAATTTTATTAAAGTATTCACTTGGTCTACGTGTAATATCATTGCCTTCTTTTTCTTCTAACATATCTCTTACATATGGGGCAAATTCTTTATTATTTCTTTCCGCTCTAACAACAACCCAGTGATTTTGATTAGCATCAAGTTCTGGCATAGCATAGTAATCAACGTTTAAAGCGTCTTTAGCAATCTTAGCAGGATAACCAATAACACTTAATGGTTCACTGATTTCCTTAATTGCTTTTTTAAATTCTTCGCCTTGATCAGCAATGATAGATTCATTGCCTGGTTCTGATAGGACATTAGCTAAATCCACTACTTCGTGATTATTTAAGTAAAACTCTAACATCTTACTCTTATCATCTTTCATGGTCATAAGTTTAACAGGGTTAAATGTTGTAACCTTCTTAAATAAATAGGCTTTAAGTTTATCTGGATTTTCTTGATAATCTTTTAAAACTGTTTGGTTATACATTCTAGCTTGAGGAGTATCTTCACCCTTAACAACATGGACTAACCATTTTTCATCATCAGGATTACGTAAATTAACATTACTAAATAATGTATTGTATTGTTCTTGTTGTTTTTCTTTAAGAGCTTTTACTTCTTGAGCAATACGATATGAGGCAACAGTAGAAGGATTATCGAGTGTATCAGGATTGATATAATCAATCTTCTTATCATCCTCATCAGTAAGATAAACATTCATCTCATCGACGATTTGTTTGTTACGTTTAATGATTTCATCTTTCTCTTTTTTAGTTAATGGTTCGTACTTGTTTGGCATATTACTCACTTTCGCAATTATAGTTTAAACTATCAAGTGCAACAGAAGTGCAACATATAAGAAAAAATAATATGTTTACTTTTGTTTATCGAATGTCAACTCCGTCACTCTATATAGTCTTTATTCTTTTATATAAAAACATTTTTATTTAAAATGTAAGCGAGGTTGAAACATGAACAAAAAACTTAAATTATTATCTCTATTTGCCTTTATAGCTCCATTAATCTTAACGGGTTGTAATAATACTAGCACCACTTCTGAAAGTGGAGCTGAAACATCATCAGGTGAATCAAATTCATCCCATGAACATACTTTTAATGATAAATGGTCATCTAATGACATAGAGCACTGGCACCAATCAACATGTGGTCATCCTATTAGAAAAGATGTTGCAAACCACACTTATGGTGAGTGGGTAGTAGATAAACCAGCCGAAGAAGAAAAAGACGGAACAAAGCATCGTATATGCACTATATGTGACCACGTTCAAAACGGAAGAATACCGCAAATAGGTACTCTAGATAAACTCGCTTTTGATTTAAACGAGGACCAACAATCCTATTCTGTAAAGCAAAAAAATTATTTGATAGAAGGAAGAGTGGTTATTCCCGAAATATATAACGATCTTCCCGTTACTAAAATTGCAGGTGAGGCCGGTCCTGATCGCCATGAAATGACAACTTTAGAAGGATTCCAAGAATGTGAAAATATAACTTCTATTTATATTCCAGATAGTGTTACATCCATTTGTGACGATGGGTTTTTTGAATGTACAAATCTAGAATCAATTAGAATGAGCCCAAATATAAATACAATTGGTGAAAGAGCCTTTGAGTTATGTGACTCCTTAAAAACTATTAATATTCCTAGTGGCATAACAACAATCAGTGAAGAATGCTTTAGACAGTGCCATTCAATGGAATCTATTATAATACCTGAGAGAGTTACAACAATCGAAGACCTCGCATTTGAAAATTGTTGGAATTTAAGAAGTATTCAAATTCCTAGTAGCGTTACCACTATCGGGGAGAGTGCTTTTGAAGCTTGCACTAGTCTCACTAGCATTCAAATTCCTGATAGTGTTACCACTATCGGAAAATACGCTTTCTTTACTTGCACTTCATTAGCAGATATTAAGCTACCAAAGAATATTAAAGTAATTCCTAAAACTTCATTTAGCAAAACTAAAATTGCTACTATAGAAATCCCAAATACGGTAACCACAATTGACAATTGGGCATTTAATGAATGTGGTGAACTAGTATCAATTACAATCCCTGATTCGGTCAATTTTATTGGTGACTACGCTTTTGAAAAATGCTACAAGCTCGAATCTATTATCATCCCTGATGCAGTCCCTTCAATTGGTGAATATACTTGTAACAAATGCTATGCCTTAGAAAGTGTAACGATTGGTAAAGGCGTTAAATCAATTGGTTCGTATGCATTTAGTGAGTGTAATAGCCTAGAAAATATTATCTATAATGGCACCAAAGCAGAATGGAATAATATTTCTAAAGATACTTTTTGGTACACAAATATCCTAGCATCTGTTATCCACTGCACAGATGGGGATTGCCCATTATAATATAGATCTAGCAAACAAAAAGATTGGTTCCCCAATCTCTTTGCCATATTAGTTATACTTTTATTTGATTAAGGTTCAACACCATTATCTTCGTTATCTGGTGGATCTTTTTCTTCGTTCTTTGCTTTTTTATCTTCCACCTTATTAATAATCTTGACTTGTTTTGGAGCAATATCGTTTTGAAGTTGATTTTGGAAATCATCTTGAATGATATTATTGTTCTCCACAACTGGTTGAGGATTATTTGCTGCTTCTTTTTCTCTCTTATCAGCTTCATAAGCTTTAATGATAGAATCACAGAATTCAATTCTCTTTTTCGCAGTCTTGCTTAATTGGTCATAAGAAACACCTTGTGGCATCTTATATGCTTTATAAGCTTTTGCACAGGTATACATTGCTTCTTTATCGCCATAAGTAGGACTATTTCTATCAGTGGCAGCTTTTGCAACCTTTTGTAAAGCAGTATATTCTTTAGAAGTTTTACCTCTAAGTCTTTCAAACCATCCACCCTTGTTATCACTGATGATTTGAGTGATTGGCTTACCGACATTATAGCCATTTGGTCTATTGTTGAAATCGTTAAACTTTGTAAAGAATGATTGATTGTTTTTAGTAATTTGCTCATTCCAGACAGTATGATATTCACGTTTAATTTGATTAAGGTTTTCAACGCCATCATTTTTAATCTTATAAATCTTATCGTTAAATGTTTTGACTGGGTCAGCCATGAAATTAGCGATTTGCTCTCTAAGTTTTGGATCTCTAACACTTGCTAAAGAGAGATTGTTTTCTCTTAAATAATCGACGAAGTATTGTCTAGCAGCGACAAATAAGACACCCGATTTATATTGATTAAAATCATCACTTGGGCCTTTGAGGAAAGAATCAGGATTATTATTCATCATCTCTCTTTCAGTGAAGAAGTCTTTAAGAGTCTTAGTCACTCTCTTATATTCTTCATCTACTGGAGTCTCACCATGACGCTTAACATATTGAGGATAGTCTTTCACCACTCCTGCTAATTCACCTTTATCATTCGCATAACGGGTACTAACTTCAAATAATCTATCTACATCATCGCCAGCTACGAACATATTCTTAAATTCATTAACATAAGGTGAAGTTGTTGAACCAAATACGAATTCTGGACTTAATTGGTAAATATTTGAATAATCTTTATTGATGAAATAAAGAATAGTATTACCAAGTTCATTGCCATCCTTAGGAGAGGTATTAGCTAAGAATTCCATACCTCTACCACCCGCCATAGCGTACTTTTGGATTTGGGCATAAGCAGAGGAGCTGAAATACATCATACGAGCAATTCTTTGACCTAATGTTTTATCTTCATTACGTGTTGGATAAAGCCTATTAGTGTCTTCAACAGCAAGCTCTTTAGCGCCCTTCAAGAATGATTTTGAAGGATGATCAATATATTCTTTTAAACTGACATTAGCGGTTGAAGCAGAGCCTTTAAGTTGCATGAAGCCACTTAAGAAGACTACGGCTTTAGATTTTTCAAAGTCATATTTAGGATTTAAATTTGGCTTCCAAGTTTTAATGTCTATATTTTTATCTAAGCCTTTTCTACCGGAATATAAGTTTCCTGGTAAAGAAATGTTTTCTAAATCGAAATTTTCTTCAATATAACGGAATACTTTATCGTATTTCATAGTAACTTCTTTTACCCCGTTAGAAAGGTTATTAATCTCTTGTAACTTCGCGCGTTTTTCTTCGTCACTAGTTAATTCAGTATAATCGACCAAAGCTTTCTTAAGTTTATAGTTCGCTTGGAAATAATCCACTAAACCATATTCCTTAGTTCCACTTTCACCTAACATAGGATTTTTTAATAGTCCTTCTTGCTTAATGAGTTCATCAAGGTTAAGTAATTTATTCTTATAATCTTCAGAATAGGTTTCTTCCATCTCTAAAAGAGGCTTAAAGTTCTCAAAGTTCTCTGGATGGTTAACGAATTCAGGAGAGATATTTGCGCCGGTTCCTGCTTGGTTTTTGATCTTTTCTGGGTCAAGTCCTTTTTCTCTTAAGAAATCACTAAATTTTTCATTAGCTTCCAAGGATCTCACGTTAGAGACGATATCGATAACATTATCAACAATGTTTTCGCCCACCTTCTCAACGAGCTCATCGTTAGCGTAATCTAATGATTCTATAAGTTCATCTTTAAGATATTCATCTTTGATTAATGTATTAACATCTTTTTTAATATCGTTAATAGTGCCTTCAAGAGGGTGAGTGACCTCTCTCATACGAGGATCACAATTGTTATAGATCTCTTCAAGTTTTTTTTCATCAATTACTTCTTCTAATGCTTCAAGCACTTCTCCATAATTGATTTCTGGAACAGTAATCACTCCATAATTACCTGCTTCACTAATATGAGGAATACGGTTCCCTCTAAAGAGATCTTGATGTTCATCGATGAATTCTTTATATTCATCTTTACCACCAAAAAGTTCTGGCGAATTATTTATGGTAGAAATAAATTTAGCGACTTGTTTACTCATTTGTTTAATCTCGAGTAAACGAGAGAATTTAAGAGTCTCCACACGATTATTTTGACGATCTCTTTCAAACTCTCTTAACGCTTTAATTTGTTGTATTATTTTTTGTTTATAATTCATAACCCCTCCTCGTGTTATCTATTAACGTTATTACTATACAGCACGTATTGCCATAGATGTCTAACACATATAGAAAACTCCTAAGATATTTATGATCCTAGGAGTTTAATGTCACTTACTTAATTCCAGGTTCTTTAATCTCGTTGACGATATTATTGAAGTTTTCAGCTTCTTCATCATCTAACTTAATATTCACTTTTTGTTTATTAAGTTGAGGTGCTTTTTGTAAATAATCATCCTTTTCCCAATCTTCAATTTGAATTTGGTTAAAGAAGACTGGCGCTTTAACAGGTGCTACTTCAGGGGCAAATGTATTATTGGTGCCTCTTTCAAATCTTAATGTTGTAGCTGGGAGATTCTTTTCATAAGAATCCATGATTTCCCAACAGAGTCTACCTCTTTTATTTCCTGGGTGAGGAAGATTTAAGACATCTTGTAATGTTCTAACACCTTTATGGATAAGGTATTTATTTGCCTTTTCATAGACATACCTCTTATCGTTATAATGCCTACTTTTTGGATTATCATAAGCGTTCATTGCTTTGATGAGTGATTTATATTGGCTAGAAGTTGTATTTAAAAGTCTTTCTTTCCAGTTACCTTTAATAGCTTCCGCTAAAGAACCGAGCTTAGCGGTATCAACTTTACCAATCTCCACTCTTTCTCTTTTTGAATAAGCGTAGACAAAGTCTCTTCTAAATGTGTCGCGATTATCATCTGCCCATTTTAAGCTTTCAGGTACTTCAAGATGTTTATATCCTGTTTCTTTAATATAATCTTTCTCAAATGGCTTTTCCATCTTGTCACATGTTTGCTTATCAAATTTGATAAGTTGGAAGTTTTCGCCTTGACCAGCGATATTACCAGAATACACCGTTAAAGGAGAAATCTTTTCGTTTGGTTTATTCGCCATTCTAGTAATAGTGCCAGCAAACTTATTTAATGCGCCTTTAGATTCTAAACTGATGTTAACATCACGTCTATCTAAAGCATCCATCGCATTATGATATTCTTCTAGTTGGTTATTAAAAACATCAATTTCTCTTTTGAAGTTAACCATCTTATTAGATAATTCAGCATGTTCATTACCAAATGGACCGTTATCTAATATATCTAATTGTTCATCGGTAAGAGGTGGGAAGGTAAAGAAACCTTCGTTTTTGGCAAGTCGAGCAACAGTAGAAGCAACGGAAAGCATTTCATAGTTACCTCCGATTGCTTTATAGTTTTCTTTTAATTCAGGGATTAAATCCTTTTTGTGATCTTCTAAAGTGCCTTGAAATCTTAATGCATCATCAATGATTGCTTCGTTTTGTTCATAAAAATCTAATAAGAAATTCTTTTCATCTGGTAAACCATATTGACGAATTTGTTGAAGTTCTTCTGGATTGAAGTTCATTACTTTTTCAATTCTTCTTTGTGCGTAGGCTTCAGGATTAGTTAAATATTCCTTCATGATTACTTCATTATATTTATCTACTCTTTGATCAACACCTGGATCAATTGGAAGCATATCAAACATCACTCCACGATCATATGTATAATGTCTATTTCTATCTCTTAAATGAGCAAATTTAGTCGCTAATCGTTGACCGATTTCAATCTTCTTATTGAGCTTTTCATTAAGGGCTCTACTTTTAAGATAAAATCTTTGTTCGGTTGGGTCGTTGATTCGAGAATTGAACCACGCTAAATCAGCACGAATTTTATTATCTTCTGGGAGATATTCGTTAATTAGTTCAACATTAGCGAGATATTGTCTCTTTAATTCTGCTTTTTGAGCTTTTGTTAATAAATATGGTGGCATAATACGTTCCTCCTAATTGAACACTTATATAATAAAACACCTACTGCAACAAGAGTGCCACAGTAGGTAATTTTTTTATTTAGAGCTACTTTCACCAAATAGTTTTCTAGTTTCTTCGCTAGCAATAATGGTGATGTTCGTTCTATTGGTTGGTGAGGTGATGATAAATGCATTACCTCGAGGGTTATTAACAATCTGGTCTTGTTCCACTTCGTTGATTTGTCCCGCTTTATCATAAAGAGTACATAGGTCATCCATATCATTTGGGGATAAGGCGAAGATGAAGGAATATTGACAGGCGTTAATAATGGCTGTTGACTTACGAATGATTTCTTCACTACCAACAAAGTCTTTAATGTTTTGGGTAATGACGATTTGCATACCATTATATTTTCTAATACGTTTTGCAAGTTGATACATGAAGTCAAGAGCGACTGGGTATTTAGGATCAATGAAGACGTGAGCTTCATCAATCGCCACAACAATCTTACGATTGGTGTGATGTTTAATGTTGAAGTCTCTATTCTTAATAATTTCATTATCAAGCCATTTTAAGACCATTAACATTTGAGCGTTAGCAATGGTGTTATTCTTATTCGCTAATAAGCTTTGGAAGTTAAATACTGTGAAGTTTTCTTTAACTGTTAAGGTGGATTCACCATTCCAAAGGTTCGCGTTACGACCTTCTCCCGCAAACTTAGAAATATAGTTAGATAAGACACGTAGCTGCGTGATATCGTATTCCACTGTCGCTTCTTCAAGTTCTTTAGTGACTAAAGCGTAAAGATCATCAAATGTTGGATAGTCTTTTGCTTCTAAAGTAGAGAAGTCAGTTCTAGAATCAATGTTTTTAGTTTTATATAATCGCACGATAACATTGTTTAAATATTCTAGAGCGTCACTAGAGATACCCACTAATGAGACTTTAAAGAACTCTTCTAAGAATTGAAGGTGGACGGCGAAGTTATTGACTACTGCTTCGTTACCCGATTCATCACTTTCTAGAGTAGTAATGACGTGGAATGGGTTGATACGACCTTCTGAAGCGGTACCAACATCGATTAATCTACCACCGAGATTTTGGGCTAATGTTTGATATTCATTTTCAGGGTCGAGAATAAAAATCTTTGCATTTTCTGCACTTAATTGAGAAAGAATAGTTTTTGTCGCGAATGACTTACCACTTCCACTCTTACCAATAACGACCATGTTAGAGTTCACTCTTTCATAGTCTCTAGTAAAGAAGTCAACAATGACTGGATAAGAGTTTTCAGTACCTAAGATACATCCGGTTTTATCCATAATACTTGATAAGACGAATGGGAAGACAGCGGCAACAGAGTTAGAATGGATTGCTCTTTGGAACTTATTCATGCTATCTAATCTAGATAAGTTTGTAGAGATGAAAGCAACGTTTTGACGGAAATAGTTATCAACGAGTTCAAATCCTTCTTCTGTAAAGATCTTTTTGACTTTCTTCTTTTCGGCACGTTTTTCTTCTCTTGTCGCGTTTACTGGAGGATAAACTGTGACATGGAGATTGACACCGAATAATGTTTCGTTATCATTTTGAAGCATTCTTAATACTTCAACTAATGTATCAATATGAGTTTGTTTATCAATGATACTACTAGCTCGATATGTGTTCGCAGATTGAGAGGCAAGCTCTTGAACTGATCTATCAATCATTCGAACAGCCTTGGCCTTTTCAAAAGGTTCAAGGTTCATAACGACTTTAGTATTAGGGATATTGAAAATTTTATAACCCCAAGCATTTAAAACAGAGATTGGGAAGTTTTTAACACTCAATGTGTAGCATTCTTCTCCATCCACTACTGTGGACAAAGGTTTAAATTCAACATTTTGAGGATAAATCCAACTCATAAGTTCTTCGGGAGTTAAGACATCAATATCTTTTTCATTAAAGTTTTGGGTGTAGTTATATTTAATGAAAATAGCTAATTCTTTATTATCTAGAATATGAGAAGTCATCCCAATTCCTTGGAATGTTAAGATTGCATCAGAAAGAATGGAATTAATGATGTTTTTATTCTCATCATAAATAACTAGATAATAAGTTGGTTTAGTAATTGGAGTATCATCGGTTAATGTTTTATAAGCACGAATACGGTCGTTGATGATTTTAGTTCTGGAATCGAGCTCTTTTTTACTTAGTTCATTATTTTCAAATAATTGATAAAGCTCATCCTTTTTCTTTTCTTCTTCAATAACATATTTTTCAAATGATAACTTACGGTCAACCTTTACTAAAGAAGCTCTTGTTTTATTTGAGATTTCTCTAATAATCTTACCGAAATTTTCATCGATCATCTGGTTTTGGCGATATTCAGATAATAAAGAGAATTCACGTGGATCAATTTGGAGTACTCCAGCGAAGTACTCATTATAAACTATAAAATTATCTTTAATATCTTTAAAAGGCATAAAGTTATCAATATTTGTTTGTGCCTTTGTGTTATCTTTAGAATACTTTTTAACCGTGAAGATAAAGGTTACAGACTGGACCAAAAACATATAGAACTTATCACCTTCAAACGGTATGAAGAACATCACACCGATAGCTAAGACGACAAGCGCCATAATGAATTTTGCCATTCCTAAATTAGAAATAAGTAGCAAGACGATTAAGCCTAAGAATGCAAAGGCAATAATGACGTCAAGAATTGATATATTTCTAAAGAACTGTACTTTAATTCTTGTGGTTCTTGGAATGATTCTCATTTCCCATTCCTCCTAATATGATACTTTTATTACTATTTATTATTTTTATTGTTTCTTAAAGCATTATTAACTGAGTTGTCAACAATGTTTTTGCCTGGAGGTTCAACTCCAAAGAGGTTTTTATAATTGGCATCACGATTATAATTACCGCCGCCAGCGTTGTTATTTTTATTTCCACCGAAATTATTACCGCCACCATTGATAGCGTTTCTAACATCTTGTTGTTTACCATTATTAAGTTGAGCAGATCCCCTTCCAGCTTGATTGTTAGCAGAGCCAGAACCACCTAATTTATTTAAATTAAGTTGACCTTGTTCCATCTTGTAATCTCGAGAGGTTTTAAAGCCTAAAGCTCTACCAGTTGCGGTACCAAGACCGAAGTTTCTCGCATCTCTAGTAAAGTTGAATGCGCTTCTTGTGGCACTGAATGGCGTCTTGATGAAACCACCAGCACTAGAGATAGCTCTACCGAATCCCATAGAGGCAATGGCGTTATCTCTCATTTCATTACTACCAGCACCTTGAGAGACTAAGTTACCTACAAGGGCCATCATACGGTTCATGGAGACACCACCACCAACGATGATGAGAATCTTCATAACATTATTTAGTATATAGTTATCAAAGAACACTAAACCGTTAGAAGTAATTGCTCCAACGATTAATGCGTAAATATTAATAGCAATAATACACCCATATCCTGTAAGCAACTTAATAATGAATTGATCTCTCCAAAGTTTGAATCTAGCACCGTCATCTAAGACTGCAGTAGATAAAGAGATAGGTGAGAAGATGTATAAGACAACAATTGAGATGGCTCTATCGACGAAGACGAGTAATGCTCCGCCTAAAGAGATAAGAAGGACAATACCTGTGAGCCAGCTAAAGAAGAAGTCATATTCACTTAAATCGACATAAGTACTCATGCTTGATGTACTACGATAATTGAAGGACGGGATTAAATAGAAGTCATTAGGAACTCCGGAATGGAGCGCATCTTGCGCAAATGCACCAGCAAGGAATCTACCAAGTCCATCTGGTGAACCTCCTAATGTGGCTGAATATAAAGCCTTCATTATTGTATTAGTAAAGAATAATAATACAGTAAATGCTACTGGAATGAATAAAAAGATAAGTAAAGTCTTTCCTACTTGCACTCCAATTTGTGCAGGCGTTTTTTCAACCTTTTCTGTAGCAACTGTTCTTATAATGGCAATAGCGCCAAATATAAAGACAAGAATTACACCAATCAATGTCGCAACTGCAAAAGCAACAGTGATTGACTGATTCTTCAATAGGAATCCAATGAAATCTGTCTCATCTCCGTAATAAGTTATTGGTTGTATGCCACATAACATGTTAGCACAAGCCAATAGGTTATCAACGAGCGAGAACATTGATTTTGTAATTCCATAGAACATTTCCCAAACCCAATCAAACATAAATGTGTCCTCCTTGATTGTTCAACATCAGTATAAGGGGATGTATGCCACAAATGTGCAACACACTAATCAATAGCTCTTATAAGTAAGTTGAGGAAAGTAAAACTGATAGGTGTCATTGCCGGTATATTTAACCCAGAATTGTTTTCAATTCTAATATAGAGTAAACCGCCTTTATTCGTATGTAAGCATTTATCTTCATACGCACCTTGTTGAAAATTAGTTAGCGAAAAATCTTTCCATTTATTTTCATTTGCTGAAAAGTGATTACTTGCAATTGATTCCGAAGCTGGTAAATCATCATAAACGATTGGTGTACCATGGTCCGTGGAAGGCGAAGATAAATATCTAATCTTTTTAGGAGCTTCATCTTCATTTAAATAATAGAATGAAGAAACATCAACCACTCCTGTTGCTTCCGATTTTATATAGAGGGCTATAGTTTCAATCTTAAGTGCCTCTAAAAATTCGATAACAAGATATACATATTGACGATCTTCTACTTTATCATCGTCATCTTCCCAATCGAGACTATTAACAGTATATTCATTAAATAACGAATCTTTAATATTATACGAGTTAGTAATCCCGGAATCTTCTCCGCTATCATAAATTGCTCTAACAGGTCCAAAAGCTTCATAGTAGCTTTCATAGTTATCGCCCTTTTCAAAGCTGCCCAAATTAAAGGAACACGCTGAAAGAAGTAACGATGGTAGTATTAACCCTAAGAGAAATTTCTTTTGCAGCATAGATAATTAATTACCTAATAAAGATGTAAGAGTTATTGGAAAGCCAATCAGTAAATACTGTTGTTGCAATTTGTAAAGCAAGCAATAAAACGAAGATGAGGACATAACCAATAATGGCATTCTTTAAATTGTTTTTTGCTTTCTCATGATCTTGTGGTTCTTCTGCTCTAGCAAATTTAACGCCGAGGAAAATAACCCAGATCGCACCAGCAGCACCTACTACACCTAAGAGTACTGGTACAACCCAACCGAGCACATCCATCAATGGTTTTACAATGGTTTGTAACTCCTGTTGGCTTAATTGAACAATTATTCCATTCATATTCTTTCTCCTTTCGAATGTTATAATTTTTTATAAACACTGATTATTCATCAGTCTTTAACTTAGTATGGTAGACAAGGCCAAAAGCCAAACCTGCCATTGCGATTACACAGGTGATAACAATAAAGATGCTAGCAGATGCGGACGCAATAGGTTTACGTGTAAATTCGTATGCAGTAGTTACACCTTGAATGTTAGTGATTTCAATACGATATTTACCACTTGTAGTAATAGTTGGACTATTTTTAGCAGCAGTGACAGTTGTTGTTTCAACTAATACACCATTTTTATAAACTTTAACGATGTCACCAGCGACGAGTCCAGATAATTGAACGTCTCTAGCAGTGACTCCACCATCTTCTGCTCCAACTAATTTTGCAGTTGGTGGCGCATCGTTAATCGCGACTGTGAAGTTGAAGCTAGAAATTGTCTTGGTGCTAGTGACGACAATTGCGTAACTACCATTTTCATCAAGAGTTAATGTTGTCACTCCTGTAATTGGTAATAATTTACGCGAGTCTTCACTTTCGACCTTCCAGACTTCGGTTATTTCATAATCATATGGGGTATTGTATACAAATTTCGCTAATTCATTATTAAGGATATAGAAGCTTTCATAGCTTTGATTACAAATCGCATCTTCAATCAATAATTCCCAATGGCCAGTAGAATTAAATGTATTGCTTTGGTATTCAGATAATAATTCTCCATCCTTGAAAACATGTTTAATATAGCTTTCATCAGTTGAACTAAAGAGGACGGATGAATAGTTAACAACACCATCAGTAATGACTTCAGCATTATTATTTTTGGTATCAACTAAAGAGTAATGGTTCATACTCTTATGGTTGATGGTATAGACAAAGCGGTTACCAGCAATATCGTTAATCACAAATGTGTATTTACCATCAGCGTAATATTTATAACCAGAAATGTAACGACTATAATCACCATCATTAATGGAAACAATACCATTTAAGTTATCAGCAAAGACAACGGCAATGTCATCTTTTGTATAATATTCATTTCCAACTGTCACAATCTTCATATTTGAGAGATCAGCAGAAATATCTTCTCTATATAGAATGGCGTTAAATGTCACATCATTACCATATTCATCGTTGAATCCAATGGTATACGAGAAGGAACCGGTGCCACTGATATTTGAGAATTCAATGGAATATGGTTCATCTAATTTATATTCCGCACCATTTATTGTGAATATATAATTTTTGCTAGTTGTTGAGAAACGTAATACATAGTTAGAATAGAATCCCCTATTAAGAGCAGTATATATATCATAACTAGTAAATGTATTTGGATCATTTGTGGTTTTACGTTCAAGGGTTAATGATGGGGTATTGCTATAGAATACTGATTTAATTTGTAAATCACCATATTTATTTCTAAAACCAACTTTATATTCACCATTACCGTATCTACCAATAGCGTTAATTAATGATTCGGTTTCGATATCTGGATTAGCGTTAATCGCGTCATATAATTTATGGAGAGTACCATTAATTGAGACATCGATATAATCAACACCTTCACCGACGTGAATTGTACATGGGGTGTTAGTATAATCTTTCACTAATGCCTTTTCACTATAGCCAGTGATCCATTCTTCTTGGAAGATGAACTTGTTATCATCAAAGATTTCAAAATCAAATTCTTCTTTGATACCATTATCACTAATAACCTCAACGTGGAATTGACCTTCAACTGTAAGAGTTAGAACCATTGCATCATGTTCATATTCAGCGGCAGCCCTAATACCATTAACATAGAATGTTACGGCGTCACTAAGAACAATTAAACTGATTGTTTGATTAGAATAAGCAACATGACGTTGATCTTCATAATATACGTCACTATTATCCATGGTATGGATCTTAATATAGAAGCCGAATGTATCAATCTTCTTCAAGTTATAAGTCTTAACATTACCGAATTTATTAGTAACAATAATTTGATAATAGCCTTTTTCTTCTCCAATAAATGGTGACCATGTTTCGCCATCAAAGATGACCGTGTAATCTTTTACAATTCCGATTGGAGAGAAGCTATATTTAACTTCTGTAATATCAGTGTCATAGTCATCAGTATCAATAGTTAATGTTTTAGAAACGTTAATATAGAAGCTTGATCCTTCAACGATTTCTTGATCTCCACTATAAATAGTAAGCTTAGATTCTTTCTTGGATAAACTTGCTTTATATAATGATGGGAGTCTACCTTTACCAACCGAGAAGAGAGTTTCAACATAAAGATCGTTATCAGGAGTGCTTATTCTATATGAAACATTACGATTGTTATCAAACATTGCTTCAACAACATATCTAGTAGTTTCAATAACCTTATACCATTGATTCTTAGATACGCTATCAACAACTAAGCTAAAGCCAGAAACTTCATCATAATAAGAATATGGGGATTCAATATTATCGACGACTTCAACGCGTTTAATATATCGACCATAGGTGAGGACATCGCCATCAAAATGTAATTCATAGGTGTAAGAAAGATCACCATATTTGATTAAGATAAGTTGAGTGCCAACAGAATAAGTTCTCACAACAAAATTATCGTGACCATAGCTAACTTTGCTTTCTTCGATTGGAGTTGTGCTTTCATCAATATAGCCTCCAGCAAGTCCGTATTCGATATTAGAGAAGCTGAAGTTTGATATATTACCTAATGCATCAGTTGCGGTCACAACATATTCACCATATCCTGTAAGTGTTAAAACACCAGTTGAAGAATCATACTTAGGGTTAGTAACAACTACTCCATCCTTCGTTAACGAGACATTAGAAACACCGGAATTATCATTGATTCGGATGGTGATCTGCGTACCAGAAATCGTATCACCACTATCAAATGGTAATAATGTGGTACCGGTTTGTTGATAATCTAAATAATCAAGGGTAATAACATCATCAATATTTGGATATTTACTCCAATCAATGACGTCAAATGTGGATGTTGAAACCACTTTATCTCCGTCATACACAACAACAGGTGCATATGAACTTCCAACAAAAGTTCCACTATATACAGGGGCTCTACTATCAGCCTCAAAGATAAATACTCTATCGCTTTCTGGGGTCTTAGAGTACCACACTCTTAATCTCCAGTTTTTCAAGGTGTTAAAGACAAGAGCCTTTCTAGTTGGGCTATAAGAGTACTCAGTGTTATCTAAACCAATGACTTCAAAAGATATATCATCAGCAACACCGGCAGCGTCAAATATCGCTCTTGCACAGGCCGAGGAATAAATATAGCTTAATCTTGGGTTTGTTGCGTCGGTATTAATCACCATTCTACTTTCATGTTCTGGATCATATTGAACTGGTGTATCTCCAACATAATAGTACCAAGTTACTTCTGGAGCAGGTGCTTCATGGACAATAGCTTTAGTAACACTATTACCATAAATATCGCTCACAATGATACGATAGATACCTGTTTCGGTATAAACCTTATCTTGAACGTAAGTAGAATACTTGAGTTCACCATTTATATATATTAAATAGGAATAGATTTCTTTTTCGTCTCTATTATTAACCTTTACTCTTACGCCGTTTTTTGAGGATGTTTCTTCTGCAGTCACTTCAAGAAGTGTTTGAGAGAGAATAACAGTGTAAGTAGTAACGTTGCCAGATCTATCACCAACTTGGACATAATGGTTACCATCTCTTAATGTATATGATTGGTTACCACTAAAATCAGAAGCATAATAGACATTTTCTAATACACGTTGAGGATATGTGAATACTGCAATATAAGCTAATTGATCTGTATCAGTTAAGCTAGAGAGGGTAAATGATTTACCATTAAATTTAGTAACGCCACTACTATCTGGAAGGATGTAAGGTGTATCAAAATCCTCATCGATATAAGCGGTGATAATAGGTTGTACGTGATCGATATAAACATCAAAGGTTGAAACACCATTTTCATCGTATTCTTTAATGGTGTATACGCCTCTATCTCCACCTAAAACCTTTCCTAAGATATCGCCATCACGAGCATCAATCTTATTCCAGTTAGAAGAGGAGGAACCTTGATAATAATAATATAGCGTTGTCATATCACTAATAGATAATTCCATATTGGTCGCTAAAGGATACGCAATTCCTAATACGTTAACGGTATTTTGATATATACTCATATCACCTTCAGAAGTATATGAACTATTTGTACCAGCATATTTAGTTCCACACATCGTTTGATATACGGTTTCAGGATATGCATGTAATTGAGATGGTCTTAAATATGGAGCACTTGTAGTTGGTGATAATGTTTCTTCATCAACTAAATAACGGGTAGAGCCATTATTCACAATACGATTAGTAACAATATCAAGCGCATCATTAAGATTTTTACTTAATCCATAAGGGTTGATACCATCACTTACATCGCCACTGTCACTATAGAAGTAGAATGCCCAACTAAATGGATTAGAATCGCCATTAGTCCAAGTTTTCTTCTTATATCTAATCCAGAGTTGACCTGCTCTAGCGCTTCCAAGGGTTTCGTCTTCTGCCATGACATAAGCAGTAGAACCTTGTCCAGTGTTAAGAAGGGAAGCCGTAGTTTCAGTAAGTTGTATTAAATAGAGATCTTGTTTCTCCATGAATTTAATATATTTTTTAGCTGCAGCAATGCTAGAGAATGTTGGTTCAGTTGAACCGCCCTCATATTTTCCAGAATCTGGATTGATTGTCGCACCATAATTTATCGAACTGACTTTGCTTGTGCCTTCCACGTAATAATAGAATTTCGCATCGTTTAATTGATAGGTGCTATTGTTCAAGACTAAATCTTCAGTAGTCTTTGTTCTATTGGTGGTCATATCATCTAGACCATGAGTAAGACAGAAGGTAATATTCTCTCCAACTAAATTCACATTATCTGTTCCACCACTAACACGAGGTGAAATAACATACATTCCAGAACTTAATGGTAAAGAAATATATGAAGTTTTAGAAGAAGCTTCATAAACTTGACCATTGACTGAAAGAGAATATACAGCACCATTTTGGATGTAACCTAGAGTAACTGTATCTGTAGGATCAACTTCAAATCTTATGGATTGTTGGGTGTCATACACATAGACATCATAATTGATGCCAGAGAATCTAGGTTGTTTTGTATAATCACTAGGGAAAGTCACTTTTCCTTTAAAAGTACCTCTCACGTCATAAGAAACGTCAACTGAATTTGTTACAGTGCTATTCCCTGCTTTATCAGTAACAATAAAATGTATTTTCGTATCAAGTCTAAACACATCATCAGTTAAGTATTCTTGAATGGTCTTATCCACTGATATAGTAGACTTACTATCGATATTAGAATAGTAGGTATAAATAGTTCCACTAGAACTGCTATATTGTTTTACAACATTACTAAGGCTGGGAAGAATAGCGCCACCCTCAATAATCCTTTTCGAAATTGGAGTGACATTTCCATAATCATCCTTAATGTCATACACTAAGTCAACTGTATCAAGCGCACTAAACTGAGAAGAATCAGTTCCTTTTTGTCCAATTGTAAGATTAAAATATTTGGTTTTTAAATTACTTGGCACTTGTGTAGAGGCACCAGGATCATTTCCAACTGCAAATGATGCCGGGAAGCCAGTATTATCATATTTATATGGTCCAAACGTCCTTGCATCAGAAACTGGATTTCTTCCTCCGTTAGTCGGTACAGCCAGTGCGTGCAGATAATATGTGCCTGTCGGTACATTAACTAAAGTTACCTGGAACGAACCCTTTTCTTCATCAGTTAAAACGTGAGTGTAATCGTAATTAGCAGGTACATATGGATCGAGAGCTGGTTCTTCTGAAGTAGCTTCCCAATTAGGTCTTTGATCCCAAGTATAATAAACTGTACCTTCAGTAAAATCTTTACTTGCAGTTGTACTATTTGCAGAAAGGATAATATCATATGCATTTTTATAAGCGTCAGATCTATCAATATCAACACCTAAATGAGGGATAGATAAATCAATGACATCACCAATAATCTTAACAGTTCTTTCAGCACCATCTTCGATAAGCATGTTGCCTTTATAATTGCCATATGCATCATAGGTCATACCTAAATCTGAAATATCATTCTCAGGAAGTGTATAAGTAATCTTTTTAATCTTTTGGTGATTGCTTTGAAGTTTTTCGGCTGGGATTTCATACACTAATGTATCACTGAAATAACCACCTACATAATTTGCTACATAGGAAATATTGTTCACCTTTACCATGAAAGGTTTTTCTTTCTTTGGAAAAACCGCTTCACTGAAACGAAGGTAGATTTTAATATTTCCTTCTTTATCATATTCAGCATATTCATCTTTAATATATGGAGCAGTATCATCAACAAGAACAATATGGCTATAAATATCTCTAGCTTCGATATCATATTCTTTATTAGAGTTATAAATAGCTATACCAATTGAAAGACTTCCACAATATGGATACATTCTATAGAATGTGGTGTTATATAAATCGCCCTCTTTTCCTAAATAATCTATACAAGAACGACCTAAACGGAAAGTAATCTTTCTTCGATCAGCATTTTGCCATGTTGGTCCATTAGGAACATTGATTAACTTATCCTCTTTACCATTTGGATTCTTTCCTTCGGATAAATAATTAACCGCGGTTCCATTAAGACGATAACCACCTGTAGCTTCAGGGTCTACTCTGATATGCATACCAAGATATTTATTTAAATTAGGGTAATTATGATTAAAGTCATTAGATTTCGTTTCACCGAACTTTTGATAATAGTCTCGAAAGAAGCCTTCATTACCCCAGGAGAAATGTATTTTACTATTAGAGTGCCAACCTGCTGTATCAATACTTCTAGACATAACGGTGCCATAAGCCTTAAGTATCTTAGCATCAACTAAATCAATCGCGTTAGAATTTAGAGAGGCTGTAATCCCTTCATAGAAAGATTTTTCCCAGTTATACCAGTTCTTTTTACCATCAAGTCCACGTGTACCATCGCATATTGCGTCGCCTGAGAAAGTATTACCCCAAGGTGTTAAAGTATTATAGATAACCTCATAAAAGCCGTCATTTTTTTCTGCGCCAAATTGTTTGCTATTTTTATAATCAAAAAATACATTAGTACGATATTGATAAGGGAGATAGACACAAGTAGTGTATTGAGAGTTACGATATGAAGAAGGATCTGAAGCTGGTTTTGGATCACTTTCTGGATAAATATGGGTTGTTGTACCATCTTCCACAACAGTAATATGTGTGATTTTAACTTTAAAGTGTCTTCCGTAGAATCCACCATCTTCAGCCTCAGCTGGTGAACTATCCCAGCGGAGTCTATGGTTAACTGTAGAAACCTTTTCTTTTGTTTCGGCGGTTAATAAGCTCTTGAAAGCAATTGTACGAGTTTGGGTATAACCAGCATCAAAAGTAAATTCTTCTGCACCACTAGAACCAACATAATCAACGCCTTCAATCGCGTTCACGCTATGAGTTTCATATTCGACAGTGATTGTACATGCCTCATGGGATCTTGCTTTGATTGTTGCATAGACAATATCACTACTATTATTTGGATAAGCAAATATTTTATCGCTGAATTCAGCATAATAGAACACTTCATCTTCCGCTCGAGCCGCCATAAATGACTTAACGTCACCGTTTATATCAGTACAAATAGTTGTAATTCCAGGAATGACGAATAAACTAGCAATAATGCCGTTAATCCAAAGGGCTAATCTTTTAAAACTTCTTTTTCTCATTATTTCTTAGCCTCCTTTTGTATCTCGATGTCGCCTTTTGCGACTCTTTCACAGAATTCTTTGAATGTCATACCAGGATTGGATTGTTGATATTTTAAGAATTCCTCTAATAATTCTGCTTGTGTGAAGTTCTCTAGGATACTTCCTTTTTTCGTGGATTTCTTTTTCTTAGTCTCTTTCTCTTCCACTTGTTTTTCTGTGCCTTGTTCTTTTCTTTCTAAGGTTCTTTCATTTCTCATTCTGATATCATAGAAGGCCTCTTTCTCATCGAATAAACGATCTTCAAGTTCAGATTGATCCATTTCACCAAATTTGTATAAAGGCACCTTAAATGAAGGGGTAAAGTATGTTTTAAGAGGATAGTTACCAAAGGTAACAATGATACTATGACCAATGTCGCCTGGTTTATTAAGTCTTTGAAGTTCACTAGGATAAATAAGTGGTCTAGTTTGATAGCTAGTTGAATAGCTAGTCTCACTATGAGCGGTACCACTACTAGAGGTTGAAGCAATGGTGATATTACCACAGAGTTCACTAAATTCTTTACATGTTTGCATATCGTTAGAACCGATGAACATCTTAATACCACAGTTGCCTTTGATAATATCGGCAACGTTATCACCATAGACGTTATTAAGTTGAGCGTAGGATTGAATAATCATTTGGAACCAAATCTTTCTACTACGACCAACGGTGATGAACTTATCAAACTTAGAGATCTTTGGCATATTACCAAATTCATCCATGATGAAGTAGACGTTACGTGGTAATGATAATTCTGGAGTGGTTGAGGCCACTTTAATTAATGTCTTATATATATTAAGGATAAAGATAGCAGCAAGATTGTGTCTGGTATCTTTTTCATCAGGAATCTTAAGGAATAAAGCGGTTGGGTGATCTGCTAAAGCACCAGCAGTAAAGTCGCTAGAGCTTGTTAAAGCGCAGACACCAGCGTCGTTAAATAATGTTAACTTATCGTAAACAATGGACATGTAAGACGCTCTAGTTGATTGAGCAGCGTCACAAACTTGTTTAGATAAGGAATAAGCACGCGATAATGAACTACGTCCTTTAAAGTAATCACGGAGTTCTTTATAGTCTTCGTTAGAATTTTGAAGGATCTTAGCAAGGTTGAAGAAGTTAAATTTGCTCTTGCTCATTGTGCTACCTTCCATTTGAGCGTCTTCAAGCATCGCTAATAAGACAGCTAAAGTGATGGAACGAGCACCTTTTTCCCATAATGGGTCTTTTTCATTTTCCACAGGAATAAGAACGGTGACTAAGTCGTTTAAGTCTTCATATACTTCGTCATAAATCTTTTTCTTATAAACTTTGACGGCATTAATTAATCTTTGATAACTAATATAAGCTTTACCTTCAAATTCATACCATTCTTGAATATCTAAACTATCTTCGACTGGTTGATCAAGTTTAAGTCCACTTTCTAAGATGTCATCTTCACGCTTGTACGCTTTCCTGTGAGCATTACGATAATCTTCAAAATTATCCCAGATGGCATCAAGTGGGTTCCATCTATATGAAGAATAAGTATCTCTTAAGTCGATAACTTTAACGTCATATCCTCTATCCTTAAGGAATTTAGAATGCATTTGGAAAAGTTCACCCTTAGGGTCAGTGATGACCATTGAGGAACCAGCATTAGTAGAGGCTAAGATTTGAATCATTGGGGAAACGAAAGTTGTAGTTTTACCACTACCAGTAGAACCAATGATGATGGAGTGACATGGTGAATTGAATGCGACAACCATATCCTTTTCCTTATGGTTAAGTTTAGCGACAACAGGGATGCCGTCTTTTTTAACATTTCCGAGTTCGTTAAACATATATTTCTTAAATAATTTTTGTTTTTCTTTTAATGTCATCCAGTGGGAATTTTCTAAGTTTGAATTCTTAATTTGTTTTAATTCTCCATTATTTTTACCAAAAACGCTTAAAAATCCCTTATTAATAACAAATGTATAAAGAAGGAATAATCCCACGTAGACAAAACCAAATACAAGGAAATAAATCCAAGAGCTTGGCATAGTGACTAACGCACCAATCCAGTCAATAATTGTCACTTCAAATCCACAGTCAATAATCGCGTAAATTAGATAAGAGAAAATAACTGCAATATCTAAAATAGCAAACATTACAAACAATACTTCTTGAATCTTTCCAGTCACATATCGAACAGAAACAATGATGCTTCCTAAAGCGAAGAATGTCACAGCGAAGAAGCCAAAGAATGAAAGACATTGGTTGATTGAAAAACCAGCTCCATAGTTATTAAAGAATCCACCCCACGCCATGAGTCCTGTAAAAAGAACACCTATAGTGGCTGAAACGGCTGTTACGATGTAAAATATATATCTCTTTTTCATCTTTTTACTCCGTAGCTTGAGATGGTGTGGTTGGATGTACAAAGGTACCCATCTCTTCTGCCCATATATTGCTATCTGTATTCTTGAACATAATTTTGTAATAATAAGTTTTGCCATTTTCTAGGGTATTTAGATTAGTAATCTCAGCCTTAGTGTCATAGTCAAAGACCTTAATAGATTTAGCTTCTGCACCCTCTGTGATATTAACTAAAGTTGCAACTCCATCTTTAATCTTTAAATTCGTTTGCGCATTGAAATCAAGTACTCCATTAGAGTTCACAACTCTCTTATAGGTAAATGTACCAGTTTCAGCTAGCCAGTTACGTTCATTATCGTTATTAAATAAGACTACATATGTATATGTTTGATCATATTCTAAATCAGTGAGGCTTGTGATATCTCCATTGACATTATAAATATTGATAGATCTAACGGTGTTAACAGGGTTAAGGCCAACAATAGATTCTTCTAATGTGTAATCAGCAACACCTTTATAGGAAATTAATAGGTTCTCAAAAGAGAATGGTGCATCATATGTTCCTGGTGTGGCGCCTTCAACTGTTACGCTACCACCATATACAATTGAGCCTTTGGCTTGAGCATAAACTGTGCTGGTTCCGTTCTTGAATGCAATAATGTATTGATAGGTAGTACCTACCACAAAATTATTAACACTTACTTCAGTATGACCGCTGTAGAACTTGATAGAATCTACTTCAATATCGCTAGCTATTCCAATAACGGAAGCGGAATTACCCATTAAAACGATGTTTGTTGCATCAATATCTTTAGGTTCGCTACCAGAAGTATCTTGAACCTTTTGATAGAGGAATGAGCCTCTTTCACCAATCCAGTTAAGACCGTCAGTGTTCTTAAATAACACTTCATAAGTATATGTCTGACCAGTAACTAAAGAATTAACACCAATCGAATTTCCTTCATTATCATAGAAATTGATGGATCTAACTATATTTTGAGGATCAAGATCAACAATTGACGCTGTTAATGTAGGATCAGTAGCACTGGTCTGTCCAATCTTAATGTTTGCTAAAGAGAATGGAGTATCATAATTACCACTACTGCCTTTAACTTGTACTCTACCGCCGATATAGATATCACCTGTTTCTTGAGCATAAACCTTATTAGTACTGTTATCATTTTCAAAGACAATAGAATATCTATAAACATTATTAGCTTGTAATGAGCTAGGTTGAACTTCGCCATCACCTAAGTAGAACTTTACGGATTTGACTTCAATATCTTCGCTAATATTAACGATAGAAGCAGTATTACCGCAAATCGAGATATTATCAGCAGTAATTGGGTCATGTGTAGTCAAGTCTTTTACCCTTTCATAGGAGAAAGAGCCTGTTTCTTCACCCCAAATAGTGTCTGCTTTATTAACAAAGACAATATTATAGTTATAACTATGGCCATCTTCTAACGCATCTAAACTGACAGTTTGAGAAGTGCTAGTATCACTAACAGAAATAGTTTCTATATCTAATTGAGTTCCAACATATGATGAATCATATATTGTAGATGCTTCACCATCTTGAATTGATAATTCTTTAACAGTGAAAGGTGCATCCTTATAGGTAAAAGATCCTGCCGCATCAACATAGACCGCTGATTCTTGTTGATTAAATTCAACTTTATAGTAATAAGTATTACCAAATACAAAATTGCTTGGATCAATTGAAGTTTCGTAAGTATTAGTTGTATAAAAGTTAATAGATTTAGCAGTAACTCCAGATTCAACATTTACAATACGAGCTTTCTCAGCACTATTTTCACCACTAGTGCAAATGTGAATATTGCTAGCATCAAATTCTTTAGTATATTCACCATCGGTGTTTAAAGTTTTAACAGTATCATATTTAAATGTGCCTACTAACATATTTACCAAAAGGCTTTCATTTAACGCTTCTTTTTCTGCTTCAACCCCATTATTCACCTCAAACTCAAGAGAGAATTCATAAGTGTTTTCAACTGTAAGTTGATTAATTTGTACAGGTGTACGAGTCACTTCTTCAGTTGTAGAATCAGTGGTAACCTTATAAAGGCTAAGCACAGTAGGTGATACGGTATAGTTACTTGGGAAATCTCCACTTAAAGCGAGAGGTCCAGTTATTTGATAAGTATTACCAGTTATATCAAATTTAATATCTTCTAAGGATATGTCATGATAAGGATCAACTGGATCACGGATAACTCCGTCATATACGCGAGCTATAGCGTTGGCAGGTTGAATTAAGACATAGACTGGGAGTGATTCTAAATCAGTTTTTTGGTTTGAATCTTTAGCAGTAAATGTTGCCACAACAGGATATTCGCCAACATAAGTAAACCCTTCACTAGGTTGATCTAATGAAATATCAACTAAATCATCAAATGAAGAAGGTAAGATATGTGAATCATCAACATAGAAAGCTTCCCCAGTAAATGTAACATTCAAGCCATCTAATTCGGCAATATCTCTAATTT
The DNA here is from genome assembly GCA_015059185.1 of Erysipelotrichaceae bacterium. Classification (GTDB taxonomy): domain Bacteria; phylum Bacillota_I; class Bacilli_A; order RFN20; family CAG-826; genus SIG220. Next base: position 94,335 of record SVAY01000002.1, read on the forward strand.
CAATGATTTCCGGGGCAATGGTTAAAGAAGCTTCAAGAGGCTTAATCTCATAATGATTAGTATCTCCGCCTTCAATATAGGCTTTCAAAACATATTTGCCAACATTACTGCAGTCAACAATCTCATGGCCATATTCATCTTCAACAACACAATTTGCTGTTAAACCATGAGGTAAAGCTTCTGGGTTAATAAGTTCAGGCTTATATGGTATTCCATCATGTGTTTTAACAACACTAGGAAATGAAACACCACTTAAATCATAGTCAACTTTCTCAATTGTTAATTTCGCAGTTTTGCTTTCAATCTTTTTATAGTTAGGGTTGTCATTAACAAATTCAGCGTGAACATAATATGTGCCCGCGTTCGCAACCTTATTTAAAATTATTTTTTGTGTAGAATCCCAATATGTATATAAAACATTTACGCCTTCTGGTACATTGAGAGCTTCGATTGTTTGAGGTTCACCATTATATGGAACTGTTTTATCTTCAAAAACAATAGCACTTTCATCATGGCTCTTAGGTAAAATCTCTAAAGTAGCCTCTAAAGTTTTAGTAGCATAACCACTTTTTTCAATAACAGCGGTAACTGCATAAGTTCCAATATTGGTAAATGAATATCCTTTTGGGAAAGTAACGGTAGCACCCTCAGGTAATTCATGGTTTAGCTTTACATCATGTGGTTTTCCATCATAAACGCATTTATATCCAACAAGTTCATAGTCATCACTAAACTCATTTAGAACAACATTGATCTTCATCGTTGTAGAGTAGTAAGTATGATAAACAACCTTAACTTCTTGCTTTCCGATTTTGAAGAACTTTAATCTTTCGGCCTCAGGAATCATACTTTCTTCAAGTTCAATCTCTCCTTCTGCGCCACTTTCGTAATGGAGAGTAACCATAATTCCATCATATGAGAACTTACCGAAAGGAACCTCTATTTCATCTTCATTACTCATGCTAATACTTTCAAGAGATGAAGAGCCTGTACAGGACGCAGCAAACAAACAACTAAAGGATATTAGTACTGCGGCTAGTAAGGATTTCAAACTTTTTCTCATAAAATTTATATATTTGTTTGTCAACTTTTAAATTACGTTTGTCAAGTAACCAAAAATCTTTTAGACATATGCATTATATAGGCGTAGGAAAGAAAGGAAAATCTTTTCATTTTTAGAACGCCAAAAGATGTTATAAAATCGCAAATTATTATCTTTAGATAAGTCATAAAAATCAATCAGGACTATACATTTGTAATCTCCGTTATTTGTAACATCCTAAATTTTTTGTGGAATTCATCATTAATAATAAGTTACAAAAAGTCTCTATCAAAATGCTCTTTTTAATAATAATGTCTTTTTTAGAATTATGAAAATGAGCAACAAAAAAGCACCTTACGGCGCTTAGAATTTATAACGATTAATCGTCGTATTCAAGGGAGAAAAATGCCCATGAATATTGAATCATATATTCTCCTCGATACGACCTAACTGCGTCAGGATTATTCTTCTTATATTCATATGCATCACAGTCAATTTTATTTGGATCAATACAACATTCATTATGCCTTTTAATGAAGACATCACTGCAGCCAACAGCCTTGAGAGTTTGTTGGATATCAGCGATTAAGTTTCTAAGATATGATTTATGGTCCTCTTCCCATAATATTGCGTTTAGTTCGTTAATATTTGCAGTTGCACCTTCTCTATCAACGAGGTAGGCAAATAACTCTTTCGATTTACTTCTTTGGAATTTAAGTGGATTACCGTCAACAAACACTTCAAAGTTACCAAAGCACTTAACAGACAATCTTTTATCACTCTTAACGAGAATTGGATGTCTGAGAGCTTCTAATTCTTCCGTGATTTTTTGAGCCTTTACTGGTTTAGATAAATAGCCAGAAGCATGAATCTTATATGCATCTAAAGCATAATTATCATAAGCGGTAACAAATATCACATTAATAGTAGGATTAATCTTTTTAAGTTCTTTCGCGAGTTGAATACCATTTAATTCAGGCATTTCAATATCTAAAAAAGCAATATCGATTTGTTTATTCTTACTTTCTTTAAGAGCTTCCAATGGATTTTCATAAGCAAAAATCTCAGTATCTTCTGGTAATGCTTTTTTGGCCTCAGTTTGAAGTCTTACAAGATTTAAATGTTCATCATCTACTAAAATAACCTTCATAACTCTATTATTTTAACTCTTTATTTATAAAAAGTGATAGTGACTTTTGTTCCTTTACCCACTTCACTTTCAAATTTTACATCCCCTTTACACATTGAAGCGATACGATGCCTTACATTATTTAGACCAATATGCTTATTGCCTTTAAAATCAATGTCATTCATATCAAACCCTACACCATCGTCTATGACTTCAACATAAATGGCTGTATCATCTTCATATGTTTTTAACGTAACTTCTCCGCCTTCAATCTTTTTTAAGACGCCATGTTTAATAGCGTTTTCTACAAAAGGTTGAATGCTTAAAGCAGGAATATAGAAGTCAGCCACTTGAATGTCATAAACAACACTTAATCTATCATTAAATCTCATTTGTTCTAAATTCACATAAGTATTAATGTGCTTTAGTTCATCATTAAACGGGATTAAAGATGTTTGGGTTAATGCAGAAAAATTAGCCCTTAAATAGTCAGTAAAATCATCAAGGGCTTTTTGGGCTTTATCTGGATCAATTGTGATTAATGTCGAAATGGAAGATAAGGTGTTATAGATAAAGTGAGGTCTAATTTGAGACATCATAATCTTGATATTCGCATCTTCAAGCTTTCTTTCACCTTCTTCAAGCCTGATATTCTTTTCTACGTTAATAAATAAGAATAATATTTCAATCGCAAGTAAGAGGGTCACATACGCAATCGCATATCCCGGCATGAGGTTTTGCAAAACGATAGAAAGCGCAGGTAAAATAACATAGATAGAGAATCCAATCTTTTCTCTTTTAGTAAGTTCTTTTTGGAATAATACATAAAAGAACGAGATAGCAAGGATAATGAATTGATAGAGTTGAGAGACAATCATCATAATCATCGCACCTCTATGATAAACTCCACCTTCACCGTTAAAATACATATGAGTAAAGATATTCACAATATCGCTTATTACAATTAAGGAGAATAAAGATATATTTACAATATCTAATATTCTTTTAGTCTTTGATTCATGATTTACAAATCTTGTCATATATAAATAAAAGAGGAAGACCTCAATATTATTCATAATGTAAAAAACTGTATATGATGTAATGATAAATGCTTCATTTTGTTGACCAGTTTCAACTAAATAATTATTGATTAATACAAAAGTAAAATAAGACGCAAAGTGGATAGCGGTAAAAATAAAGAAATTTAATAAAGTATATTCATCTTTTCTTTTATGCTTCTTAAGTAAGATATTAACGATGTGCACTAAAAGGATTAAAACACCGATTAAACATACTGTCGCATTAAAAATACTTTTAGGATTATTCATAACAATTAGTATTATAAACTATCTGTTTATAGATATGAGATAAAAATTATTCGAAATGAAAATTACTTATTTTTTATAAATTTTGTTAAACGAGATAAAGCTTCTTTTACATTAGCTTTACTTGTTGCAACGTTTAATCTAATAAACTTATGTCCATTTCCTTTAAACTGTGATCCTGGAGAAACCCATAAACCTACTTCTTTTTTTAATCTAGCAGCAAAATCATTTGAATCATCACTAATCTTAGAAACATCAATCCACATCAAATATGTCGCAGGGGTATTAACAACATCTAATTCTTTTAAGTTTTCTTTAATATAACGATAGACGATAACCTTATTGTTATAGAGATATTCATTTAATTCTTTAAGCCATTCGTCTCCATATTTATAGGCGGCTATACTTGCGACATCACTAAAGAAATTAGGTTCACCAATATCATCGTGATATACTGCATCTTGTAGTTTAACTTTTAATTCGCTATTAGTGGTAATAATAAATGAGGAATGTAGACCTGCTAAATTAAATATCTTGCTAGGTGCAGTAAGAGTAATAATGTTATCTAAATACGCTTCATTTACCCCAAGCATTGGATAATAAGTTAAGCCTGGATCAACGAGTTCACCATGGATCTCGTCACTTATTAAAATCACGTTATTTTCCTTACAAATCCTTGCAATTTCGTTTAATTCTTCAGTTTTATAGATTAAACCAACTGGGTTATGAGGGTTACAGAATAAGAATGCTTTAATACCTTCTTTTTTAATCACTTCTTCTATACGTTTAATATTAAGAGAATATGTTAAATCTTTATAATTCAATTCTAGTTCCACTAAATCCAAGTTATTATTTTTAACACAATTAAAGAATGTATGGTAAATTGGAGTAAGCATAAGAACCTTATCATGAGGTTTAAATAAGTGCTTAAATATTGAATCTATAGAAGCCACTACTCCAGTAGAAAAAATAACTTCATCACGTTTAATATCAATATCATGATGACGTTTGAAGAAATCAATAAATGAAGAGAAATATTCTTCGCTACTATCGGTATAGCCATATGCGTCGATATTTGCTCTAGCAATAATTGCTTCTTTAATTTCTGGTAGGACATGGAAATCCATATCCGCGACCCACATCGGTAAAACTTCTTTTCCTTCACTATATTTAGAGGAAGAAGAATTATATCTATTTACTAATTCATCAAAATTATATTTATTCATCTTTAACTATTATCTCTGTCTTACTTGGATCAATATATTTTTCATCCATAATAAGTTCTTTAATTCCTTTAGCAACTATCTTACCTGAAATAGGATTCTTTACTGAATCAATGATGGTTACAATATCCGCATCGATATTGCTACATAATTCAAAACATAAGTCGGTATTAAGTAAACGGCAGTTCACCATCTTAATATTATCCATATAGCACATCCCTTGATGGGAATCGATGGTACAGTTAATAAATGTGATGTTTTTAGAATTCCAACCTAAATATTCTCCAACAATAATCGAATCATAGACCGTTACATTTTCACAGTTCCAAAAGGAATCTTTACTATCTAGCTTTGCGTGTCTAATAACGATGTTTTTCCCACCGTCAAAAGCGTAGTTCCCAATTAGTTGGAAATCTTCAATATCTACACCTTTCGCATTAAAACCAAAATAGTCACCTGTTGCAGTCACTTTCTTAAGAGTGATGTTTTTACAGTTCCACATCGTTTCAAGTGCGTTAGGTAAAGAACAGTTGATTAAAGTAATTCCATCTCCCCTTCTAAATGTTTTAGGAGCAGATATATTACAGTTAATCATCTTAATATTATTCGTATACCAAATGCCGCTTCTAGCGGTCTCTAGTAAAGTAACATTTTCACAAGTAATATCATGAGAATACCATAAAGGATATTTCCATTTAAAAAATGAGTGTTTTATTTCAAGATTAGAACACTCCTTAAGAGGAGATTCACCATTTTGGAATGTGGAATCAATAATTAATGCATCATGTGTGTCATAAAGGGCCCTCTCCCCTTCAAAACATCCTTGTTCGTATTTTTTCATATTCTAAGATCCTTCTAGATAGATTCTATCATTTAATAATCTTTGAATACAAAAAATATGCTTCTTAAGAGCATATTTTTATATATCTTAATTAGGTTAACTATTCAACTTTCACGTCAATAGTTTCTTCTTTAGGAGCAACTTCCACATTACGTTTAAGCCTTGCTTCTCTTCTTTGTTTCTTTTCGTAATCTTTATCGACGTCTTTAGCGAAATAAATAAGGGCTAAAGCAGTTGCAACACCAAATACTCCAAAGAGTATTAAGCCCCAACCAAGGAATCCTAGACCGAATTTTGCTTTGATCACTGTGTCGGCACTTTTTAAAGGATTAGAAGCATCTGGCATAGGTAAGTTAGAGGCGAGTAAGCCGAGGACAATATATACAAGTCCCCAAACGGCTAACGCTCCAAAGGTGCCATAGATGATATATTCTAATATTTTATTCTTCTTTTTATCGGTCATAGCGATTACCTCCTATAGGGTTTTAAGCTTGAGCTTCTTTATCCTTATTATTTTCTTGATTAGCCTTAATAGTGTCAAGCATATCTTTTAAGGTTCTTTGATATGTTTCGTTATATTCTGGGCCGAATTTATTAACTTTTTCACCAACTTCTTTAATTAAATTTTGGAAGAGCTCTGGGAACGATTTATTATCTCTTCTTTCTCTTCTTCCTTCACAAGAAAGGACGAGTTCCACTGTATGATCCAAACTATCCCAAACTTCATTGCTTAATGAATGGCAGTGCTCACGGTTAAATCTAATCATAGAAGCAAGAACATTAAGTTCATTTTGGACGATGAAGTTAGATTGTGGAGTTGGTTTACCTTGGCTTTCACTCATAACTTTTTGGAATTCCATAAAGCTCTTTTGATATTCTTGGATGAGTAAGAAGTCTTTAATAATACGGTCAAATTTTTCATCGTTATCAACGTGCTTCATAACAGCTTCTTCGGTTTGGTTTTTGCTTTTAGCAAAAGCAACATGAGAATACATGATATCTCTAATGGTTTCACTTAAATAGACGATATCTTGATAGATCTTAATGTTTTGAGCGTGGTCTACTCTTACTGTACCTTCTGGAGTCTTAGTACAAATGGTACTGGTTTCAGAATAGATATCATCAAGAAATTCTTGATATTTAGTTTTGAAATCTTTGAGCTTTTCTTCGTTATCGCTCACAAATTTACCTAAGAAGCTCTTTGGATCTAAAACGGTATTTAAGATGGCCTTTCTTTGATCATAAATTTCATTCTTCACTTGATTTGGAAGAGCGAATTCCATGGTATCTCTAAGTGTTCTTAAGACGTGTGAGATATCAAATATGCATTGTGATGTGTTATTCATTGTTTTTCTCCTTTTCTAACACTAGTTTGTCTAACTTATAGACTCGTGAAATAGTATGCGCAGCATATTTCTTCACAGACGGATAGGCTTTTGCCATGCAGTAGCTATTTTCATGAAAGAGATTGAACATCGTGATATCGTTACCGGAATCACCAACGACATAGACATCTTTGGGATTTATCTTTAGATAATCACAGTAGTATTGGAGACCAAATCCCTTGTTACAATCCTTAGGAGTGATCTCGTTTACTATGCTAGTCCACGAACATTCTACATCAGTAAAGTGTTCTCTTAAACCTTTATTTATTTCTCTAGAAATTTCGTTGTTCTTTCCTCTTAAGCCAAAGAACACCATGAGCTTATAGATTTTTCCACCATTAAGCTCTTCATCAAACTTCTTGTTATTGAGAATATATGTTTCCCTTTTCTTTCCTTGGAAAATCCAATATAGCTTATATAAAAAGAGTAAAAAATTCGCTCCAACATTAAGGTTTTTAATAAGCATTGGTTTTCCCTTAGCATCCATTAAATAGGCAAGAGGTTTATATAATTCAAATACGCGGTCAGTGATGAATTTCATCTCTTTGCCGCTGATAGAGACATCTCTAATTACTTCTCCGTTAGCAACGATATAACTTGATGTATAAGAAATATAGTCGAAATCTCTTTCGATTTCTTCTTTTAATCTTTCCATAAAATGTGGGCCACGACTAGAAACCATAACAAGTTTATTTCCAGCATCAATCCAACGTCTTAAAAATTTCACATTCTTTTTAGGAATAATGCGAAACAATTTACTTGGATAAAGTAAGGTTCCATCTAAATCAACAGCGAGTAATTTGTTCATACTTGAATATTATATATTAATTTATTTATAAATAAACAAAAAGGTGAGAATAAATTCCCACCTTCTTATCTATTTGTTAGATAATTTATTGTTTAATTGGATTCTCAGCTTGGATGACACCATATCCTCCATCATTTCTTACATAACAGACAGAGATACGATCATCTTCTTCATCTAAATAGAGGAAGAATGAGTGGCCTAAGGCTTCCATACGGGTCACAGCTTCTTCAATTGACATTGGTTCAAGATAATAAGATTTTGCTCTTACAATAACATCTTCTTCATCTTCTTTTTCGGCTTCAATGGCTTCGAAGTCGATAGCGCGTCCTAATCCTGCTCTACCGTTACTACGATCCATTCTGGTTTTAAGTTTTCTCATTTGGCCTTCGAGTTTATCGATGGCGTCATCAATAGCAGAGTATAAGTCTTCATTTTCGACTTCTGCTCTAAGTTTGATACTTGGTAAAAAGATTGTGATTTCAACCTTTTGTACCCCAGTGTGTGCTGAACAAACAGCGCGGCATTCGACATTCTCATTGATGAGGAAGTATTTGTCCATCTTGCTCATCTTCTTTTGAATGGCATTAGAAATGCCTTCGGTGATTTCGATGTTTTTTCCGATAATTTGGTATTTCATATGATAATCTCCTTTCCAAACACTCTCGGAGAGGTTACGCCTTTATTTTATCACACTTAAAAGATTATGAGTTAATTATAATTAAACTTTTTATAAATTTATGTTTAAAAATACCAATAAATGTTACCTAAACTAGGAACCATACCAAGTGAATTCTGTAGATGAAGACTTTTATCATTATCAACTACAACATGATCAAAAGGTACTTTTCCTTCATCAATAAATTTATTAATCATAGTCATCTCAAGCGCTCTTCCAATCCCTTGACGACGATAATTTTCATCAATATAAAGCATTCCTAAAGCATGCTCAGGATGTTCTCCAATAAAACCAATAATCTCCCCTTTTTCATTAATCGCCTTAAACATTCCTCTTTCTATAGCAGAAAGAAAATAATGTTCATCATCACCCATACGATAATAATGAGTTTTTAAATAAGGTAAATCCGAAATAGAAAAAGGTAAAATTGTATATTTTGAATTTATAATAAATCTATTGCCTTTATAAACAAATTGTTTGACTTTTAATGTATGCATAAATTCCTTAATTTCACCAATATCTAAATCTAGTTCAGATATAACCGCGACAGTGTTTTCTTTTTGTTTTCCCTCTAAAATCAAAGAAAAAACATCTAAATCTAAGGAATTTACACAAATATAATAGATTCCAGCTTTCCTATCATCAATCAAGGAAAGTGAATCACTATTCTTAATAACTAACGCATTATTTAGCCTAATAGCTTCTTTTATAATAATGAAGATATCTTTATCAAAATTCATAGTTTTTGTCACTTAAATATTAAGATAAATAAAAGGCTTCACGAGGAAGCCTTATATTAGAAATTTTATCTTATTCTCTTTCTCCAGTTTGGCCAGGAATAATTGATGGGAATGAAGGGAATGAAAGTGTATTATAACCATCGTAATTTTCTGGGAAAGTTACTGGGTTAGTATTGTTAATCGCGAACACAATATCGCCTGATTCTTTGATAGTTAATTTACTACCAAATTGTGCTTCGAGTGCTTCTCCACCAACAGTCAATCCAACATTTTCTTTCACGCTGAGAGAAACTGGGAAACCATCTTGATTAAATAAGACAGCGGCTTTGAAGCTAGTATCATCACTGAATTGAATTTGATAACCTTCTAATTGTTCTGGGGTCACTAAACTACCAAGAGCTTCTTTGTTAATATCAAATTGAAGGGCGCTGGATTCATCTTCATATGTATAGAATTTAACAATATCATCCCATTTAAGGCCTGTCTTACTTTCTAACGTTGTCTTTAAATCTGTAACAACTTTTTTAGCTTCTTCAGCATCTAATTCAGATTCAATTTTGCTGAATAAAGGATAATTATCATCTTTTACAACATTTTCAAATTTGAATTTATAATCACTAATTCCAAGTGTGGTTTTGAAGAAGGTATCAACAGCTTCCTTACCAGATGAGAAAATATCTAACATTGGTTGCACCATCATGGCAGCTTGTTCTTGGCCAAGGCTAGCAAGGATTAAACTTGCATATGGTTTAACAACGTTAGCAACTGAGCTTACAAAAGTACCAACATCAGTATTACTAGCATCAACATAGATGTTGCCATTATCTAAATAAGCAGCAGTTTTACATAATGTGAAAGACTTATCAATAGCAATTTGGTTTTCTGAACCTTCTTCTAAAGCTCCATCAACTTTTACACTTGCGGTAATTCCACTGAATTCAACACCAGCTTTGGTGTTTTCTTTATTGCCAGTACTTAAATTAACTCCACCAGCTTTTAATTCGAAAGATCCTAAATTGACTTTTCCGTTTAATTTTGTAGAAGCTAATTCTGCGCTTATACCGGTTGAGCTAATTGTTGCACCAACGCTTTCGGTGCTAGCTAATGTTTTAGAGGCTTTTTGAGCAAGTGCTGCTAACTTCTCTGTTTCAGCCGATTTTTCAACAACTGTACCACCTTCAGGAACAGCACCATTGCTTGTTTCTTTAGGTGTACTATTGTTTTTAGTTCCGCAGCCAGACAATGCTAAGACTGCTAATAAAGGTAATGCATATAATTTTTTATTCATTTTTTAACTCCTTTTCGAATGTATATTAGTCCATTTATTTGTTAAAAACAAGAGCTTTAATTTCATTAACTTTATCAAGTTTTTCCCATGGTAAATCGAGGTCTGGACGCCCGAAATGACCATAATTAGTGAGTTTATGATATTCAAATGTAGGCTTTGTGAGGGAGAAGTTTTGTCTAATCATCCCTGGACGAGTATCAAACACTTTATCTATTGTGTCAAGTATTACCTCATCATTCACCTTGGCTGTACCATATGTCTTAATACCGATAGAAATAGGTTTATTCACTCCAATCGCATAAGCAAGTTGGACTTCAAGTCTATCAGCGACACCGGCCGCTACTAAGTTCTTAGCAATGTATCGTGCCATATATGCACCGCTTCTATCAACTTTAGTAGGATCCTTACCTGAGAAGGCTCCTCCTCCATGAGGTGCTGCCCCACCATAAGTATCAACAATAATCTTTCTACCGGTTAATCCAGTATCACCTTTTGGCCCACCGATAACAAATCTACCGGTAGGATTGATCAAGAATTTGAAATCTGTATTTAAACCGAATGAACTAACAACACGCTTCATAATGTTTTCATGAACATATTCTTTGAATGCGTCCATATCAATATTGTCATCATGTTGGATAGACATAAGCACTGTATCCACTCTAATATTCTTAGGATCAGTATAGTCAATAGTAACTTGGTTCTTCATATCTGGACGAGCATGTTTAAATTCACCATTCTTACGTAATCTAGTTGCTTCTCTTACTAATTTATGGGCAATAGAAATAGGTAAAGGCATATATCCTTCCGTCTCATTAGTGGCATAACCAAACATCATTCCTTGGTCACCTGCTCCAACATCTTCTGGACGTGTTTGAGATACACCCATAGAGATATCTGGGCTTTGATGTTGAACGATACTTCTAACATCCACTGTATGATAATCAGTTCCTAATTCTTCTTTATCATAACCAACATCTTTTAATACGTTTTTAGCGATTTTTTCATAATTTAATGGAGATTTGCTTGTTATTTCGCCTCCAATTAAAATAGTGTTTCCACTACAAAAGACTTCACATGCCACACGTGAATCAGGATCATTTTTAAGCGCTTCATCTAGCACTGCATCAGCGATTTGATCAGCAAGTTTATCAGGATGTCCTTCACTCACTGACTCACTTGTAAATAAGATTTTCTTCATTTTCTTTCCCTCTGTATAAATAAAAAGTTTCCCCACAAAGGAGAAACTTTATACATTCGTTTCTAACTTATCGTTCATAGTTGTGGGACTATGCTAGAGAAGGCACTTACTCATATTGAGAGTTGCCACTACGATTTCACATCTCTATTTCGTAGTTCTGGATAAGCAAAATTATTATATAGTGTTTAGTTATTTTTGCAAGTGTCTACTAATACCTTTTGCAAGTTGATCTGGACAAGATGTTCCGTTTCGACATTGGATACCTTCAAGTTTATTAACCACATCTTCAAGTTTCATTCCGACAATTAAAGAACAAATACCATCTAAATTACCTTTACAGCCTGCAATGTGACTAGCTTTAGTAATAATCCCGTTATCATCATATTCAACAGTTAATAGACGGGAACAAACACCTTGTGGGTGAATTTCAATTACCGGCATTATTTAACAATCTTTCCGTAGACAGTACCACTACAACCAGCAGCGTTACTTTCATCAGTATCAATATGGCAAGCTAAAGCAAAGTCATCTCTTACTCTTACAACAACATCACCAAAGATTAAGCTTCTTTCAGCGGTATTGACTTCGAGTTTCACGATATCACCATTCTTCACTCCAAATTCTTCCGCATCAGCAGGAGTCATATGGATGTGTCTTTTGGCAACGATACAACCTTCACTTAATTCAAGCTCACCACATGGTCCAACGAGTTTGATAGGTGCGCTACCCTTAGTATCGCCGCTTTCTCTAATGACACATGGTACTCCGATAGTACGAGCATCGGTCGCACTGATTTCAACTTGGGCATTCTTTCTAAATGGGCCAAGGATAGAGACATTGGCTAATGTTCTTTTTGGTCCGACGACATCGAGTCTAGTAGTAGAGACGAATTGTCCAGGCTGAGATAAAGGTGCTCTCACTTCAAGTTTTGCGTCAGCTCCACAAAGAATGTGGAATTGTTCTTCATTAAGATGAATGTGTCTAGCACTTGTTTCAACTAATATTTCTTTCATAAATAGTCCTTCTTTCCTCAATTCAATATTGTATCAAGAAACAATATTATTAACACTAAAATCGAAAAAAATTTTCTTTTTCTTGTTTTTATTAATTTAGTAAGGTTATATATAAAAAGTATGGAAAACGAAGAAAAGGAATTATTAGAGGAAAATAAAGAAGATTCTGAACTTGATATCGCAGAAGCTAAAAACATGGAGCCAAACGAATTAAGAGAGAATGTTTTAGACATTGTTAGCAGAAAAGATGCTAAACAATTACGTGAAATCTTTGATAATGTTCCTAACATTGATATTGCCGAAGCCATCGATGATGTTGATGATGTAACCATCTTACTTTATATCATTAGAGTGATAGGCACAGAATACTCCGCTGATTTCTTCAGCGATCTCACTAGTGACCAACAAGAATTAATCATTTCTAGCTTCACCGATGCTGAAATCTTAAAGTTACTTGAAAACTCCTTCGCTGACGATATCGTTGATACCCTTGAAGAAATGCCAGCGAACTTAGTGCACCGTGTGCTAAAAGTTGCACCTAAAGAATTAAGAAAAGATATTAATACCTTATTAAATTATGAAGAAGATACCGCAGGTAGCTTAATGACTACTGAGTATCTTGAAATGAAAGATACTTTAACCGTTGAAGAAGTTATTGAAGAAGTTCGTAAGAAAGGTCGAGATGCAGAAACCATCTACACCATATTCGTTAAAGATAGTAAACGTACTATGGTAGGTACTGTTGACTTAGATGATTTAATCTTTGCTAAGAAGACCGACACTATGAACGATATCATGAATCGTGACTTCGTAACTTGCCAAGTCAATGATGACCAAGAAGAAATTGCTAACATGTTCAAACGTTATGACCTTAATGCTATGGCGGTTGTCAATAAAGAGAATAAGATTATCGGTATTATCACTATCGACGATATCGTTGATATTATCGTTGAAGAAGCTAACGAAGATATTTCTCACTTGAGTAATGTCTCTAACATGGAAGAGCCTTATCTTAAAACTCCAATTTTAAAGATTGTTCTTAAATGTTTACCGTGGATTATCGTCTTAATGGTTCTTCAAATTGGTAGCGCCGCTATCACCTCTCAATTTGATCACCTTATTTCTAGCTTTGCGATATTAGCGGTCTTCTCCCCTCTCATCTTAGATGCGGGAGGAAACGCAGGAGGACAAACCACTACCATGATCGTCCGTTCTTTAGCGATGGATGAATTTGAAAAAGGCGACTTTAAACGCGTGGTATGGAAAGAGTTTAGAGTTGCCCTATTATTAGCCTTGGCTATCGGTGCATTTGCCTTCGGTTGGACTTTATTTGAAATGGCTGTCCTTCATATTGGTGACGTTAGTTATTTACAAACTGAATATGGAGTGATTGGAGCACAGATATTAGTCTCTAGCTTAGTCGCTTCTACTTTAGTAGTCACTATGATTATTTCTAGAATGATTGGTTGTACACTTCCATTCTTCGCGAAAATCATTCATGTTGATCCTGCCGTTATGTGTGGCCCATTTACCACCACTGTTGTGGATATTGTTTCTTTACTTACATACTTCTTACTTTGGCAAAACGTTTTTGCCCCATTATTAAATATATAATTTTGCTTCTTGTATTTATTTATTAATTTAATTAGAATTAAATACGCTGAAAAGCGCGAGTGGCGGAACTGGTAGACGCGTACGTTTGAGGGGCGTATAGGGTATCCTGTGTGAGTTCAATTCTCATCTCGCGCACCAAAATGGTTGTACAATCCCTGATAAAAAATCGGGGATTTTTATTTTTCCTGAAAAGCCTTTTTTTATTTAAAAAGAGCAATGGATGTATTTCGCAAATTTAAAAATTGATGAAAAATGCGAAATGTAATATAATGTAGTCGAGGATAAAAATATGAAGCTAATCAAAAGACCTTTTTATTTAGAAAGCCTAATTAATGTCAAGGATATCCCAGATATCAAAATCATCACCGGTGTGAGAAGAAGTGGCAAATCAAAACTACTCGATGCCTTTTATGATTATTTGATTAATGAAAGAGTCAATAAAAACGTAATTCGTATTAAACTGAATCTCAAGAAATTTGAATCATTATTAAAACCTGATAATTTATATGATTATGTTGATAAAGCTTATGTTGATGGCATTCCTAATTATTTGGTTATAGATGAAATACAAGAATGTGTAGGTTTTGAAAGAGTGATTAATAGTTTATACGAGGAAGAAAGGTTTGATATCTACCTCACTGGATCAAATGCTTTTATGTTATCCAGTGACTTAGCGACATTATTTGGTGGTCGATATTTTGATTTAAAAATGTACCCTTTCTCATTTAGAGAATTCAATATCTATTACAATAATAAAAACCCAATAGACTCTTTTGATGATTATGTCGTTAAAGGTGGCATGTCCGGCTCATACCTTTATAAGAATCAAAGTGATGCATACCAATACATTGATGGCATATATAAAAAGACAATTTCTAAAGACATAGTGAAGAGATTTAAAGTTGAGAATGAACAACTTTTATTAATGGTTGCAGATTATCTTATGGATAACGTTGGTAATAAAACATCTATTAGAAACATTGCTAACTCTCTAACATCTAATTCTTATAAAACAAATGACAAAACAGTTGGTTCATATGTCGATTACCTTTGCAAATCCTTCTTGTTTTACCCTTTTACTCGTTATGACATTAAAGGGAATAAGTATTTAGAATCAGATAAGAAATATTATTTAGCAGATTTATCTTTTAGATTTGCAAATATAGGCACTAAGAATATGGATTATGGAAGATTATATGAAAATATGGTCGCTATTGAACTTCTAAGAAGGGGATATGAAGTATATGTTGGTGTACTCTATCAGAAAGAGATTGATTTTGTAGCGATGAAGAATGGCTATAAATATTACATTCAAGTAAGCGATGATATTTCAAGACAAGAAACATTTGATAGAGAGGTAAAACCATTGTTATCGATTAAAGATGCATATCCAAAATTGTTAATCGCACGAACAAAGCATTCTGAAAGTCAATATGAGGGCGTAAGAATAATAGATATTGGTGAATGGCTCGATGGTACTTTTGCAAAATAGGTAGTTTTCTTTTACGAGTGAAATCACTAAAATATTCTTATGAATAAATTTGCATATATTGCTTTACCTTTATTACTTTTATCTATTTCTGCATGCAGTACAAACACTGATTCTTCTAGTGCTAGTGTTTCTCCTAGTGGAGATACAAGTACTTCTATCACTAGCGAAAGTGAAGACGGCCAAACTAGCAGTGAAAAGAAATGGGAAAAGCATATTAGTAGTCTTAACCCAATAAACGAACCACTTATTGGAAAACAATATTATCTTAATCACATTGGAGATATTTATAATACTTGGAAAGATCTTCAAGGAAATGGACAAACCATTGCCGTTATCGATGTTGGCTTTAAATATAATCACCCTGACTTCGTCTATGAAGATGGGACAAGTAAAGTCAGTAAAAAGTCTGCCTATTTTTCTACTAGTGGCTCTAAAACCACTACCCAAGTAGGAACCAAATATTTATCTAACACCATCAGTGATCATGGCTATAACAATGACCATGGTACTTTCTGTGCAGGAGTCGCTGCTGCTGGTATTAATAAAAAAGGAGTTATTGGAGTAGCTCCACTTGCAGAACTACTATTACTAAGAACTGATGGTCAAGCTCCTTCAATTAATGAAGCGTTTAAATATGCTGCTGATTATGGCGCAAGAGTCGTTAGTATATCTATCGGAAGTTATGCTAATTATGAAGGTGACTTAAACTATGATAAATCTCCTAAAGCTGATCTAAAAACTGTGTTTAATGATGCAGTAGCGTACTGTAAAGAAAAAGGAACAGTAGTTATCTCTGCTGCAGGTAATGGCGGAAACGCTACCCCTACCTATCCGGGTGATTCAAAAGATGTAATTGGAGTAGGCGGATTAAAAGCAAATGAAAGTTCCGTAATTTGGCCTCAATCTAGCTATAATCCTTCTAATTCTAAGACTTTTTGCGAGGTTTTTGCTCCAAGCGACGGAATGTATGGGTGCTGCGATTATAACGCCTCTAAGTATGATGGAGGACTCAATGATGATGGCTCTCAAAAGTGGGTCGGCACTTCTTTTGCCGCTCCAATTGTGGCTGGAATAGCAGCTTTATATTTTGAAAAAAATCCTAATAATACTGTTGATGAATTTATCTCTGATTTAACTAATAATGGAGCAGTAGAATTTGCACCTAAAACTAAAACAGGACATGGTAGAGTTGATGTTGGAAAGCTTTTAGGAACTACCTTAACTGAAAATGTCACTGCCAAAGCTAAAGATAGTGAGCAACTATATGCCTACTGTTATAACTCAATAACGGGCACAAAAGAGAAAGCTTGGCCAGGCACTACATGTAGTAAAAGCGGAAGTAATTATACCTACAATGTTGACTCATCAAAATACGATATAATTATCTTTAATAATGGAGGAGATCCTGCCGCTCAAACAGTGAACTTATTAGCCTCTAGTTTTATAAACGGAAATGTATATGACACTTCTTCTCCATCATTATTTGGGGAGAATACATATATAGGTAGTTATATACAAAATTAGGTTATCATCTCTCATTGAATAATATTCAAAGAGAATGCATAATATAAATGTTAGAAAGGAAACATAATCATGTACAAATTAATATTAGTGAGACATGGCGAAAGTGAATGGAATAAGCTTAATCTTTTCACTGGTTGGACAGATGTTGAATTAAGCGACACTGGCCGTAAAGAAGCTAAAGCTGCTGGCCAAGGCTTAAAAGAAAAAGGTGTCAAGATTGATGTCTGCTTCACCTCTTATTTAAAAAGAGCAATCCATACATTAAATGCGATCTTAGATGAAATGGATCTCGCTTATCTTCCAGTTACCAAAGCTTGGCAACTCAACGAAAGACATTATGGTGCTCTTCAAGGACTTAACAAAGCTGAAACCGCTGAAAAGTATGGTGAAGCCCAAGTTAAAGTTTGGAGACGTAGCTATGATGTACCACCTCCACCATTAGAAGAAGGTGACCCACGTAATCCTGCCAATCAAGAAGTTTATAAGAACGTTGATAAAAAGGATTTACCATTAACAGAATCTTTAGAGACCACTGTCGCTCGTGTCGTTCCATATTGGAATGCAAAGATTAAACCAGAACTCGAAGCTGGTAAGACTGTCTTAGTCGCAGCACATGGTAACTCTTTAAGAGCCTTAATCATGTATCTTGAACACATGAGCAAGGAAGATGTTGTCAACCTCAACTTACCAACAGGCGTACCTTTAATTTATGAACTCGATGATAACTTCGAAGTCGTATCTAAAGAATATGTTGGTGATCAAGAAGCTATCGCTGCTAAAATGAACGCTGTTGCTAACCAAGGCAAAGTTCAAAAGTAATTTATTTATAAATTAAAAGAGCAGTTCAACTGCTCTTTTCTTATGTCTTATTCAAGGAACATTCCCATATTGAATCGCACTTCTTTTCGTTCGATATCTTTATTTGTATAGCAGCATGTATCAAATCCAATAAGTTTAAATCCCATATGGAGATAGAAGTCTACTGCATTAACATTTGAAGACTGGGTCTCAAGCATCAAGGCACGACATTTTCTTTCTTTTGATATTTTAATAGCTAATTCCATTAGCTTACGTCCATAGCCTCTATTTCTTATAGATTCATCTACAAATAATTCCGTAACCATCATTCGGTGTGACCATTCTTCCTCGCATAATTCAATTGCACCTAATAATTTATCGTCATCAATAATGCCATATGCTTCAGCGTTTTCCCACCAATTCTCGTATAATTTATCAGGATAATCTCCATCTTCAGGGACATGAGTGAAAGGCTTATCAAATCTTTTCTTTTTAATATTAATATTAAATCCTTCTTCCTCTTTATTAATTATAATGTCGTAATAAAAATTGGAAATATAAGAAACAGGAAGGGGTGTGCCCTTCCATTTCTTAATATCAAGTTTTTCTATTTGATATTCTTTCATGTTATTTAGAACTTAGATGCATCAATGCTTTTAAGAATCTTTTCACATCCAGAGATGATCTTTTTAACAGTGCCATCATCAAATGGATTCTTAACATGATTCTTTTCTAGTAATTCACAGAATGGATATTTACCACCGCATTTGGTGAGCTTAAGATATTTCTTCCAAGCATTCTCATGATTCTTTTGATCAGCAAGTAAGAATTGGAAAGCCACGACTTGCGCTAAAGTATAATCAATATAATAGAATGGCGAACCAAAGATATGGGATTGTCTCATCCAATATCTACCAGCGTTTAAAGTTGGGAGTTCATCATATTTCTTTTCTGGATTATATCTCGCTTCAAGTTCTTTCCACTGTTTACATCTTTCTTCATGGGTGGCAGTTGGATGTTCATAGACCCAATGTTGGAAGTGATCAACACAAACTCCATATGGTAAGAATTCAATCGCACTACTTAAATGATGATATTTATATTTTTGTTCATCATCTTTAAAGAAATCTTTCATATATGGCCAAGCAAAGAATTCCATACTCATAGAGTGGATTTCTGCTGATTCCATAGTTGGATCACGATATTCAGGAATCTTAATATCTTTACATAAATAAGCTTGGAAAGCATGTCCACCTTCGTGAGTTAAGACATCAACGTCTCCGCTTGTTCCGTTAAAGTTAGAGAAGATAAATGGGGCGCCATACTTCGCAAATGAAGTACAGTATCCTCCAGGTTGCTTACCTTTTCTCGCAGATAAATCGAGTAATTCGTGACTTGTCATAAAATCAAAAAATTCACCACTCTCTTTACTTAAAGCGTGATACATTTTTGATGCACATTTCACGAGATACGCTTCATCTCCAGCTGGAACTGGGTTACCACTTTTAAAACTTACCGCGTAATCATAATATTGAGGATTTTTAATACCTAATCCCTTAGCTTGGGCCTTATATAACTTCGCGCAGACTGGAACAACGGCATCTTCAATTTGTTTACGGTAATTACTTACCATCTTAGGATTATAATCATATCTACCCATTCTTAAATAACCGAGTTCAACATAATTCTTAAAGCCGAGTTTTTTAGCCATGCCATCTCTAAGAGTAACGAGCTTAGAATAGATCTCACCAATTTCCGCATCATGTTCACCAAGCCACTTATCTAAAGCCATAGCAGCTTCGCGTCTTGTATCTCTATCAGTGTCTTGAATATATTTACCAAGTTGAGAGAGATTAAGTGTTTCTCCTCTAAAAGGAATTTGAGCAGTTCCAAGTATTTCGCCATACTTAGAAACGAGTCGATTTTCTTCAATAGAATCTTGAAGGATCTTTTCATCAAATGACTTTAAAGCGAAGTCGATTTTCTTGAAATAGAATTTACCGAATTTCTCTTCTAATTCTTTTCTATATCTCGCTTTTGCAAGGATTTTTTGGTAATCTGTCGAATATTTATTAATTAATGGTAATAATTCATCAACTGAATCTTGTGCTCTTTTATAAGCTTTGTTAGCAGAATCTAAAGAATATAAAACATAAATGATATTAACTTCAGTAGAAAGCTCATCCATATATTTATTCCAGTGCTTAATGGCTAAAGAAGCTGTCTTAGCAGAACCGCATTCTTTAAGTTCTTTAATGAGTGCTTCTAGTTTGTTGACTGTTCTTTTTTCAGTCGGGACTATAAAAGGATAGTCGCTGAATTTTAAATCTTCTTTCATTAATGTTTCCTCCTATTATGAAATGATCTGTTTCTCTTTTAATTTAAAGATGTATTTAATATATTTTGTTGGTAAAAAGTTAATCCAATAGTTATAACCAAGAACATCCGCATTATACATCGCGACAAGTGTACGATAGTTCGCATCCATCTCAATAATCGCATCTTTTGCTCTTTTAAGTTCGAGGTTTTTGCTTAAATTTTCCGTACTATTGGTAAGAAGTACGAGTTCGTTACGTAAATAGGTCAAATCATTACGTGCTTCAAGGCAACTTGGAAGCTCTTGATTCATAAAAGATTCGGTCTGGATACGGTTGATAACTTCGATATATCTATAAGGGACATCTACCTTGTTTTTGTTTAAGCAATCGATGAGCTTTTTCATGTTGTCATATTTCACGTGAAGCATAAGACCTAAAGCCGCGTTATGCTTTTTAAATATTTTATTAAACATCAGGATAAAAAAGACATCCACAGCAATAAATAATAATGCAGTACCAAAAACGATACCGATTACAAGTAGAGTAATTTCCCAAGCTTCCATAAATGGTATATTATCATAATTATTTATAATAATAAATATATTTACAACCTCTTTAGTGATACCATAAAATATAGTTGATTATGGAGGCCTAAAGATGAATAAACCAATTGTTGCGATCATGTATGACTTTGATAAAACCTTATCCACGATGGATATGCAAAACTATTCCTTTATTCCTGCTTTAGGTTTAACCCCACAAGAATTCTGGGGAGAAACAAGTGAATATACTGAAAGATATGGAGTCGAAAGAATCCTTGCTTATATGTATATGATGATTAAAGAAGCAGAAAAGAAGGGGATTAAATTAACTAGAGAGTTCCTTCAAAACTGCGGGAAAGACATCCAATTCTTTGAAGGTGTTGATACCTGGTTCTCTCGTATTAATAAGTATGGTGAGGAACATGGAGTACAAGTTGAACACTATTTAGTATCAAGTGGCACTAAAGAGATTGTTGAAGGATGTAAGATTTATAAAGAATTTAAAGAAGTATATGGATGTGAATTCTTCTATCAAGATGGAGTGGCAGTTTGGCCTAAACTTGCTATTAACTATACTCAAAAGACACAATACTTCTTTAGAATTGCGAAAGGCGTGACCAATGTCATTGATGACGATGGGGTGAATCAAAAGACTCAAGCATTACGTGTCCCATATGAAAATATTGTCTATCTAGGAGATGGAATGACTGATATCGCTTGTATGACCTTAGTCAAAAAGAACGGCGGTACATCTATCGCTATCTATCCTGAACTTAATAGTAATAAAGTTAGACAAATCCTAAATGATAATCGTGTGAACTTTATCTGCACTGCTGACTATAAAGAAGGCGGAGATTTAGAGAAAGTTATTAAACTTACCATCAATAAAGTCGCAACATTAAGTGAAATACGCGAAAATCAAATCGAATTAGCAAAAAAATAACTTCAGTTATTGCATTTATAAAAATAAAGACTAGAATATTCAAATTGTATGAATATTGTTTTACTCCTTGGTTTATTACTATTATTAGGACTTATTGCTACTAGAGCCTTTAAACTCATCAATTTACCTAATGTTACGGCTTTCTTAGTCGTTGGTTTAGTAATCGCTATCACTTGTATATTGATTGATAACACTGGATATATTGGTAGCACTGGTCGTACATTAAGCGAAGATCTTGTAAGGATGAATTCATTTATCTCTTCTGTTGCTTTAGGCTTTATTGCTTTATCAATTGGAGAAGAATTTAAATTATCTAAAATCAAAGAATACGGCTCAAAAGTGCTATTGATTACATTTTTACAAGCTTTATTAGCAGTTATCTTAGTAGATGTTGGTTTAGTATTAGCTTGTTATTTCTTACATCTAAATTACGCGATTGCCTTCTGCTTAGGTGCGATTGCTACTGCGACTGCTCCAGCTGCTACTTTAATGGTCATCCATCAATATAAAGCGAAAGGACCACTTGTAGATTTACTCCTTCCAGTTGTTGCTTTTGATGATGCGATTGGTTTAATCGTATTCTCTATTTCTATCGCGATATCGCGCTTATTCGTCACTACTGGTGGAGTCACTGTGATGTCCATCTTAGTCGTACCATTGATTGAGATATTTGGTAGTCTAGCATTAGGCTTTATCTTAGGTATTGGTTTACACTTCACGATTAAATATTTTAAGAGCCGTAATAATCATATGATTATCATTATCGCTTTTACTCTTTTAGGTGTTGGAGCGTGTACAGCGCTTAACATGATTAAAATTGAAGGACAATATTTAGACTTCTCTAGTTTATTAACTTGTATGATGATTGGAGCAGTTTATGTGAACTATGCAAATGATGATAATAGACCAATCATAACTCGCGATATCGAACTCATGGAAAGATGGACACCTTTCTTATTCACTCTCTTCTTTGTATTAAGTGGAGCTTCATTAATTATCAGCGCCACTAACATCTTCTCTAATGGTGGAGTTGAAATGTTATTACCAGTTGGTACTATCTTAGTCTCATATCTCTTACTTAGATCACTTGGTAAGTATCTCGGTGCATTTATTGGCTGTAAAGTTACGCATCGAGAACATACAGTTACTAAATATTTAGGATTAACATTATTACCACAAGCTGGTGTTGCGATTGGTATGGCTAACTCAATAAGCGATATGGAAATGTTTAAGGTTGATAATATCGGGAACTTAATCGTCACTGTCGTATTATGCGCTACACTTGTCTATGAGTTAGTGGGTCCACTACTCACCAAGTGGAGCCTAGAAAAAGCTGGCGAAATTGACAAAGAAATGATGAGGTAGATAGTTAATCTACCTTTTTTGTTTAATAAGTGATAATATCATTTTTGTGAAATATCAAATTGGTGATTTAGTAATTGGAAAGATAGTAAGCGTAAAACCTTACGCTTTATTTATGTCTTTTGATAATGGGAGTAATGGCCTATTACACATCTCTGAATTAAGTGATTCCTATATCCGTGATATTGAAAAATTTGGCTCTGTCGGAGATGAGATTAAAGTGAAGATCATCTCAATTGACGAAGCGAATGGCTTCTTACGTGTTTCTTATAAGAAAGTACCAGAAGAAGAACGTTATTCAACTCATGTGAATGAAGCACGAATCTATCTTGAAGAGAGCGAGAAAGACTTTTCCGAACTAGAGAAGAACTTACCAATTTGGATTAAAGAAACCTTAAAGAAGGTAAAGGAGAAATAATATGAGATTAGATTTATCTAATTCCGTGAGTCTTAATGAACTCAAATCTTATCAAGAAGAAGTCAGTAGAATTCATAAGATGATCAACGAAAAGTCCGGTGCAGGAAATGATTATCTTGGCTGGGCAGATTGGCCAATTGAATATAATAAAGAAGAAGTCGATAGAATGATCGAATGCGCTAAATACGTTAGAGATAACTTCGACATCTTAGTCGTCTGTGGTATCGGTGGTAGCTATTTAGGCGCTAGAGCTGCTTTAGAAGCCATTAATGGTTTATACTCTAACGACAGATTAGAAGTGATCTTTATGGGTCAAACATTCTCCCCTAACTATATCGCTCAAGTGCTTGAATATTTAAAGGGTAAGAAGTTTGCTATTAACGTTATCTCTAAGAGTGGTACCACTACTGAAACTTCTATCTCATTTAGATTACTTAAAGAATTATTAGTTTCTCAAATTGGTAAAGAAGGCGCTAAAAAAGCCATCTTTGCTACAACGGACAAAGAAAAAGGTGCTCTTAAGAGCGAATGCGTGAAAGAAGGGTATGAAACCTTCACTCTTCCAGGAGATATCGGTGGTAGATATAGTGTTCTTACTCCAGTAGGACTCTTCCCACTTGCCTGTGCTGGTATTGATATTAAACGCATGCTTGAAGGTGCTAAACAAGCTCGCAGTGACTTCCAAGATGATAGACTTGAAAACAATATCTGCTATCAATATGCATGTAGTAGAGATTATTTCTATCGTCATAATAAATGTGTTGAATTATATGTGACATATGAACCTCAATACGCTCAAATCAGTGAATGGCTTAAACAGTTATTTGGTGAATCTGAAGGAAAAGAAAAGAAAGGTTTATTACCAGATTCCGTGACCTTCTCTACTGACCTCCACTCTTTAGGTCAATTCGTCCAAGATGGTACACCACTCTTATTTGAAACCATCCTTACAGTGAAGAAACCAAGATATGATGTAAAAGTTCCTCATGATGAAGAAGATTTAGATGGACTTAACTATCTTGAAGGTAAATCACTTAACTTTGTTAACTCTAAAGCTTTTGAAGGTACTTTAAAGGCTCACGTGGAAGATGGTCATGTTCCATGTAACGTCATTGAAGTGGAAGAAATGAATGATTATAACTTAGGTTATTTATTCTACTTCTTTATGAGAGCATGTGGTATGAGTGCTTATATGCTAGATATCAATCCATTTAACCAACCAGGTGTCGAAATTTATAAAAGAAATATGTTCCATCTCCTTGGTAAAAAGGGTTATTAATCTTTAATATAATTAACACTAAAAAAGCGCCTAAAAAATTGGGCGTTTTTTTGATTGACTGATATATATCAAAGTGCTATATTATTTAAGCGTATCGCAGAAAAGCGGATGCTTAGCTCAGCTGGGAGAGCATCGCCTTTACACGGCGGAGGTCGGGGGTTCGAGCCCCTCAGCATCCACCATTTACGCAATACAATAACACGGAGGGGTAGCGAAGAGGCTAAACGCGGCTGACTGTAAATCAGCTCCTTCGGGTTCGGCAGTTCGAATCTGCCCCCCTCCACCATGCTTGGGGTGTAGCCAAGCGGTAAGGCATCAGACTTTGACTCTGACATCGCGGTGGTTCGATCCCACCCACCCCAGCCAGCATTTCTCCCGTTAGCTCAGTCGGTAGAGCACTTGACTTTTAATCAAGGGGTCAGAAGTTCGAATCTTCTACGGGAGACCAAAATTGATGCCCAGGTGGCGGAACAGGTAGACGCACAGGACTTAAAATCCTGCGGTAGCGATACCATACCGGTTCGATTCCGGTCCCGGGCACCATGAGTGTGAAAATACCCCCGTTTATTGGACCAAAATTCGGTACAATTTAAGGGGGTTTTCTTATGTCGTTTGCACTATCCAATAATGCTTGATTTCCTCCAAAAACTACCGTAAAATAGTAGTAACTGGAGGAAATATATGGTTAAGACTATGGATTTACTCACATATGAATATAGAGATTATTCAAATGTTTACAATAAAATCGCGTTTGAAGAAAAGAGACATGGCTTAATTAAACTCAAAAGAGGTTTATATGAAACCAATAAAGATGCGAATCCTTTAACAATCGCAAATATTTTATTATCTCCTTCATATATTTCTTTTGAAACTGCATTATCATATTATGGTTTGATCCCTGAAAGGGTATACGCAATAAAGTCAGCTTCGTTTAAAAAGAACAAGAAGAAAGAATATAAGAACTATTTCGGTCTATTTCTATATCAAGATATTAACCCAAATGCTTATCCATACGATATTAATGAAATAGAAATAGATGGTATTAAGATATTAATCGCATCAAAGGAAAAGGCATTACTTGATTTACTTTCAGTAGTGTCACCTAGAAAGAATAAAAAAGAACTTATTGAATTACTCTTTGATGATTTGAGAATTGATGAAGTGATATTTGATGAGTTAGATGAAAAGAAAATGATTGAATTATGCGGTTTATATTCATCAACTACACTCAATATATTTAAAAATTATCTGGAGGAAAGACATGATAAATAATTATATCTTAGAATCGCTCAAAATAAGTGATCCAAAAAACCTCAATGAATTTGAAAATAATTTAAGGGAAATATCACAAAAAATAATACTTTATGCTTTATCTCAAACCTCGCTCTTTAAGAATGCAGCTTTTTATGGGGGAACTTGCTTAAGAATTTTTCATAATCTAGATAGATTCAGTGAAGACCTAGACTTCCAAGTAATAAAAGAAGACTATAAATTGGATTTTGATCAATATATGGCAAAATGTATTACCACACTTGAATCATATGGATTAAAGGCAAGTGTCTACTCTAAACCAGAATACGATGTCGGTGAAATTAGAAGAAGATATATTAAAATACCATTTTACGATATTGCGAATGAATACATCACTAATGTAAGTATGAACAAAGAAAAGTTAATATCAATCAAGATTGAAGTCAGTACATCTTATGTTAAAGGTGCAAAATATGAAATGAAGCTACTTAACTCTCCACTATTTTCAAATATATATTGTTTTGATTATGGATCATTATTCGCAGGTAAAATCCACGCTCTATTAATAAGAAATTGGAGAGAAAGAACAAAGGGTAGAGATTATTTTGATTATCTCTTTTATCTTTCCCATAACATTAAATTCAATTTAGAGTATTTAAGAAATAAACTAAGTATTTCATTATCAAAAGATATGTCGAACATAGATCTAGAGGATATTAAAGAATTATTAAAAGCAAAATTTATAGAATCTGATTTTAATGCGATAAAGAATGACATTATCCCTTTTATCAATAGAGATTTTAATATCGCTAGTATTGATAAGAATATGTTTATAGATTCTATCTCCTATCTAGAGGCGGAATAATAAGCGAATTAGTCTTTTTGGCATATTAATTTGTTACACTATCAAACCTTATATATATTTTTTATTTATTAAAATAAACATCATTGATATAATTTAAACGTATTTGGAGAGTTACATATGAAACATTTAATTATTTGCAACACCCATGCTGGTCACGGGAAAGACGCAAAAGAACTTGCTTTAAAAGCATTTGAAGGTTTAGATTTTGAGATTTATGAAACAGTTGATCAAAGAAGCGCTATTTCATTCCTCAGAAACTACTTTAAAGACCATAAGGAACTTACAAGAGTCTATGCTTGTGGAGGAGATGGTACACTTCACGAAGTGGTTAATGGTTTAGTTGGTGTTAAAAACGCTGAATTAGCCTTATACGCCTGTGGTACAGGTAACGACTTCGCTAAAGTCTACGGAGGAAAAGATAAATTCTTAGACTTTAAGAAATTAATTCACGGAAATCCTACTCCAATTGATTTAACAAAATTAGAAGGACCAAGCATGAAAGAACCTTGGTATTCTATCAATGTCATTAACTTTGGATTCGATGCAATTGTCGGTGCTAAAGGTAATGAAAATAAAAAGAAGGGTATTAAAGACCCATATGGATTTACTCACGCGATTGTTCCAGCCATCTTACATGGTAGATTTAATAAAGCTACTATCACAGCTGATGGCGAAGATCTTAACGGTAAGAAGTTCTTATTAGGATCTGTCTCTCAAGGACAATTCGTTGGTGGCGAATGGCACGCGGCTCCAAAAAGCAATAATACAGATGGCTTACTCGATGTCTGTGTCGCTAAGACCATGACCTTCTTAGGCCTCATGACTAAATTATTTGGCGCTTATCATGATGGTAAACACATTGATAATCCTAAATTAAAGAAGAAAGTTATCTATCGTAGAAGTAAAGAAGTCACTATCGTTGCTCCTAGCGATATCGATTTATGTGTGGACGGTGAAATGATTAGAGGCAATAACTTTAAATGCACTATTGTGCCTCAAGCAATTAAGTTCGTCATTCCAGAAGAATAATTATGATTATTAATCTTACAGTCGTTCTTGGTGCGATTGCTTTAGCAGTTATTGGTTCGTTATCTTTCTGGCCAGTTACTCAAGGTCTCGACTTTTATATTCCTATAGTTTTGTTTATCGCTGGCTTTATAGGAATGATAGCCCTATGGTGGATCTTTATTGATCTATATGGAAGAATCGTTTCTATATCTAAAAAAGAACCTCATAAAGTCAATAAGTTTACTCGTTTCTTACTATGTGACGCGATGAGATTTATTGATAACCTTGCTTTTGTTTGGGTAAAAGTTAACGGAAGAGAAAAATTACCACGTAAAGAAAGATTCTTACTCGTCCAAAATCATGCTTCTAAATTTGATCCAATGATTGTGAACGGTTATTTCCCACGTAAAGATATTGCTTTTATCACTAAACCAAGCAATATGAAGATACCACTCGCGAAGCGTCTTATGCCACGCCTCTTCTATCAACCAATTGTTAGAGAAAATCCTCTTCAATCTTTAGGTGTGATGAAGAATAGCCAAGAATTAATTGAAAAAGATATTACTTCTATTGGAGTATATCCAGAAGGTACAAGACATCAAGATGGGGAAGTTGGTGAATTCCATGAAGGTGTCTTTAATATCTGTTTAAAGGCTAAATGCCCATTAGTAGTTGTTACCACTACTAACACCAACAAGATTCATAAGAATTATCCATTTAAAGTGACTAAGGTAAGACTTAATGTTGTAAGAGTCTATACCCCTGAAGAACTCGAAGGAAAAACAGCCTTAGCCATTTCTAATGAAGCAAGAGAATTAATGCTTAAGGATTTAAATAACTAATGAATAAGGTATATCTAAAAGATATATTAACGAAAGAAATAGGAGAAGGCTACACTCTTGAGTCTCGTCATTATGGGGGACTTAATATTAGCTATGTCCTGAGAGACAAAAATAACGAGCGTTATGTCGTCTATCTTCCTAATGGTATCGCAAATAAACTGATAGATAGAAAAGCGGAAGAATATAATACTGATGCCGTCGCTAATTTAGGACTGACCAGTGAATATATTTATTTTGATACTACACGCGGTATTAAGATTAAACGCTATATAGAAGGCGCTTCTTTAGAAGGAGAAAAAGATATCGATTACGATAGAGTTGCGGATTTACTCCACCTCCTTCATGATAATAAGAGATTCGCGAAAGAAGATTTCCATCCCTTTGACAGATTATCTCACTATGAAAATAAAGCGCTTATGTATCAAAAAGAACCTAATCTATATCGCGAACTTAAAGATACATTATCAAGTAATATCTCTTATATATCATTAAGAGAAAAAGTCTTCTCTCATAATGATTTTAAAAAAGGAAATATTATTAAAGGGAGCGATGATAAATATTACGTCATTGATTTTGAATTCGCTGCGAATAACGACCCTCTATTTGATATCGCAACCTTTGCTGATGAATCATTAATAGAAGGCGAATCATTATTAGCTCACTATTATAAAGAAGTTGATATCGATAAAAAACGCCGCTTCTATTTATGGCGAATCTTTATCTCTTTACAGTGGTACAATATGGCCGTTATAAAGCATTATCAGAAAGATAACAAGCGTTCAGCCATTAATTACTTAAAACTCGCTAATAAGTATCTAGAAATAGCAAAAGAGGCAGAAGATAAATTCTTCCACCTCTAATATTCTTTATTAATATTATTAATGATTATTCAAAGCTATTAAATTCCATACTACGACGGATTAAGTTCACTAAGATGACGCTTTCCTCATCCCCTAACTTAGCCGCATCAAGATAATATCTTAATGCACGTTCATAGTCTCTATTCACTCCAATACCTTTTAAGTAGGCTTCGCCTGCTTTTTTAATACTTCTAAGGTTACCTCTATGAGCAGAGAATTCATATGCTTTAGTAGCTTTAGTATGTTCTGGATAAGGAACACCTTTTCCTTCACTTACTAAATCTGCATATTTCATCGCCGCGTATTCATCATCATTATTTTCATAAGCGATTAAATAATATTTAACAGCTTTTTCATAGTCTTTTTTAATAGTCTTTGCGCCCGTCTCATATAGATAGGCTAAAGGAGCAGCTGCATCAAAATAATTTTGTTCAACCGCTCTAGAATAATATTCAATAGCTTTATTAATATCCTTTTTACATCCTTGACCTTCTACTAACATATCCGCAGTATTTTTTAGACCTATAGGGTTATTTTGTTTTGCTGCTTCTTGATACCAATAAACTGCTCTTTCGTAGTTCCTTCTTAAGCCGTCTCCATAATAATATCTATTACCTAAAGAGACTTGTGCTTCAGCATCTCCTCCATGCGCCGCTCTTACACAATACGCAATTGCTTCTTCAAAATTCATCTTCACCCCGTCACCGCTAATTAAGCAGTTAGCAACGAGTTGAGCGGCCTCATTATTACCTAAATCTGCTGCCATCTTATAATATTTATAAGCAAGTTTATGATCAATCGCTACGCCAATGCCGTCATAATAGCAGTCTCCAAGCATCTTTGCGGCGAATAAGTGTCCACCTTCAGTCGCTCTCATAAGCCAATAATTTGCGCGGATTATATCGCGTCTAGTGCCATACCCTTCAAAATAGATCTTACCTAAGTTATACATCGCTTCTGGATAGCCTTTTTCCGCGAGTTCAGTTAAGAGTTTAAACCCTTCTTCATAATTACCTTCGTTACCGACTTTATAACATAAGCAGTACGCGTAATTAATCTTACCTTTTTCGTATCCAGCAATAGAACATTGTCTAAATAAATCAAAAGCGCGATTTAAATCAATCTTAATATCCATACGTCCCATCATATGTATTTCACCAAGATGGTTAACGGCAGGTAAATAATTTTGTTCTGCCGCTTTTAATAGATATTCATTTGCAATAGAAAGATCAACATCTACTCCATCTCCTCTTTCATATGAAGTAGATAACTGATAGCAAGCAGAAGCATAATTCTTAATTGCACTCGCTTTAAGATGTTGCATGGATTGCTCTATATCCTTTGGATAGATATAGCCAATATAATAAAGGTGAGCTAAATAATATTCTAAAACTGGATCACCTTGATGATCTTTATTATTGATAATCTTTTCTATTTCACTCGTCTTATTCTCTTTTTCAAGTTGAAGTAAAGTTTCTAATAAATCTTTGGCCATAATTACACTATTTCTGGATTCTTGAGTCGTTTAATCCAGACACTCTCCTTTACTTTTTCATTTCTTCCATGACTCATTAAGGAATAAGCACTGTCGCAGTTTGCACAGTAACAGTTTCCATCATCTTGTTCACCATCAACATAGAACCCACATACTGGACAGATATGAGAATAGATATAATTATCTCCTTCCGCGAAGATAATACAGCTATCAATCATACTTTTGATGTTCGCATCAATCTTATAGATTTGAGGAGAACAGATGATAACATCATCTTTTTGAGTTCCATCAACTGCTGTCACAATAAAAGCATTGGTATAACCGCTTTTTATGCGCGCTTGAATCTTTTTTCTAAAATATTCAGTTAATTCGTCAGCATTAGGATATTCAGCGGTCGTACTTGGGTATAAATCAATAGAAACGACACTCTTCATACGTTTATCACCAACTTCTCCTTCTGGGACTGATAAACCTTCAGTTTCTTCAAGCTCAAAGCTTAAATCTATATGATCTTCATCGTGAGTGGTGATAAATAAAGATAAGTCATCTTTTTTAAGCGCATATCTTTCTAGATGCATAACGTTATCATTAAGTTTAATCTTTTTCTTAATATCTAAATCTTTAAAGCCTAAATCGTTAAGAGCGCTGAACATATTCGCTAAAACATAATTATGATAATCCTTAGGATTAACAGGAGCGGTATCATTAATATTACGGACCATTAAATGTAATAATTTACGGTAGAAGTCATAGCAAGGCGCGTAAGTTCTATCGCCTGCAAGCATATTAGTTAAATGGACATCCGAGTCACTTAATGGTTTAGCTTTTTTAACTTCTTTATAGAAAGGTGTCGAACGAACGTGAGAAACGTTACCACGACAGATTAATATCTTTCTTAAAGCTTCAACGTATGGTGAATCTTTTGTTGTTAATAATTTCGCGTCATCACTTTTATCTCTAAGTTTTCTAGAAGAACTATTAGGAATGTATTTAAAGGTATCAAAACCCGCTAAATCTTGGATGATATCAACATCTGCTAAAGAGATATGAGAATCGATGAACTTTTTATTCACATTCTTAATTTGTTCATAAAGTTGAGCAACGATTTGAGAGAGGAATAACATCATCTTATCAACAAGGTTGATGATGAATCTATTTTCATAAATCGCATATTCAATCTCAAAGATATCGGTGAAGACCTTTTCAGGGAGGAATCTTTCACCTTTTTGTTTCCAGTACGCTGGAACCTTAAGTGTTTCAATAATATCGTTATTATCAATCTTAACGGCTTGCTCGGCTTTCTTCACATCTTTTTCAACTTTAATGTGGGTACGAGGTTTAGAAGCAATGGCCATAATCTTTTCGGTGACCATTTCAAGTTCTTCTAGCCATGGGAAATCAATCTTCTCTTCATAGAAATTAGTCGCAAGTCCAGTAGGACGTAAGGCATCATCTTTACTATGAGCGATAAAATCAGTATAAGAAAATTCCTTACCAACACGATGTAAGATTGATGAAGAATATTCTTCTAGATATTTCGTGAGATTACTGATATCCGCCATAAGTGTAATAATTAGTTAAGTTTTCTACGATATCTTTCGATTGATGCTTCTGATTCTGGGAAGACGTGCTTACCGTACTCAGTATTTAAGTATCTTGTTAATTTATTTAAGCCATCTTTGATGTAGCTTTCAAATTTACCATCTAACTTACGTAAGACCTTACGAGCAAGCATGAAGTCAAGAGCTTCATTCTTACTACCACCAAGTCCAACGAACACTGGCAAGAAGTTATCAATTTGATTCATAATACGGTTACCAAATTGAACGTCGAATGTTTCAGAGATGAAGTCGGTAAGGAGTAAGAACTTCTTTCTTTCTGCTGGAGTTAAGTTATTCTCTGGCTTAGCCTTACATTCTTCAAACATCTTCATAAGTTCTTGCACTGTGATTGGATGAGGATCAAATCTATAAGATGATTCAAATGGTAAGTTGAGTTCATTAAAGTCAATGGCAATCGCACGGTCATAGACTTTATCAGTAATGGTAAATGTTGAGTCATCGATGTTAACAGTACCAACAAACCAGGTATTCACTGGAATACGAACCATACCACCTTCAATATATTTAGGTAACTTGGTACCTGGTTGAATTTGCATTAATGGGACAACCCAGTCTTCACTTGGATATTCAAATATACTTAAGAAGTCAGCAAAGTAATATTCAACACGGGAAATGTTCATTTCATCTAACACCATCAAGTTCACGGTTTCAGGAATATAACTTGCTTCATATAAGTGTTTAAGTAATTCAGTTTCTTTAAATTGACCAGTAAAGTCAGAATAGTAACCTGTAATATCACTTCTATCTCTCCAAGTCGCTTGGACAGGGAAGAAATATGCATCTCCTCCAATATATTCAAGGAATACACGAGGTAAAGTAGATTTACCTGTACCTGATAAACCTTGGAGTAAGATAAGTCTAGCAGCTGCTAAACCTGCAATAAAGCATCTAAGAGTATTAATCTTAAAGTAATACTTTTGATGACATAGATAGCTTTGGAATTCATACGCTAATAATTTGAACTGTTCATAATCAAGAGGTGGACGAGCATTAGGATCTTTAGGTGCTTCGTCTTCTTCTGGTAAAGGAGTACCATTAGCAAGAGCTTCTTGACGGAGTCTTTCTTTTTCTTCAGCTTCTTTTTTCGCCGCTTCTTCTTTTGCTGCCCATTTAGCATCAATAGTAGTTAAAGCTGGGAAAACGATATCAGCTTGTGGAGATTGAACGTTACTTCGAGGATTGTTGCCATTCGCCATTGCTTCAGCGGCAGCCTTGACAGCTTCACCAGCATGTTCACGGGCTTCTCTCATCGCACGTTCAATGTCTTTCGCCGCAGCTTGAGCAGCAGCAGAGTTCTTTTGATATCCTTCGGATTGCATAACAGAGTTAGATACTCCGCCAACAATTAAAGAGATAATTTTAATAAAGAATTCAAAGATGAGATATAAAAGTGCTAAGGCAACTGGAACAGACAAAATGATTCCAAGTAACAAGCCTAAAGCAATTAAGAAGTTGACCATTTGAGGGCCAATATCTTTTATTTGAGTAGCAATAACTTTGATATAGCCATTTAAATTTAGGAAGATAAAACCTCCTGCAATAATACCGCCAACAACTAACAATGATATGGAAAAGAATAAGATAGAGTATGTCGCTCTTTGGCCAGGTTTTAGTTCTTCGCCATATTTTCTTAAATGTTTTTCATTTTTCTTTCTTAAACCATCTTTATAGAAAACGAGAATAAAGAAAACCGCGAAGAAGATGGCGAATACAACAAGGAACATAACCCATGTCGTCATGGTCACGTTGAATGTTAAATTCAAAGTAGAAAGCCACTTATAAAGTCCATCTGCCCATTTTGGTCTAAGTGTGTTTTCACTATCTAGCAAAACTAATAGAATTGCACCAAGAATGAATAATAAAAATGAAATACCGAAAATAAATAGTCGGTTTTTAAAGATTTTAGGTATCCTAAATCGTTTTGGATTTAGGCCCACGTTTTGCTCTGTTTCTGGCATAACAGCGCCTCCTAAAAAGAAAAATATGTCTTTCTTATTGTATCTTAAGGATGTTATAAAAACAATCTTTTGATTGTATTTTGTAAACGATTTTTAATAAATTAGTTCTTATTTAACCTAAATAAGGTATGAATTTTATTCTTTTCTTTTCTAATAATCCATTGAATAGAGAATCGTCCACTCGCTAAAGCAAGCGGTAATCCGCCTGGTGTTTGCATATATTGTCCAGAGAGATAAAAGTTATGTAATCCTGCGACTTTACCTTTAGAAAGCATAACACCCATCTTATCGTTAAATAAGAAACTCATATATGTTCCTCTCGATGCATTCGTGTATCTATTAAATGTAATTGGAGTAGCAACGTCAATTGTCTCAAGCTTATTATCTAGAGCAGGAATATGTTTGATAATTAAATCTTTTACGAATTCAGCAATCTCTATTTTACGTTCGTTATATTTCTTGATATCTTTTCTTAATTCTTCCCAATAATCATAATCAAGTGAGTCTTGATCAATAAGCACTTGAAGGACTGTATGGTTATTCACAATATAATCAGGTTCATAACTATAATCACGGATTAAAATATGATCAATTTCTTTCCATCCAACTTTAAATGGAGGGACTTTAAAGCCATACGGGATATTAAGTTTTACACCCATCTCCATCTTGTAACTTACGAGCACACAGCTAGGGGCAGGATGGACGCTTGGACGATTATATCTTTCCGCAAGTTGATGATGAGCGTATCTATTACCTAGTAGGTTATATAATGTATAGAATGAATCACAGGCTGATACAAAGTAGTTACCAGTCACTTCACTACCATCTTTTAATGTCACGCTTTTCACATTTCTATGTTCAGTATTAATTTTAATAACTTCGGTATTTAAACGGATTTCTCCGCCTAATTCCAAATATTTATCTCTCATTCTCTCGATCATACCTTTAGATCCGTGACGTGGAATGCCGCCGTTACCTAAAGCAATAGTCGCATAACAATAGGCCATTGAATACAAGTTGCCTCTACCAGGTTGTATGTGGGTTAACGTCCAACGAAGGGCTGGACTCTTAAATCTCTTGGCAAATTTCTCGCATGAAGTCTGCATACTAGTAAAATAATATGGCATCGCTTTAAAGACTGACCAACCTAATTTCATTAACATTTTAAAAGGTAATAATTTTGCAGGATAGTCTAGCGGTAAATCTACTGATCCTAACTTTTTAACAATCTTAAAGAAAAGATGAATATTTCTTTTATCTCTTGGTGATATCTTAATCCACGCTTCTTCAGCTTTCGCTAAATCACAATATAAAGGTATTTCAATACCATCATAATTATATATACCCCAAGTAGGGAGATAGATGATATCTTCTTGAGAGTCAATTGCTCCGACTTCTTTCCAGAGTCTATTTAAACTTGTTCCTTCTCTAGTTCCTGTGAGCCAATGGATACAGCCATCAATATGCATACCTTTCCTATCCCAGCTAGTACATAAGCCACCTAGAACAGGATTCTTTTCAAGTATTACTGCTTCAAACCCGTTCAGTCTTGCATTAATACCTGCTGATAAGCCTGCGACTCCTCCACCGATGATAACAATCTTCTTATTCATATCGTTAATAATTATATACTCTTTATTTTTTAAATAAAGTAGCAGGCAAAGAAAAAAGCCGTTAACCAATGTAACGGCCATCTATCAAATTTAGCTAATTAGAATCCCCAGCTAGCAAGGAGAATGTTATTATATGAAGCATCGCCTTCAACATAATAATTAATCGCTTCTAAGACCTTTTTA
The DNA here is from genome assembly GCA_015059185.1 of Erysipelotrichaceae bacterium. Lineage (GTDB taxonomy): Bacteria > Bacillota_I > Bacilli_A > RFN20 > CAG-826 > SIG220. The sequence goes on from SVAY01000002.1 coordinate 130,993, forward strand.
TCAGCATTAGGGAATCTTCCTTTAACAAACTCACTTCTTTCCTTAGTTGGGATATTATCGTACTTCGCAGACTCTTTAAGTTCTTCTACTTGTTCATGAGTTAATAATCCAGCCTTTTCAACAAGTCTCACAGCCTTTAATAAGTCTTTCTTAGTAATTCTTAATAATTGTTCGTTTTCTTTTCTAATAATGATCTTTTGTTTCACACCATTAAGGAATGCTTCTGGAACATAATGGGAGATGATTTTATCTTTATCTCTCCATTGACGATAATAATATGTATGACCGGCAATACGCTTAACAGAGATATATCCGCGTGGTAAAGAATCAATAACAGCTTCAATACGTGTAACTTCGTTAATTGATGAGATGAGGACTTCTAATTGTCTTTTATCTTTATTCATAAATCTAACCTACGAGATTGATTATATATAAAGTTAAGAGTTCTATCAAGAAAGAAAATGAAATAAAACTAAAAAACGTTACATTTGTAACAAAATAAGGCACTATTCACTAAAATGGGGAGTTTTGGGGACTACTCCCCTTTTTCATTAATGAAATAAGTAATTTAAAAGTAC
>SVAY01000012.1 GCA_015059185.1 Erysipelotrichaceae bacterium
GTCTGGTGGCGATAGCGCAGTGGACACACCTGTTCCCATACCGAACACAGAAGTTAAGCACTGTAGTGGCGAAAATATCCGCAAGGACAAAATAGCGAGCTGCCGGGCTTTTTTTATGTTTGTAATTATGTAATAATTAATAAAGTATGAATATCAAACTATTTAAACTAACAGACACTAAATTATCTAATGAAGTAATTAAAGCAGATAATAATTTCATCAATGAGCTTAACGATGCTTTATTTGATGAAGACTTTTATCTCGATCCAAATGCCCGTAATTATCTTTATCCAGTCGTCATGGTGGAAAGTGATAAGTACGAAGCCTCTTTTAAGAAGATTAGAGGCAAATTAATTAATCCGGTGATTATCTTGTCAGGTAAGTCTAGAACGGCTTTTAAAGGGGCTTTAGAACTAAATGCAAGGCTTATGATTGAAGGATATCATCCTTTAGTTGTTAAAGGGAATGATGCGGATGATGCTTCTATTATTAGTGAAGTCGCGAAAGTGATGATTGCAAGAAGTAAAATCTCTAACAATAATATCGCACTTATTGGGAATCTAGATGAGAAACAATATGATAAAAAGAATATTAATGGGGAACTATTAAAGAAACATCAATTAAATCTTATTAAAATTGGGAATACGGAATTAGAAGATGTAATTAACAAAGTAAAACCATCATCTTTACCGCAAAAAATCATTTTAAATAAATTATTTAACCCATCTGATTATGCGGCATTTAATAAGCTTTATAGTGCAATTATGTATTTAGTTGATAAATACCACCTCATTGGCATTTGTTTAAATGTTGATTTTGATATTCATTTCTTATATCCATTAGCGTCTTTACTTAATGAAAAAGGCGTTTCATTAATCTTAGAAAATGATTTACATGGATTATTATCTTTAATGCTCCTTAATGCTTTAAACGATTCAATTGCAGTTTATGCTTCTATTGTGAATGTTGATTTAGAGAAGAATGATATAGTTATCTCTTCTAATTCAGTTCCATTTAGTTTTATTTCTAAAGAAGGGACTGTGGATAATGGAGATATCACCATTTTAAAATTTGGATACGATAATAAGCATTTCCTCGCTATCAGTGGCAAGATCAATTCCTCTCGACTGGTTAACGGAGAAGTAGAATTAACTGTCCGCTTAGAAGAAAGGGAACTCTTTGAACTCTTCCGCGAAGCAACAGGAGGAACGTTTGCGTTCTCATACGGCGATTCCATTGCTAACATCTTTGCTTACGATAATATTTTGTATTTTGATAACCATAAATAATTTTTATTTTTTAACATTTTTTTAACACTTTGTGTTATATTGTCTATGTTAACTATTTTCGTATAATTAAAATACGGAGGAAAAATATGAAAAAGAATAACTTATTGCTAGTAGGTCTTATGTCTTTTGGCTTACTTTTATCTTCTTGCGGAACAGGTAATACTGATTCTTCTATTAGTTCACTATTATCTTCTTCTGAAACAGATAGTACTGATTCTACTGAGTCTTCTAAAAGTGACTCATCAAGCGCAAGCGAACAAGAAAGTTCAATCATTCATGGGCATGGTGCTCCTAATAATAGTCAAGGTTCACTGTATTCATTATATGTTGATGATGATACTGGAAAAATCTATGAGAAGAATAAACCATATAACGGAACTCCTTCCTTAGAGGCTAGACAATATAGAGCAATAGATGACGACGCTAAATGGATTGATACAAATTGTATAGCTGGAGAAAACTTTGATAAAGCATCTCCTGTTGCTGACGCTCTTAGAAGCACCCTTTTAGCCACTAACATCACTTTAAAAGCTACTGATCATGTGGTTTTAGATAGGGAGGGCTCTGAGCCTATGGACATTAGTTCAATTGCTTATTTAGCCTTTAACACCGGTAGTGTTATGTTCAAAACTGATGCTCCTAATCATGAAGGATATGATAATGCTATTATCCGAGGTTATTCCTTATATAATATCGACGAGAACTCTTACCAAATCTTTTTTAATGATAATGGGGGTCACGAAGAAGTTAATAATTTTGTTGATCATACCGATTATCTTACTGATGGTAATCCAAGCCATTATGCTTTAGCTCTTAGATTCACGAAGAGATGTTTTAACGAATATATTGATGCATCTTGTGGTTTCCCATTATTTGATGTCATCTTAAAGGAACTTGATAATTTCACCGTTAATGATAAGGTTTATGCTTTAGATAAAGCAATCGTTGGTAGATCAGATATTTACGATTCTGCGTATGGCGAAGGAGTTATAACATTCTCCAATATTGAGTTCAAACTCAGTAGTGAACCAAATTCTATTGATTATCTATCATTTAGATTTACTTTCCAAACAAATGATAATAGTATTTCAATGGTTGAAGATCTAAGACTTGAAGCATCTAATTTAAGAAAGACTTCATTCGCGATTCCTGAATAAGAAGAATGAGCCCGGTTTAACCGGGCTTTTCTTTTGTCATATAAACTTGACTTTACACGTGTAACAAAATATAATCTAGTTGTGTTTTTAAAACACATTGTTCTAATTAAATTCAAGAAAGGATTGTTGATTAGGAACATTAATTATTCCTTAATGCGGTAGCCGTAAACATATGTTTCTACGGAAGCATGGCTATAGGCCTTAAGTGATATGAAGTGTTCTGACCCTATTCTACGGAAATAGTTCAACATACGGAAAACAAAATGAAAACATTAGATGGTAGATCTCTCAAAGATATTCTTATCTCTGGAGCTAACAATTTATATAACCATTATCAAGAAGTAGACGCACTTAACGTCTTCCCAGTACCTGATGGCGATACTGGTATGAATATGAATTTAACAGTCACTAGTGGCTGTAAAGAAATACAAGATAAAGAAGAAGGTAACGTATTCGAAATTGCTAAGAGCTTTGCTCGTGGTACCCTTTTTGGTGCTAGAGGTAATTCTGGCGTTATCACTTCCCAAATCTTTAGAGGTTTCTCTAAAGGCTTAGAAGGTCTTTCAACATGTAACGCTCAACAATTCTCTGACGCTTTAGAAAAAGGCGTTGAGGTTGCTTATAAAGCCGTTTTAAAACCAGTTGAAGGTACAATCCTTACTGTTGTTAGAGAAGGTTCACATTATTTACATGATAATGTTAAGAGCGCTAATTCAATTGAAAAAGCTCTCGAACTTTTCCTTAAGGAAGCTAGAGAATCCTTAAAAAGAACTCCTGAATTATTACCAGTTCTTAAAGAAGTCGGCGTTGTTGACTCCGGCGGTACTGGTTTAATCTATATTTTCCAAGGTATGCTCGATGCCGTTAATGGTAAACCAGTAGCACGTAATGAAGAAGGTGCTCAAACTGGTGAAAATGCTCCTGTTGCAGCTGGCGCATCTATGGAAAGCGAAGAATTCGGGTATTGTACTGAATTCATCATGCGTTTAGGTGGAGATGAATCTAAGAAACCATTTAATGAAAAAAGATTCACTTCTATCTTAGGCTCTCACGGTAATTCCCTTGTTGTAGTGAATGATGGTGATATCGTTAAAGTTCACGTTCATACCCTTCAACCTGGTGGTGTATTAACATACGCTCAACAATTTGGTGAGTTTATAAAACTCAAGATTGAAAATATGACTGAACAACATAACAATCTTGAAAGCGGTGCAAAAGAATCTAACAGTATCTTAGATGAAAAGGTGGAAGAAAAGAAAGAAGAACCACGTAAAGAATACGCGATGATCGCCGTTAGTAGTGGTCGCGGTATTGATGAAATCTTCCATGAAGCCGGTGTTGACTATTTAGTTACTGGTGGTCAAACCATGAACCCAAGTGCTGAAGACTTTGTCAAAGCGATTAAAGAAGCTAATGCCGATACAGTATACATCTTCCCAAATAACTCCAACATCTTAATGGCTGCTTCTCAAGCTGCTGATATGTTAAGTGAAGAAGGACAAACAACATTCGTTATTCCTACTAAAACAATCCTTCAAGGTATCAGCGCTGCCATCATGTTTAATCCAGATGCTAAACCAAAAGAAAACTTTAAGGAAATGAAATCAGCCTTAAGTAACGTCAAATCTGGTGAAGTTACATTCTCTATTAGGGATACCACAATTAATGGTATGGCAGTCAAAAAAGATGACTTCATGGGCATTTTTGAAAAAGATATCGTTGTCACTAATAAGGATAAGTTCGAAACTTGTAAACAGTTAATCGAAAAGATGATTGATGATATGAGTAGTGTAATCACTGTAATTTACGGTGAAGACGTTACTAAAGAAGAAGCATTAACCATTAAAAAATACTGTGAAGAAAATCACTCCGATATCGATGTTGATATTAGAGAAGGTGGGCAACCTGTCTATTCATTCTTACTCGGTGTTGAATAAGATATAGCATATTATTATTAAGAGGAACAAAGTTCCTCTTTTTATTTTTTTCAACATTTTATGATTTTTAACAGTCTATATATAAATAAGGAGGTAATTTGTCTAAAAGTAATATATCTATAAATATAAGGCAAATTTATTTAACGAAACATTGCCAGAAGACAGTCCCCCATCTTGATATGACTTGGTCTTCGCAAAGCCATCAAGATTATATACAACATCTATAGGTAGGGATGAATTATAGTAAGAATCAATCAAATAACGAGCAAATAATTGCTTTATTAATAACAGTAATAAGTTATACAATAACATTATAAATAATGTTATAATATAGATATGATAAGAAGAGCTTATAAATATCGTATCTATCCTAATAATACGCAGAAAGAGTATTTCTCTAAATGTTTTGGATGTGTTCGATTCTTTTATAATAAATCTTTAAATGACATGAACGATATTTATAAAGCCACTAAAAAGTATGAGGATATTACTCCCGCTACATATAAAGAAGATTATCCTTTTCTTAAAGAAATAGATTCTTTGGCTCTTGCTAATGCCCAAATGAATAGGAATGCTGCATATAAAGCTTTCTTTAGAGGTAATGCTAAATTCCCAAAATATAAGAGTAAGAAGAATGATCAGAGTTACACCACTAATAATCAGAAGAGTTCTATTAGATTAAGTGATAATGACCGCTACATAAATATCCTTAAATGTAAAAGAATAAGAATTAAGAAACATCGTAACTTTGTTGGAGTTATTAAATCCGCGACGATATCTAAGTCGACAGATGATAAATATTATATTTCTTTATTAGTAGAAGCCGAGATAAAGCCATTAGAAAGCACTAATAAGTCTATTGGCCTTGATTTAGGCGTTAAGGATCTTATTATCACTTCTACTGGTCTTAAATATAGGAATCATAAATATCTCACTAAATCAGAAAAGAAACTTGCTAGAGAACAAAGAAAACTTTCCCATATGGTTAAAGGTTCTAGTAACCACAATAAACAAAGAATCAAGGTTGCTAAAATCTATAAACATATAAATAACCAAAGAAACGATTATCTCCATAAATTAAGTAAACACATCATTGATGAAAACCAAGTCATATGTGTTGAAGATCTTAAGGTGATGAAGATGAGTAAGGATAATGACTATAACAAATCATTATTAGATTCTTCTATGTCTAGATTGCTTTCTATGCTAACCTATAAGGCTAAATGGTATGGTAGAACATTAGTTAAGGTTCCATCTAACTTTGCTAGTAGTCAACTATGTCATGTATGTGGATATAAAAACCCTATCACTAAGAACTTGTCAGTTAGGACATGGAAATGCCCTAAATGTGGCATCATTCATGATAGAGATGTAAACGCTGCGAATAATATTCTAAGAAAGGGAATTGAAATACTTTCGAAGGATGGGACACATCCGGATAGCTTGTGTATGCTTGATCCGTTAGGGTCATCGAGCAAGAAGCCCTCACTTCTATAAGTGGTGGGAGTGTGTCACAATATATGTTGATGAAAAAAGAAGTGTTGTCCTCGAGTTTAAGAATTAACATCTTGCTTCATAAGATGGGTATTTTTAATTCTTACCAAGTGATTGAACATCTCCCACGTCGTTATGATGTGCTTAACGAATCTAAAGAAGAAGAATTTGTCGATAAAGCACGAGTGACAATTGTAGGAAAAATTAATAGCCCAGTAACGATTAAAAAAGGTTATAAAGTAAGTGCCGCTATGTTTAGTGTCGCTTCATCTACACTTAGACGAAGTTTTAACGTTTTAGCGTATAATAGAACATTTTTAACTAAGTCACTTAATCAAGATGATGTAGTGACAGTCTGGGGCATATATAATTCGAAGACAAATGGAATTAATATGATTAATTATTCTAAAGGATTAATCGGACCAACAGATAAAGTTAAACCTATCTATTCTTTAGCCCAGGGTCTAGAACAGTATAACTTTCAAAGAATAGTGAAAAGATGTTTAGAAGAATATAAAGATAAAATTTATTCTAACGTCCCTTTTTATTATCAAAATAAGTATCGTTTAGTTTCAAAATACCAAGCATTTAACTACGCTCACTTTCCTTTATCAATGGAACAAGTGAGACAAGCATTAAGACACCTTAAATATGAAGAGGCTTTGATGTTCTCACTTAAAAACAAATTGATTCATGAAGAAAATAAATTATTAACTAAGATTAAAAAAGAACCGATTGGTTTAGATGTATGTGAGCCATTTATCAATAATCTTCCATTCACGTTAACCGAAGATCAATTAGCAGCGTGTAACGAGATAATCGAAGATATGAATGATTCATCTTTAATGTATCGTTTACTACAAGGTGATGTTGGTACAGGAAAAACTGTGATTAGCTTTGTGGCGTTATACGCTAATCACTATCGAGGCAATCAAGGAGCAATTATGGCTCCAACTGATGCGTTAGCACGTCAACATTATAAAAATGCATTAGAAATGTTTAAAAACCTCAATATCAAAATTGCGCTTCTTGTCGGAAGTAGCACACAGAAAGAAAAAGATGAAATATATCACGATTTAGAAGAAGGATATATTGATATTATTATTGGTACTCATGCCTTATTTACTAAAAAGATTAAGTATTCTTCTTTAGGGCTAGTTATTATTGATGAACAACACCGATTTGGCGTGAACCAACGTCAAGCCTTATTAGATAAAGGTAAAGACGCAGATTTACTCATGATGAGCGCAACTCCAATCCCTCGTAGTCTAGCTTTAACATTATATGGAGATTTAGATATTACCACTCTTTCTACATATCCAAATATTAAAAGAAGCGTAAATACTAGAATCACTTATCCAGATTCAAAATTAATCGATGATTGCATTGAAAAAGCCCTTAAAAATGACCAAAAAATATATATAGTTGCTCCTTTAATTGAAACGAGTAATGATAGATTTTCAGTGGAAGAATTATATAAAGAGTATGAGCGTAAATATCCTAATGAAGTGATATTGTTACATGGCAAACTAAAATCAGAAGAAAAAGAAGAAGCACTTAATGAATTTAGTTTTGGATCTAAACATATATTAGTATCAACTCAAGTTATCGAAGTAGGAATTGATGTTAAAAAAGCTACACTTATGGTGATATATGATGCCTCCAATTTTGGTTTAGCTTCCTTACATCAACTTAGAGGTAGAATTGGTCGAGATGGAAGTAAGGCCGCATGTTTATTAGTGGTGGATAACAATGACGAAGAAGCTAAAGAAAAATTATCAATTCTTGTCAATAGCTTTGATGGCTTCAAAATTGCAGAAGAAGATCTTAAGCATCGTGGTCCTGGAGACCTCTCTGGAATACGTCAAAGTGGACTTCCTGATTTTAGATATTTAAATGTTATTGATGATATAAAAATATTTGAAACAGCAAGAGATGACGCTAGTTACATTATTAAACACGGGGACGAAAAACAGTTCCTCTATGTTATTGATAAAGCTAAAAAATTAATTGAATATAATGGTGTTACAAAAGCTTAGATTTTAACACTTCTTTAACTCTTATTATGTTTTAATCATAAGCAATCAAAGGATTGTTTTATGATAATTATTTTTATTCTTGCTGCTTTGGCTGTTGTTGGTCTAGGACTTTATTTCATGAGTAATGGAATTGGAGTACTAGGTTGGATTTTAATCATCGGAGGAACTATATTTGTTCTTGTTATGTTCTTCGGTGGTGTAAATAAAGCTAAATCTAAAATAGCTCCACCTAGTAAACCATCATACTCTGGCAAATCGAGCAGTGAGCATTCTTATAATAGCAGTTCTGATTCAGCCTCGGATTATGCATATAAAATTGCGGACGAGGTGAAATATGGTATCCGTTCTCTTAGTTCTATCTACTGGGGCTCAGTTGATAGTAGTTCTAGTGGGGACAAGATCAGTATCACGATGCATTATTCCATGAAAAATAATGGTTATAATTATGTTGCTAGCGAGCGCGATGTTTTTGACGCGGTGGGGAACGCTGTAAGCACTGCTATGAAAAAGACAAGTTGCCCATATAATGTTTCTTATCAAATTGTTTGTGATGAAGTCTATACAAATATGTAGGAGGAAGTATTTATGACACTTAAATTACCTGATGAAGCAGAATTAGAACCTAAGAAGTTTTTGCTCTTCAACATTTTGATTATGGTGCTAGTACCCGTATTAGCGGTATTTATTACCACTGGTGCTTATGTAGTAGGGCTAGTTTTAGGAATAATCGTTGTTGTTGGTTTATTAATTTTATTATTTGTTTATGCTGGTCCAATTGTTGCGCTTATTGCTTTAGTCATATTTATTGCTCTATGTGGTGGAGGTGCAGCAGCATTTAACGCTACCTTGGAAGGAATGGAAAGAGTGGTTAGCTTTATTGCAATGGCGATCCCAGCGGTCATGTGTTTGATATTAGGAATTGGTATGATTAAAAATGCAAGAAGTTTTAGCGAAAGAAGGGTGGTTGTTGCTGCTTATATCACTTTTGCTGTTTACATGATTGCAATTATTGTCTTTATTATTTCTGCAGTGATGATTGCGTCTGATGATAAATCAGGTGAAATAGGTTATAACACATTATACGGATTTGGAATGATTGCACCTTCAGTTGCGAGACTTTTCTATACGATATTTGGTTATAAAGAACTAAATTCTTAAATCTTCATAAGAGATGAAGCGGCCTTGATGCCGCTTTTTTCATATAGCACTAAATAAAAATAAAGAAATTATATTTTTATATTGGTATAATATGTAAGCGAGGTCATTTCATGAATAAAAATTACATTTTTAATAACATGAGAATATCAGTATTAAAAGATAATATTCTTCGCTTTGAATATGCACCTAATCAGAACTATACAAATGAAGAGACTATCTTTATTAATAAAAAGAAAGAATCAAACTTTTCTTTAGATATTCATCAAGAAGAACGTATTTGGTTTAAATACGATGATTTAGTGATTGTCTTTGATTATTATGATCCTTTTAGAAGTTTAGAAATCTATAAGGATGATAAAAGAGTTTATAGATATAAAACTATTAAAAATAGTGGAGAACTCCCTCTCCCTAATAAAACCCCTTATATCTTCCCAGTGATGGACACACCTAGGATTATTATTCCTAGCGAAGGTTATAGTGAGGGTGCGGAATTTAAACGTGAATTAGATACAAAAGATTTATTCTTATTAATTTGTAAAAACGACTATAAATTATTAAGAAAACAGTTCATCTCATTAACTGGTAAGAATGATATGCCTAGACTTAAGACATTAGGCTTATTTAATTCTCGATATTACGCTTGGAACGAGAAGAGCGCAAAAGAGATGATTCTTAAATATAAAGCACATCAAATTCCACTTGATAACTTTGTCCTTGATACCGATTGGAGAGACTCTTCTAGTAAGAAGACACACGGTACTGGATATGAAGTGAATACTAAGCTATTCCCGGATATTGCGAAGTTCTATCAATTTGCTCATGCACATAATGTGGAAGTGATGATGAACGACCATCCTTCTCCATTAGGATATAAGTTCAATGTTTTTTCTCCTGAAGAAATTGCGTTTAGAAAAGAGCAATTAACTAAATTCTTAATTTTAGGTTTAGATACATGGTGGTATGACCGTAACTGGATGGTGAAATTACGTTCCCCATCTAAACGTGTGCCTTTTGAAAGTCTTGGTAGATATTTATATCACGACATTACTCGTCAATTCTATCAAGGACTTGTCCTTGATCCCGAAGTATATGTCAGACCAGTGACCTGTTCTAATATCACTGAAATTCATAATGGTGACTATCGTGGGATTAGAGATTCGCGTAGCCATATTTATCCATTCCAATGGACTGGCGATATCAATAGTGATTTAGGTAGCTTGACTAATGAAGTGAAGAACTTAAAGAAATGTAGCAATAATATGCTTAGTTACTTTAGTAGTGATATCGGTGGACACGTCGCTAATCCAAGCAAGAACGAATTTATTCGTTGGTATCAATATGGAGCTTTCTCTCCTATCTTACGACCACACGCGACATGTTCGGTTCTTAGATTCCGTGAACCATGGGTGTTTGGAGATAAAACACTACAAACCGTGAAAGAATACATCAATATGCGTTATCGCTTACTTGATGTTATTTATACTTATGCTTATAAAAACTATGAAGAAGGTTTATCTATCTTTAGAGCCCCTTATTTAAATTATCCAGAAGATAAAAAAGTATACAAGGAACCTACTTCTTATATGTTAGGAGACAATATTCTTATCTCTCCAATTGGTGGAACCACTCAACATCCTTTAAAACTCAAGAATTATAAAGGGTCAGTCTATGCTTCTTTCTATGATAATAAAGACCTTAAAGGTAAGCCTATTTTAACTAAGAGACTTAAGAGTGTAGACTTTGAAGTTAACGGTGAGCATCTATATCCAGAAGTTCCTATCTATAACTTCAGTGCGAGATATAAGACACGCTTAAAATTCGATCAAGATGTTGAACTTTATGTTACAAGCGATGATGGAGTGAAGATTTATATCGATGATAAACTCGTCCTTAAAGATTGGGGCGAACACGCGCCTACTTCTAACTATGTTGCAACTTTAAAAAAAGACACATCTTATAAAGTCCGTATTGAATATTTCCAAGCTGGTGGAGGAGCAGAGCTTAAATTATCTTATGCCCCTAGTAGTAAAGCAAAGAAAGCAAAGATATATCTTCCAGGTGGCGAATGGTATAACGTTATTCATCGTAATGTTTATCAAGGAAATAGATATATCAAAGAAAAATATAAAGTGGAAGAATTACCATTATTCGTGAAAGCTGGTACTTTATTACCTTTATATAAGTATGTCGATAATATTTCTAAGATGTCATTAAAGAATATAATCTATGATTATTATCCTTCTAGAAAGGTTGAAACTAGTGATTATTTCTATGAGGATGATGGCTTAACTACTGGTTATCAAGTTGGCTTATATCGTAAGAATAAATACGATATGAAATTCGTTGATGATCATTATGAAATCAATCTCTATAAGAGTGAGAATAATCTTGATGATCGTTTAGAAGCTCGTAATGCCTTATTTAAGATGCATGTAAGGGACCTAGAAAAAGTGATTAGGGTAGAAATTAATGGCACTCCTATCCGCTTTAAACGTCATGACCATAATAGCCACTATTATCCATTTAGTGCGAGTGAGTGGAGTAGAGATTCAAAAACTTGTTGTTTCAAGTTTAGACAAGAAATCAAAAAAGATTACAAGATTAAGATATTCATAGAATAGGAGAATTATTTATGAAGATTGTATGTGATGCAATGGGCGGAGATAATGGTAGCCCAGCAGTTGTAGAAGCTATTCAAAACTTCTTAAAAAAACATGATGATGTAGAAATCGCAGTCGTTGGTAAAAAAGAAGAACTAACTGCTTTAGAAGGAAAGTGTGAAATCATTGATGCACGTGATGTCGTTCCTATGGAAGCTGGTGCTTTAGAAGTAATAAGGATGAAAGATTCTTCTATGTATAAAGCGGTTAATATGGTAAAAGGCGGCGAATATAGCGCGGTCGTAAGCTGTGGATCAACTGGTGGATTCCTTTCTACCGCCACATTATTACTTAAAAATATTGAAGGCGTGAAAAGAAGTGCTTTAGTAGTTCCATTCCCAACTTCTATTAAAGGTAAGAAGGTCGTCTTACTTGATGTCGGAGCAAATAACGAGAATTCCCCAGAAGAATTACTCCAATTTGGTACAGTTGGTAAACTCTATTCTAAATATGTTTTTGATGTTGAAAAACCAAATGTTTATTTAATGAGTAACGGAGCAGAAGAAGGTAAAGGCGCTCCTGAAGTAAAAGCAGCATATAAATTATATAAAGAATCAAATTTTGAAGGATTCCAAGGTAACATTGAAGCGCGTTACGCATTAAGCGGCAAGGCTGATGTTATTGTTATGGATGGTTATACTGGAAACGTTTTCCTTAAGGGAACTGAAGGTGTTGCGAAACTTATGGGTGGCATGATAAAGTCTGCATTTAAAAAGAATTTATGGGCAAAACTCGGATATTTACACGTAAGAAGTGGTATTAAAGAGATGAGCGAAACTATGGATTATAAGTCAACTGGCGGCGCGATGTTACTTGGTGTTAATGGTGTTGTTGTTAAGGCTCATGGTAGTAGTGATGCATGGTGCTTTGAAAACGCGATTAGAGTCGCCTATCAATTAGCGAAAGCTGATATTGTGAACAAGATTAAAGAAGGTTTAAAGAGTGAATAATATTAAGGAATTCTTCGCGAATAACGGCATTCACATTAAGCGTGAAGATCTTTTCCTTTTGGCTTTTACCCATCCTAGTTACAATGCTGACGCGAAAACTAAGCATCATGACTATGAAAGACTTGAATATATGGGAGACGCAGTACTTGGCTTTGTGACTGCTGATTTAATCTATAAATATCATCCTCATATGGACCAAGGCTTAATGAGTAAGTTAAGAAGTAATATTGTAAGAAGTGCTTCTTTAGCAAATTATGCAAGAAGTGTCAACTTCGCTAACTATATTAGGACTGGTAATTCTATTCAAACGAAACAAATTAATGAATCAAACAAGATATTAGAAGATGTCTTTGAAGCTGTCATTGGAGCATTATATCTAGATCAAGGCATTGATATTGCTTATCAATATATTAAAGCATTTGTTTTAGATGATATTCGACGTGTGAACATCGATGATTTAACAGATGCAAAAACACGCTTACAAGAAGAGATGCAAGCGGAATATCAAGACCGTGTAACTTATGAAGTTACTCATGCAGATGGGCCTGCACATGACCGTACATTCTATGTGGATGTTATATTTAATGGGGTTATCTTAGCAAGCGGTAAAGGTAAATCTAAAAAAGAAGCAGAAGAAGATGCAGCAAGAAAAGCGCTTAATAAAAGGAGAACATAATGGGATTAGTCTCTTTCTTAAAGAACAAATTTGCAAAAAAAGAAGAAAGCGTTGATAAATATTCTAAAGGCTTAGAAAAATCACGTGAGAACTTTTCTAATAAACTCAGTGAATTATCTAAAAGATATAAAACTGTTAACGCTGAATATTTTGAAGAGCTTGAAGAAATATTAATAGAATCAGATGTTGGCATTTCTTTAGCTCTTAAGATCATTGAGGAAGTGCTCGATGAATCAAAGGCAAATAAGATTACCGAACCAAAAGAAATCAATGAATTATTAGTTGATAAATTATTCGTTGGATACGCGGAAAAAGGTGATATCAATAATGATATTGAGTTTGTTAGTGGTGGACCTACAGTTTTACTTGTTGTTGGAGTTAACGGAGTAGGAAAGACTACAACCATTGCTAAATTAGCCTATAGATATATCAATCAAGGTAAGAAAGTCATGTTAGCAGCTGCTGATACTTTTAGAGCAGGGGCTATTGAACAATTAACCGAATGGGCTAATAGACTTCATATTGATATTGTGACTGGTAAAGCGGAGAGTGATCCTGCTAGTGTCGCATATGATGGAGCTCGCCAAGCTAAAGAAAAAGGTGTCGATTTATTAATCGTTGATACTGCTGGTAGACTTCAAACTAAACAAAACTTAATGGCAGAACTCGCTAAGATCAAACGTGTTATATCTAAAGAGATACCTGATGGTCCTCATGATACATTCTTAGTGATTGACGCAACAACAGGTCAAAATGGAGTAGTGCAAGCTAAAGCGTTTGCGGAAGTAACTACTTTAACTGGTGTCGTAATTACGAAGATGGATGGCACTTCTAAAGGCGGAATTATCTTAGCAATAAGAGATGAATTAGGTGTTCCAGTTCGCTTTATTGGGCTCGGAGAGAAAATGGACGATTTGGAGGAATTTGATTTAGATAAATACCTCTATGGACTCTGCGTAGAAAAGTAAAATGGAAAAGATTGATAAGGCAGTTTATTTTAATAAATTATTAAGTGCTTATAAACCTTTACTTTCTTCTACTCAAAGGGAAATTTTAGAAGCGTATTATTGCTTTGATTTATCTCTTAGCGAGATTGCAACTGAACGTAATATTTCTCGCGCAGCTGTTGATGACGCATTACAAAAAGGATGCTCTAAACTTGAAGAGTTAGAAAAAGAAATGCATCTAGTTGAAAACAAAGAAGAAATTTTGAAAATTACTGCAAAATTAAAGAAAAATGCCTCAAATAACGAGGAAATTAAAGAATTAGAAGATATTGAAAGGAGATTAAACTAATGGCGTTTGAATCATTAAGTGACAAACTTTCTCAAATATTTAAAAAGATCAAAGGACAAGCTCGCATTACCGAAAGTAATGTTGAAGAAATGCTTAAAGAAATTCGTATCGCGCTTCTTGAAGCTGATGTTAATTATAAAGTCGTTAAAGAGTTCACTTCTAACGTTAAAGAAAAGGCTCTTGGAACAGAGGTTTTATCTAAACTTAATCCAGGCCAAATGATCGTTGGAATAGTACATGACGAAATTGAAAAATTATTAGGTAGTAATGAGAGCGAAATTGATTATCCAACTACCCGTCCATGTGTCATTATGCTTGTTGGTTTACAAGGTAGTGGTAAAACTACATCTGCTGGTAAACTTGCTTACTTAATGAAGAATAAACTTAAGAAGAAAGTTCTCCTTGCTGCTTGTGACGTTTATCGTCCTGCTGCTATCGACCAATTAGAAACCATTGCTAAACAAGTTGGTGTGGATATTGTAAATGAAGGTAAAGGTGATCCAGTTAAGATTGCTAGCCACGCTAAAAAACGCGCTTTTGATGACCGTTATGATGTATTGATTATCGATACTGCTGGTCGACTTCAAATTGATGAACAATTAATGCAAGAACTTAATAACATTAAAGATGAAGTTAAACCTGATGAAATCCTTCTTTTAGTCGATGCTATGGCTGGTCAAGACGCAGTCAATGTTGCTAATGCCTTTAATGAGAAGCTTGATTTAAGCGGAATTATCATGTCTAAACTTGATGGTGATGCCCGTGGTGGTGCTGCCTTAAGTATTAAACATATGACAGGAGTACCTATTAAGTTCTCCGGTATTGGTGAAAAATTAACAGATTTAGATATCTTCCATCCAGATAGAATGGCTGACCGTATCTTAGGTATGGGCGACGTCATGACTTTAGTGGAAAAGGCTAAAGAAGAATTTGATGAAAAAGAAGCAAGAAAAACCGCTAATAAAATGATGAGCGGGGAGTTTGATTTAGATGATATGTTAGATCAAATGAGAAAAGTACAAAAAATGGGCTCTCTAGGAGGCTTATTAAAGCTTATTCCTGGTATGCCTAAGGTTACTCCAGAACAGCTTGCAGCGGGCGAAAGAGAAATGAAAAACTTTGAAGTAATCATTAACTCTATGACTCCAGAAGAAAGACATAATCCTGATGTCTTTAAATATTCGCGTAAAATAAGAGTTGCTAATGGTAGTGGAAAGTCTGTTGCTGACATTAACCGTGTCTTAAAGAAATATGAACAAATGAAAGATATGATGAAAAAGATGGAGCAATACCGTAAAACAGGTAGAATGCCACCAGGTGGTTTCCCGGGCATGGGAGGCATGGGTGGTTTCCCAGGAATGTAATGAACCTGTTCAAAAAAGGAACAAGTTGAATTTTGATAAAATAGTAAAATGAACTGCCGAGGAATCCTCGGTAGTTTTTTCTAGAGTTTAGTATGTACGCTTATGCACGAACAGTTGTAAAAAAACTCAACTATTTAATACTCAACAATTTTTATATCGGACAAAATTACTTATGTGCATTTTTTGCACAATACTCAAATATAAAATGAAAATGTAAAAATTTATTAAAAATATTGAATAAAACAATACATTAAACACTATTTTTAAGAATTAACAATATGGCATTATTGAATATTTATTATTGGGTTTTAGATGTTGCAGAAAAGGTAACCACTCAATTTTTATAATACCCTATCCATAAATATTAATGTTTGAAGCGTTAGATTATTCAGTTAACGAGGATTACTCGTATACTTAAAGTGTTAAAGTATGTGCGCAAAAAATACACTCATACATTTCAATAATAACTAATATTAACTTGATAACCTACTTAATAAACTTATGACCTTTTTCTAAAGCCATCTTTTCCCACTTAGGTTGTTCGTTGCTATCTAATTCGTCAAGAAGCTTACGTTCTTGTTTATTAAGTTCGTATTTATCAAAGAGATCCTTACGATATTCTTTAGTTAATTTTAGAGACTGTTTCTTACGCCATTTATTAATAGCCTCATGATTACCAGAATAGAGGATATCAGGAATCTTTTTGCCGTTATAATCAAATGGTTCTGTGTATTGAGGATATTCTAATAGTCCGTTTTCAAAGCTTTCCTCGACTGTTGATTCGTTAGCAATCGCTCCATCAAGTAATCTAATAATTGAATCAGTGATAATCATGCTTCCTAGTTCACCACCAGTTAGGATATAATCACCAACTGAAACTAGTTCATCAACATAATCATTAACTCTTTCGTCTATTCCTTCATAATGCCCACATATTAAGACTAAATCTTTTGAATTTGCAGCAAAATCATGTGCTTTTGCTTGATTATATGTTTTTCCTCTTGGTGAAAGAAGAACAACTTTTGAGTTTTCTGTTCTATTAGCGTTTAAACAATCTAAGACTGGTTGACACTTCATGATTAAGCCAGCGCCTCCTCCAACAGGAGCGGAATCAACACGACCATATTTATCTAAAGTGTAATCTCTGATGTTAACGATTTTTACTTCAACAATGTTTTTGCTAATCGCGCGTTTAATAATTGAGTTAGTTAAAAAACCATCAAACATTTCTGGGAATAAAGTAAGAATAGTGATTCTCATAGCATTCCCTCCATAACTTTAATGATGATTTTCTTATTTTCTATATCAACATGATCAATAAAAGCGTCGATAAAAGGAACAAAGAAATCAGGTTTATCTTTTCTTGATACCCTTAATGTTATTTGAGCAGGAAATTCTTCGACCTTTTTTACTTTTCCAAGTAACCTACTTTGCTCATCATAAACATCACATTGTTCTACATCTGTGAAGTAATATTCATTCTTCGCTAATAATTTTGCATCTTTATTAGCTTCAACAAACCATCCTCTTCTTTCTAATGCTTCTTCCTTTGAAGTAATTTCATTTACTTTTACAAAATCAATGTCTTTGTTAGCGCGGTGTTCAATTACTGTTGCTTCTAATCTTTCTCCACTAGGTGATACAAGATAAATGATATTGCCCTTTTTATAACGTTTATCACTGTAGTAAGTAGAAGAAAGAATCTTTAGAGTGCCATCTAAAGAGAATGCATCGATAATTTTACCTAATCTAACAAATTCCATAGCATTAGAAAAAAGAGGATTAATCCTCTTTATTTTCTTCTCCAAATGATTCAAATCTTAAATG
This sequence comes from Erysipelotrichaceae bacterium, assembly GCA_015059185.1. GTDB lineage: Bacteria > Bacillota_I > Bacilli_A > RFN20 > CAG-826 > SIG220. Next base: position 17,848 of record SVAY01000012.1, read on the forward strand.
AATGTGTTTGTTTTCGGTTTTGCCAGCAACACCCACTAATTCTCTAAGAGCGTTAGCGATGATGCCTTTTTTACCGATTAATCTTGAAGTATCTTCCTTTTCAGCGGCAATAAGAATATTGACGTCTTTTGGGGTATTTCCTTCAGTAATTCGAATTAAGACAGATTCAGGTGAATCAATGATTGGATCAATGAGAGCGTGAATAACTGCTTCGTAATCCATTATTTAGCCTTCTTTTCTTTTGCTTTAGCGTTTAAGCCTTTACGGTTGAAGATTGCTTTAACGGTATCGCTTGGTTGAGCACCTAAGCCTAACCATTTGAGGGCTAATTCTTCATTGACGACAGCATTTTCTACGCCTTTTTCTGGATCGAAGTAGCCAATTTGTTCGATGTATCTACCATCTCTAGCGAATCTGGAGTCAGCAGCAACGATTCTATAGAATGGATCGTCGTGTCTACCAATACGAGTTAATCTAATTTTAACAGCCATAATAAATCCTCCTATGACGATAGATATCTTATATATCTTTATAAGTGGTGTCAAGTATTTTTACTTTACAGCATTACATTTTATCTTTTACTCATAAAAAAAGAGTGTTGCAATCTAGTTTACATATAATGTATTATAATCAAGCACGTTTAAAGCGTGATACGGGTGCTCCGCTAACATTGAGATTATGAACACCAAGAGATTAACTTATGTAGGAGGAATTCATTATGAACATGAAATTAGTTGATGAAATCACTAAGAGCCAACTCCGTAGCGATCTCCCAGATTTCAAATCTGGTGATGAAGTTAAAGTTTCCGTCAGAATTATTGAAGGTAACAAACAAAGAATTCAAAATTTCCAAGGTGTTGTTATCATCCGTAGAGGCGGAGGAGTATCTGAAACATTTACAGTTCGTAAGATGAGTAGTGGTATCGGTGTTGAAAGAACATTCCCACTTCACTCACCAAACATTGCTAGTATCGAAGTGTTACGTAAAGGTAAGGTTAGAAGAAATAAAATCACTTACATCCGTAATCGTTCAGGTAAAGCTGCTCGTATTAAAGAAATTATTAAATAAGTTTGAAAATAGCTTAGGAAAAAGGATTGTTAATAATCCTTTTTTTCTTTGTTTATATAAAATATAATATTTTTATTATGATGAGTGAAAAACAGAAAAAAGTTAAAAATATATTCTGGGCTTTAGTTTATGTTGCTCTTGCTGCTGTCATTATTGTGAGTGCAACAAGCATGTTCAATAACTTTTATTATGAATCTGTTTATGTAAGCGGTTCATCTATGAGCCCAACATTTGATGGAAATACAGGAACTAGATTAGGAAGTGATTATGGCATCATTGATAAAGATAGTGGTGCAAAGCGTAATGTTAAACGTTTCCAAATCGTTACCACTTATTATCCTTCCGACTATCAAAATTATGGAACGGAGAATCAAACACTTAATGAAAACGCTACATATAAAATAAAAAGAGTTTTAGTGAAACCAGGTGAAACCTTCAAAGTTGAGGATAATAAAATATTTATTAAGGGTAAAGAAGGATATGGAGACCCATTAGATATCCCATTTATCCGTCATGGAATTGAAGACGAAAGTAAAGAAGAGGCCCATCGTAATTGGCCGGAAACAACTTTAAATAATTCCCAATATTTCCTTGCAGGTGATAACTGGGTTCATAGTTCAGATTCATTTAGTATTGGACCAATAGATTATCAATTATTAGTTGGTGTAGTTGTTAAGATGCAAGGTAAATGCACAGTAGTAGATGGTAAGGTTGTTGAAAAAGAGCCTTATGCAGATCGATATTTCTTAGGAGTAAATTATTAATATGGCCAACATTCATTGGTTTCCTGGCCATATGAATAAGGCCTTAAATGAAATAAAAGAAAAGGTCAAACTTGTTGATGTCGTGATTGAGCTACTTGATACAAGAATCCCTTATTCCTCTTTTAATGATGAATTTGAAAAGTTTGTGACCAATAAGAAAAGATTATTTATATTTACCAAAGAAGATTTGGCAGATAAAGAAATTACAAAGGGTTGGATTGAGAAATTTAAGAGTGAAGGAAAGGACTTCCTCTTCTTAGATATCATCCACGATAACGTGAATCAAATATTAGCTAGGAAGATTGTCGATCTTGCTAAAGAAAAGCATCTTAAAGACAAGGCTAAAGGGATGAAACCTCAACCAGTACGCGCAATGATTATTGGTATTCCTAATGTTGGTAAGTCTTCTTTAATTAATAAACTCGCTAAACGTAAAGTAGCGGGGGTGGAGAATCGTCCTGGCTTTACTCGTGGTGAACAAATGATCAAAATTGATAAAGATTTCTTACTCGTGGACACTCCTGGGGTTCTACCAATGAATTATGAGAATAAAAAGAAAGCCATGCATCTCGCGCTTGTAGGATCGATTAAAGAAGAAATCCTTCCAGTATTAGATATGGCAAACTATTTATTAGACTATTTTAAAGATCATTATCCATCTATTTTAAAAGAAAGATTTAATATTGAAGAAATCACTGAAAACCTCGTAGTTTACGAACAAATTGCGAAAAAACGGGGACTTTTAGGGCAAAATGGAGTTCTTCAAATTGAAAATGCTGCAAGTTTATTACTCAAAGAATTTAAAGATGGTAAGCTTGGAAGAATATCTTTAGAAAGAGCAATCTAATGGCCTTAGATTTTGATTTAGAATATTACCAAAAAGGATTTAAAAATATCGTTGGATTAGATGAAGCTGGTAGAGGTTGTTTACTCGGTCCAGTAGTGGCCTCAGCAGTTGTTTTACCGCGTGATTTTTATCACCCTTTAATTAATGATTCTAAGAAGTTAACAGAAAAGCAAAGAGAAGAAGCCTATCTCATTATTAAAGAACATGCTTTAGCAATTGGAGTGGCTCAAATCGAACCAGAAGAAATTGATAAGATCAATATTTTAGAAGCGTCCAGAAAAGCAATGACCCTTGCTTTAGAACAAATTCCGTTAGATAAATATGACATTATCATTACTGATTATATGAAACTTCCTAAAGCCAAAAAGGAAGTAATTGATATTCCTCATGGCGACGCTCGTTCTTTAAGTGTCGCGGCAGCCTCAATTATTGCAAAAGTTACAAGAGACCATATCTGTAACGCATTAGAAAAAGAGTATCCTAATTTTAAAATTTCCACCCATAAAGGTTATGGCACTAAATTACATTTAGAGGAGCTAGAAAAGTATGGTCCTATTAAGGGTCTACACCGTTTCTCATATAAACCAATTCAGGCCCTTTTAATCGAAAAAGTGAAATTATTTTAAACATTTTTAACTTTTCCTCCGTCTTGAAAAGAATATATAGGAGGAAATTTTATGATTTCACAACGCGATTTAATAATTTATTTAGCTATTAAGTATAATGGCGATTATGATTCGCTTCTTTATGCAATTGATCGAAAAGAATGCCCGGATGCAGAAATAGTTAAAAACACCGTCTCTCAAATTAAGTGTAAAACCTTAACAATGATTGATGATGATTATCCACAGTACTTAAAGCATTTTCCACGTAGCCCAATTGTTTTATTTTATTATGGAGATATTTCTTTAATAGATGAGAAACATTATCGATATAATCTAGGGGTTGTTGGTACGCGTCATCCAAGCGAATATGGGGTGATGTATACAAGAAAAATAGTAAAAGAAGTGGCGAAAGATTGTAACATTGTTTCAGGCTTAGCAATAGGGATAGATGGAGAAGCACATCGTATGGCTCTAGAAGCAGGAACAAAAACTATTGCAGTCCTTGGTTCTGGCATTGATAATCCTTGGCCTGATTCAAATATCAATTTATATCATGACATTCTTAATAGTGGTGGCCTTATCCTTTCTGAATACCCAGGTAAGTTAGAGCCGACTCCATTAACGTTTCCAGTGAGGAATAGAATAGTTGCTATGCTTTCTAATACCTTGCTCGTGACTGAAGCTAATGGTTATAAAACAGGGACACGTATCACAGTAGGATTTATGCTTAATTACAATAAAGAAGTGCTCAGCATTCCCTATTCTTTAGAGGTAAAAGATAGTTATTGTAATCGTTTATTGACCCTTGGGGCACACGCAGTAATGAACGGAGAAGACGTTCTCATCAACATGAACTTGCGAAAGATAAATTTAATATAGCCCATCTTAAATAAACATTTATTTAATTAAAGATAATATATAAAAAGGGGTTTGACTTATTGTTAAATCAAGCATATATTTTCTCATTGTCAGCCTATGAAACTAGTTATCGTCGAATCTCCTGCTAAATGTACCACAATCCAAAAATACTTGGGTGAAGATTATTTAGTGAAGGCATCTTTAGGACACATCAGAGACCTTGCTACTACAGGTAAGGGTGGTTTAGGTGTGGACGTCGAACATGGCTTCGCGCCTACGTACGCGATTAATAAGGAAAAAATTAAAACTGTTTATGAATTAAAAGCGCTTGCAAAACAAGCCGATGAAGTGATTCTTGCAACCGACCCTGATAGAGAAGGAGAGGCTATTGCGTGGCATTTAGCAAACGTTTTAAACCTTGATCCAAATACTAACAAGAGATGGGAATTTCACGAGATTACTCGTGACTCCATTAAAGAAGCGATGTCTAAGCCTCGTACCATCGATATGAATTTAGTGGCTTCGCAAGAAACTAGACGTATCTTAGATAGAATTATTGGATTTAAATTATCTGCTTTATTAAATAGTAAGATTCATTCTAAGAGTGCAGGACGTGTCCAATCTGCTGCTTTAAAACTTATTAATGATCATGATGATGAAATAAAGAAGTTCGTTCCAGAAGAATATTGGAACATCTTAGTAAAGATTGCTTATGGCGATAAAGAATTTAATCTCACCTATTTAGGATTTGAAGGGAAAAAGAGTGATATCACTTCTAAAAAAGATGCCGATCAAATCTTAGAACAAATTGGTAAAGAGGTGACCGTTCTATCTATTGAAAAGAGCTATCGAGTGACTGAAAGTAAAGAACCTTTCACTACCTCAACCATGCAACAAGAAGCATTCTCTAAACTAAAGTTTAAAACAAAGAAAACTCAATATTTAGCACAAGGCTTATATGAAGGTCTTGAGATTGCAGGTGAGCACGTTGGTTTAATCACCTATATGCGTACTGACTCGACTAGATTATCTCCAGCTTTTATTGCCCATGCTTCTAACTACATCAAGAATACATATGGAGAAGAATACCTCGGACATGTCAAACAACTTCAAAAAGTTGGTCACATGCAAGACGCTCACGAAGCAATTCGTCCTACCGCTGACTTCCGTACACCTGAAAGTGTGAGAAAGTATCTTTCTCCAGATCAATTTAGCTTATATAAACTTATCTATAATAGAACAATGGCCTCATTAATGAAGCCAAAGAAAGATGAAGTGACTAAAGTTATCTTTGATAGTCACGGACATCGTTTCCAACTTGAATTTGTCCGTAACATCTTTAAAGGTTATGAAATCGCTATAAAGGATAGTAATGATGAATATCATGGAGTGATTCCAACCTTTAACGAAAAAGAAACATATAAGATTTTAGAAAAGAGTGGAGAACAAAAATTCACTCAACCTCCTGCCCCATATACTGAAGCTAAACTTGTTAAGCTAATGGAAGAAGTAGGCATTGGTCGTCCTTCTACTTACGTTTCTACTATTGAAACACTTAAGTCACGTGCTTATATCAATAATAATGGTGGAGTGCTTACTGTCACTGAACAAGGTGATGTGACATGTGCAGTACTCGATAAATATTTCCCTGAAATCGTTAGTAGTAAATATACCGCCAAGATGGAAAATCAATTAGATTCCATCAAAGATGGAAATAATTCACGTCTTAAGATTTTAGAATCTTTCTATAAACCATTTATCGAGGAGCTTGAAGTGGCAAAAGAAAAGATTTGGAAAACACCAAACGAAACTACAGGCGAGCTCTGTCCTAAATGTGGCGCACCTTTAATCTATAAGGAAGGCAAGAATGGTCGCTTTGTTGGTTGCTCTAATTTCCCTAAGTGTGATTATGTTAAAAAAGAGAAGAAAGAACTCGTCTATACAGGTAAGGATTGCCCAATATGCGGTAAGCCTATTGTAGAAAGAAAAGATCGTAGAGGCAATGTCTTCCATGCTTGTAGTGGTTATCCTAAATGTACTTATATCGATCAAACAGAAGTCAAAGTTCCAACAGCGGAATCAGTGAAAATCTGTCCTGAATGTGGAGGTAACCTCATTCGTAAGAAAGGTAAATATTCATCTTTCTTAGGATGTAGCAACTTTCCTAAATGTAAGCACATGGAACGCATTGAAAGAAAAACGAGAAGCAAGAATGCTGCTTAACAAAGTTAATTTGAAGAAATAATCCGTTATTGCTATCATAAAAACGTGAATAAACAATTAGCGGATTTTTTATTTAATTTACAAACGGATAGAAATTACTCTTCTAAGACCGTGGAGTCTTATCAAAGAGATATAGAGAAATTCTATCGTTTTCTTCTTGAAGAAGATATTAAAGCGGATGATGTTGATCAAATAGTGATTCGTAACTTCTTAACAAAAGAATTGATGTCTAATGTTAGTAAAAGAAGTTGTAAAAGAAGATTATGTGCTTTAAAGCACTTCTATCAATATCTACTTAAAACTAATCAAATTGATAATAACCCATTTAACTATGTTAAAGCACCGAAAATTGAAAAGAAATATCCGCATATTTTATATAGCAACCAAGTGGAAGAATTACTTGAAGCAAACAAACATCGAACAGATCATCTTAAGGATAGAGATCAAGCAATATTAGAACTTTTATATTATTCTGGAGTGCGTGCTAGTGAACTCGTGAACATTAAGTTAAGTGATATCAATATCCGTAGTCGTATGGCGAGAATTTTGGGTAAAGGGAACAAAGAAAGAATCGTTCCGTTTACTGATACATGTGCTTTAACGTTAGACAAATATGTAAAAGAAGTGCGACCAGGGCTAGCAAAGAAAAATGAACAGATTTCAATCTATTTATTTTTAAACGATCGAGGGAATAAACTAACGACTAGAGGATTAGAATACATTCTTAATAATGTAGAAGAGAAAACTGGTCTTAATCTAGGCTTACATCCGCACTTACTAAGACATACATTTGCCACCCACCTATTAGAGAATGGAGCGGACCTCCGTGTTATCCAAGAACTATTAGGTCATGAATCTATCAATGCGACGCAGGTCTATACTCACGTCTCTGAAGAAGGGATGAAGAAAGAATATTTATCCGCTCACCCAAGAGCGAAAAAGTAAAATAATCCCTATATTCATAAATATATGGTTGTCTAACAACTTTCTTTTTGTTAGAATAATTTGGCTCTATAAGGATTATAGAGTAATACACACATTATGGATTCGATACCGTTGTACTGGGTTATGCCAGGGGCTATCGTTAGAAGTAATGGAGGAAGAAACATAAGAAAGGAGCCAAAAAATGGCTGAAGAAAAGAAAGAAGAATTGGTTCAAGAAACTGCTGAACCAGCTGCTCCAAGCATGGACGCAGTCGTGCATGATCCAGATGCACCAGTAATTACAATGAGAAAGCTCTTAGAAGCTGGCTCACACTTTGGACACCAAACCCGTAGATGGAATCCAAAGATGAAAAAATACATCTATGGCGCTCGTAACGGTGTCTACATCATCGACTTAGCAAAGACCGTTGATTGCATCGCTCTTGCATACGTCAAGATGAAAGAAATCGTTGATAATGGTGGTAAGGTATTATTCGTTGGTACTAAAGAACAATGCCGTGAAACCGTTGAACAAGAAGCTTTAAGAAGTGGTAGCTTCTACATCACCAACCGTTGGTTAGGTGGTACATTAACCAACTTCAAAACCATTCAAGGTCGTATCAGATTCTTAAAAGAACTCGATAGACGTGAAGAAGAAGGCGAATTAGATTTATTACCAAAGACTGAAGCTGCTACTTTAAGAAAAGAAAGAGAAAAATTAACAAAGAACTTAAACGGTATTAAGGAAATGAGAAAAACTCCTAATGCCTTATTCGTTGTTGATCCACGTGTTGAACATAACGCAGTTGCCGAAGCTAGAAAATTAAATATCCCAGTGTTTGGTATCATTGATACAAACTGTGATCCAGACCTCGTTGACTTCCCAATCCCAGCTAACGATGACGCAATTAGAAGTGTTGCTCTTATCGTTGCCTGTATTGCTGATGCTATCGTCGAAAGCAAAGGTGGACTTCCAGTCGTTGCATTCTCTAAAGACGAAGGCGAAGCTATCACCATGAAAGAAGTCATCAAACAAACAGATAAAGAAAACGCTGAAAAATTAGCAAGAATCAGAGCAGAAAGAGCGGCTAGACAAGCTCAATATCAAAGAGAACAAGAATTAAGAGCTGCTTCTCAAGACAAAGCTCACGCTGTTGCTGAAGAAGAAAAAGAACTCAAAGCTGAAAAGGCTGAAAAGGCTGAAAAACCAGCTGAAGCAAAGAAACCAGCTGCTAAAAAACCAGCTAAAAAACCAGTAGAAAAGAAAGAAGAAGGTGCTGAATAATGGCCTTAATCGATTTAATTAAAGTACTCCGTGATCGTACAGGTGCTGGTCTTATGGACTGTAAGGCTGCCTTACTCGCTAACGGAGAAGATGTTGAAAAAGCCGCTGACTGGCTTAGAGAAAAAGGCTTAGCTAAAGCTGCTAAGAAAGCTTCTAGAATCGCTGCTGAAGGTTTAGCATTAACCAAGGTTTGTGATAAATGCGGTAAAACAGTTATTGTTGAAGTTAACTGTGAAACCGACTTCGTTGCTAAGGGTGATGATTTCCACGCTTTAGTGGATAACGTTGCCGGCGTCATCATGAAGAATGATTGTAAAGACGTTGAAGAAGCTAAGAACTTAACAAGTGACTTATTCGCTGATGCAACTGTTAAGATGGGTGAAAAATTCGATTTAAGAAGATTTGCCATCCTCAATAAAGAAGAAGGCACTGTCTTAAGCAGCTACATCCATATGGGTGGTAAGATCGCTGTTGTTGTTAAACTCAATGGTGGTACAGAAGAATTAGCAAAGCAAATTGCTATGCACGTTGCTGCAAATAATCCTGCTTATATTTCTCTTAAGGATGTTCCAGCTGATGCTATTGAACACGAAAGAGGCATTCAACTTGAAGCTGCTAAACAAGATCCAAAACTCTCTAGCAAACCAGTTGAATTCTTAAATAAAATCTTAGATGGTAAGATTAATAAGTACTTCTCTGAACAATGCTTATTAGCTCAACCATTCTTAATGGATGACTCCAAGACTGTTGAAGCTGTCTTAAAGGCTGCTAACGCTTCCATCAATACATTCGTCAGATACGCTGTCGGTGAAGGTATTGAAAAAAGAGTCGATGATTTCGCTAGCGAAGTCATGAAAGAAGTTAATAAATAATTAATGCTTTACGAGGAACTCATTTTGAGTTCCTTTTTATTATTTAGGAGGTTTATATGTATCATCGTATATTGCTCAAACTTAGTGGTGAAGCACTTAAAGATGATAATGGTGCAGTAATCTTTTCAGAAAAGAATTTCTTAGAGATGGCGAAAGCCATTAAAGCCTTACATGAAAATGGTACCCAAATTGGTATCGTTATCGGTGGAGGAAATATCTGGAGAGGAAAACTTGCTGAAACTTTATCTTTAGAAAGAGTACCAGCTGACTTTATGGGAATGCTCGGAACAGTGATTAACTGTGTCTCTATGGCTAGCGCCCTTCATAATATGGGTGTTAAAGCTACAGTATATAGCGCATTAGGCGATTTACCTGATGGAGTTGCGAAAATGTATGATAAAGAAAAGGCAATTAAATCCATGGAAAACGGCGAAGTAGTATTCTTTGCTGGAGGAACAGGTAAACCATATTTCTCAACGGATACAGCCGCAGCAATTCGCGCTTTAGAAACTGGTTGTGAAGCTATCTTAATGGCGAAGCACGGAGTAGATGGTGTTTACGATAAAGATCCTCTTAAATATAGTGACGCCAAATTCTTTAAAGATATCACTTATCAACAAGTTTTAGATTTAAAGTTAGGTGTTATGGATTTAAGTGCTGTAGAATTAATTAAAGATACAGATTTACAAATTAGAGTCTTCTCAATGCAAGATGCTTCTAACGTTATCCGCGTTAGTAATGGAGAAGATATCGGTACAACCGTAAGGAGATAATTAATATGGATGAAATGACTTTAGAAGCCCAAGGCAAAATGAATAAAGCAATTGAAGCTTTACATGGTAGTTTATCTACTTTAAGAACTGGTAGAGCCAGTGCAGCAATGCTTAACGGCATTGAAGTTGATTATTATGGATGCCCAACTCCTATCAACCAAATTAGCTCAATCTCTGTACCAGAACCAAGACAATTATTAATCAAACCATTTGATAAGAACGATGTGAAAGCTGTTATTGCTGCTATCGCAGTGAGTGACTTAGGTATCAATCCTATTAATGAAGGCGATAAAGTAAGACTCAATATTCCTCCTCTCACCGAAGATAGAAGAAGAGAAATTACTAAACAAGCACGTAAATATGGTGAAGATTGTAAGATTGCCATTCGTAACGTTCGTAGAGACTATATGGATCTTGTAAAAATCGATGATACGATGAGTGAAGACTATCAAAAACGTGTTGAAGAAGAGATTCAAAAAGTCACTGATGAAGCGGTCAAAAATGTTGATGTTGTGGTCGCTGAAAAAGAAAAAGAATTAATGTCTATCTAACTTATAGTTAGGATATAGAAAAGAGAGGTTTAATACCTCTCTTTTTGTTTATAATTTTGTCTTATTTAGTTTGACCTTTTTTAGCAAGGTAGAAAACCGCTAAAGAGCCAGGTCCAATATGAGCACCACTTACTAAATCATAATAATAGATTTCAATATTATTAGTGATGCCTCCATCGATCAATAATTGTTTAAATGCTTCTGCATCTTCTAAAACATTACAGTGGGTAATATAAATAGTATGAGGAACTTTCTTATCAATCTTTTCGATAACAGTATTCGCTAATTTCTTCATTGCATTAGCTTTACCAATAGCGGTGGTTAATAAAGCAATCTTACTTTCATCATTATGTTTAAGAAGCACTTTAATCTTTAAGAAGTTTACAAACTTCGCTAACGCTTTAGAAGCTCTACCAGTTTTGATTAAATATTTCACATTTCCAACAGTGAAATCGCTTCTCACTGATAATTTATATTTTTCAGCTTCATCAACAACTTCTTTAAACGATTTACCTTGTTTAATAAGTTCATCAGCGTGGATGACTTGCATACCTTCGCCTAAACCTGCTGTCATTGTATCAATGACATAGACCATTTCTTTTCCGTATTTCTCATTGATTTCATTCATTGCCATTAAAGCAGAATTATAGGTACCAGAGATACCTTTTGCCATGGTGAAACAAATGACTTCGTTGCCTTGAGATACTTCCGCTTCAAATGCATCGATATATTCTTGAGGATTAACTAAAGTGGTCTTGGCCATTTCGCCTTGATCCATCATTTCATAATAATGTTTTGAAAACTCTTCAACATCGAGATCATCATCGTAACAGTTATATTCTTTGTTACCGATGTTGACTTTGACATTCATCACTTTGACATCGAGATTTTTATCTTTAACGATTGACTTAAAAAGGTTACTAACCGCATCACAAATAATTTTTATTGCCATACATGTGATATTGTATAACAAATGTAACAAAAATGCATTCTTTGAAATAAACTCTTTATTTCTTTTTTACGTGCGCACTTAGGTATATACTTATGCATATATGGGTAAAAATAATAAACTAGTGCATGTTGCCTTCATTATGGATGGGAATGGTAGATGGGCGAAAGCTCGTGGTTTGCCACGTACCAAAGGCCATAAGGCTGGATGTGATCGTATTACAGAAATCTATGAAGAATGTTTAGCCCAGGATATCAAAGTGATGTCCTTATATGCTTTTTCGACTGAAAACTGGAATCGTCCTAAACAAGAAATCAGTTTATTATTCCGTTATTTAGATGTCTTCTTTAAACGTGAAATTAACCGCATGATTAAAGATGGCTCACGTATTATCGTCAGCGGAGATATTTCTCGTCTACCTGAAAAAACTCAAAAGACCGTCTTAGACGCGATAGATAGAACTAAAGATTGTCAGAACTTTACATTTAATATCTGTTTAAATTATGGTGGTAGATTTGAGATTGTTAGGGCAACGAAGTTATTTGCTCAAGATGTGCTTAACGGTAAAGACATTAATTCCTTAACGGAAGATAGTTTTAATGACTACTTATATACGAAAGGATTACCTCCAGTTGATCTATTAATTAGAACGAGTGGAGAACAACGTACAAGCAATTATCTCCCGTATCAACTAGTTTATGCAGAGATGCTTTTCCCGTTAACACCGTGGCCGGATTTCACAAAAGAAGAATTTAGAAAATGTATTGATTTATATAATAAAAGAGACAGAAGGTTTGGAGGGATAAAAGATGAGTGAAGAAGTTGAACACACAAGACATCAAACAATCACAATTAATAAGATTAGTGACGCTACTAAGAAATCTTTTAAAACTAGAGTCATCTCCGCCATTATTGGTTTAGCCATTATTATTCCTGTTTTAATTATTGGAGACTGGGCATTCTTTGCTCTTCTCGTCGCCGCTTTATTTATGGCGGTTATTGAATTAATTAGATGTGCGAAGACAAAATATTCTCGTTGGGCATATGTTGCTACATTTGTCTTATGCTTATTAATTATTATTTGGCCTCTACTCGGTTCTTTACTTGTAGATGGTGGAGCATCTTGGGATATTGGACACATCTATTCAGGATATGACAGACTATATGTCTCTGTTATCGTCTTAGTGATTAGCATATTTGCGTTATTTTACGTCATCATGTGGGATGAAAATTTCACGGTAAGAGATGCTTGCTTTATCTTTGCAGTTGGATTCTTAATCGCTTTAGGGTTCCAATCACTTTTATATTTAAGATTTTTCCCAACTAGTCATATCTTCCAATATGATGAGATTAATTATGGTGGGTTCTATAACCTCAATAACACATTCGGTTCAATGTGGCTCATCATCTATTTATTAATTGCGGTATTTGGCACTGATGTCGGCGCATATATGTTTGGTGTGCTTTTTGGAAAGAGCAAGATCAATCCTCGTATCTCTCCTAATAAGACTTGGGCAGGATTCTGGGGTGGATTATTATTTAGTAGCATCTTCTCTATGGGCTTCGCCTTTATTATGGCAGCATGCGATAATCCAATCATGCCATTTAGAATGATTAACGGTGAGCTTAGATCCATCTTTGATTTATCTCACTGGTATAACATTGTTATTTTATCTATCCTTATTCCTCCTTTTGCGACATTAGGAGATTTCGTTTTCAGTGCGATTAAACGTTATTATAACATCAAGGATTTCTCTCATATCATTCCAGGACATGGTGGTATCTTAGATAGACTTGATTCTATTATCTTTGCCGCTTTACTCATGGCAATATTTGTCTCTGTATCCTTTGCAATTGATTGCGGCACATTCAGCTTATTAATTATCTAATACATATGGAACGACTACTTTTACTTGGGGCGTCCGGCTCAATCGGAACCCAAACTCTTTCTATTTTAAAAAACGCCACTAAAGATTTTGAATTAGTGGGTTTTTCAGTCGGAAAAAGAACGAGAAATATTAGTTATTTAATTAAAAAATACCCAACAATTAAAGGGGTTTGTATGATTTCTAAAGATAAAATGAAGTCATATCAAAAGCGTTACCCTAACATTAAATTCTTCTATGGAGATCAAGGATTACTCGATTTAATAGACTATACCAATCCAACGATGGTGGAGAATGCTTTAGTGGGTTTTGTTGGACTAGTTCCTACCATTCACGCTTTAAAGAAAAATCTTAAAGTAGCACTTGCTAATAAAGAAGCCTTGGTTGTTGGAGGAGAACTTGTTAACGATTTACTTGCTCATGGACATGGTTCGTTATATCCAATTGATAGTGAGCATTCAGCTTTATGGAAATGTTTAAAAGTAGATGATCAAAACGTTGATAAAATGATTATCACTGCTAGTGGAGGAGCCTTTAGAAGACTTAGTCGAGATGAATTAACTAATGTCACTGCGAAAGACGCTCTTGCTCATCCTACTTGGAAAATGGGAGCAAAGATTACTATTGACTGTGCAACAATGGTTAATAAATCTTTTGAAATTATTGAGGCACATTATTTATTTAATTATCCTAGTGAGAAGATTATGGTCCTTCTTCATGAAGAAAGTCATATCCATTCTATGCTTAGATATGTTGACGGCACATATCGCGCAGAAATATCTAAACCAGATATGCGTAACCCTATTAGATTTGCTTTATATCTAGGTGAGATACCATTTAAAACTTATACCGCAAGTGATTATCGTAATTTTGGTCCATATCACTTTCATGATTTTGATATAGCTAGATATCCTATCGTAAGATATGCTTCTAAAGTCATCGATGAAAAAGGTACCTATGGAGCGGTGTTTAATGCGAGCAATGAAGAAGCGGTGTACGAATTTTTAAAAGGAAATATTCCTTTCCTTGCAATTGAAAAAATTATTAGTAAACTAATGGATAAACACGTGAACAAACCTCATCCAACTTTAAATGAATTAATTAAAGTTGATAAAGAGACACGTGAAGAAGTGCATGAACTTATTAGAAAGGGTGAATATTGATGAATATATTGTTTACATTCTTATATATCTTATTATTCATTTTCTGTTTATCCGTTTTAATCGTGGTTCATGAATTAGGTCACTTTGCCACTGCGAAGTTCTTTAAAGTTTATGTTAAAGAGTTTTCTATTGGTTTTGGTCCTGCTTTATTACATAAAAGAAGAAAGAATGGAGAAACTTATTTCTCACTTAGAGCCATCCCATTTGGTGGATATGTATCAATGTATGGAGAAGGGATGGAAGAAGATGATCCAGACCTTAAGGGTATTGATCCATCTCGTAGTTTTACTAACCTTAAAAAATGGAAAAGAATTATCATCCTCTTTGCTGGTGTCTTTAATAATGCGATATTAGCTCTTATCCTTTTCTTAATCTCTGAATCATGCTTCATTCAAAAAGGCATGTATTTAAATTATGTTGGAGTGGAAGAAGGCTCTATAGCAGCCAAAATTGAAAACCCAATCAACAACGAAGATTATATCTCCTTACGCAGATATGAAAATGTTGATAATATTGATGGCTTATACATCGTTGATAAAGATACAGCTTATGTTACTTATGACAATAATGGTGAAGAAAGTACTAAACTTGCCGCTGCGATATTAGATATTAGAAGTGCAACATATACTTCTAGAAGTTATGACACTAATCTTAGATTCTATCTTAGAGATAATGAAGGCAAGATTTTAGGGACTGAAGTATTAGCAACTGAAACTAATGTTAAATCAGTTTATTTTAGTGTCACTACCGCTAAAGGAGCTTATAAACAATACATTAATTCCGCTTGGGTAATTGTACCTGATACACCTATTGAAAACCCTCAAGAAGGTATGGTATATCGCGATAAAGAAAACAAGACTTTAAGAAAGTGGAACGGTAAAGAATGGGTGAAGACAACTTATGATTCATCTGGTTATATCTCTCCAACTGATATTAAAGAATTCTATGTTTGGTATGATTTAGAAAACGAAAAGTCTATTCATCCTCTTTCTTTAGGTGTCACCACCAAAGAAGAAAAAAGAGTATTTGAAAGTAGTGGTCTATCATTCTTATATGAAGAATATTGGAATGATGCTGGTCAAGTAGCTAGTAAGACCTTTATCGACTTTGGTAATAGTGCAACCGCTATTGTAAGAGGTTTAGGTAGTTTATTCACTTCCACCCAAAGTTGGAAAGAAGTGGGTGGTGTTATTGCTATCGGCGTACAAACTACCAATATCTTAAAAGATTTTGGTTTAGCAAAATTCATTTATATCTGGGGCTTAATCTCCGTTAACTTAGCGATTATCAATCTCTTACCATTCCCTGGTTTAGATGGCTGGCAAATCGTTGTTTTAGTGGTCGAAGCAGTGGCTCATAGAGAAATACCTGATAAGGTGAAGAATATCGTTTCCTTTGTTGGACTAGCGATATTATTTGCTTTCATGATATTGATACTAGTAAAGGACTTTATAGGATTATTCTAATATGACTGATAAGATGATGCGTTTCTTAAAAAGTATCGAGATATACAATTTCGATGATTTTGATATTGAATTCGATATGATCTCTAAGAACCGTTTTAATCCTAAACAGTACGACATGATGATTGTAAAACAAACACCATGGAACTACGAAAGAATTCGTCAATTCCAAGAAGCTTTAAGTAATATTGATTACCCATATACTTTAACTTTCTCTTATAAAGAAAGACCAACAGGAATTGATGTTGTTAATCTATTTAATGATTGGTACCAAACGATTTATCGCACCATTCCTAAGCTCAAGTTTTTAGCGAGTGAATCAAAAGAAGATTATATCGATATCGTTTATCCTAATGAGGAAAGTGAAATCATCTATCAAGAAGCCATTAAAGAATTTAAAGACTTTTTATCATTCTTAAATTATGAATTCGTCTTTACCACCAAAGTGGAAAAAGAAGATGAGATTATTCAAGTTGATAAAGTTGAGCTCAATAAGATAGCAGAAGAAGCAAAAGAAGAAGCGGAACAAATCATTGAAGAAACGCAAACTGAAGATGATGTGATTGACCGTAATGAGATACAAGATCAAATAGAAGAAGAGAGAAAGTCGCTTGATCTTCAAATCGAAGAAACTCTTTTAGAAGAAATGAAACGTAATAAACGTGAAATGGATAAAGAAAGAGAAAGAGCAAGAAGAAATAAAAGAGGTGGTTATGTTCCTATTGACCACATTAACGATATAGTTGATACCACTAATAATGTCGACTTCAGTGGTAAAGTCTATAAGATTGAAGAGAAGGTTTTTAATAGTGGACGTAGCCGTGTAGCGATTGGTGTTGGAGATGGAGAAGGCGCGATTAGTGTCATCATGAGTGGCAGTCAAGATTCTCCAAATAGTTTAGAATTTATGAAGGATATGAAAGTGAAGAGTAATATCCGTGTTAGAGGCGCTGTATATAAAGATGACTTTACTGGCGAGTTAACAATTAGAGGTCACTTTATCAACCTTTTGCCACCAGATGAATTAGCCGTAGATGAAGAACCAATAAAACGTGTTGAACTTCACCTACATTCAACGATGTCTAACCAAGATGGTGTCACATCAATGAAAGACTACTGTAAATACGCAAAAGCCTTAGGACATACAGCTATAGCAGTGACTGACCATGGTGTTGTTCAGGCCTTCCCAGCTGCTCAAAATGCCGCAAAGGAAGTTGGCATCAAGATGATTTATGGCTGTGAATTCTACATGATTGATGAACCATTAATTTATACGAAAAATAATGTAGATTTACCATTAAATAATGCGAATTACGTAGTTTTGGACTTAGAAACTACAGGCTTAAGTTCAAGATATGACAAGATTATGGAATTTGGGGCAGTCCGTGTCGAAAAAGGAATTGTTGTTTCCCATATGGATATATTAATTAACCCAGAACGAAACATACCTCCTAAAATTTCTGAGATTACTGGATTAACTGACGATATGTTTGTTGGACAACCTACAATCAAAGAAGCAATGCCTCGTATATTAGAATATATTAAAGATGCCATTTTGGTAACACATAACGCATCCTTCGACTATAACTTCTTACGTGAAGCTTCTTTAGAACTTGGTTATGGTGATTTAACTAATCCAGTCATTGATACTTTAGCTTTATCTCACTATTTATTCCCATATGCTGCTCGACATAGTTTAGGCAGTTTATGTAACAATATGGAAATTGCTTATGATGAAGATAAAGCCCATAGAGCGGACTACGATGCTGAAGTACTTAATAACGTCTGGCAACCAATGTTAGAAAGACTTATTAAAGAACATCATGTTGTTACTCATTTAGATTTGGCTAACCTTAAGACTCCTATGGATTCTGATATCTTTAAATATCTTAGGTCCTACCACACTACAGTATTAACCAAGAACAAGAGTGGTCTTAGAGATTTATATGAACTCGTCTCTTTAGCCCATACTAAATATTTAGGTAAGTTACCTCTTATTCCTCGTCGTGAACTTAATAGATTAAGAAAAGATTTACTAATTGGTACTGCTTGCTTTAATGGTGAAATCTTTAACTATGCTAGAAACTATTCTAAAGAACTCCTAAAGAAAGCCATGGAATTCTATGATTATGTTGAAGTCCAACCTTTAGAAAACTATTCCTATTTAGTGAATATGGGTGAATTAACTGAAGAAGAAGTCAAACAATATGTACTAGATATTATTGAAGCGGCTGATGAACTTGGTAAACCAGTTGTCGCAACAGGTGATGTTCACTATTTAACACCAAAAGAAAAGATCTTTAGAGATGTTTATATTAATAACAAGGCAGTTGGAGGAGCGAATCACGACCTCTATCCATTTAAACGTGTGAGAATGCCACATTTTGAAAATCCTAATCAACACTTTAGAACAACAAAAGAAATGCTTGATTGCTTCTCATTCTTAGGTGAAGAAAAAGCCTATGAAATAGTGGTGAAGAACACCAATATGATTGCGGATCAAATTGAAGAATTCATGCCAGCTCCAAATGATCACCTTTATCAACCTCATATTGATAAATGTGCAGAGAAGCTCAGAGATCTTTGTTATGAGACTGCTCATAATATGTATGGCGATCCTCTTCCAGAATTCATCCAAACCCGTTTAGATAAAGAACTTAATGGTGTTATCGGAGCAGGATACGAAGTGGTCTATTGGATCGCTCATTTATTAGTGAAGAAAACAATGGAAGATGGTTATATTGTTGGATCTCGTGGATCTGTTGGTTCATCTTTTGTTGCAACAATGGCGAAGATTACTGAAGTTAATCCTCTTCCGCCTCACTATATATGTCCTAATTGTAAACATCTAGAATGGGGTAGTGAAAACCATCCTGAGGTTAGAAGTGGATATGATTTACCTCCTAAGGTTTGTCCAGTATGTGGAGAGCCTTTATCTCGTGAAGGACAAAATATTCCTTTTGAAACCTTCTTAGGATTTAATGCAGATAAAGTTCCTGATATCGACTTAAACTTCCCAGGTGATTATCAAGCGACTGCTCACGAATATACAAAAGTCTTCTTAGGAGAAAAGAACGTCTTTAGAGCGGGTACAATTGGTACATGTGCTGAAAAGACCGCTTTTGGTCTTGCTAAAGGATATTATGAAAAGAAGTTTGTAGAAGATGCATTAAACAATAAAGATATTAGATATAAGTTTGATCATAAACAAGTGACAATGAAGAATCTTGAAGATGCTGCTAAAGATAGAGTCAATAATGAGATATCTAAAGCTTATTTAGATTATCTTGCTAGTGGGTGCGTTGATGTAAGAAGAACTACTGGTCAACACCCAGGTGGTATCGTTGTTGTGCCTGCTGACCATGAAGTATATGACTTTACTCCTATCCAATATCCTGCTGATGATAAAACAAGTGCATGGATGACAACACACTTTGAATTTGAATCTATTCACGATACATTACTTAAACTTGATATGCTCGGACACGATGATCCTATGGCGCTTAAGATGATGTGTGAACTTACAGGAGTGAATCTTTTCTCTATTCCTTTAAGTGATCCTAATGTCTTATCGCTTTTCTCATCTCCTAAAGCTCTTAAGATGGATCACGATTATCTAGGAGTGAAAACTGGTGCATTAGCCTTGCCTGAATTCGGTACTGAGAATACAAGACGCACTCTTGAAGCCACTAATCCAAAAACATTTTCTGATTTAGTAATCATCTCTGGCTTATCACATGGTACTGGTGTGTGGGCTGGTAACGCAGAAGATTTAATCAAGAGTGGCACTACTAACTTACAAGGCGTTATCGGATGTCGTGATGATATCATGACTTACTTAATGAGTATGGGAATTGAAGCTAGTACCGCATTTGCTATCATGGAAACTGTTCGTAAAAAGAACAAGTTCCTTAAGGATACTCAAATTGAAGTTATGCGTTCTCATAACGTCCCTCAATACTACATTGATTCATGTAATAAGATTGAATACCTCTTCCCAAAAGGACACGCGGTTGCGTATTGTATGATGGCTGTTAGAGTAGGTTACTTCAAAGTATATTATCCTCTCGAGTTCTATGCGACTTTCTTTACTGTTAGAAGTGAACAATATGATATTGAAGCTTTAGTGGGTGGAGAAGCTGCCATTATTGCAAAAATTGATGAACTCAGGGCAAAGAGTAGAATTAAGGGTGAAAAGCTTTCAAATAAAGAAGATGATATTTTAAAAACACTTCAAGTTGCCCTAGAAATGGTGCAAAGAGGCTATAAATTTACAAATATTGATCTAAATAGAAGTGAAGCTGTGCGTTTTGTAGTAGATAAAGAAAATAAAGCTCTTATTCCTCCATTCTCTACTGTTGATGGACTTGGTGGACATAATGCTGAAAGCGTTATTGAAGAAAGAAATAAAAGAGCGTTCTCTAGTATTGAAGACTTGCTTAGTAGAACACATCTTACTGGAACAAATGTAGGAGATTTAAAGAGATTAGGAGTTCTTAAAGATTTACCTGAATCAGATCAAATGTCTTTATTTGATTTTTAATACGGAAAGTAGCGCAGCTTGGTAGCGCGTCTCGTTCGGGACGAGAAGGCCGTGGGTTCGAATCCCATCTTTCCGACCAAATATTTATTAAGGGCATTGCCCTTTTTTTCTTTTGTTATTAATTATTTATTTTAAAATAAATCATTTATATTCATAATATTGTTATGGAAAAACAAAGACGCATACTTACAATACAAGATTATTCTTGTTTAGGCCGTTGCTCATTAACAGTAGCGCAGCCTACTATTTCCGCATGTGGTATTGAATGTGTTGGTATTCCTACTGCTATATTATCTAACCATACTCAATTTAAGAGTTGGACATTTGTTGATTTAACTGAAGAGTTAGATAAGATAGTCAATAAGTGGGATGAATATAACCATTCGTTTAATTGTATCTATACCGGATACCTTTCAACATCACAAATCCCTATCGTAAAAGGTATTATTAATAAACTTCAAGATAATAACACCTTAGTATTTATTGATCCTGCTATGGCGGATAATGGCAAGTTATATGCTGGATTCACTTTAGAGCATGTTTCTAAAATGAAAGAATTATTTAGTGGTGCAGATTATGTAAAACCAAATATCACTGAAGCATGTTTATTAGTAGGTGAAGAATATAAGCCTAATAATAAGGAATTAGATTATTATATTAACCTTGCTAAGAAAGTATATGGCTTAGGATGTAAGAACGTCATCTTAACAGGCGTAAGAGTGAAAGAAGATAAGATTGGTATTGTTATCTATAATGCAAATGGATATCAATACATTGAAAATGAATATCTAAACATTTCTTATCATGGTACTGGGGATTTATTCTCATCCTGTCTATGTTCTTTATTAACATTAAATAAAGATATAAGTGAAGCGCTTAGAATTAGTCATAACTATGTTGTGAAAGCCATTAAAGCGACAATGGAAGATGGACTTGATGGACTTTTATATGGTCCTGAATTCGAACGCGCGATTCCTTATTTAATAAACGAAATCAATAAATAATGGATTTGCCTTTAGATATTAAAAATTATTTAGAAGAGCTTCTTAGTGGATATAAATTATCTACTTTAAAAGAAGCTTCTTTTTCTATCGTTAATGAATATCTGAAAGATAATAAATCTTCTTCAATCATTGATGATGATTTAAAAGCAAAAGTTTATGCAGTTACTAGAATGCCTGCTACATTTAAAGCGGCAAGTGAAGTATTAGAAAATACATTTAAAATATATAATCCTAATATCAGTAGTGCACTTGATATAGGAGCAGGATTAGGAGCAGCCTCTTTAGCTCTTAATGAACTTAAAGAAGTTAATCATATTGATTTATATGAAAAAGAAAGCGCGATGAGACGTCTAGGATCATCAATTTATAAAGAATATCCATTTAACTATAAAGAATTTGATATCACTAAAGATGAGATACTAAATAAGTATGATTTAGTAATGGCCTCATATATGTTTAATGAAATAGATTCATCTTTATATAAAGAATGCATTAATAAAATGTATAATGCTACAAATGATTTAGTAGTGGTGATTGAACCAGGCACACCTAAAGGTTATAACATCATTCAAACTATAAAAAATGAACTACTAAAGTTAGGTATGCATATTGTTGCGCCTTGCCCTCATGAATCAAATTGCCCAATGAAAGATAGGGACTGGTGTCACTTCGCTACACGAATTCAAAGAAGTAAACTCCATAAGGCTCTTAAAGAAGGAGAAGCACCTTTTGAAGACGAAAAATTTTCATATATTGTCATGAGCAAAATAGGAACCAAAAGATGCTCTTCACGTATCTTAAGACATCCGATAATTAATAAAGGAATGATTAGATTAACGGTTTGTAATAAAGACGATATAAAAGAAATCGAAATAAGAAAAAATCACCCTGATTATAAGGTGATTAAAAAGCTTAAAGTTGGCGATAGTTTTTAGTCGGTGAAGTCTTTATCAATAACTATATTAAAATCGTATTCTGGATATTTTTCTTTTAGTTTTGCTTCGATTTCCCTTGCATTTTCCTCACTATTTGCATTATCAAAGTCAAAAATAAGATCAAAAGATACTAACCTTGTTGCTTCATCAACATAGAAGCCATGTAATTGCTTTACATATTTATATTCCTTTACTGTTTTAGCAACATATTCCCTTAATTCTTTTGCAGTTTGGTTGCTTTCGTTACGTGCATATATTCCTACAGTAAGTATAACTCCATACTTCATATATGCCGCTGCTGCAATTTGTCTAGTTAACGGATGAATGTCTTTTGCAGTTAAGTCATCTCTTACTTCAATATGAATGCTTCCGATTGCTTTATTTGGACCATAATCATTAAGGATAAGATCATAAGCACCTATTACTTCTGGGAAGCTACATACAAGTTTTTTAATTCCATCACTAACTTCTTTACTGGTTCTTTCTCCAATAACGCTTGAGAGTCCTTGGCGAAGGATAGAGAAACCGCTTTTAAGAATGAATAAACCAATTCCAATACCAAGATATCCTTCAATTGCGACATTCCATATCATTGAAACGATAATACCAATTAAAGTTGCACCAGATAAAGCAGCATCAAATAAAGCGTCAGTTCCACTTGCTTTGAGTGCTTCGGACTCTACTTTCTTTCCAACATATTTGAAATATAGTCCTAATACAATCTTTATAACAACGGCGATTGAAACAATGATGATTGAAATATAATTATATGTGGCTACTTCTTTGCTGAAGAAACTTTTAACTGATTCGATGATAGCGGTTAAACCAGCAAATAAAATGATGATAGCGATAATCATGCTAGTGAGATATTCCACTCGACCATGACCATATGGGTGTTTTTTATCAGGTTTCTTATTCGCTAATTTGGTACCGATAATGGTGATGATGCTGCTTAATGCATCAGTTAAGTTGTTAACAGCATCGGTGATAATAGCAATACTACCAGCGATTAAACCAATTGTTGCTTTAGCGGCTACTAAAAGGACATTACCTAAGATACCGATAATACTAGTTTGTACAATTTTCTTTTCTCTATTCATAGTCATTATTGTATTGCGATTATTTATTATACTCAATTCATTTTTACTAAATAAAATGAAGTATTTTAAATATAGCCTATTTGATATATACTAATTTAGATATGAATAATGATATAGCCTTAGAAAGCCATACACGTAAATTAGGTGCTTTTGAAAAAAGAGTTCACGAAGTGGATTTTTTAAGAGGTGTTTTAATTATCATTGTTTTAATTGATCACCTACTTAATAATTTCTTGCTTAATACAGAAACCTGGTATCACATCACTAACAATGTCTTCTGGCATTATTTCTATAATGGGATGGTATTTTATTGGGATTCTGTTGCTCGACAAATCATCCGTTATCTATGTTTAATCGCTTTTTGTACTATCAGTGGAGTGAGCTGCGCTTTCTCAAGAAATAACTGGAAAAGAGCAGGGGAGATGATTCTTGTTTTTGCTCTCCTTGCAGTTGGCAGTAATCTTTTAGAAGCGTGGAAATTTTTAGGAGACACTGATTGTATCATCGACTTTAATGTTATCGGTGTATTAGCGTTCTCAACCTTGTTCTACTGTTTTGTTCAGAATCAATCTTGGAAAGGCTTATTAGCTTCATCTTTATGTTGGTTCTTATTTGTCACATATGGTATGGCACTTATTAAATCTATTCCAGGCACAATGGATGCGCGTGTTCCAAGCTTAATCGAACCTAACTTTTCTACCGCTGACTGGATGCCAATTACTCCATATATATTCTTCTTCTTTTTAGGAGCGTTACTATCATATTTCGTCTACGATGATAAGAAGAGTAAATTACCACGTCATGAATGGGAAAGACCATTCTGCTTCGTTGGAAGATATACCTTATATATTTATTTAGGACACCAAGTTGTTCTTATTCCTGTATTTATGATTATCACCGCAATATTGAGGGCAAGTTATGGAATGTAATATCACAATGTATGAAGCGATAAGAAGAGCGAGCCTTGAAGCTAGTAAATGTACCGCTGTTTATTATCAAGGAACAAAGATTTCTTTTAAGAAGTTCATCAAGTTAATCGATAGAATGGCGGATATTCTTTATAACCGTCTAGGGATTAGAGAAGGTGACACTATTCTTTTAGCAGAACCTAATATCCCTCATGTTTTAATCTTGTTCTACGCTTTAAATAAGATTGGAGCAGTGGTGAATCTCGTTCATCCTTTTATTCCTTATAACCAAACTAAAGCGATATTTGAAAAGACTCATTCTAAATATGCTTTCCTCTTTGAACAAAGAGTAGCGAAAGAAGTAGAAAGTTATCGTGATTTTAGTGATAACGTCTATGTCTGTCGAGTTGAAGACTTTTTACCTTTACCTAAAAGATTTATCTATCACACATTTATGAATCGTGCAATTAGAAAGAAGTTAGGTAAATTTAGAGGTTCGTTTAAGGGATTTAAATATATCTATAAATTAAAGCCAACTCATAAAGCAATTAAAGTGCATGAAAATAATTCTAACGAAGTTGCTGTTATGCTTCATAGTGGTTCGACAACTGGTAAGCCTAAGACAATTTGTTTAAGTAACGATTCGTTTAACTTTATTGGTTATCATGCTTATGAATTTTTAGCTTCCACTAAAGAGAAGATTAAAGGCACGATGATGTTAAGCGTTCTTCCTAGTTTCCATGGCTTTGGTTTATGTATGACTATGCACGCTCCACTCATGATGGAATTTGGCAGTGCTCTTGTTCCTAAGTTCTCTCCAGAAGCTGTTATAGATATTATGAACCACACTAAGTTATCTAGTATGTGTGGTATCCCTGGAGTATATGAAAAGTTATTAGCGAGCGAAAAGTTCTTAAATAATAAAAATCTTAAATATCTCCATGTTGGTTTCTGTGGTGGAGATTCAATGAATGTTTCCCTTAAAGAAAGATGGGATAAAGCGATGAAAGAACATGGTAGCCACTGTCAAGTGTTTGAAGGATATGGATTATCTGAAGCCATTGCTGTTAACTGTGTAAATACTTATGATCATAATAAACTTGGTTCTATTGGTTACCCTGGTAGTGGCTTTAGTTTCAAGATTATTGATGAACATGAAAAAGAGGTAAAAAGAGGGGATTTAGGCGAGATTTGCGTGAAATCTCAGGCAACAATGCTTCATTATTTTGAAGATGAAGAAGCGACAAAAGCCACATTTACAAAAGATGGATATCTTAAAACTGGAGATATCGGATATATGGATGAAGATGGCTTTATCTTCTTTAAACAACGTAAAAAGAGAGTAGTGAAAGTTAGTGGAGTCGGTGTCTTCCCAAGCGAGATTGAAAGCTTAGTAGAAACCGTTCCTGGTGTCTCTCAAGTATGTGCGATTAGAATCCCTGATCCTAAACTAGGAAGTGCAATTAAATTATTTGTTGTCGCTAAATTCTTTGACGAAGAAGGAATGCGACATTCGATCATTGAAACATGTCAAAAATATCTCATCCGTTGGGCTGTACCTAAAGAAGTAGAATTTAGAGAAGAACTGCCTTTAACCCTGTTAGGCAAGATTGACTTTAAGACTCTGCAAGAAGAAGAGAATAAAAAAAGAGGAATAAAAGAATAATATCCTCTCTTCTGCAGCTATGGCGGAATTGGTAGACGCGCTAGTTTCAGACGCTAGTGGGGTGACTCGTGGAAGTTCAAGTCTTCTTAGCTGCACCACCGAATTTAAATCCTTTAATACAATTGTATTGAAGGTTTTTTCTTTTTAGGCTACAATAAACCTAACAAACCTAACAAAAAATAAAACCTAACAAACCTAACAAAAACGGAGACTAATATGGATAATAAATTTACAGTGACCTTTGGTCAATTACCATCAAGTTATATTAATAGAGAGCATATTTCTGAAAATATATGCAATGATTTTTGTTTGGATTTTCCGTTATCACATATTTATATCATAAGTGGTGTTAGAGGATCTGGAAAAACCGTTTTATTGACTAACGTTTCTAAAAACATTGAAAAGAAAAAAGGCTGGGTGGTTGTTGATGTTAACCCCAATAGAGAAATATTAGAACAAATTGCGTCTGGCATTTATGAGAACACACATGTCAAGCACCTATTCCTTTCTAAATCTTTTTCATTCTCTTTCCATGGGTTTGGATTCTCAATCGAAGGAGATACACCGGTTTCTAATGTAAAAACAATTTTAGAGAAAATGTTGAATGTTTTAAAAAAGCATGGTCAGAAATTATTGATTACGATTGATGAAGCGTCTAACAATATTCATATGCGTTCTTTTGTACATGACTTCCAAAGTTTATTGAGGAAAGATTATCCAGTTTTCACGTTAATGACTGGTTTATATGAGAATGTGAATTCTTTACAAAACAATAAAAACCTCACATTCTTGTATCGCGCTCCTAAAATTGAATTAGGCCCGCTTAACAAAGAATTAATAGAAAAAGAATATTCTTCAATTTTTAAAGAAGAAAAACATGAAACAATTGTTTCTTTAGCAGAACTAACAAAAGGTTACGCTTTTGCCTATCAAGTAGTAGGGTATTTATTTTCAAAATATAGAAAAATTAATAAGATATATGAAGAATTGGATCAATATTTATCAATATATGTTTACGATAAAATATGGTCTGTTTTGCCAAAAAATGAAAAAGAATTATTAATGTGTTTCGATAAAGATGAAATGTCAACCGAAGAGTTGCTCAACAAGATACCATACGATGATAAATCATATTCGGTTTATCGTGAACGTTTGATAAAACGCAGCCTTCTCGTCAGCAGTGGGCATGGCAAGATTTCGTTTACTCTTCCAAGATTTCTTGAGTTTGTCTTAAAACAATAACAAAATGTAATAAAGGATTTAGCTATGGTTTCTGATTATTATAAACCTTGTACTGAGCTCGATAGGTGTAAAGAACTTAATAAATACTGGGAATGAACGACAAAATGTGGTTGACGGTTATTGAGGATTACTTTCATTAAATCGAAACTGTCAGGTTTTCAAAGCAAGTGTCCGGT
The DNA here is from genome assembly GCA_015059185.1 of Erysipelotrichaceae bacterium. GTDB lineage: Bacteria > Bacillota_I > Bacilli_A > RFN20 > CAG-826 > SIG220. Next base: position 45,654 of record SVAY01000012.1, read on the forward strand.
ATCAAAATTGGTAAACTAATACAACATTAACTAAATCGATAGTTAATAAAGTTAAATCAAAAGGGGGCAAATATATGGATACTATTAAGAAGTATGGGATTAGAAAAGATAAAGCTATTTTGCTATTCTTTCAAATGCTATTAACCGTTGTTATTACTGTTATTTCTATATATCTACTTATATTCATAATTATTAATAATCTAGGACCTTGGATGATATCTTCCTATATCTTTATTAGTTTATCTTCTTTTGCTATTATCTGCTATGGAATTATTGGATATAAAAAGGGAGAAATTGCCTATTTATTAGCGATTATTCCTTTTATAATTGCAATATTTATTAATATTCTTCTTCCTCAAAGGAATACTTTTCAAATCGCTACATTGTCATTATTATTTGCATCAACCATCTTATTCTTATTTAAACAAAAGGACGAAAGATTTAATCTTATCGTTTCTATATTGATGGTTGTTATCTCTTTAACGTTTTCTATATATTCTTCCATCACTGCGAGACTTGATTTTTTAGGCGAAATGGATGCTTCTTGGTTTACTTATCTTGCAATGTATTTATCAATATTTATTCCAACCATTATGTCAGGAACATTCGCTCTTACATATAATGTGAGAATAAATAGAATTCCTCAACAATAAGATTAAACGACTATATATTGTTTCATTATTATTTATTAATTATGGCAAGTTCATTAGATTATTTAGAATATGTTCTAGAACTTCTTAGAGAAGTTAAAGGTATCTCATATAAAAAGATGATGGGAGAATATATGCTCTATAAAGACAGTATTATCTTTGGGGGCATATATGATAATCGTTTCCTAATTAAAAAGACCGATTCTTTAATAAATAAAGGATTAAAGGAACAGATACCTTATCCTCATGCGAAGCCAATGTTATTAGTGGATTCCGAGGATCCTGATGAAATAAAAGAAATAGTTGAATTATTATTGAAAGACTTACATTAAAAAACGGTCAATTGAATGACCGCTTTAATTTATTCTTTATATCCTCTGATAGGTATATACTTAAATACTTTTGCTTGATAATCCTGATATTTAGGATATTTCTTACTGGAGATTGATTCTCCAAACGTTGAGCTACCTAAGAATAGCAAGATAATAAACATTGGTCCAAATAAGGTCCAGTTAAAGACTCCGTATTGGGTAGCTTCAGCCGCTATTACAAAGACATATAAACAAACCCAAATAGCTTGTTCACCTAAATAATTAGGATGTCTCATATATTTCCATAAGCCAGTTGTATTAAAGCCTAAATTAAATGGAGTATCTAATTCACTTAATGATTTACCTTCTTTTAATAATTTCTTTTTAGTTTCTTGGAATTTCCACTGTTCTTCATCAGCAACAAATTCAAGAACTAAGAATAATAAAGCAGTAGTGGTAGCGATAATATCAAATACATTAATAGGAGCAACTGAGCCAACGCATGCTAGTATTGGTAAAGTCATCGCTAAGACTAAAGCGTTTTGATAGATACAAATAAAGAATAGATCAAATCCAGCCCAAGCAATCTTTGATTTAAAGAATTTGGTTTGTCTAAGTAATTCCCAACGATAATCTTCTTCGCCTTCCCAGAACTTTAGTCTATAAGCACCTTTTCTAGCAAAGTTAAATGTTAATCTAATACCCCATAAGGTAACAATAGAAGCGTAGATTATTAGTCTAATATCCATGCCTCCCATAATTGCTACTACCCAAGTATAAGCGATTGGTAATAAACTCCATAATTTATCCATTTGAGAATTATTACGTGATATTTCACCAACCACAAAGCAGTAAAGTGCGCTACTACCACAAATAATAAGCAAGACAATTAAGATATCCTTTTGAGTATCACTTAATGTGAATCCTCCTAAGACAAATCCTAAGATGGATAAAGTAATAGTGATGATGACGGTTAAAGCCATAGATATGTACTTTCTCATAGTTCACTCCTTTAGACACGATTATGTATATGATACACGTGTAACATATATTAGTCTATATAAAAAGCGTACTTTGAGTTCCCCGTTTTTTGAAAGGAGTTGATGAAGGAAGCGATAAAATCGCTATAAATGCCATTAAAATCTAGGAA
>SVAY01000013.1 GCA_015059185.1 Erysipelotrichaceae bacterium
TACTTAACTTTGGTTAGTTATAAAAACCCTACTTAACTTTGGATACCATATGTTTCCCTACTAAAGTTTGGTTATCTGGAATTAGTTAACTGATGCTTTTTTATTACCTTTAAAATAAGGATTTTATATATTCTACTCGTTCGTTATAAGCCTCACTTATCGCACTAATTCTTTCTTTAGTTAAGTATTTTGATTCATATTGAGAGAAGATTGAATACACTACCTCTTTAGTTTTATCTAATTCCTTTTTATCCAGCCAATCAAATGAACGGACTAACTTTAGTTGTTCTTTTGGATTGATGTTAAATGGTTTAGATTCAATATTTTTATAAGCCTTAATATCTTCAACAATCTTATTAAAACCAAATGACGATCCATTATCAAATAGTGGGGCAGGAGCAACATATTCTAAAGTGTTAACATCTTTAATAAAACCAAAATTATTATAATGACGATCCTCGTTGGCAATTAAGAAATCAAACACTATCAAGGTATCAAGATAATGCTCAACATCTTTGATACCAACTTCATAGGCACATTTTACAAGGTGAGTATATGCGCTATCATTATTATTTCTTACTAATACCTTATTTAACTGATAAATGGGGACAAGGTCACAGTTTTTATTGATAAAATCTTCACAAATCGAATAAGGATATTCATCCTCATATACTAATGAATATGGTATAGCAGATATCCCAAGTGCCTCTGCCACTTTATATGCAACCACTTCGTTAAATGGTTCTTGTCTAAATGGATTAGAACCACCTTTAACAAGCATTCTTTTAGAGTTATTAATAATCCACTTCTTCTTTAAGTTACCAATTGAGGTATTATCAGGAGAAGAAAGATTTAAGTCATTTGAATCATGATTATAACCAAAAAGAAGATTTCCAACATCCTCGCTGAAATCGTTATCAAAGAAGTTAATATCCTTCCATTTTAAATCCATATTATGAGGTTTAATCCAATACTGATCAGACAAACTTAATCCATAACACTTTAGAACAAGAGACTGTAAATTAATGATGTTAGTGTTATCTAATAACGCTCTTGCACCAGTACGAGAAAGAGGAATACTTCGGTTGTCCCACCATTCAACAAGTGCTTTCTGGTTAATCTCGTTTTTTAATAATGTTCCAGTAGGAAGATGGGACACTGAATAAATTTTTCCTACTCTAACAATGTTCGCGCGAATAATATCTAATTCTAGATCTACTACCTCAACATCCTTATGCATTAATGTGCAATACAGGATATCGCTTAACTTATATCCTTTTTTAAGCAGCTTTAATTCCTGTTCCAATTCATTTCTTCTACGTATATGTTCCTTTAAAGATAATAGTTCATCACTAGATAAATACTTGCTGTATTTTTTTCCATCTACCGACCACTGATGGTAATAATAAATATTTCCATTAACATTTTTAGTGGATATATAGCCCCTAGGGAGTTTTTTAATTGCTTCTTTTAGTTTTTTTTCTTTTAAAATATCTTCTTTATTCATGGCTATATTATACCCTTTGTTAACCCCTTTGTTAACCCCTTTGTTATACCCTTTTAGAAAGTATTAAAAAAGGGGATAACTAATCCCCTAATATAGCCGCATCGCTTAGATAATCATCCTTACTTGCTTTGGAGAATAATTCAAGTAAGTCATTAACTTCTAGTTTAGCTTTTTCTTCGCCACTTACATCCACTGCCACATGGCCTTTACTCATCATAATAAGTCGATTCCCATATTTAAGTGCATCTTTCATATTATGAGTAATCATGATTGTTGTAAGATGATTTTCTTTGACAATTTTATCTGTGATTTCTAAGACTTTACTCGCTGTTTTAGGATCGAGTGCAGCGGTATGTTCATCTAACAATAATATTTGTCTAGTTGGGTCTGCTACATTCATCTTACTTACATATTCGTTATAAGCATTAATGAACGCTTCTTTTTTCTCACTTAGAGATAACGATTTATTATGTCTTATTTCTTTCTTTTTATTCTTATATTCTTCTTTAATCTTCACGAACGAATCTAAAGTCTTAATATATAACTCATTATCGTATCCACTTAGAATCTTACCATGTATCTTTTTAAAGCTAGCGATAGATGATTCTTTTCTAATGGTGGCCATTAATAAGGTGAGGGCTTGACGTTGTCCACCACTTAATAAGCCAACTTTGTCATTAAGTCGATTTTCTAAACCTAAATCTAAAGAAGCTAGTTGCTCGATAAAGAACTTCTTATCTTTTGCTTTAGTAGACCATCTAAACGGGGAACGAGTTCTTCCTCTACCATAAGCAAGAGTGAGGTTCTCTAATATCGTCATATCACTCGCTGTTCCCATCATGGGATCTTGGAACACTCTACCAAAATATGGAGCGCGTTTATTCTCGCTTAATCGTGATATATCATAACCGTTTAATAAAACGAGCCCACGGTCCGCTTCTATGGCACCACTAATAATGTTAAGCATCGTGCTCTTTCCGGCCCCATTGCCCCCAATAACAGTGATAAAATCACCTTCATTAATCTTTAAGTTCAAGTTCTTAATGACTTTGTTCTCTAAAGGAGTACCTTCATTAAATGTTTTAGAAATGTTTTTAAGCTCTAACATTATTTTGCCTCCTTTAATAATTTACGGTTATCTCGCCACTTCTTAAAGCGTACCCAATATGTGCGCCTAATATAAGGAATGCCAAGGAAGATCGCAACGACGATAGCAGAAAGCATCTTGAGCATATCGGTATCAAGTCCTAAGAAGATGACGGTTTGGAAAACGAAATAATAAATCACTCCGCCTACTGCAACAGTTAATAGTCTCACTGCAAAGTTCTTAGCAATCTTAGAGAATAAAGCTCCTCCAATCACAACAGCACATAAACCAATAACGATTGCGCCTCTACCCATATTGATGTCAGCGAATCCTTGATATTGAGCGAGTAAAGCGCCTGCTAGAGCAACGATACCGTTAGAAATCATTAAGCCTAAGACAATATTCATCTTGGTATTAATACCTTGGGCTTTGCTCATCTTAGGATTGTTACCTGTTGCTCTAATAGATGCACCTAGTTCAGTACCAAAGAAGACATAGAGTAAAACAATAATAACAAGTAATACAATTCCCATCTTCCATAAGGTATCAGGGATATTTGTTTGAGAGAAGATAACATCAAATTCTCTCACACCGATTGAGATATTTGCTCTTCCACTAGCAATCTTAAGATTCACACTCCATAAGGCAAGTTGAGTTAAGATACCTGCTAATATGGCTGGTATACCAAGTAAGGTATGAAGTAAGCCTGTTACTAAGCCACATAACATACCAACTAAGAAAGCAATTAAGATGGCTAAAAAGAAGTTAACTCCACTAGTGATGAGTACCGCAGCAACAATACCACCAGTTGCAAAACTTCCATCAACAGTTAAATCTGGAATGTCTAAAATCTTATAGGTGAGATATACCCCTATTGCCATAAGGCCCCATATCGCACCTAAGGAAACCGCTCCTGGAAGAGAAGATAAATATTCAATCATTATTTAATTATTCTCCGATTTTCACGAAATCACTTGGTACTGTAATACCTAAATCAGTACAAATGTTTGCGTTATATTTTTTCACAATATCAGTATCGTATTCAATTTTCATCTTGGTGATATCTGCACCATTTTTAAGGATATCGACGGCCATTTCACCAGTCTTTTTACCAATCTTGTAGTAACTGATAGAAAGAGTGATTGCACCGCATTCTTTACATAACCCTTCTTCACCAGCAAAGACTGGAATCTTTTTGCTACCTTGACGGCATTTTGCGTCAATTGTCTTTGCATTTGCCGCAGTGGTATTATCAGTAGGAATGAATAGAGCATCAATCTTATCAGTGCCGATACCTCTATCAAGAACACCACCGATATCGTTGCTATCCGCGAATGATAATTTCACAGTATCAAGGCCTAAGGCTTTAAGATTCTTATCTACTTCATTTACTTGATATAAGGAGTTAGCTTCAGCAGAACAATAGAGTAATCCAACTTTCTTAGCGTCTGGGAATATTTCATGTAAGATCTCAGCTTGCTTATCTAAAGGTGCTAAGTCACTAGTACCAGAAACATTAAAGCCAGTGACACCGCTAAAATCTTTGATGCTTAAGGCTGTACCATATTCAGTAACAGATGTACCTAAAATAGGAATGGTTGTAGTCGCGTTACTCGCTGCTTGAAGTGCAGGAGTCGCGTTAGCCATAATTAAGCTATATTTCTTACTTACAAAGTTATTGACAATTGTGGTACAAGTTGCACTATCGCCAGCAGCATTTTGTAAATCAATCTTCACATCATCTCCAAGGCCTTCTTTCACCGCGTCAACGAAACCTTGAGTGGCTGCATCAAGAGCATCGTGGGTGACAAGTTGACAGATGCCAATCTTATACTTTGCATCTGTTCCACAGCTTGATAAACCTCCAAGCAATAATGGAAGTGCTAATAGGGTTAGAAATTTACTCTTTTTCATAATCATTCTCCTTTTTTCAATAAAAACCCTAGGTGAGAATGAACACCTAGGAAATCATCAACTATCATTTACTGGTGTTCAACTTAACGTTTCCCACCATCTTACTATTAAATGAATAGGAAACAACCTAGCAATAATAGTAATAATAATAAAAGTAAGCATTTGATTGTTTAAATGATTGACCATTAACTTTCATACTCTTACTTCCTTATAGAAAAAGTCTACTCTTGTTTAAGTAGACTCGCAAGATGTTTGTTATTGCTTATTACATCAATTAACAAGTTCGCTTCTTATTTTAGTAAAAGTATCTTTTATCATAGGAATGTCTTCTTTAGCGGTTTTATAAACCTGAGGAACATCAATACGAACATATTCATGTACGACAAAGTTTCTCATAGCAATACCTTCATCCCATGGAACCTCTGGATATAACGTTCTAATCTTTTTAGATAATTCTCTTAATTGTTCTCCTATTTGAACAATAGAAAAACATGTTGCTCTTACTAATAAATTAGAAGAAGAAAATTCTTCAAAGGTTTTATTTCCTACATCGTTAATTATTTCATTAGTATGCTTAAGCAATAAATCAATTCGATGTACTAATACTTCATCCATATATTTTTATCCCTTCTTTCAATAATTGTTCTAGAAAAAAGACATCATCACCAATTTGTCTATGAGTTTGTAAATCGACTTCTTTTTCTAAAACATCTTTAAGCTCGCTTGCTAACTTGTAAAACTTAAGACCCATCGGAGGACATACTACTAAAATATCAACATCACTGTCTTTGTTAGCTTGGTTTCTTGCAAAACTACCATAGAGATAAGCACATTTTACTTCAGGATATTTTATAAATACTTGGGCGCATCTATCCTTGATGATTTTGGCATTAAGGTATGTAGTATTCATTTCTCTAAGCGCTTCATGTATCTTTTTATACATCTCATTTATCTGTTCTTTTTCTTCGTAAGTTTGATAAGTACGACGAGAAACACCGATATAGGAAGCAGCTTCAACTTGAGTAATACCTAGTTTATTTCTTAATTCTTTTAGTTCGTTCATGTCTTAATTATATACTGCGCTTTTAAAATGCGCAACTGATTATAGATAAAAAGCTGCCCCTAAGGACAGCTAGTTACTTTAGTTTAAATTAGTCAACCCACGCTACTAAGACAACTGGAGCGTTATCTCCACGTCTATTGCCGATCTTTAAGGTTCTAGTATATCCACCATTACGGTCTTTAAACTTAGGACCTAATTCGTTGAATAATTTATCAAGAGCGGTGACTTTGCCTTCTTCGTCAACTTTGACGTTTCTAACAAATCCACTGGCAGCTCTTTTTGCGTTCATGACATCTTCCTTCTTGGTTAAGGAGATGAGCCATGCGGCTTTACTAACGACATCTTCGCTAGTGGCATCAGTAACTTTGACGCTACCGTATTTGATTAAATCGGTAACGACGTTACGAAGCATATTTTCATATTTGCTCTTGGTATAGGCAGCCTTGAAACGGACACCTGTTTTACCATGAACATTCTTTCTACCTTGTGCTGGCATAATGTTTCTCCTTATTCAAATTCTTTGAAGGAAAGACCACGTTCTGCTAATTTATCTTTGATTTCCTTTAAGGATTTCTTACCAAGATTCTTAACTTTCATCATGGCTTCTTCTGTACGATCACAGAGCTCTAAGACAGTAGCGATACCATCACGTTTTAAGCAGTTATAGCTTCTAACTGAAAGATCGAGTTCTTCAATGGAGATATTCTCGAATTGAGCTTCTTCTTCCACCGCTTCATCTTTTTCAAGATTGATATCACGGGTGATTTCCGCTAAATCCATGAACTTGTTGAAGTGATCAACTAAGATTTTTGCACTGAATGCCACAGCTTCTTGTGGAGTGCAACTTCCATTGGTCCAAACTTCTAATGTGAGTTTATCAAATCTAGAATCGTGACCAACACGGGTGTTATCAACAGTGTAATTAACCTTTAAAACTGGGGAATAGTTACTATCTGTGGAGATAACTCCGACTGGAAGATTTGGGTGAAGAACTTTGTTTTGTTCTCCGGTGACATATCCTCTACCATTTCTAGCATGGAGGACCATATTGAGTTTACCACCTTCACTGACGTGCGCGATGACAGCATTTGGGTTGATAACACGAATGCCAGTTGGGCAAACGATATCGCCAGCTTTGACTTCGCATGGTCCAGTGACGTTAATGGTTAACTTATAATTGCCTTCCATTTCTTGATCGATAGAAAGGATGACATCCTTTAAGTTAAGGATAATACTTGTCACGTCTTCTTGAACGCCTTCTAGAGCGCTGAATTCGTGAGCAGCACCTTCTACTTCAACAGCGTAGACACTGGCACCTGGAAGAGCGCTTAATAAGACTCTTCTTAATGCATTACCGAGGGTTAAACCAAATCCTCTTTCAAGAGGTTCGATGACGAAGCGACCATAATTTTCGTTACCATCATAGTCAGCTGATGTAATTCCGAATCTTTCAAATGGGTTTGCGATTTTCATAATCTATACCTCCCTATTATCCACGTGGACGTTTTGGTGGACGGCAACCATTATGTGGGATTGGAGTAGTATCAACGATGGATAATACTTGTAATCCACTAACGGCTAAACTTCTAATAGCACTTTCTCTACCTGGACCTGGACCTTTGACATCGACGTCAACTTGTCTGATACCTTGTTCATAAGCGGCTTTAGCAGCAGCTTCACTAGCTTGTCCAGCAGCATAAGGTGTACTCTTTTTAGCACCCTTATAACCAATTGCACCGGCACTGCTCCAGCAAAGAACATTACCTTGAGCATCACAGATGGTGACGATGGTGTTATTGAAAGTGGAATGAATGTGGGCAACGCCGCGAGAGAATGAACGTTTAATTTTCTTTTTACGAGTTGTTGTTTTAGTAGCCATACTCTTCTCCTTTCATTAACCTTGTGGAGCCATCTTCTTATTAGCGATGGTCTTTCTTGGTCCCTTACGGGTACGAGCGTTAGTCTTGGTTCTTTGACCACGAACTGGTAAGCCTTTCTTATGGCGTTGTCCGCGGTAGCAACCAATTTCAGTTAATCTCTTAATGTTGAGAGCGACTTCTCTACGGAGATCACCTTCAACTTTATGTTTTGCAATTTCAACTCTAATTGCGTTTAATTGATCATCTGTTAAATCTTTAACTCTGATCGCGCCATCGACCTTTGCATCTCTGCAGATCTTGGCGGCTGTTGGTCTACCAATACCATAGATATAGGTAATGGAGATGGAAACAGGCTTTTCATTTGGAATATCAACACCAACAATACGTGCCATACTCTTTTTTCCTCCTAATTAACCTTGTCTCTGTTTGTGCTTTGGATCACTACAAATGACCATGACTTTGCCATGACGTTTGATGACTCTGCACTTAGAACAGATTGGTTTGACTGAAGGTCTGACTTTCATAAGTTTTCCTCCTATACGGTTTATTTAAACCTAAATGTTATGCGGCCCCGTGTTAAATCATAAGGCGAGATTTCTACTGTAACTTTATCACCTGGAAGAATGCGGATGTAGTTCATTCGTATTTTACCAGAAACGGTAGCCAAGATTACAACGCCGTTCTCGAGCTCTACTTTAAACATCGCGTTTGGTAAAGTCTCTTTAACGACCGCCTGTACTTCGATGACGTCTGCTTTTGACATTCGTTATTTTTCTCCTTCATCTAGTGTTAAGATTTCATACCCATCTGCGGTTACAGCAACTGTGTTTTCGTAATGGCAGCTGAGTTTTTCATCTTTCATTTTGACAGTCCATCCATCCCCGAGGACACGTGTGGCACTTTTGCCTTCCGCAACCATCGGTTCAATACAGATTGTCATTCCTTCTTTTAAGATAATACCGGTTCCAGCCTTCCCATAATTTGGGATGCTTGGATCTTCGTGCATTTCTCTTCCAATCCCGTGACCTGTATAATCACGGATGAGAGAATAACCATTGCTCTCATTAACTTCTTGGATTTTAGCTTGAATATCTCCTAAGTGGACACCTGGTTTAATGAGTTTCACCGCTTCAAAGAAACTTTGACGGGTGACTTCGATTAATCTTAGTGCCTTTGGACTCGTCATACCGACTGGATATGTGCGGCATGCATCCGCACAATAGCCATGTTTTCTTACCACGATGTCGAAGGAGACTATATCGCCTTCTTTAAGAATAATCTTACTTGAAGGGATACCATGTAAGACTGTGTCATTGACAGAGATACATATGTTTCCTGGGTATCCATAATACCCTTTTTCAGCGCTTATACCACCATTAGAAGTGATTATTTCATTAGCCAGTTCATCTAACTCGAGAGTCGACAATCCTGGTCTAAGGGCAGCTTTTAATCCTTCAAAGACTTTCGCTACCACTGCTCCCGCTTCTTTCATGAGAGCAATTTCTCTTGGTGATTTAAGCGTGATCATTTGCTAGATAAGAAGTTAATAACTTCATCGAATATGCGTGCAATACCAACCAAGGAATCAAAGTTTTTAAGTAATCCCTTATCCCTATAATAATCAAGGAGTGGTTTGGTACTATTGACGTAATGTTGAAGACGAACTTTTAAGGCTTCTTCGTTATCGTCGGCTCTTTGATATAATGGTCCACCACACACATCGCAGACACCTTCCACTTTTGGTTTCATGGTATCAACGTGATATGGAGCGCCACAATTCTTACAAACGCGACGACCACTGATACGTCTAATCAGTTCGTTTTGGTCACAATCAAGATTAATGACTGTCTCAATTGGACGATTTATTTCTTTAGCGAGTTTGTCTAACGCTTCGGCTTGCACCAAAGTACGTGGGAACCCGTCTAATAGAAATCCGTTTTCACAGTCGCTTCTTGAAAGTCTTTCTTTCACTAAAGCGATGGTGAGTTCATCAGGAACTAAGTTGCCACTATCTAAATAGGCTTTTGCTTCTTTACCAAGTGGGGTTTCGTTCTTGATCGCTTCTCTAAACATATCTCCAGTAGAAATATGAGTGAGTTTTAATTCTTCCCTTAGTCTTGTGGCTAAGGTGCCCTTACCCGCACCAGGAGGGCCCATAAGTACGATGTTTTTTAACATAATTAGTGACCTCCTGAAGCGACGACCTCATCGAATGACTTACCAGCGAGTAAACCATCGATTTGGTTATTAAGTTCGAGACAGACACCGACGACGATGATAAGTCCTGTACCACCAAGGGCTAAGGAAGTATCATTTCCGAAGACTCCAGTTAATGTAAGTACACTTGGTAAGGCAGCAATGAGAGTTAACGCCATCGCACCTAAGAAAGTGACACGATTAAGGACCTTACGGATATAACGTTCGGTTTCATTACCTGGACGAATACCAGGGATATAACTACCATTCTTTTGGAAGTTCTCAGCGAGTTGTTCTGGGTTGATTTGGATGTTCGCATAGAAGAAGCTGAAGGCAATGGTGAGGACGATATAGATTAATAATCCCCAAGGCATATACCATCCAGTATCTCCAACTTGTACCCACTTCGCAGTATTGAAGACATCAAGCCAGCTCGCGTTAGCACTGCTTGAATCAATGAAAGCGGTGATAACTTGAGGAACCATGAGAATGGAGCTTGCAAAGATAACAGGGATAACTCCAGCACTGTTAATCTTAATTGGTAGGAAGGAGGCACGGGCCATGGATTGAGTTTGGCCGCCACCCTTTCCTGAGTGTTGGACTGGAATCTTTCTTTGAGATAATTCCACAAATGTCACGAATGCAATGATGAGTAAGAAACTCACAATGTAGAGGACGAATTGGAATATTCCAGTAATTTGAGCTTGGTCACCCATCCCTACTGGGGTCAAGACCCATTTACTAAAGGCTGTAACGATCTTGGTTGGTAAGCTAGATACGATACCAGCGAAGATCATCATAGAAATACCGTTACCGATACCTTTCACAGAGATTTGGTCACCGAGCCACATGACGAGGAGTGAACCGGCGAGCATGACGATGACGACATAGACATAGCTGACCCATTCATATCCCGCTGTGACATTGAAGGTGATGTATTCACTATTTTCCATCGTCTTAATGATACCGTACGCTTGTACTGCACCAAGAAGAAGAGCGAGGTAACGAGTAGCCATTTCAATTTTCTTTCTACCGTATTGGCCTTGACGCTTTAATTCAGTAAAGGCAGGAAGGACATCAGTAGAAAGAAGTTGAACAATAATTTGAGCTGTAATATAAGGTGAGACGCCTAATGCGAATATGGAGAATGTTTGTAGGGTTCCTCCACCGATAAGGTTCATCAAGGATAAAGCGTTATTCTCGGATAAGTATTTGTTAATTTCTTCACTAACAGTTACTCCAGGAACCGTAATTTGCGCTCCAATTCGGAAAATGAAGAGTATTAAGACCGTGAATAAAATACGGTTCATTATTTCTTTATTTTTTAGAATAGAGGCTAATTTCTTCATCTTAGATTACCTCGATTTTACCACCGGCATCTACAATTGCCTTTTCGGCTGATTTAGAGAACTTATTGGCTTGGACAGTGAATGCTTTAGATAATTTACCACTACCTAAGACTTTGACACCATCGTATTCCTTAGTCACTAAACCCTTATCTTTTAAGCTTGCTGGAGTAATGACAGCGTTAGCATCAAATTTTGATTCTAAATCGCCAACATTCACGACAGCGTACTTCACGTGATTAACGTTTTTAAAGCCGCGTTTTGGTAAGGCTCTATAAAGTGGAAGTTGTCCACCTTCGAAACCTAAACGCACACCGCCACCACTACGGGCATTTTGACCCTTGTGGCCTTTACCAGCGGTTTTACCATTTCCAGAACCAAGACCTCTACCTTTACGGAAGTGATCAAGTCTAGAACCTGGAGTGGAAGTAAGTTCATGTAATTTCATCTTCTTTTCCTCCATTATTCTTCACTTGGTGTGCTACGAAGAGCTTTGACATCTTTATAGTTCTTTAAGTTTTGTAAACCTTGATGTGTGGCTCTTAAGATGTTGATAGCAGCTCTACTACCGTAGACCTTACTACAAACGTTTTGAACACCAGCGAGTTCTAAGATCGCTCTTACTGGACCACCAGCGATAACACCGGTACCAGCAGGGGCTGGTTTTAAGTAAACACTACAGGCACCGTATTTACCAACGACTTCGTGGCTTAAGGTACCACCCTTAACTAACTTAATAGTATAGGTGTGTTTCTTAGCAGCTTCAGTAGCTTTCTTAATGGCATCTGGGACTTCAGCGGCCTTTGCTAGTGCAAATCCGTATCTACCCTTATGATCGCCAACAGCGACTAAAGCGGTGAATTTCATACGTCTACCACCTTTAACGGTCTTGCTGACACGGTTGATGTAGACGACTCTATCTTCGAAGCCATCATCGACCTTTTCTGGTCTACGATCTCTTCTTTCTCCTTTGTTACGACGGTCTTTACGATCGCCTTTTGGACCTCTAGCTTCTTTAGGAGCTTCGGCTGGAGCTTTTTCTTCTTTTGCTTCTGGAGCAACTTTTAATTCTTTTTCTTCTGCCATAACTTTTCTCCTTAGAATTTAAGTCCTGCTTCTCTAGCAGCATCTGCTAAGGCTGCAACACGTCCGTGATAGACGAATCCGCCTCTATCAAATACGACTGTAGAGATCTTTTTAGCTAAGGCTTTCTTAGCGATATCAGCACCGACTGCTTTAGCGGCTTCAATGTTTCCACCATTTTCAAGTTTGAGTGAGGTGGAGCTAGAAGCGACTAAGGTCACTTTATTGACATCGTCAATGATTTGAGCCTCAATGTTTTTGTTTGAGCGATAAACACATAATCTTGGACAGGTTGGTGTACCACTTAAATGTTTTCTAACTCTAGCGTGTCTTCTAATACGGGAGACATTTTTAGATTCTTGATTAATCATACACTTTCCTCCTTAATTACTTAGCACCAGCACGTTTACCTTCTTTAGTTGCAACATATTCGCCAACATAACGAATACCTTTTCCTAAATATGGTTCTGGTTCTCTCACTGCTCTAATACGGGCAGCGGTTTGACCAACGGCTTGTTTATCAATACCTTCAACTGTAATTTCAGTTGGAGATGTGCAAGTAACTTTCACTCCCTTATCAGGAACAATGGTAATGGTGTGGCTATAGCCAGCCCATAATTGAAGATTGCTACCCATAAGTTGAGCTTTATAACCGATACCTCTCATTTCGAGTTGTTTCTTGTAGCCTTCGCTCACACCGACGATAGCGTTATGAACGTTAGCACGTGTGGTACCGTGATTTTGTTTGGTTTGTTTGAGTTCGTTAGCTCTAGTGAACTTGACTTCGTTTCCTTCAACGTGCATGGAGATACCATGGTTGAGTGGTACGAGTAAGGTTCCCTTTGGTCCAACGACTTTCGCACAGCCATTTTCTTCGGTGACAGTAACACCAGCTGGGATTGTAACAAGTTTATTTCCAATACGAGACATAACCTTCCTCCTTACCAGACATAGGCGAGTACTTCGCCACCAATACCGAGGGTACGAGCTTTAGAATCAGTCATCACACCTTGGGAGGTAGAGATAACAGCGATTCCTAATCCCTTTAAGACGCGTGGGAGCTTGTCACTACCAACATTAACTCTTAAACCTGGTTTAGAAATTTTCTTTAAGCCGGAGATAACTCTTGTACCGTCAGCGGCATATTTTAAGGTAATGACTAATTCTTTCTTAACATTACCTTTGACTTTGTAGTCAACGATGAAGCCTTCATCTTTTAAGATTCTAGCAATTTCCACTTTCATCTTGCTGGAAGGCATCTTGACTTGTTCATGACGTAATGCATTCGCGTTACGAATTCTTGTAAGCATATCGCTTATTGGATCTGACATCATAATCTTTCTACCTCCTTATTACCAAGATGATTTTTTCATGCCTGGGATTTCACCCTTGTATGCGAGTTCACGGATACAAACACGGCATAAATGGAATTTTGAATAAACTGCGTGAGGACGTCCACAACGTTCACATCTAGTATATTCTCTGACCTTATATTTCTTAGGTCTAGCACAGCGAACTTTAGCACTTGTTTTTGCCATAACTATGGACTCCTTTCTTATTTATGGAATGGCATACCCATTAAATCGAGTAATGTATATGCTTCTTCATCAGTTTTTGCAGTGGTAACGATAACGATATCCATACCACGTACTTTTCCCACCTTATCGTAATCGATTTCTGGGAAGATTAATTGTTCTTTCACGCCTAAGGTGTAGTTACCTCTACCGTCGAAGGCGTTACGGCTAACACCACGGAAGTCACGGACACGTGGGAGAGCGATGCTTACGAGCTTGTCGTAGAATTCATACATTCTCACACCTCTTAAGGTGACTTTACAACCGATGGCTTGGCCTTGTCTTAACTTGAAGCTAGCGACGGATTGTTTAGCTCTAGTTGTAACTGGCTTTTGACCAGTGATTTGTGTTAATTCACTAACAGCTTCATCAAGTCTCTTAGCATCGTTAGTAGCATCACCAACACCGATGTTGATAACGATCTTCACGATCTTTGGAAGTTCCATCACTGAAGAATAGTGATATTTTTCCATTAAGGCTTTAGTAACTTCAGCATCATATTTAGCCTTTAAACGAGGAGTATATGCGGCTTTAGCATTTCCTTTTGAAGCTTTCTTAGCTGGCTTAGCTTCTGCTTTAGGAGCTTCAGCTTTTGGAGCAGCCTTAGGAGCGGATGCTTTCTTAACAGTAGTTTTCTTTTCTTCTGCCATTTTGTTTTCCCTCCTTATAGATTTGTTCCGCTTGCTTTAGCAACACGGACTTTTTTACCCTTGACGACGGCGTGGCCGATACGGGTTGGTTTTTTAGTTTTTGGATCAACAAGCATCACGTTAGAAGCATCGATTGGAGCGTAGATCTCTAAGATGCTACCTTCTGGATTTTGTTGAGTTGGTTTTTTGTGTTTCTTACGGACATTGACGTTTTCAACGACGACATGATTGCTTCTTGGATCAACCTTTTGAATTGTTCCGGTTTTGCCTTTATCTTTACCGCTGATAACGATGACCTTATCACCTTTAACAAAGTTCATGGTTTGTCCTCCTTATAACACTTCAGGAGCTAAAGAAACGATTTTCATAAATCCTTCTACTCCCTTTTCACGTAATTCACGTGCGACTGGACCAAAGACACGGGTTCCGACTGGTGCGAAGTCATCGTTGATGAGGACAACAGCGTTGTCATCGAAGGCGATGCTACTACCATCTGCTCTTTGGATAGATTTCTTGGTACGGACGATGACGCATTTGACAACATCACCTTTCTTGACCTTACCATTTGGGATGGCATCTTTCACAGCTGCTAAGATGACATCACCGATGGAAGAGGATTTTCTCTTACTTCCACCATAGAGGTTGAATGCTCTTACGCTTCTAGCGCCACTATTATCAGCAACGACTAGGTTTGTTTCCTTTTGGATCATTTATTCTTCCTCCTTTTTGGCTTCGGCTTTTGCTTCATCCTTACTAGCAGCAGCTTCTTCATTTGAAGGTTCTGCTACTTTTTCTTCCATTTTAGCTTCAGCTTCTAAGACTTCTTCTTTGAGTTCAGCTTCAGCTTCTTTAATTGTCATTTCAGCTTTCTTATCTATACTGACAAGTCTGAAACGTTTGGTGGCACTGAGTTTACGGCAGCCCATGATGGTGACGGTATCACCAACTTTGGCTTCGTTATTCTCATCGTGCGCGTAATACTTTTTACCATATTTCACGCGCTTACCATATTTCGCGTGTTTCTTGTGGGTTTCAACAAGGACAACAATGGTCTTATCGTTTTTATTACTTGTAACGACGCCTTGGATGCTCATACGAGTATTTCTTTCCATCTAGCCTGTCCTCCTTATTTCTTTTCACTTAATTCTTTTTCTCTAAGAACTAAGTTGACTCTAGCGATGTCTCTTCTCACGGTGATGACATCTTCACCTCTTTCGAGTGCTCCGACAGCTTTCTTTCTACGGAGTTCGAATAATTGTTCTTTAAGTGAGTAGAGCTTTTCTTTTAATTCAGCTACACTCAATTCACGGACTTCATTAATTTTCATAGCAACTACTCTCCTTTCTTAACAACTTTACATTTGATTGGGAGTTTATAAGCAGCAAGTCTAAGAGCTTCTTTTTCGATTTCTGGATCAACTCCAGCGATTTCAAACATCACTCTACCTTGTTGGACAACTGCCACCCAATCCTCTGGGCTACCTTTACCAGAACCCATACGAACTTCGGCTGGTTTCTTGGTTTTGGCGAGTTGTGGGAAGATTCTAATCCAAATCTGTCCACCTCTTTTGGTATATCTGGATAAGACGATACGGGCAGCTTCGATTTGTCTTGTGGTGATCCAAGCACCTTCGAGGGCTTGAAGACCATATTCACCGAAATCTACTTTTGTGCCGGCTGTAGCCTTACCTTCATATCTAATGATGTGAGGACGACGATATTTTGTTCTTTTTGGTTGTAACATACTATCTATTCTCCTTTTTCATCTTTAGAAGCGAGTTCAGGACGGATTTCACCACGGCAGATCCACACCTTAACGCCTAAGCGGCCATATTGAGTGGCGGCTTCAGCGACGGCATAGTCGATATCACTACGGAGTGTATGAAGAGGGATGATACCTTCTTTATAACCTTCGCTTCTAGCAATATCTGCTCCGCCAAGTCTACCAGAGACGACGGTACGGCAGCCTTTAGCGCCAGCCTTACGGACTCTTTGGATAGCTTTCTTTTGGGCAGTTCTGAAACTTGCTCTTTCTTCTAATTGTTTAGCGATGCTATAAGCAACGATATTAGCATCTAAGTCTGGGTTTTTCACTTCGACAACACTGATCTTGATTTCAGTACCGGCTGGGAGAAGCTTTGCAACTTTCTCTTTGAGCTTCATGACGTTAGCGCCGTTTTCTCCAACGATGAGAGAGACTCTCACAACGAAGATGGCGATGTTCACGATGTTGTCGGTCTTATTTCTTTCAATATCAATGTGTGATAATTGAGCTTCTTTACATTCGTTAGTAAGAAGTTTTCTGATTTTGATGTCTTGATTTAAGAAGACATGGTATTCTTGATCGTTCGCGTACCAACGTGAAGTCCAATCACGATTGACACCGACTCTCATTCCTACTGGATTAACTTTTTGTCCCATGGTCTTTCTCCTATCTCATCTTCACAACACATGTGATGTGTGAACTTCTTTTAACTAATCCGGATGCGCTACCCTTCGCACGTGGAAGGTAACGTTTGATTCTCATACCATCGTTAGCCCAGATACTAGCGATATATAAGCTATTTTCATCCATTCCGAAGTTGTTGACTGCATTAGCAGTAGCACTTCTGATGACTTTGCTGACTGGTTCAGCAGCACTCTTATTGACGTTAGCTAAGATACCTAAGGCAACTTTGACGTCTTTACCTCTCACTAAGTCGAGGACTAAGCGTGCTTTACGAGGAGTGACTCTCACGTTAAGAGCAGTGGCACGAGCTTCAGTTGGAGCTGGTTTTACTGGCTTAGCAGGAGCTTCTTTTTCCTTTTTAGCTTTCTTTTCTTTTTTAGGAGCTTCTTCTACTGGTGTTTCAGCAGTGACTTTCTTTTCTTTAGTAGCCATTTATCTTCCTCCTATTATTTACCAGCCGCTGCTGCTTTATCTTCAGCAGTGTGGCCAGTGTGTCCGGTGTATTTTCTGGTTGGAGAGAATTCACCGAGTTTGTGACCGACCATATCATCAGTCACATAGACTGAGATGTGTTCACGTCCGTTATAGACTGCAAAGGTATGTCCAACGAATGCAGGATAGATTGTTGATCTTCTAGACCAAGTTTTAATGATTTCTTTTTTGTTAGCAGCATTTAATGCTTCGACTTTTTTCATTAAGTGTTCATCACAGAATGCGCCTTTTTTCAAACTTCTTGCCATTTTCTATACCTCCTTATCTGTCGTTAATTCTTCTAATCATTAATTTAGAAGATGGTTTCTTGGTGTTTCTTGTCTTCACACCGAGCGCTCTCTTACCCCATGGGGTACGTGGAGCATCACGTCCAACTGGTGACTTACCTTCACCACCACCGTGTGGGTGATCGTTAGGGTTCATGACACTACCTCTGACGGTTGGTCTCACGCCTGCCCAACGGGTCTTACCAGCTTTTCCTTTATTAATTAAGTTATATTCATCGTTACCCACGATACCAACGGTAGCTCTACATTCAGCGAGAATCTTTCTCATTTCGCCACTAGCGAGTCTCACGCTAACGTATCTTCCATCAACACCTAAGTGTTGGGCGCTAGCACCGGCTGCTCTACAGAGTTGGCCACCTTTTCCTGGAGTAAGTTCAATATTGTGAATGAAGGTACCTTCAGGAATGTTTTTGAGTTTCATGGAGTTACCAATGACGATATCAACTGCTTCTCCACTAACAATCTTATCTCCAACGTGGATATCCTTTGGAGCAAGGATGTAACGCTTTTCGCCATCCGCATATGCAACTAAGCATATATTGGCGTTACGGTTTGGATCATACTCGATTGTTTTTACAACAGCTGGGATATTGTCCTTGTTTCTCTTGAAGTCGATAATACGATATTTACGCTTATGACCTCCACCAATGTGACGGCAGGTAATAACGCCTTGGTTATTTCTACCACCACTCTTGGATAATGAGACTAATAAACTTTTTTCAGGAGTGCTTGTTGTAATTTCTTCAAATGTCGAGTTGGTCATGTTTCTTCTACTTGCACTAGTAGGCTTGTAGGTTCTAATAGACATTTTGTCTTCCTCCTATAATTTGGCCCTAACTATAAGTTAGTCCTTGAATAAGTCAATTGCTTCACCTTCTGCGATGGTGACAATGGCTTTCTTGTATCCAGAGATAGCACCTTTATAACGGGTACCTCTAGTTGTGGATTTGCTTCTAACGTTAGCAATCTTGACATCAACGACCTTCACTTGGAAGATTCTTTCGAAGGCAAGTTTGACTTCGGTCTTGTTAGCGTCAGCGGCGACTTCCACAGTAACTTTGTTTTGATCTTGCATTAAGCTCATTGATTTCTCAGTGATTCTTGGTTGCTTGATGACTGCAAAGTCTCTTTCGGTTGGTTTTGAGAAGTTATGTTTTACAACTTGTGACTCTTCGGTTTTCTTCTTAGCCATATTACTTTAATTCCTCCTCAACTTTCTTAACGGCATCAACGCTCATTACTAAGTAATCGCTATTGAGGACATCGAGGACGCTCACATTATCGCTACTTACTAATTTGACCCAGCCTAAGTTACGGACTGAGGCGAATGTATTTTCATCAATTTCATTGACGACCATTAAGACTTTGTTTTGTGCTTTTACAGCGCTTAAGAATTTGGTGCAATCCTTTGTCTTCTTACCGCTGAAGGCGATGCTATCAACAACGACGAGGCCTTCTTTAACTTTAAGAGAGAGGGCACTCTTCTTTGCTAAGGCATATTCCTTTTTGTTTTGGGAGATCTTCCAGTTTTGATTTCCATCTGGTCCGAAGACGGTACCACCGCCAACCCAGATTGGAGATCTAGTTGTACCTGCACGGGCACGACCTGTTCCTTTTTGTCTCCATGGTTTCTTACCGCCACCACTCACTTCGTGACGGACTTTAGTTTTAGCTGTGCCTTGTCTACTATTAGCTTGTTCGACTTGGACAGCATTGAACATTGCTTGAGTGTGAGGTTCAACTGCGAAGACTTTGGCGTCTAAGCTGAGCTTTGAGACTTCTTCGCCAGCCATGTTAAGGACTTTAACACTGACGGATTTCTTTTCTGCCATACGACTTTACCTCCACTTTCTTATTCAGCCTTAGGAGCTTCTGGAGCTTCTTTGACTTCTTGAGCTGGAGCTTCATTAACTGGAGCTTCAACTACCTTTTCTTCTACTGGAGCTGCTTCCTTAACTGGTTCAGCTTCAACAGGTTGTTCACGAACGATTAAGTTCTTCATCGCTTTTTCGTTCTTGACGGTTTTGATGTGGCTACGAACGGTAACGATCGCTTTTGTTTGTCCAGGAATACCGCCCTTAATGAGGATGTATCCTTTCTCTTCATTCACATCAACGATTTGGACATTGAGTAAGGTCACTTGTTTATTACCGTGATGACCTGACATGTGTTTTCCTGGCATAACACCATGGTTGTAACGACCTTGGTTAGCGAAGGAACCTTGTCCTCTATGGTAACCAGATCCGTGGCCTTTTGGACCAATGATCATGTTCCATCTCTTAATGGTACCGGAATATCCTTTACCTTTACTTGTTCCGATGACATCGACGATATCACCTTTTTTGAATAAGCCACATGTGATCTTGTCACCGAGCTTATATCCACTCATTTCATCTCCTCTTAATTCTTTGGAGACGTAATGTGGATTGGTATTAGCTTTCTTAGCAATACCTTTCTCTGCTTTGTTAGCACGAGATTCTTTTTTGTCTTCGTATCCGACTTGGACTGCTACATAACCATCTTTTTCAACGGTTTTAACTTGTGTAACAACGTTTGGTAAGACTTCAACAACTGTAACTGGGTACATTGTGCCATCTTCAGCAAAGACTTGAGTCATGCCAATCTTACGGCCTAATAATGCTTTCATCTGGTCTTACCTCCTTAAAGTTTGATGACGATATCAACGCCAGCAGGTAAATCTAAGTTTTTAAGTGCATCCATAGTTTCTTTTCTAGGATTGCTGATATCGATGATACGCTTGTGTGTTCTGATTTCGAATTGTTCACGAGAATCTTTGTACTTGTGGACAGCTCTTAAAATCGTAAAGACTTGTTTTTCTGTAGGGAGTGGTACAGGACCCACAACGGTCGCACCAGTCTTTTTCGCGGCGGCTACAATCTTAGCTGCGCTTGCATCTAAGCTAGCGTGATCATAAGCCTTGAGGCGAACCCTAATCTTGGTTGCTTTTGCCATGAACTTTCCTCCTTTTATCATTTTCATGTTTTGACTTAACTACTCCAACCGAATTCCCGAACAACACCGTCATGACAACGTTTATGGGTGTGTCCGCAACCTCTGTTTTCATCGTAGCGCGTCAACGTTAAAAATATACTCTTATACGTGTGAGCGTGTCAACAATTTTATTAAAAAATAATTTAATATGCGTGATTATGGGCAAATTGTCACCTAAAATTGACGATTCTTATTCGCGCTTAAAAAACGTCAACATTCAAAAATTTTTGTATTTTTTCTATCATTTTGAAGCAATAAAAAAATGACTCGATTTTGAGTCAATAATTGTTTGCTAGCCAGAGCAGTTAACATTCTGGATCGCTGCATCCATCTCCGAAGAGATGCGTCATGGTCGCACACTGGTTCTCCGCCGCTAGCAAATTTATTATAGCATTGCCACGAATATATGCTACAATATAACCAGAAGAACGGAGCCTCTCAAACTACTTAATGGTTAGGGCAAGTTAGAGACTTCTTTTTTTATCCATTTAGAAATCCTAAAAGGCAAATTAGAAGGCAGATGAGAGCGATTTTTAAAAGCTTTATCAACTCTTTAGAATCATCTTTCATTGCAGATGTACCTCCTTTCTATTTGTTCAATAGTTTTAGAGGTATTCCGTTCCGAGTTTTAACGACTTTGCTTTGTCGTGTGAAAATAGTACGAAAAAATCATATGCAAATCAATGAATAATTTATACGGGAAAAATCATCCCTATATTTATATTTAATTAGTACAAAGTATTAAGTAAATAGAAATATATAATATAAATATTGGGATAACTTTAAAATTATTTTTTGCTTATCAAATATTGCATTAAAAAAACAGCACAATGGCTGCTTCAATGGTATATGTTTTTATATCTTTACTTTGCTATATCGATTGATAAGATTCCTGATTTCACTTTCTTCAGACTTCCTGCCAATACCAATGCTTGCAAAGGTCTTTTTGCCCTTCTCGTTGATATAGTTGATATTTACTACTCCGACATCCTTAGTAGGGAACATGATCTCTACTAATTTGTCGTCAGGTATTACTATTTCTTTATTGGATAAAAGGTCATAAACAACAAAAGAATGTTTAGATTCATCATATTCAATAAGTGGTCTCGCTCCACTCTTTTTGTTAGTACGATAATTTGAATAAGAAAACATTAATCCAATCAATGTGAGTCCAAGTAATACAGAAGAAATAATTAAGGCTACTAGACCAAAGGTAGTTCTTCTAATCAAATAATAAAAAAGATCACTAACGAAGAATACTCCGAATATTAATAAACTTATTTGAGTACCATATAACGCTCTTTTTGATATGTCTCTTGTACCGATACTAACTCTATCCGCCATAAATAAAAAGCTCCTGTCGCCTTTATGATAAGAGCCAAATTACAATGATGCAAAAGAAAAGTTATTTATTTTTTGCTTGATAACGATTATATGAATAAATACATCCACAATATTCTTGGAAATACATCTCGTTCTCTCTAATGATGATCAAAGAATCTTCATATCCGTTATTCTTTTTAAAGTCAGCATATAGCCATTTAACATTAGGATATTGTTTCTCTAATTCTTCACCAATCTTATTAATGTCTTGAGCGTTTTTATAGCGAGATATCGTCATCACTGTGCCATAATATTCAAAGCCATTTTCACTAGCGTATTTAAATCCTTCATTTAACCTATACCTAAAACACGCTCTACATCTTTCATGACCTTCTGGCATATCACCATATGGATCTAATATTTCTTTATTATATTTATCATTATCATAATCAAAATATTTAACTTTGATATGAGGATAGTTGTGCTCTAAAAACTTTAGTAATTCTTGATATCTTCTATCGTGTTCTTCCTTAGGATAAATATTAGAATTATTAAATATTAAAGTTATATCAAATTTATCACTAAGTTGTCTGAGTGGAATTGTGGAACATGGACCACAGCAAACATGAAGCAATAATTTTGGTTTTTTATCGGTTTTTTGCAAAGAATTTATGGTATTTTGCAGTATTTTTTGATAATTTTTCCTATTCTCCATAGATGAACATTGCATCCCCAAAACTAAAGAATCTATATTTATTATCTACTGCGTGTTTATAACATTCTAAAGTAAATTCTCTACCCATAAAACTTGATACTAACATTATTAAGGTAGACTTAGGTAAATGGAAGTTAGTAATCACTGCGTCAACCGCTTTAAAAGTATAGCCAGGTTGAATAAAGATATTAGTGGCTTCTCTCGTTGCTTTAAACTCACCATATTTCGTATAGTTAGCTTCTAAAGTTCTAATGGATGTTGTACCTACTGCAATTATCCTACTACCTTTTTGTTTTTCTTCGTTAAGTTGTTTTGCTACATCACTAGTTATTTCATAGACTTCACTATGCATAACATGGTCATCTGTGTCATCAACTTTAACAGGTCTAAATGTACCTAAACCAATATGAAGAGTAACCTCTAATATCTTCACACCTTTTGCTAATATCTTTTCATTAAGTTCAGGAGTGAAATGGAAGCCTGCTGTAGGAGCGGCCGCACTCCCTTCATATTTTGCGTATACTGTTTGATATCTATCATTAGTAACTAGTTGCTCTCTAATATAAGGAGGAAGAGGCATCTTGCCTAATGAATCAAGAACTTCAAGGAATATACCTTCATAGATAAATTCAAATATTCTTATACCTTCATCTTTTTCTTCTAAACATCTCGCTTTGAGTTTACCGTCTCCAAAATCAACGATTGCGCCGACCTTAAGAGATTTAGCAGGCTTACATAAGCATTCCCATTTATCACCCTCAAGTTGTTTAAGCAAAAGTACTTCACAATGCGCACCAGTCACTTCTTTAATACCGATTAATCTAGCAGGTATAACTTTCGTGTTATTTCTTACTAAAACATCACCTGGCTTAAGATAATCAAGGATATCGTAGAAATGTTTATCTTCATATGTTTTAGAGGTTTTGTTGACCGCTAAAAGGCGAGAATGATCTCTTTTCTCGCTTGGTTTTTGAGCAATGAGCTCTTCTGGTAAATAAAAATCAAATAAATCTACTTTCATAATTAATTTAAGAATTCGTTAATAAAATATCGAACTTGGTATTTCCAGCTACTCCAATCATGGACGCTGTTACCATCCCAGAAGTTATACCAAACGTGTATACCCTTAGAATCAGTCACATCTTTAAGCCAATAGTTAGAATAGGCAACTAGATGTTCCCAAGCGCCACTTCCAACAACTACAATCATCTTACGTTTGTTATATTCATTAATCCAAGGATGGTTAAGTGGCATATTAGCAAGGAAATGAACTGGAGAATTCATATAAGCGTTATAGTCAAAATAATCAGGGAAGAAATGCGACATATCGTAATTTCCACTTAAAGCAAGAAAGCCTGCAAATAAATCAGGTCTTCTAAAGAAGTTGATAGCCGCGTGACTTGCACCCATACTCATGCCAAATAGATAAGGTAAGCACCATCCACCTTGTTTGTCATATACAAATGGAAGCACTTCTTCCACCACATATTCATGATATCTAGTAAGCATCAATGTGGAATAAGCTTTATCCCAACCTTGATAACTCACTGTTTCATCGTCATTACTATCTAAGCAATATAATTTGATCTGTCCGTTTTCAATATAGTCACTTAATGTATCAATCATGCCGTTATTAGCAAAATCATCACTTTGTTTATCTTGGCATGGGAAACAAATAATAGGAACTCCATAATGGCCATATATCTTAACACGCATATCGCGGTTAACACGTGATGAAAACCAGCTAACTTCTTCGTATTGCATAATTAGAAACCTCTTTTATCTCCAAATGCTTCTAGTACTTCTTTTTTATAATCACCAAAGCGGTCTTCTTGGATAGCTTTTCTCGCACCTTCCATAATTGAAATAAGGAATCTCACATTATGGATAGATAAGAGTCTCTTACCAAATATCTCATCACATACATATAAATGTCTAAGATAAGCTTTTGTATAATTCTTACAGCAGTAGCAATCACATTCTGGATCTAAAGGTGAGAAATCTTCTTTATATTTTGCATCACGAATATTTACTCTACCTCGATGTGTCATAAGTGCTCCATGTCTAGCAAGTCTAGTAGGAAGAACACAGTCAAACATATCAACACCTAAAGCTGTTCCTTCAAGCAAATAATCTAAAGAACCTACACCCATTAAATAACGTGGTTTTTCAGGTGGCAAATATCTCACTGCATCTGCGACCATTTTAAAGCAAACATCTTTAGGTTCACCAATACTAGTTCCACCAATGGAATAACCAGGAAAGTCCATTTCTACAAGCTTTTTTGCGCATTCTTCACGTAAATCAGTGAATTCTCCACCTTGAACAATACCAAATAAAGCTTGGTCTTCACGTTTATGAGCTGCTTTACCTCTCGCCGCCCATCTTAAAGTCCTTTCCATTGATTTTTTCGCGTATTCATAACTCACTGGATAAGGCATACATTCATCAAAAGACATAATGATATCCGCACCGAGTTTTTCTTGTATATCAATACTCACTTCTGGAGAGAAAAATAACTTATCTCCATTAAGATGATTTTTAAAATGCACACCTTCTTCAGTAATCTTTCTTAGTTCACCTAAAGAGAAGACTTGGAATCCTCCTGAATCAGTAAGAATAGGACGATCATAATTCATAAATTTATGTAAGCCACCGGCTTTCGCGACTAAATCTGCTCCTGGTCTAATAGAAAGGTGATAGGTATTGCTTAATATTGTTCCTGCCCCCATCTCTTTAAGTTCTTCTGGGGATAAACCTTTTACTGTTGCTAAAGTACCAACAGGCATAAAAGCAGGTAATTCTACATCTCCATGAGGAGTGTGAAGCACACTATAACGTGCACCGGTTTGTTTGTCGATGTGTTTAACTTCTAAATAAAAATCTTTCATATGCGCTTATTATACCCATAAATAACACTTAACATAAACATTAAGTTTAGTTAGGTTGTCATTATAAGTTTTGATAGTAAAAATAAAAATAGAGTTTTTGATAACTAGAGAAAGAAGTAATCTCTTGTTTAGAAGGGTCGATGGTAGGAGTGTCATCACCATAACTATCCGTTCCGTCCTTCTCGCCACTTATTTTGAGGTATAAATTATTCCACCAATTAGCGAAGTTGGCCCATGAGTTATGTTTAGACCAATATTCATTACAAAACTTGTTATTAAGCAAGAACCTAGAATCAATCATATTCACTACTTCTTGGTAGTCAGACTCATTACCTGTATACCTCGCAAGATTAAGTAGAGAACCAATCGTATAATAGTAACCACTATATCTTAAATAATAAGAATCACTGTTGAGTGTAATATAACTTGCAATTAGATCAGCATCCTCTTCTCTCATTGCACCTTTTGTATGTGCTAATTCATGAGCGTAAGTAAATGGCTTCCCACTACTCACATTCATCGTATTAACATTAGCTTCCGCAGTCGGCATAAAAGTCACTCCAGTAATATGGAATTCACGATAGATAAAACTAGTCGCCATCGGTTTAGCAAAAGTAGAAAAATTTAATAAATATTCACCTGGATATTTCTTATATTCTTCTTCTAATAATCTATTTAATTCTTGATGAGAAAGAGGTTCAATTAAATCTCCATCACTTTTAAATTCCAAGTGATCACAACATTCATTCAAATCTATAATATAATGCTCAATAACCTTGCGAAATTCCGTTTTTTCTACCTTATTCTCGTATAAAGGAACATTTACAGGTTCACGATTATACGCCATTTCTGCAGTTATTTGATATAAGGTTACTACAGTTAATAATGTTAAAGTAAGATTCAAAGCACTATGTAATGATTTATTAAACTTTTTCTTGAATAAGTAGATAAGACAAAATAATAGAAATAGAATTGATAAAATTATCACTCCCATCATCACTATTTCAGTAATAGAGAATGGAACATATTTTGTGATGTGACCAAAGAAATTAAGATAACCTTTAACAAAATGAGTTGTCCACCACTCCGCTATCCCTTTATTCATTTTTAATAAGATAAAAAGCACTAAGATAATCACCAATAAAATGATGATAGAAAGTTTGATAGTAAGCTTTAGATGATTCTTAATAAACTTCATGTTTCTTATTCTACAATGTTTGGCCTTTTCAACAAAGCATGAGTTGTGTAACAATTCATTGAAATATAATAATTAGAAAATTATAATATTTTTAACTACTTGGAGGTCATATATGGCAAAATTACAAGCACACGCCGTTAAAACCATCACCGATATCGTCAATAGATATAAAGACGAAGAAACTCCATTGATGATGATTTTAGAGGCCATTCAAAGAGAATATGGTTATATTCCTTTGGAAGTACAAGAATTAGTCAGTGAACAACTCAATATTCCAGTTGCAGAAATATATGGTGTTGTTACTTTCTATTCATTATTCTCCCTTACACCAAAAGGAAAGAATGTTATCGGTGTCTGTTTAGGTACCGCTTGCTACGTTAAAGGTAGCCAACTCGTTATGGATAAGTTCTCAGAATTACTTGGTATCAAACCAGGTGAAACTACTGCAGATGGCTTATTCACATTAGATGCATTACGTTGTATCGGTGCGTGTGGTATCGCACCAGCTATTTCAATTAATGGAAAGGTTTATCCAAAAGTTGAAGTTAATAAGGTACAAAGTATCATCAACGAATACAAAGAAGGAGCAGCTCAATAATGGAAAAGATCACAACTGAACAAAGACTCGAAGAATTAACTGCTCAATACCAAAAAAGATTAGGTGAAAAGTTCTCTGGAAAAGATGGAAAGAAACACCTCGTTGTCTGTGGAGGTACAGGATGTTTATCCTCCCACTCAGGTGAAATCTTAGAAAAACTCCAAGAACTTATTAAAGAAAAAGGCTTAGAAGATAGAGCAGAAGTCAACAAAGTTGGCTGCTTTGGTTTCTGTAGCCAAGGACCATTCGTTAAGGTCTTCCCAGAAGATAGATTATATAGAATGGTTAAATTAAGCGATGTTGAAAGAATCATTGAAGAAGATGTTATCAATGGCAACTGTATTGAAGACCTCCTCTATGTTGATCCTCAAACACATCAAAAAGTTGAAAAACAAGAAGATATCGAATTCTATAAAAAACAAGTTCGTATCGCTTTACATGGATGTAGCTTTATCAACCCAGAAAAGATTGAAGAAGCTTTAGGCTATGGTGCTTTCCAAGGATTAAGAAAAGCATTACATATGTCTCAACAAGAAGTTGTTGATGAAGTATTAGCCAGTGGCATTCGTGGTAGAGGCGGCGGCGGATTCCCAACCGGAAGAAAATGGCAATTCGCATTAGCCCAACAAAACGAAGAAAAATATGTTGTCTGTAATGGTGACGAAGGTGACCCAGGCGCATTCATGGATCGTTCTATCCTTGAAGGTAACCCAGTCGGTGT
The DNA here is from genome assembly GCA_015059185.1 of Erysipelotrichaceae bacterium. Lineage (GTDB taxonomy): Bacteria > Bacillota_I > Bacilli_A > RFN20 > CAG-826 > SIG220. Next base: position 27,986 of record SVAY01000013.1, read on the forward strand.
TATCGAAGGTATGATGATTGCTGGATACGCTATCGGAGCAAAGAACGGTTACTTCTATGTCCGTGCTGAATACCCAATCGCTGTTCAAAGATTAAGAATCGCTATTAGAGAACTTGAAGAAATTGGCTTATTAGGTGATAACATCTTAGGTTCCGGTTTCTCATTTAGATGTCATATTAGAGAAGGTGCTGGCGCTTTCGTGTGTGGTGAAGAAACTGCACTTCTCAACTCCATTGAAGGTAAACGTGGTATGCCACGTCCAAGACCTCCATTCCCAGCCGTCAAAGGCTTATGGGGCAAACCAACCATCGTCAATAACGTTGAAACATTAGCTAACATCCCATATATCCTTAGAGAAGGTGCTGCTAAATTCGCCACTATGGGTACTGAAAAATCTAAGGGAACAAAAGTGTTCGCTTTAGGTGGTAAAGTTAATAACGTTGGTTTAGTTGAAGTACCAATGGGTACTACATTAAGAGAACTTATCTTTGATATCGGTGGCGGTATCCCAGGTAATAAAAAGTTCAAAGCCATCCAAACCGGTGGTCCATCCGGTGGATGTTTAACTGAAAAAGATCTCGATACTGAAATCGACTTCGATACACTCGTTGCAAGAGGCTCAATGATGGGTTCTGGCGGTGCGATTGTTATGGATGAAGATAACTGTATGGTCGACGTCGCGAAATTCTATATGGAATTCATCTGTGACGAAAGCTGTGGTAAATGTACTCCATGTCGTATCGGTACCAAGAGGATGCTCGAAATCTTAACAAAGATCTGTAATGGTAAGGGCGAAGAACAAGATCTCGAAGACTTAAAAGAATTAGCCAATGCAACTAAGACTAATTCCTTATGTGCTTTAGGTCAAACCGCTGCTAACCCAGTCATCTCAACAATGACTAACTTCCCAGAAGAATATATTGCTCACGTAAGAGACCATAAGTGTCCTGCTCACGTCTGTAAGAGCATGATGGAATATCACATTATGCCTGAAAAATGTATCGGATGTGGATTATGTGCACGTAACTGCCCAGTTCAATGTATCACTAAAACTGATAAACCAACTGCCAATGGTAGACCAAACATGTTCGTCCATGAAATTAATACTAAAAAATGTATCAAGTGTGGCGCTTGTATTTCTAACTGCCGCTTTGGTGCCATTGAAAAGAGATAAAGGAGGAAATAGATATGTCATTAGTCAATATCAAAATTGAAGGTAAAGATTACCAAGTTGATAGTTCCTTAACAGTCTTAGAAGCTTGTAGAAAATGTGGATATATCATTCCTTCCTTATGTTCATGGAACAAAGGTGAATGTTCACTCGCTAGCTGCAGAGTCTGCTTAGTGGAAGTTAAAGGTGCAAGAGGCTTAGTTGCTTCATGTGTCTATCCAGTCAATGAAGGAATGGAAATCTCCATCTCCTCTCAACGCGCTTTAGAAGCAAGAAGAACAAGTGTTGAATTACTCTTAAGTAATCACCAAAAGAACTGTTTACAATGTGAAAAAGAAGGACATTGTGAATTACTTAAAGTTGCTGAACTCGTCGGTGCAAGAGACGGCAAATACCAAGGTAGCATGACTGAACCAACAGTTGATGAACTCGCTCCTGGTATTAAAAGAAACACCGCTAAATGTATTTTATGTGGTAGATGTATCGAAGCTTGTAAGAAAGCGCAAGGCATCGGTATCTTAGGATTTGAAAAAAGAGGATTCAAGACCATCGTTGCTCCAGCCCAAAATAGAAGCTTTGCTGAATCTCCATGTTTACAATGTGGACAATGCGTTCTCGTCTGTCCAACAGGTGCTTTAATGGAACAAAGCGAAATTGAAAAAGTCGACGCTGCTATTAAAGCCGGTAAGAAAGTTGTCTGCCAAGTTGCTCCAGCCGTAAGAAGCGCTATCGCTGAAGAATTCGGCGAAAAGATTGGTACAAACGGTACTAAGAAGATGATCGCTGCCTTACGTAGACTTGGATTCTATAGAATCTTCGACGTCAACTTCGGTGCTGACTTAACCATCATGGAAGAAGCTAACGAACTACTCCATAGAATGAATAACAAGGGCGTCTTACCACAAATCACTTCCTGTTCACCAGGTTGGATTAACTATATGGAATTCTTCTATCCAGAACTTATTCCAAATGTTTCTACATGTAAGTCCCCACACCAAATGCAAGGTGCCATTACTAAAACATATTTCGCAGAAAAGCATGGCTTAAAGGCTGAAGACATCTTCGTTGTCTCCATCATGCCATGTACTGCTAAAAAATATGAGAAGACCCGTAAGGATCAAGGTACAGATACTTGGCAAGATGTTGATGCTGTTTTAACCACTAGAGAAATCGCTAAGATGATTAAACGTGCTGGTATCGCTTGGAATAGACTTCCAGAAGATGAAGAATGGGATCAAGACTTACTCGGTCAATATTCTGGTGCTGGTGTTATCTTCGGTGTCACTGGTGGTGTTATGGAAGCTGCTCTTAGAACCGCTTACTTTGCATTAACCGGTAAAGAACACGAAGCTATCAAGTTTGAACAAGTCCGTGGCTTTAATGATATTAAAGATGCTGAAATTGATATCAACGGTACGAAAGTAAGAGTGGCTGTTGCCTCTGGTATGAGAGAAGCTAAGAAACTTCTTGATCAAATTAAAGAAGGTAAATCTCCATATCACTTCATTGAAATCATGTGCTGCCCAGGTGGCTGTATCAATGGTGGCGGTCAACCATATGTTAAACCTCTCTTATTACCAAACGAAGATGATGATATTAGAGAAACATATAGAGCAAAACGTGCTTCCGTCTTATACAGTGAAGACGAAAGACAAGTCTTACGTCAATCTCACAATAACCCAGACATCAAGAAACTCTATGATGATTTCTTAGGTGCACCATTAAGCGAAAAGAGTGAAGAATTATTACACACCTCTTATGTCGCTGATAGAGAAAGATATCCTAACTTAAAGAAATAGTTAACTATCTAGTTAATTGGGCTCGGTGAAAACCGGGCCTTTCTTATTGAATGAAAAAAACATTATTGAACAATTACATTAATAATGTATAATTTTAGTAAATCACAATTTAGTAAATTACGATTTAGTAAAGGAGATATATATGTTTATTGGCCGAGAAAAAGAATTAAAAATCTTAAAAGATAATTATGATTATAATGGCTTTAAAATGGTTGTTCTTTATGGAAGGAGGAGAGTTGGTAAATCATTTCTTCTACAGCACTTTCTCCAATCATTAAACACCGACATAATCGCTTTCCAAGCAATTGAAAATAGCAGCAAATTATCTATTGAAGCATTTAAAGACGCTATATTAGATGTGTTCCCAGAAAATTATAATGTTCAACTAGATTCATGGAAATCATGCTTTAATTATCTAAATAGCAAAGTAACCAATAGAAAACTTGTGATATGTATAGATGAAATAAATTATATCTTCAAAAGCGATAATACCTTTGCATCTCAATTACAAAATGAAATAGATAACAATCTTAAAAATAAAAATGTTTTGTTGATTGTTTGTGGCTCAAATATCTCATCAATTGAAAACGAAATTCTAAATGTCAATTCTCCATTGTATGGAAGAAGAAATCTAAGTATCAAACTACAAGAATTCAATTATAAAGATGCTTCTAGATTCTATAGCAACTACTCAAGTGAAGAAAAAATTATTGCTTATTCTGTTTTTGGAGGGAAGGGTAAATATCTAGCATCGATTGATCCTAATGTTTCTATTAAAGAAAATATAATTAAACAAATATTAACACCAGGCGGTACACTTGCCGATGAGATAGATTTATTACTAAAAGATGATTTTCGCGATCCAACATTCTATAAAGAAATGCTTAACATCATCTCACTTGGAAACACGACGTTTAATGATATATGTACTAAGTTAAATGAGGATTCATCAAAAGTGGCTACTTATCTAAGCAAACTTGTTGACCTTAAAATGGTAAAAAAGGTGAATACATTACAAAAAAAGAAAGCAAAAGATTATCGTTATTACATAGAAGACAATTTCTTTAATTTCTACTTTAGATTTGTGTATAAAAGGAAAAATATACTCAACATATTAGTTAATCCTGAAACATTTTATGAAAAATTCATTTCAGATAACTTATTGTCTTACGTCGGCTTACAATTTGAAAAAATATGCGAACAATACCTTATCGAAAAATCATTAAATAACGAATTAGGTTTCATTCCTCTTGAATATGGTAAATATTTTGGTAAACACAAGGATGGATCGACATTTGATATTGATGTTATGTTTAAAAATAACGAAGAGGCAATATGTGGCGAATGCAAATTTACTAATTCTCTATTCGGTAATAACGATTTGAATGAATTATTAAATAATGGTAAAGAACTGGGATTAATGAAGATCCATTATTATCTATTTTTAAAAAGTGGAATAGAGAAAAAAACAAATATCAAAAGTGATGTGAATGTTATTACAATTGATGATTTATATAGTTGACGAATATAAACAAAGCAATTGAATTAGTTTTAACTATAAAAGAAAAAGATTATTATATATAGGTGACAAAAACCTATTAATTATATTAAAAGGCATTCTCGGTAAAATTAAATTATGAAATTTCTTAAACGATTATTAGCAGGTATGGCCATAGGGGTAGGCGCCGCTATCCCAGGAGTGAGTGGAGCAGCAGTCGCTGTTGTTTTCCATGTCTATGAAGAAGTCATTGATGCTGTTAATAACATTAGGAAGAAATTTGGTTATGCAATTAAAGTGTTAATTCCAATCTTACTCGGTGCAGTTATTGCCCTATTACCTTGTATTTATTTATTCTCATTAGCCTTTGAACACATGATGTTTGTCTTAATGAGTATCTTTGTCGGTTTCTTGCTTGGTTCCCTTCCAAGTATCACCGATGAGGTGAAAGGACATAAACCAACAAAGAAACAATGGGTAGTGATTATTATTGGTATCTTATTTGTTATCTCTTTAGGCGTATTAAGCATCTTCCTCGGTCCAAATATTAAAATGGATTCTCAATTTGATGTTATGCCTTTATGGCTCTACCTTGTTCTTATCCCTGTCGGAGCAGTTGCGGCAGTCGCTTTAACCGTTCCAGGCCTTTCTGGCTCCTTAATCTTGCTTGTCATAGGATTTTACCGTCCCCTCATAGATCACGTCAAAAACTGGGGTGTAGAGGCCTTAAAAGGTGATTGGAGTCATTTCGGAATGCTAGCTGGTACGATTCTTTGCTTTGGAGTAGGCTGTATCATCGGTATTGTCTTTGTAAGTAAAGTGATGAGCTATTTATTAGCCAAACATAGAATCACTACTTATTTTGGCATTATTGGCTTTATTATTGGTTCCTTATTTGTTTTATATTTCAATTATGAAATCTATAACTATTACCTTAACTGGGCTGGACAAGACTTCCCTAACATCAATCCAGTTCTTCCAATGTATCTAGAAATCATCTTAGGTATTGCCGCTTTAATCCTCGCCACCTTAGGCAGTTATCAAATAGTGAAATATCAAAGAAAGATGCATCTAGAAAGCCAAGCTGAAGAAACTAAATAATTAAACTAATTAATATACGAAATGCAACGCAATATAATACGTTGCATTTTCGTTTGCAACGCATTTCTTCTGTTTAGGCCACAATAAAAAGGCGCCGCAGCGCCTTAATATTGTTGAATCTTATTCTTCGACCCAGATGCCATATAATTGAAGGTATGAGCCTCTTTCGTCCTTCACCTTGACATCTTCACCAAACTTCCAGAGTTGATCTTCACTATCGATAACTGGATGCATGCTCCAGCCAAGGAATTTTCCAAATTCTGGAGATGCAGCTTTATCATTAGTTGGATCAGTTAGTCCAATATCCTCTTTTGAGAACGGAACACCAAAGTACCATTCAGTTTTATAATAAGGATTTTCTGCATCAGCATGGTTATAGTCTAGATAGAAGAGGAGAATTGCGTCTTTGCTTGTCGGAAGTTCACTACTACCTTCGCCACCACTGCTAGATGATCCCCCACCACCACAGGCAGTTAAACCAAGGAGTAATACTGGTAATAATTTAAATAAATTCTTTTTCATTGTCGTTTCCTCCTAAGCCGATGGATTTTGTCTGGTGACAAGAATCGCATAAGTACATCCGATAGATGCGGCGCCTGAACTTGTGATGCTAGTATCGCCAACACACATATTATCTATTTTTGCATATGTGTAAGAGTTATCAAAGGAAGCACCATTAACACCTGTTCTACCATTAATAACAACAGCAATGCCTCTACCTAAAGCCGCTGTTTCGGCGAAGTAATAAATGTGGGTTTCATCATTGTTCCATGCGTTTGGATTTTTACCATCATCTAATTTTGCTGAGGCTTTGAATTTTAAGTTAGCCCTTTCTTTAATTGCAGAAGATAAATTAGTGAAGTATCCGAATGCATGACCAGCCGGAGTCTTGTTACCTAAATATTCGACCTCATATTTTCTATTCCAGTCATAAGCATTGGTATCGTCACTACTCATATAAGCATTATGAGCAATCGCTTTACCATTGATCCAAGCGTAGTCTTCGAATTCTCTAATCTTTTTTCTTTCAGCATCGGTTTTAACTTCTTTTGTTCTAAACAACTCATCTCCGCCCTGCATAAATGCAACACCATTAGAGAGCATTACTGAGATATTTGTTACTGTAGAGGCTCTGCAAATATCGTTTACATTTGCTGCTTTAGATTTATCTGCGCAGCTATCATCATTACCTAATGTTCCACTGAATTGATCAAATAATGAGTAGTTATCGTGGCATGCAGCATAGTTGACTGTTTGTAAAGCAGCGGTATCACCTTTAACAGTAACCCATTTTGGCTTTTGTCCAGTTCCTTCGTTATTTGTAAATGGTACATTAGTATTATCACCTACCATCATAGCTTTTGACTTGTAATGTTTTCCATCAGTAACGTCACCGGACATAAAGCCTTTACCTGGCAATCTACCTAAATTGGTTGTTCCGCCACCTCTATCGTTACCACCTCTAATGCCATTTCTGCCAGCATCATTAAAGGCTCCAACATAAATTTGATTAGCTGCTTTCTTTAAATCTCTATAAATACAATATGTATTTGCACCCCATGTCATTCTATAATCGCTTTTAGAATTGCTTTCTTTGTATAGTGATTGGTCAACGTGGGCATCACCACCATCACCTGTCCAACCTTCACCATACATATAAATGTCTGGATCAATCTTATAAAGTTCTTTAGCGGCTAATTTTAATGTTTCAACATCAATTAATCCCATTAAGTCAAAACGGAATCCTTTGACGTTATATTCTTTAGCCCACCAACATAATGAGTCAACAATGAATTTTCTCATCATCTTGGCTTCGGTTTTTACTTCGTTACTACAACCAGAACCATTGAAATATTGATCTGGTTCGATATAATCCTTATCACCTTTTTCCTTACCATATTTATTATTCCAATATGTGTTGTTGTCAGTATATCTGAAATAATAACGTGGCATCAATTTTGTGAAGTTTGAATTAGGTCCACTCATGACGTGATTGTAAACCACGTCCATTATGGTTCTGGTATGATTGCTATTTGTAGCAAGAGCATAAATCAACTCTTTGAATTCCTTCACTCTAGTAGCGCCATTACGTGGATCTTCTGAATATTGACCTTCGACACAGTTATAGTTAAGAGGATTATATCCCCAGTTGTAAGCGTTTTCTGCACCAACAAGGGTCTTGTATTTACCCTCGATTGGTTCTCCATTACTATCAAGTTCTTCAGTGCAGTAATATTCAACGTTATCAAAATCATATACTGGAGTAAATTGAATAGCAGTAACGCCTAATTCTTCAATATGGTCAAAACCAGTTTTTATATCACTGTGTCCAGCAAGTCTAGTACCTTTTTCAGCATAAGCAGCATAAGTGCCTGGTGTTTTTTTACCATTCCAAGACTTGTGCATTGTTAAATCTCTAACATGAGCTTCGTATATGGACAAGCGTTGAGGAGTATCAATGTCATAACCTTCTTTTCCATCCCATTTACCGTCAATGGTTGACCACCCTTCTGGATTTGTTTTTGAGAAGTCTAAAATCATACCTCTCTTACCATTAGCACCACAAGCTTTAGCGTATGGGTCAACAACTTCATTTCTGCCTAAGGAATTATAAACAGTATATGTATAATATTTGCCGTTTAAATCTCCTTCAAGTTCACATGCCCATACACCACCTTGCATATAAGCCATGCTGTAATAATCTTCTTTATTATCACTACCATCTTTAGCATCATCGGCCACAGTGGTTCCGTTTTCATAAATATTTAATCTAACAAGACCAGCAGTTGGTGCCCAAACTTTAAAGATAGATTTTTCAGGCGTATAAGTGACACCTAAATCATTTCCATCATAAGTGTAATATTTGTCAAATCTAGCAATGTTGGTTTTTGTTTCAGCAGCATCGTCATAAGAATAGAATTTGTGCATTGGAATAACGATGCTATGAACCTTGCCTTCATACTTAGGATATTCAGTTTCTAGTACGTATTGGATATTTACACGAGCTGTGTAATTAAGAACAATATCGTAATCGTATCTAGTATTGTCACCACTTCCTGATTTCTTTGGATTTGATGGTGCATCAAGTTCTTTAAATAATCGAGTTTCTTTGTTCTTGGCTTGTGCACTGGAACTCATTGCAAGATATTTAGCATCATAAGAATAAATTCTTATTTTGTTAGGGACAGCAGTAGATTGAACATGAATTTTTTTGAATGAGGAAAAATAGGTTTCGGTAACCTTATCAGATTTTGTTTCCTCTTCGGTTTTATAACATTCAATAGCAGAGCCTATTCCAGGAACCATCCAAACCACCACTGCTTTATCTTCGTTTGGTGGAAAATCTGACCACTTGATAACCGTATCTTCGCTTTGGCCATTCCACGTTCCTTTACATTTAATGATTAAAGAAATAGAAAATTTGTTTTTCAATGCTTTGTAAGCATCCTTAGAAAAGTCTAGTTCAAGTTCCATATCTTTACCATTGTTTTTAACGGTACCCAAGAACTCTTTTCCATCAACACCTGTGGTCCATAAGTAGAACGCTCTATCTCCACATTTACCATCATCGTTGTGGTAATGAAGAGTAACCTTACTGACATCTTCTGCCACCGGTTCATCTTCATCGCCATCAGCATACTTAGGGGCAAATTGATACTTTACTGGTTCTTTAGCGTAATCCGTAATAGGGTCGATGAATTTTTCCTCTTGTTTAACACTTCCAGCTAATATGCCTGATGTAAGTAATAAGCCAGAGCTAACAACGAGGAGAGATAATTTTTTAATAGCGCTTTTCATGGTGTACCCTCCTATTATCCAACAACCACAACACTGTATGGTTTTAATGTTCCAGCGGTACCACCAGTACTGCCATCTGCATTAATGTAATTTGCTTTACCGGAAGCTTGACTGAAGTTGACAGTATCACCAGAAATGTTGACGTAAACACGTTTCTTGACAGTTGTTCCGGTGCCAAGTTCCATGTACGCAACTTTATTATTTCCGGAATCACCACTGCTTAATAATTGAATAGCTCCCCATGTAGCTTTTTCTGCGGCTAATTTCTTGTAGAAATTGTACATACTATTAGCAGTATTGGCTTGGGTTGTTTGGTCTTTAACGTTAGCCTTATTGTTGGCATCCCATTCAACTACGTAACCGTTAAATTTGTAACCGGTTACAACCTTGCTATCGCCCCATTTGAATGGTTGACGATACCATAAGTCTTCATTGTTTTCGCTTCCATATTTCTTAACGTGTTGATCGGTATTACCACTCATACCAAGTTCATCACCATAGTAAATCCAAGATAATCCACCGTTAAGAAGTGTGAGAGCGGCATGCACTTTTGCCTTACCAACTTGAGCAGCATTTGTGCTATCCACTTTTGCAAGATCGCCATTAACGTGGTTAATAGCTCTTGGAGTATCATGGTTAGATGTATAAGCACCATTAATAAAGCTTGGGCGTTTTCCTTGTGGATAATTTGAAATTCCACTTACAGTGGATGTTCCACTACCAACAAACCACTTATTAGTTTCGGTGTATTGGAATGCACCGTAATCGTTAATATGGAAAGCAGGTGTGCCCTTATAGATTAACTCATTAGTATGATAGAAGTTGGAGAAGTCGAATTGAGAATCAATTGCTTGATAATATGGAGCAATACGAGCACCATAACCATCAAAGTTTTCACCAACTAAGAAGCATTGTTTATATTCGTTCTTGAGGCCGAATGCGAATTCTTTCCAGAATTCAACGTTACGAGTCATATCGCTAGAATAATCAAAGTTTGTAGTTACTTTCTTTTTAAGTTCTTCATCATAATATGTTCTTTGACCAACGTCAGGAATGATGACATCATTACCAGCACTCTTAACTTCGTCTCTCATATAAATGTGTTTAACAGCATCAAGACGATAGCCATCAACACCTTTCTTTAACCAGTATTTACCTAAAGCAATAACAAGATCTCTAGTTTCTTGATTATCATAGTTAAGCTCAGGCATACCAGAACCGAACTTACCATAGTAGTAATAATCTGATTCACCATCTTTATACCAGTCTGGATGGTTTTCAACAGTAACTTGGGTATAACTACCATTTTTGTAGAAGTCAACCTTTTCACCTTTAAACTTCCAGTGGTAGATGTTTCTCCAAGTAACATCTTTTCCTAAGGCTTCATCTTTACTGACAGCGGCCTTTTGAGAATTACGATACCAGGTATGGTTCTTGGATGTATGGTTAAGAACTAAGTCAAGAATGATCTTAATTCCTTTTTTATGAGCTTCAGTTAATAATTCAGCAAAATCTTCATCAGTACCAAACTTATCATCGATAGAGTAGTAATCGACTGTATCATATCCATGGTAAGATTCGCACTTAAATACAGGTGTTAACCAAATACATTGGACGTTGAGGCCTTTTAAATAATCTAAGGAATCAATAATACCTCTAATATCACCCATACCATTTCCGTCACTATCTCTATATGAAGCAACGAAGATTTGATAACCAATACCTAACTTAGCAAAGTCGGTAGAGGTTGGTGAAACCTTATTAGCATATTTGTCAGTAATGCGTGATTCTTTACTCACATATTGTCCGGTCTTATCATCAATTGTTGGGTTGATTTCAACATCACCACCTGAAGTATATGTAAAGTTGGCAGCATCACCTTGAGTGATAAATAAATGCATTGCTTTGCTGCTACTTCTCCAATGGGATTGGAAATCTTCAATATAGAGGTTAGCACCACCATCACTAGTCCAGTGCTTGGTACCATCCATTGATGTTAAATCAGCGACAAGGAAACCAACCTTAGTGGCTCCTTCGAATGATACTGGATTACCACTTTTACCACCAATAATGTCATCACGAGTTAAATCAATATCGTAAATAACACCGTGTTCATCATAATCTTTTCCACTGCCTCCAATGTTTTTCATTCTTTCACGAGTCATTGGGTGTGGAACGGTAGCGTCAGATGCTTTATTAACAGCGCCCCATAATGAACCCTCTAAATCTTGAGGTGAGTTTGGCCAAATCCAAATACCCCAGTTATCGTATTCAGATGTTGATTTGGCTTTTGGTCTGAGGTAATGCATGTAAACATGCCCCTCTTGACTCCAGCCATCAATCCACTTTTCATAATCGTCAGCAGCTCTAGAATCAGTGGAAATATCTTCACCAGAACCATCGCCACTACCATTAGAACCGCCACATCCGACCATACTAAAAAGAAGGGTAGGAACAATAAGGCCTAAAAAAAGCTTTTTTCTAATCATAGCTTGTCTCCTTATGAACAATTAAAATTGTTTTGCTTGTTATTATTTTAATTCGACATACATATCGATGTCAAATTATATAGATTGTTTAATCTATTATAACTATTGTTTATTGGATCTTTTATCTCTATTTCTAAACTCTTCGTCTCGAGAGGTTGATAAGTCCATTTGAGATGCGTTTTGAAGCTTTTCAAGGTAGTCTTTATCTTCCACTACTTGGTTTTCTTCTTTTTTATCATAAACCCTAGCTTCACCTATACTCTTGAAGATAAGAGAGTTTTCTTTATCAACAGCCATTGTTCCACTTACCAAATCTGGTATATCCCTACTAGATTGTCTAAATAACATTAATAAGATGGAAACAAAGACTGGGAATATCATTAATGATATTATTGAATATCTATCTGCTATCGCAAAACCTATAATAGGAAAGATGTACAAAGACACTCCTCTTACGATAGTTTGATACGGTTTTATCTTTAAGGAATCTTTATTTTTAACATAGGCGATATTCATTGATTTATCACCAACAGTTTGTCCATTTTTGAAGCATAATGGAACAATGATATTAAGGATAACTACACCTAAACCAATAGCACATGTCCTTGTAGCAATTTGTATATTATCTTTATATGTGGCGGCTTCTTTATAAGCCTCATCAAAATCAAACAAAAAGTTAGTCATTTTGTTATATTTTGAAAGAAATAAATCAGTCTTGTATCTTTCATAGTTATAACCTGACATATCAGGTCTTTGAACACCAATTTCATCAACTAAAACAGTGCCATCTTCCTTTAATTGATATTGGAATAAATCACCCTTATATTTATCACCTTCTGGAGTAGGATTATAAGGGAGGTTTAAGACAAACACATTATAAATGTGAGTAATGCTACTATAAGTCTCATTTGGATATGCTTTTTTGGTGACTTCCACTATCTCATCAGGATAATATTCAAAGTAAAATTTCTTTACTACTGTTTCATATTTATCAAAGTCTTCTTTGTCACTTAGTACTAGGCCATGTTCAACTTCACATTGCTTAACAGTTTCAACTCTTTCGTTATATTTGAACATTGGTCCAATGATGGCGTATAAAAAGAGGAAGTAGAACGCTACAGTTGTTACCGCTAACAATAATAAGTCGATAACTAAAGCAATTAATCTTCTACTCTTCTGAGCTTGTTCCACTCGAATCGCTTGGTTCATCTAAATCAATTCCTTTTTCTTTTAATCTATTAGTAATATAAGCCTCTTCTTTCATAGAGTCAAAGAAGATAGAACGGTTCCCATCCGCTACGACAGTAGAGGCTACTTTATCATGTAATGCTTGTCTTTTCTTGGTGAATAAGAACATTGTATATGGAACAAGAATGCCACCACCGAGAGTAGCAATGCCAAACGCTAATTCTAAGAAATAAATAAGCCATCTTAATAATTGCTTAATTTTCTTTACACGGTGCCCTTGATCAGTTAATACAATTAGATGAAAAATATATTTACCAATTGTTTGTCCGTACGGAGAGAAGAAAGGCACTAAACCATCAAAAATGAATGAAGTTACTGCAATCACAGGGATAATTAATAACAAAACATTAATTAACATTTGGTTAGATTCATCTACTCTTGTTTTAATAACAGAAGAAGTATCAACGGTAACAGCAGCATTTTCATAAGCAGTTAAGAAGAATGATAAAGTGGTAGTCATCTTACTATCATCAATCATTTTGAGCGAATAATTAGTAATGCCTTCCACTTCTTCAATAACAAATTCACTAATATTACTTTCTTCAGTTCCAACCTTTAAAATATTAGCGGTAAAAGTTTCATAAGTAAGTTTAATTTGGCCACCATATTTGATGTTTAAATCAGTGGTGTAATAAGTATATAGATCTTTTAAAAGATTATTGTTATCAACGACAGTTCCGTCTAGATTAATAGAAACATTACTTAATTTCTCAATAGTTGTAATATTGCTTTTGAAATTGCTTTTTGCGGCGTATTGTCCATTTTTATTTGTAACAAATAGACCACTATCTTGATAAAGAGCAACAACTTCCTCGCTATTTTGTTGGAATCTTTTGGCGTCAAATACATTAGGATATACAGCAGCAAAATAAACAGTTGCACTGACGGCAAGCATAATTAAAAAATCAATTAATCTTGCAAGCATTCTTTTACCCTTAGGTGCTAGAAAAATCTTTTTCATATTGTTAATATTCTACATCAAATGTTATTTGATATAATAGATATAATTAATCTATTGGAGGCTATATGAAACTAAAAATATACCAAAACTCGTTAATTGTGGCATTAATTGCCTTAGCACTACTCAATATCTATTTTATCGTAAGGACAGCAATGCTTTTCCCAACAGTAGAATCAATCCAAGACAATATTATTCTTCTTATATGCTTACTTGTCTTATTAGCAATGCTAGTGATGGATGTCATTAATACATTTGTTTCTAAGACTAAAGGTTCTACTTTTATTAAGCCTCTAGCATTTGATGACGACACTACAGTTAACACTAAATTTATCGTCTTCTGTTATATCTTTGGCGTTATCTCAATTGGTGTAATTATTTATTTCATTCTTATTTTAAGCGGTGTTCAATTATTCTTCTCCACTTTCCCACGTCCATTAGCGTATTTAATCGTCAATCTTTTCTCTTTAACGTTATTAGCATGCGTTGCCATCATTCTCTTCCCCTATGTAGGAAGAGGCGATATCTCTTTTAAAAAGAAAAATCGAAAATAATCTAAGAAGAAAAAGGGCTTAGCCAGGCACTATTCACTAAAATGGGGAGTTTTGGGGACTACTCCCCTTTTTCATTAATGAAATAAGTAATTTAAAAGTAC